>JAVSBY010000016.1:84082-88275 GCA_031960925.1 Gilliamella sp. CRA003912
TGATGCAGCCCAGCAGACATTAAGTACAACGACCAATGACGAAGGATTTTATCACGTTGATGTATCGGGTCTTATTCCTCCGCTACTCGTCTTTTCAGATAATAATTCAGTACAGCCGATTGTGGATTATGCAAAGCAAGTTTGTTCCGGCCTTTGTGTTGCTTCATTTTCAAATACCTTACAACGCAATCAGATAAACACGGTTAATCTGACTCCATTTAGCGATTTAGTGATGAGTGAAATTGCGGCACAATTAGGTGATATCGGGCCTGCACAATTTATCGAAAAAGGGCTTTCTAAGCCGGTGCCTGATGCAATAGTCGCCAAAGCTTACCACAAATTTCACGCACTATTTGATGTTGCACTCGGCCAAGTGGGAATGACCCCAACGGCATTTGACCCAATTCACAGCGTTAATTCTGACGTGAATAAGTTATTTGATGTGATGATTTCTAATCGTGGTTATGATTCAAACCGTGGTCAACTTAGCCGGACGGTATTGCTTGATATGCGCTTTAAACCGATCAGCGAACAGTCGCCTTTTGATTATGAGCGGGCATTAAAGCAGAAGAACGAACTGCTTAATGCCAAAAAACGGATCTTTATTTTAAGCGATTCAACGGCATCTAATTACGATGTCAACGTTTACCCTCGAATGGGATGGGGACAGGTATTTGATCGTTTTATTGACGATCCGGCAAATGTTGTTGTCATTAATGGCGCTCAATCGGGACGATCAAGCCGCAGTTTTTATAACGAAGGATGGTTTGATTTGATGGTGCCTTTTATGCAAAAAGGGGACGTGATGATGGTAGCGTTTGGCCATAATGATGAAAAATGCGACAGCAGCAATCCAAAACGGGGGCATGCTGATGTTAGCCATTTATGTACCTATCCTAATGATGCTCAGCAACATAAACAGTATCCCGAAGGTCAACCGGATCGCTCATTTCAAACATCACTTGAACGGTATATTCATTTTGCTAAACAAAAGCAAATGACACCAATTTTAATGACACCGGTTTCGCGATTTCGTGATGCAAATAATAAAATTGCCTATCAAAACCCACCTAATAGCCCGGTTACGCGTACCCATTACACAACCAAGAAAGACGGCATTGCTTATGCCGGGAATTATTCTGATACCGTAAAACAAACGGCCAAAGCGAACCATATTTTCCTGATTGATCTCGACGGATTAAGTATCGATTTTGCCAATCAACATAAAGACGATTGGCGATTATATTGGTTAGCTGTCGATCCTAACGATGCGCGTTATCCTTACTATAAAAATCAATCATCAGGAGTGATGGATCATCCCGATATTACCCATTTTCAGGAAAAAGGTGCGCTTGAAATCGCAAAGATAGTTTCGAATGCGATTAAACACGATCCCAAGTTAAACGAGATTGGAATAATGATAAATAGCGCTGCGGCAGATTAATATAACCCCATTTATTTTAGCAAGATAATTGATTAATAATGAGAGGAATACAACATGAAACTAACTAAAATCGTCCTTATTTCTGCACTGTTTGGACTGTCCATGCAGGCCTATGGATTAGAGATTAAAGCCATTAGTGCATCTGATTATGATAAAAAAAGTGATCATGCGCCGTCGCATCTGATCGATCATAATCCGGCAACAAGGTGGGCGGCATCGGGTAAAAATAATTGGGTATTGGTTGAATTCACTCAACAAGAAAAAATCAGTAATTTGGTGATTAATGCCTTTAAATCAAAAGAGCGATTACTTTCCTTTTCGATTGCTTACTCACTTGATGGTCAAACGTGGACAGATATTCCAGAACGCTTTCAAACCTCGCCACTTGATAATAAACAGGCTGAAAAATTTGTGTTTTCAACGCCAATTAACGCCAAGTTCGTCCGAATCAATACCTTTGGTACAGATAAAAATAATTGGAGTGCGATTAATGAACTCGATTTTAATGTCGCAGATTCATTACCGACCCAGCAAATTAAACGCTAATTTTAGGAACGAAGATGAAAAAACTATTTAGTGCGTTACTGTGTTTATCGATTTTCCATTCAGGGCAGACCTTAGCAGCGGAGTGGAAAGCGATAGCATTTGGCCAATCAACCGACTTAAATTTTGCGTCTTTAATTAAGCCGGAAAAAGTGGGAATGAATAATGTTTGGATTGCTGGGCAAAATAGCTACTTAGTGCCGAATCAACCTTACCCGTTGCCATCTGATTTTTATTTGGAAAGTCGCGGCGGTAAAATCGCTAACTCTCACGATGGTATGGTTGTTTTTTATACAAAGCTGCCCGTTACTCAAACCTTTACCTTAGAAAGTGATGTCACACTCGAACAGCTTGGACCTGAAGTGGATGGAAAAACCCCAGCGGCTCAAGAGGCGGCAGGATTATTTGTGCGAGATACGATTGGCGTTGCAAGAAGTGAACCGCAGCCGGAAGGCTATGAGGAATTTCCTAATGCATCAAATGTGATTATGAATGCATTTATTACTCAAAATAAAAAGAATGACCATTTAGTTTCTATAACCGGTTTAGTGCGCGAAGGCGTTGAGGCCGCTTGGGGCAACGAGGGGATCTCAATTAATAAAACCCCTTATGCGCAAAATATTGATTACCTCAGTACGAAAGATATTCATCTTTCAATCATCAGAACGCCTGAAAAATTTACGTTAACCATGAAAGATAATGCCAATGGCGAGACTAAAACGTGGTCGATGAATGATTATGCGGGGTTGATGAATCAACAAGATAACGACTTTATTTATGTTGGTTTTTTTGCATCAAGAAATGCCAAAGTTGAGTTTAAACATTCAGCGTTAATACTTGATAATGTACCGGTGAATTATGCCAACTTGCCAGTTAAACCCAAAGTGACAATTGATGTTAAACCAACGTTGACCTTATCTTCGCCTCAACAGGCGTATAATAATCACTACATATTACAGTTTTTGCCTAACGTGTCGGGAACGGTATTCGTTAAAGAAACCAACCAGACATTAACGGCTTTAGCCGGGGAGTTAATGCAACTACCGGTTGAGTTAAAACAAGGCGCGAACACATTTACCGTTGATTTTAAAGATCAAACTAAGCGCAATCAGCAAACGTTCACTATACATTTAGAGAAATCCTCGATTGAAAACCTGTCTGATATTGTGGTCTCTCCAACGGGTAAAAAGACCAATAAAGGCACCATGCAATCACCGGTTGATTTAGATACGGCGGTAAAAAGCGTTCAACCTAATGGGATTATTCATTTAATCGATGGTATGTATGATGGTATTACCATTGCGATTGCGCAAAGTGGCTTGCCCAATCAATTAAAAACTATTGAGGCTGTCAATAAACATAAAGCGATTTTTGTGAATAATACATTTAACTTAGATAGTCATTACTGGTCTTTAAAACAGGTGGTTTTTGATGGCAATGTCGATGGCAAAGACAATAAACCGGCTTATTTACGTATTTCCGGCAGTCATAATGTGATTGATCAAGTCATTACGCGCAACAACAGTGATACTGGCCTTGCGATTTCAGCAAAAAGTAACAATCGATTATTTTGGCCTTCATACAATTTAATTCTCAACTCAGATTCTTACAATAACATGGATAAATCCGGTAAAAATGCCGATGGGTTTGCAGCTAAGCTTGGCGTGGGTAAAGGCAATGTATTTCGAGGGTGCATTTCACATAATAATACCGATGATGGATTTGATTTGTATAACAAAATTGAAGATGGTCCAAATGAACCGGTACTGATCGACAGTTGTGTCACTTATGCCAATGGTTTTCCGTTTTCGAAACCAAACATTGCTAAAGGCAGTATTGGCAATGGATTTAAATTAGGCGCCGAAGGGCAACCGGTCAATCATAAAATCATCAATTCGATTGCCTTAAACAACAATATGGATGGCTTTACGGATAATTTTAATACCGGTTCATATACGATTGATAATAATATTGCGATCAATAGCGCGCGATACAACTATATTTTACGATCAAATCCATATTCGTTTTTAAAACCAACCGTTTCCTTTAATAATAATTATTCAATTAGAGATAACTGGAAAAATGTGATTAACGATTCGTTTGGAACACAAGTTAAGGTTGAGCACTTTCAATCGGTTACAACAAACCAGTTATGGAAAGAGAATATTCAATTCAACATTACTCGCGATAAACAAGGTCATATTGT
>JAVSBY010000017.1:0-10299 GCA_031960925.1 Gilliamella sp. CRA003912
TTGGAATTGTATGCGTCCTCTTATTATTTTTAATAAACCTTTTAATGTTATTTCCCAGTTTTCTTCACACGAAAAGTATCAATCGTTAAAAGATTATATCCAACTTCCTGATTACTATCCTGCTGGTCGATTAGATTCTGATAGTGAAGGTTTGCTTTTACTGACCAATAACGGTAAATTACAATCTAAAATTGCATCACCAAAGTATAAATTACCTAAAGTGTATTGGGCCCAAGTAGAAGGTATTATTACCGACTCAGCAATCAATCAATTGAGGATTGGCGTTGATTTAAAAGAATTTCGAACCGCTCCCGCTATTGTCAGCATCGTTGAACAAGCTGATTTATTATGGGAGCGAGTTCCTCCAATACGCGAACGCAAATCGATCCCAACTTCGTGGGTCAGTATTACTATTACTGAAGGAAAAAATCGTCAAGTTAGACGGATGTGTGCCGCAGTTGGCTATCCATGTTTACGATTAGTTCGTGTACAAATTGGTCAATACAATCTCTTTACTCATGATCTAGCTTTAGGCAAATGGAAAGAGGTGAAAACGAGTGACGTATTGAGATAATTATTAGATACAATCACTTGTTATTTTGAATATACATCTAATAAAATTAGACTTTATACCTATTAAAAATATAATATGGTTATATTAATCGTTATTGGGATAGACGTTATTTATGACAGAACAAAAAAAAGACGGCTTTTTTTCACGTCTAAAGAAGAGCTTATTTAAAACAAAGCAAAATATTGGTTCAGGCTTTCTTAGCTTATTTAAAGGGAAGAAGATTGATGCTGAACTGTTCGAAGAGCTGGAAGAACAGCTATTAATTGCGGATGTTGGATTGGATACGACCCAAAAAATTATTCAAGATCTCACTCAGCAAGCCTCTCGAAAGCAGTTAAAAGACGCCGATGCACTGCATGAATTGTTAAAACAAACCATGAATTCAATTCTGACCGTTGTTGATAAACCGTTAAATATCGACAATCATAGCCCGTTTGTCATCTTGATGGTTGGTGTAAATGGCGTTGGGAAAACAACAACCATTGGTAAACTTGCTCGCCAGTTTCAGCAACAAGGTAAATCCGTTATGTTAGCTGCAGGAGATACATTCCGAGCCGCGGCGGTTGAACAGCTACAGGTTTGGGGGGAGAGAAACAACATACCGGTGGTCGCTCAGCACACAAATGCCGATTCAGCGTCGGTTATTTTTGACGCAATACAAGCAGCTAAAGCAAAAAAAGTCGATATTTTAATTGCTGACACTGCTGGCCGATTACAAAATAAATCTCATTTAATGGATGAATTGAAAAAAATCGTGCGAGTGATAAAAAAACAAGATGAAAGTGCCCCACATGAAATTATGCTAACCATTGATGCAAGTACTGGGCAAAATGCAATTAGCCAAATGAAATTGTTTAATGAAGCGGTTGGTGTAACAGGCATTACATTAACTAAACTCGATGGTACGGCGAAAGGCGGCATTATTTTTTCAATCGCAGATCAATTTAATGTTCCAATTCGCTATATAGGTGTTGGTGAAAAAATCGAAGACTTAAGACCATTTGTCGCAGACGATTTTATTCATGCACTTTTCGATGAAAACGAAGAATAGAGTAATATCATGATTCAATTCCAACATGTCAGCAAAGTCTATTCCGGCGGTAAGCCTGCATTACAAAATATTAGCTTTTCTTTGCAACCAGGCGAAATGGCATTTTTAACGGGTCATTCCGGTGCGGGGAAAAGTACCTTAATGCGCCTTATCTGTGGTTTAGAACGAGCTAATGATGGAAAAGTGTTACTTAATGGTATTGATGTATCGAGTTTACGAAAACAAGATATGCCATTTTTACGCCGAAATATTGGTATGATTTTTCAAAACCACCAGTTACTTATGGATCATACTGTTTATGATAATGTGGCAATGCCACTGATTATTCTTGGTAAATCCCCCGAAGAAATACGTCGCCGCGTTTCTGCGTCCTTAGATAAAGTTGGATTAATTGATAAGATGAAATTTTATCCAATTCAATTATCGGGTGGTGAACAGCAGCGCGTTGGCATTGCTCGGGCAATAGTTAATAGACCAACTATATTCTTGGCTGATGAACCGACTGGTAACTTAGATGATAAATTATCTAAAGATATTTTGACACTGTTTGAAGAGTTTAACCAAGCCGGCGTCACCGTTTTAATGGCAACGCATAATCTGGGTTTGATTCGACGAAAACATCATCGCATACTCAATCTCAATCAAGGTCGCTTAGAAGGAGAGGTCGATGCTTAAACCTAGCTCAGTACCAAACCAACAAAAAGGTAGCGATGAAAATAGTTTCTTTTATCGATGGCGGCAACAAATAGTGTACGCATGGCGCAACGTTTTTAACGACTTCCGCCAGCATATATTTGCCTCTTTACTGACAATCATTGTGATAGCAATTTCGATAACATTACCGACGATTGGTTACTTGTTATGGAAAAATGCCAATGAAGCCGCACATCAATGGAATCCAACCCCTAATTTAACGGCCTATATCAGTAAAACATTATCATCGCAAGAGACCGCTGATTTATTAGATAAGTTAAAGGCTTTGCCTGAAGTTGAAAAAGTTGATTACATGAATCCAGACGATGCTCGCAAAGAGTTTAGAGCATGGTCAGGTTTTAGCGGCGCGCTAGATCTACTTGATGATAATCCCTTACCTGCGGTTGCAATTATCTCTCCGAAAGAAGAGGCTAAAAAGAGTGCGACATTACATGCAATGCAAGCTGCGTTACTTGATTTAGATGGTATTGATGATGTGCGGCTAGATGATAGTTGGTTTGTGCGTTTAATTGCGTTAACTGACATGGTAAAAGCGATTGTTTGGACAATATCAATTTTTATGATAGTTGCGGTATCACTTGTTATTGGTAATAGCATTCGATTGACTATTTCTGCACGTAGACAAACCATTATTGTGATGCAACTTATTGGCGCAACCGAAGGTTTTATTTTACGGCCTTTTTTATATAATGGCATTTTCATCGGTTTTATCAGTTCGATTTTGGCTCTAATTTTATCGAGAATACTTATTTTTCAGATAGATTCAATTATATTGAATGTATCGGCTATTTTTGGAACAATATTTACCATAAAAGGCTTATTGTGGGATGAGAGTTTATTAATTATCCTCGTCTCAATGATAACGGGTTGGTTTTCTGCTATAATTGCAACTAAAAAATATTTAAAGATATTGCACATCGCATAATTTAGCCAAATCAAATTGTTTGGTTGATTTAAAATTAAAGTGTGAACTAAATCACCTTTTTAGGTGTCTAACCTTATAGATTAGGTTAAATAGATTTTAATTGTTGCAGCGTATCGTTGCAGCAATAAACGAGTTAGATAGAGAGGGGAGATTGATGAGTACTGAATTAGACATGAAAGCAGTTGCTTTAATCCCACAAGGAAATATTGAATCCTATATAAGGATGGTTAATACCTATCCAATGTTAACTGCTGAAGAAGAGAAATCATTGGGCGAAAAACTGTATTATCATAATGATGTTGATGCGGCAAAACAGCTTATCTTATCTCATTTACGTTTTGTTGCGCATGTTGCTCGAGGTTATTCTGGATATGGCTTGCCTCAAGCCGATTTAATTCAAGAAGGTAACATTGGGCTAATGAAAGCGGTTCGCCGTTTTAATCCCGAAATGGGTGTGAGATTGGTCTCTTTTGCTGTGCATTGGATTAAAGCTGAAATCCACGAATATGTACTAAAAAACTGGCGTATCGTAAAAGTAGCAACCACGAAAGCACAACGAAAATTATTTTTTAATCTAAGAAAAAATAAACAACGTTTAGGTTGGTTCAATAGTTCTGAAGTTGATATGGTTGCTGATGAGCTTGGCGTCAGCCGACGTGATGTCCTTGAAATGGAATCACGCATGTCAGCGCAAGATATGTCATTTGATGTTGATAATGATGACGATGATAACTCAATTGTTGCGCCTGCACTTTATTTAGAAGATGTTGGCTCTGATTTTTCTAAATCAATTGAGGATGATAACTGGGAAAATAATGCAACAGATAAGTTACATGACGCTTTATTGCAACTCGATGAACGTAGTCAAGATATTATCAAAGCGCGTTGGTTAGATGCCGATGATAGTAAATCAACATTACAAGTTTTGGCTGACAAATATAATGTCTCGGCAGAGCGTATTCGTCAGTTAGAAAAAAACGCCATGAAAAAACTACGCGTCGCTATTGAAGCGTAGTTTTAAGTACCGAGAATAAAGAGTGGCATCAAACTTATACGTAAATTGATGGGCCACTCTCTTTCTTATCTCTTTTCAACAGCCTTCCACTCTTTTAGTTATTTCGTGTAAGTTGATACCTTTATCAAACTCATTTTAGAGAATACTTGCTTCCTGCTGTAATTTACGAAACAATATAAAACATGATTCTCATGTTGCACAGGAACATTGCGTACATATGGCTAAAACCGTTATAGCGCCAGACAAACTCTGGTCTACCATCCGTCAAGAAGCATACCAATTAGTTGAAAGCGAACCGATGTTAGCGAGTTATTTTCATGCAACATTACTTAATCATGATAATTTGGGCAGCGCGCTGGGGTATATTTTAGCCAATAAACTCTCGACAGATGTCATGCCAGCCATTGATATTCGAGAAATCACCCGACAAGCGTACAAAGCTGATGAAAAGATTATCGCGTCGGCAATTGTCGATATCATGGCTGTTTATTTACGCGATCCGGCAACCAACTACTACTCAACGCCTCTGTTATATTATAAAGGTTTTTTATCATTACAGGCTTACCGTGTAGCCCATTGGCTTTGGAACCAAAACCGTAAATCATTAGCCATATTCTTACAAAGTCAAATTGCCATTGTATTTGGTGTCGATATTCATCCTGCTGCTCAAATAGGTTCTGGCGTAATGTTTGATCATGCAACCGGTATTGTGATTGGTGAAACAACCGTTATCGAGAATGATGTCTCTATTTTGCAGTCAGTGACATTAGGCGGTACGGGTAAACAAAATGGTGATCGTCATCCTAAAGTTCGACAAGGAGTGATGATTGGGGCTAATGCTACTATTTTAGGAAACATTGAAATTGGCCGAGGGGCAAAGATTGGGGCGGGATCGGTTGTGTTATCCCCTGTTTTGGCACATACAACTGTTGCAGGTGTACCGGCTAAAGTGGTTGGCTGCCTTGACGGTGAAATCCCTGCTTTTGATATGGATCAGGAAATTTAAAGCGAATTGAGTGCTGAAAAAAAGCGGGTACATACCCGCTTTTTTATTTTCTATATTATAAATAGAATAATTTATTGCTTCGAATTGACATGAATATCCATTGTTGGATAAGGAATAGTAATATTATTTTGGTCGAGAAGATTTTTAATATTTTCAAGTAATTCTGTTTTTACAACACCGTAATTATCATTTGATGTCCAAACAAGAACCATAAAATTGATTGATGAGGCATCTAATACATTTAATCGTATGATTGGGGCTTTTTCGGTAAGAATATTTTTGGTTTGTCTTACGGCTTGATTTAATACTTGATACACCTTTTGAATATCAGAATCATAACCGACGCCAATAGTCAGATCTAAGCGGCGTTCAGGAAGCCGTGAAAAATTGATAATATTGGTTGCAACAACTTGTCCATTTGGGATTGTAACCACTTCATTGGTTGGTGTGATAATGGTGGTTGAAAAGATTTGAATAGAATCAATCGTTCCTTGAAGATTGCTAATAGTGACTAACTCACCAACTTTAAATGGGCGAAAAAGAATCAATAAAACGCCAGCAGCAAAATTAGATAATGACCCCTGCAGTGCCAAACCAACCGCTAAACCGGCAGCACCAATAACAGCGACAATTGATGCAGTTTGTACACCAAGTTGCCCTAAAACTGCAACCAAAGTCATGACCATAATTATATAATAAGACAAGCCACTAACAAATTTAACAACCGTTGGATCGACTTTACCGTTGGTCAAGATACGCCTAATTTGAGAGCTGAAAAATTTGGCAATCACTCGACCTAAAATGAAAATGAGTATAGCAAAGACAAAGTGTGCAATATAAGAAAAGGCGACTTCATCATATTTATCGATAAATGAGAGTGTTTGCTCAATAATTTGGTCTGAGTTCATGGTGTGATCCTCTGTTGCTGGTTTTGATAGTTATCGCGATTACGGATGATATTTATTATATTAGCTGCTTTGCTAATAAAGCCCAACGTGTATCAAAGTTTGTTGTGGGTAAATATTTAAAGCCAGAACGACAATAACGTACCATCATGCCTTCGCAAAATGCTAATAACTGACTTGACAGTATTCGCTCATCGGTTGTGAAGGCTTCACCTTCACGAATTTTTCGTTCTCGCAAAACTTGTTTAAGTTGAGTTTCGATGCGTTCAAATAACTGGCTTATACGATCTTGTAATTGCTCTTCTTCAAACATTAACGCATGACCGGTCATAATTCGAGTTAGTCCCGGATTTTTTTCGGCAAATCCTAATATTAATGCCAAAATCAGCTGTAATCGAGATAATGTATTTGTCTCATCTTGCAAAATTACATTTATACGTGTTAGCAAGATATCTTCAATATAAATGATGAGACTTTCGAACATTTTGGTTTTGCTTGAAAAATGACGGTAAAGCGCAGCTTCTGACACACCTAACGTTGCCGCTAATTTAGCGGTAGTAATGCGCTGCGTTCCTTCATTAGATTCAAGCATGATTGCTAATGCTTGTAAAATCTCTTCTTTACGATTTTTGCTTTTGGTGCTCACAATTATTTTTTACCTGAATGTCCAAAGCCACCTTCTCCGCGTTCTGAGAGCGTAAATTCATCGACAATATTAAACTCAGCTTGTACAACAGGCACAATAATGAGCTGTGCGATTCTGTCACCGGCTTCGATAATAAATGGAGTTTGGCTACGATTCCAAAGCGGAACAAAAAGTTGCCCTTGGTAGTCAGAGTCGATGAGTCCAACTAAATTTCCGAGAACAATCCCATTTTTTGACCCCAGGCCAGAGCGTGGTAACACTAATGCGGCAAGTGCTGGATCGGCAATGTGCATAGATAAACCCGTTGGCGTTAAAATGGTTTCACCGGGATTAATGGTGGTTGTTTTATCAAACATGGCGCGTAAATCAATACCAGCCGATCCTTCGGTTGCATAAGTTGGGAGTGGGAATTGATTACCCAAGCGGTTATCTAAAATTTTGATATCAATTTTTCGTTTCATTCTGACTCACTTTGTATCTGGTTAAAATTGCAGAGATTAACTGTTTCGCTAATGCGTGTTTACTGTTCAAGGGTAATTCTTGATGGCCGCCTTGCCAATACAGTGTTAAGGCATTTTGATCGGCATTGAAGCCTATTTGTTGATTAGAAACGTCATTTGCACAAATTAAATCTAATTTTTTACTCATTAATTTATTTAATGCATACTCTTTTACATTGTTAGTTTCAGCTGCAAATCCAACAACAAAAGGGCGCTGAGTTTCCATTGCAGCTACGCTCGCGACAATGTCGGGATTTTTAATTAGTTTAATCACGAGTTCATCACTATCGTGTTGTTTTTTTATTTTTTGTGGTGCAACTGTTTCTGAACGGAAGTCAGCCACAGCCGCGCAAGCGATAAAAATATCTGATTTTTGGGCATAACTTATCGCTGAATGATACATCTCCAGTGCGCTTTTCACATTTATACGTGTGACATAACTAGGGGTGGCTAAATGAACTGGGCCACTAATAAGCGTGACTGTTGCGCCAAGTTCAGCTGCGGCTTGTGCGATAGCAAACCCCATTTTTCCAGAACTGTGATTGCTGATATAGCGAATAGGATCAATTTCTTCAATGGTTGGCCCCGCGGTAATGGTTATAAAAAGCCCGCTGAGTGGAGAGCTTGCCGAAAAATGGTGCTGAATATGTTCAACTAATGTGATTGGTTCAAGCATACGCCCTGGACCAACATCACCACAGGCTTGGAAACCACTATCGGGTCCCCAAATAAGGACATTGCGCGAGGTTAGTACGGCTAAATTTTGCTGGGTCGCAATCGCTTTATACATTTGTTGATTCATCGCTGGTGCAATTGCGATTGGTGCACTTGTTGCTAATGCTAACGTTGACAGTAAATCATCGGCAATGCCATTAGCAAGTTTTGCGATGATGTTTGTTGTCGCTGGAGCAATAAGAAGCAAATCAGCCCATTTTGCCAGTTCAATGTGGCTCATCGATAGCTCGGCTGCCGGGTCGAATAAATCGCAAGATACACGCGCGCCCGACACCGCTTGCAGTGTCATGGGTGTGACAAAATGTGTTGCCGACGCGGTCATCACCACATGAACATCAGCGCCGGCTTTTTTTAAGTGGCGGACCAGATCTGGGCATTTATATGCAGCAATGCCGCCAGTAATACCTAATAAAATACGTTTACCAGATAAATTCAAGGTCGAGCTCCCAAAAATCGAAAAGCTTATATTACCACAATTGCATTAGATGATAAGTAGCTCTTTTGCATTGGCTAAGGTATTTTCTGTAATTTTATCACCTCCTAACAGCCTTGCGAGCTCGTTCAATCGCCCATTTTTATCAAGGATTTGCATATCAGTTGATGTTTGTTTACCGCTTATTTTTTTATTAACGAAATAGTGTTGATGAGCATTACCGGCGACTTGCGGTAAGTGCGTGACTGTCACCACTTGAGTGGATTCCCCTAATTTTCTTAATAAATGTCCAACTTTAGCAGCGGTCGATCCACTAATTCCCACATCAATTTCGTCAAATATCAGTGCAGGTGTATCCATTTTCTGTGCTGTTAAAACTTGGATTGCAAGCGCAATACGTGATAATTCACCTCCAGATGCCACTTTAGCTAACGGTTGTGGAACTTGTCCCACATTAAGGCTCACTAAAAATGTCACACTATCGGCGCCATTTTCGGTTAACCGATGTTTATCATAAACCAAATCAATAGTAAAAATACCGTTTGGCATCGATAACTCATGAATGCTACTGGTAATTTGTTTGGCGAGTGCTTGACTTACCATCTTACGTTTTTGATGTAATTTTTCAGCAAATTGAAGCGCGATTTGGTAATACTTATCAATGTTCGCTTTAAGCTGTTCACCTTGTTCATCTTGATGATTAATTTGTTTAAATTCAGCGAGCAACTGTTGATGTAAAGCCGGTAAGGTTTCGGGGGCAATATGATGCTTACGCGCAAGGCCAATTTGTTTAGATAGGCGCTGCTCAAGTTGCATGACCCGAGCCGGATCGATCTCTAAACTGTTGGCATAGTTTTGTAATTCATAACTGGCTTCTTTAATTTGGATTGATGCATCTTCAAGCATTTGATGCACATCACTCAACCGCGGGTCAAGCTCAACGAGCGATTGCACATTATTTTTGACATTATTCAATAAGTTATTGACGTTGTACTCGTCAGCTTCATCCAATAGCATAATCGATTGCTGGCTGATATTGATCAACTGTTCGCTGTTTGAAAGTCGTTTATATTCCTCATCAATCAGCTCATATTCTCCTTCACTCGGAGAAAATTCATTGAGTTCTTTAAGCTGGTATTGTAACAATTGTATATGGGCATCGCGTTCTTGTTTTGATTGTTCATATTGTTGATAGGCTTTACAAGCCTCTTTCCACTTTTTATAAGCTTGACTCATTTCTGACAGTAGCGCCGGTTCATTCATATATTGATTTAACAAAAGGAGTTGGTGGTCGCTACGTAAAAGTCGTTGATGTTCATGTTGACCATGAATTTGAATCAACATATGTCCCAAATCTTTTAATTGGGAAATAGGCACAGCTCGTCCATTAATAAACGCTTTTGAGCGCCCATCTTGATTAATAACGCGTCGTAAAATGCATTCATGACCATCATCAAGCTGATTTTCAGTTAACCATGTAAGGGCTGCTGGTGTATCATCGAGCTGAAAACTTGCGGAGACATCCACGCGATTTGCACCCGGTCTAATGGCCATTGCATCAGAGCGGTTGCCTAAACAAAGCCCGAGTGCATCAATAGCAATTGACTTACCGGCTCCGGTCTCGCCAGTGATAGCGGTCATACCGAGAGTAAAATCAACCAAAAGTTGATCGACAATGGCAAAATTATTAATCGTAAGTTGAGTTATCATCGTGATTTCGTTAACGGAACAAGTTAAAGTGGTTAAGATTATAACAATAAAAACACTGTAAATAAATACAGTTTTATTAAAATAT
>JAVSBY010000017.1:10399-54487 GCA_031960925.1 Gilliamella sp. CRA003912
GCTATCAGCGATAATCAAGTTAACTCTTTGCTAACCAAGACCATCATGTTTACCATTTATCATTCAAATCACGTCGATCTACTCAAATCACTGGTCAGTGAACTCATGGATCGTGAGCCACTAGATACCGTTTTTACTGAAGAAGTGGTGATCGTACAAAGCTTAGGAATGGCACAATGGTTACAAATTGAATTAGCGAACGAACTTGGAATTTTGGCGAATATTGAATTTCCTTTTCCAACGCAATTTATCTGGCGACTTTATCAACAGTTATTGCCCAATATACCAAACGATAATCACTTTAATACTGAGTTTATGACTTGGCGACTTTTCTCATTGTTGCCAAAAATGATTGACGAGCCGGCATTTAGTTCACTCAAGCACTATTTGAGTGTTGATAAACAAGAACGCAAACTCTATCAACTTGCTGCGCGCATTGCCGGCTTATTTGACCAATATCTGGTTTATCGTCCAGATTGGATTGCGCGCTGGGAATTAGGTCAAAAAGTAACCGAGTTAAATGGTCATGTGGCCGAAGTATGGCAAGCGCAATTATGGCGAGCTTTGATTGCCAATACTCAGCCTAACCACCGGGCTAATATTTATCAGCAAATGCGAGATATCTTGTTGGATGAAAGCGTTGATGTGAGTCGCTTAACTACGTTACCTAAACGTATTTTTATTTTTGGGATCACCTCTCTCCCTCCAATTTACCTTTCACTGCTGTCAGCGCTTGGTCGGCATATCGATGTGCATTTGATGTTTTGTAATCCCTGTAAGTGGTATTGGGGGGATATTGTTGATAAACAGTTATCTGATCTCTCAATCTCAGAAAATAAAGTGCCTAACCCCTTATTAACCTCATGGGGTAAATTAGGGCGAGATAACTTATTTTTATTACAAGAATTTGACGATAAACGGGATATTGAAGCGTTTGTGGATTATGAACCAGATTGCCTTTTACACGCAATTCAGCAAGATATTCTTGAGCTTTACCCAGATGAGCTGCGAACCAAACACGTTGATAGGGATGATGAGTCCATTACTTTTCATCGTTGTCACAGCGAACAGCGTGAGGTAGAAGTTCTTTATGATTATTTACTCTCTGCTTTTGATAACGATCCCGATTTGCAGCTTCGAGATTGTATTGTCATGGTATCGGATATTGATCGCTATGTCCCTTACATTCAGGCTGTGTTTGGTAATGCCAGTGAGCAGCGCTATTTACCCTTTACAATTTCAGATCTCAAAGCACGTAATATTGATCCGATTGTACAGGGCTTTTTTGCCATTTTAAATTTTCCACAAAGTCGCTTTACCAGCGAAGATATTTTTAACTTATTAGAAATTCCAGCAATATCGGCACGTTTTGGGATAAATGAATCACAGCTTATGTTGCTTCGTACGTGGATTGTCGAATCTGGCATTCGATTTGGACTTGCTAATTCGCACAGTTGGTTATTTGGCTTAGAACGTTTACTGCTTGGTTACACCATGAGTCAGGATAACGGAAGCTGGCAACATATTTTACCGTATGATGGCGCAACAGGGCTTGATGCGGTATTAATTGGTCAGCTGGCAGAGTTTTTAGGTGTTGTACGTAAATGGTTTGCTATTTTGAGTGAACCTAAAACATTACAAGATTGGCAAGGTTGTTGTATTGATTTACTGACCGACTTTTTTGTCACCAATACGCAAAATCAATCGATCTTATTACTTATTGAAGAAGAGTGGCAAAAACTTATTCAGGGCGGGCTTGCCACAGAGTTTAATGAATTAATTTCAATCATTATTTTGCATGATGCTATGCAATCGCGTTTTGAACAAAATCACCTTGCACAGCGCTTTTTAGTTGGCAAGATTAATTTTTGCACAATGATGCCGATGCGCTCCATTCCCTTTAAAGTGGTCTGCTTATTGGGTATGAATGACGGGGTTTACCCACGAATATCACTACCACTTGATTTTGATCTAATTGCACAGCACGCAAGGCGAGGTGATAGAAGTCGTCGTAATGATGATCGCTACCTCTTTTTAGAAGCGATTTTATCTGCACAGCAAAAACTTTACATTAGTTATATTGGACGAGAGATGAAAGATGATACTGAGCGTTATCCATCGGTGCTTGTCGATGAGCTTTGGCAATATATCACACAATCTTATTCCGTTAACCATCAGTCAATAGCGCAGTCATCATCATTGGATTTTTTGCATATTTCCCATACTCGTATGCCCTTTAATCCCCTTAATTTTATCAATCCCCCACAAAGTTATGCCGATGAATGGTTACCGGCGGCGGCAAAGCAAGGGCAGCACAGTGATTTTATGAGTGCCATTTCATCGATTACCGTTGAGACGGTGAGTCTTGATGAATTGAAACGGTTTTACCACCACTCCATCCGTTTTTTCTTACAAAAGCGATTTCACTACTATGTTAACCCGCTCGATGATGAATTACCTGATGCTGAAAATTTTAGTTTACATGCTTTAGCGCGTTATAAATTAAATCAGCGCATTTTAGAGCGCTTAATTGCAACCGATAGCCATGCAGATCAAGAATCGGCTTTTTATCAACAGCTTGCTCTCAGTGGTGAGTTACCGGACGGGGCCTTTGGTGAAATTGTTTATCAAGATTTGCGACAATCGATAACCCCGCTTGCTGATAAAATCCAGCAAGAACGACAAACCATGACAACGCAAGAGGTGAATTTACGCTTGGCTGATTGCCAGCTTCAAGGTTGGTTAACGCATGTGCAAACCGATGGCCTTTTAACATGGCGTCCGACCAAATTATCTATTCGAGAAGGTATCTCACTTTGGATTGATCATTTAATCTATTGCCTTCTCAATCCCAATAGTATCGACAGTCAAAGTCGAATGTATGGACGTGAAAACAGCGAATGGCGCTTTTCATTTATTGATCCATCAATGTGTTTGAATTATTTAGAGGCCTTAGTTAAGGGCTATTATCAAGGGATTAATCATCCACTTCTTATGCCATTAAAAAGTGCATGGAATTGGTTAGTTGCTGCTTATGATCTTGAAACTGGACAAATAGCAATGAATAAAAAAGCGTTATCACAGCTAATGAGTACTTGGCAAGGCGGATTTAATCAATCAGCCGAATGTGATGAATACTATTTTCGGCTTTACCCTGAATTAACCGAAACGCACGTTGAGCAAATAACACAAGCAGCTCAGCATTTCTTATTCCCTATTTTGTCTCATTGTGAACGTGCTGAATAACGGAGCAAATCCATGTTTATCGATACGCATTGTCATTTTGATTTTCCCCCTTTTACCGATGAGTTAAGTGATGCTCTGTCTCTGCTCAAACAAGCAAAGGTTGCTGGATTAATTATTCCCAGTGTTTTGGCTGTCCATTTTGATCGTGTATTGAATTTAGCGAATCAACATCGCGAAATTTATGCCGCACTTGGTTTGCATCCGATCTATTCTCACACCGAATCTGACCTTGACAGCTTGACCGAAAAGTTAAAAAGCAAGCCAAACAAATTGGTTGCGATAGGCGAAATAGGCCTTGATAAATACGATTTAACCATTGAATGGTCACAGCAATTGCTGTTTTTTAGAGCGCAGCTGAAATTGGCTAAACAGTTTGATTTACCGGTACTGATTCATTCAAGGCGTGCTCATGATGTGGTATTTCGCGAGCTAAGCCAAATTGATTTACCTTGCAAAGGGGTTATTCATGGTTTTTCAGGTAGTTATGAGCAAGCGATGCAATTTGTCAAACTCGGTTACGCTATTGGTGTTGGGGGCGTGATTAGCTATGCGCGCGCTAATAAAACACGTAATGCCATCGCGAAGTTACCTTTGACCAGTTTGGTATTAGAGACCGATGCGCCTGATATGCCACTATCTGGTCAGCAAGGGAAAATTAATCGACCGGAGTATATAAGCCAGATCTTTCAAGTCTTGAGTGAACTTCGTGATGAACCATCTTCTAAAATACTCGATACCATTTTAACAAATACCTTGACGCTATTTAGTAGAATTAATAGAATAAATCTTTGATATAAAACATGAAATAATTCAGTAATTGTTATTCAGTTTTATTGCTAAACTCCACTTAATAGGTTCTTTTTATGACTCAACGATTTAGTCAATTTTGTATGCAATCGGTAATCTTTCTTACTCGGTTATTTCCGTTATGGGCAATACTTTGCGCGTTTATCGCCTATTTTCTTCCTGATCTCTTTGTACCCGTTAAATCTCAAACCTCTCACTTACTGATGTTTGTTATGTTTACGATGGGCGTAACATTAAGTTTTGATGATTTTAAACGGGTGGTGACTAAACCTAAAGCGGTGATAGTTTGTACATTATTACATTACCTTGTTATGCCTATCACGGCATTATTGCTCTCAAAACTCTTTACCATGCGGCCGGAATTATTAGTTGGAATGGTGTTAGTGGGTAGCGTTGCAAGTGGCACCGCATCGAATGTGATGATTTATTTAGCCAAAGGGAATGTTGCTTTGTCAGTAACGATTTCATCGGTATCAACCTTAGTTGGCGTTATTGTCACACCGCTATTGGCTTATCTACTGATTGGTACCACAGTCACCGTGCCGGTTTGGGATATGCTTTTGCATATTGTTCAGATTGTACTTGTGCCAATTGTTCTCGGTCTTATATGTCATCATTTCTTACTGCCTGTTGTTAAAAAGTGTGAGCGTGTTTTGCCATTATTATCAATGTTATGTGTATTGCTAATTATCTGTGTTGTGGTTTCAGGCAGTCATGCTCAAATAGGCCAAGTTGGATTTACTGTTATCATCGCGGTTATTTTACATAATGGAATTGGATTACTCAGTGGATATTGGGGCGGGCGCTTGCTTGGTTTTGATGAGTCGACATGTCGAACAATGTCTCTAGAAGTTGGTATGCAAAACTCAGCATTAGCTGCAACGTTAGGCACAACCTATTTTTCTGCATTATCGGCACTGCCAGCGGCAGTATTTTCCGTATGGCATAATATTTCAGGTTCGTTGCTTGCTGGTTATTGGCAAGGAAAAACGGTTAAATCTAAAGTGGAAAAACCGTAATACTATCTCAAATATCAATACAACCGATGACTTTCCTGTCAATCGTTATCGACGGGAAAGTCATTTGAATGATAATATACACGCTCTTTCCTGTTGACGTTATTAATACAACGCCTGTATACCAACTCAATCAACATAGGTTGTAACTACAATGAATGACAAAGTTGAATTATCCCCATTAATGTTCAGGGTGTTGCCTTGGATTGCGGCTGTGGCTTTTTTGATGCAATCTTTAGATACCTCTATTTTAAATACTGCATTGCCCGCTATTGCGCAAGATCTCAATGAATCGCCATTGAACATGCAATCGGCTGTCATCAGTTATGCCCTGACCTTAGCGTTATTTATTCCTGTCAGTGGATTTTTATGTGATCGCTTTGGCACAAGAAATATTTTTGTCTCTGCCGTTTTTCTCTTTACCTTTGGCTCATTACTGTGTGCCTTATCTAACACATTAATCTTTCTAGATATTTCACGAGTGATTCAAGGTATCGGTGGATCGATGATGGTACCTGTGTCTCGGCTAGTTTTAATTAAATCATTTAAGCGTAGTGATTTTCTTGCCGCACTCAATACCTCAACCGTACCCGGATCAATTGGTCCGGTCATTGGACCGGTTTTAGGTGGGTATTTTGTTGAAATGATTAGCTGGCACTGGATTTTTTTGATCAATTTGCCGATTGGTCTTGTCGGTATGATTATTGCCTGGAAATTCATGCCAAATATCAAAGGTGAACGCATGCCTTTTGATTTTTTCGGATTTGTATTTGTTATCATTACATTTATCAGTGCTACATTGAGCTTAGAGTTCTTAAGCCATGGTGAAAGCAGTTATTTATCCATCGGCTTAGCTATCGTTAGCATTGCATTCCTTTTTGTTTATCGCTATTATGCAAAGCGCGCTAAATCTGCTTTATTCCCCCTCTCATTATTTGATATCCGAACATTTCGAATTGGAATTTTAGGTAATTTAATTAGTCGACTGGGGATTTCTGGCGTGCCATTTTTGATTCCATTACTGTTGCAAGTGGCATTTGGCTATTCAGCCCTTTTTGCCGGTGTTATGTTAATACCCATGGCGGTGGCATCACTTATCATGAAATCATTTTCTGCACGAATTTTGCAATATTTTGGATACCGTAAAGTATTGGTGATTAATACCTTACTGGCAGGGCTATTGATCATATTGATGTCACAGCTCAGCCTTTCAACGCCAATTACTGTTTTGTGTCTATTGCTGTTTTGTATCGGCGGGGTCAATGCCTTACAATTTACCGCAATGAATAGCATTACACTGGGCGATTTAGAAGGTAAAAATACCAGCAGTGGTAATAGCTTAATGGCCGTTAACCAACAACTTGCTATTAGTTTTGGTGTTGCCTTTGGTGCCGTTCTAATCCGAATAATTGGAGTCCAAACCAGCACAATTCATGCATTTCAATCAACCTTTATTATTCTTGGAATAGTGACGGTTGCATCGAGTCTTATTTTTGCCCTCTTGAGAAAGCAAGACGGTCAAAACTTAATCGCTAAAAAGCGCGTATAAAGAGGTTGTATTATGTTACAGTATCAAATTATTCCCGTTACTGCTGCTCAACAAAATTGCAGTATTGTTTGGTGTGATGAAACTCACGAAGCCGCAATTATCGATCCGGGAGGTGAACCGGAATTAATCAAAAAAGCGGTTGAAAAGCTAGGCGTCAAGATTAAAAAAATCCTTTTAACACATGGTCATCTTGATCATGTTGGCGCAGCAGTTGAACTGGCTAAACATTATCAAGTTAACACTATTGGTTCAGGTATTGATGATCAATTTCTGTTTGATTCATTACCGGAACAATGTTTGCAGTTCGGTTTCCCTTATATAAAAGAGTTTCGCCCCGATTATTGGCTAAAAGACGGTGAGCAAATTCAGATCGGTCGAATTGTGCTTGATGTTTTACATTGTCCAGGCCATACCCCAGGGCATATGGTATTTATCAACTTCGCTCAAAAATTGGCTTGGGTTGGTGATGTATTATTCAAAAATAGTATTGGGCGCACAGACTTTGCTCGTGGTAACCATTCTGATTTAATTTCATCAATCAAAACCAAATTATTACCGCTTGGTGATAATATTGCTTTTGTGCCAGGCCATGGACCAATGTCAACATTTGGCGATGAAAAACAGACAAATCCTTTTTTATGATAAAAAAGATAACCACGACGAAAAATGGATTTAACTATTGACATGGCCGCATTAAATAGATAATATGCGCGCTACATTTTCGGTTCCTCCATAGTTCAGTCGGTAGAACGGCGGACTGTTAATCCGTATGTCACAGGTTCAAGTCCTGTTGGGGGAGCCAACTACCGAATTTTTAAGCTTGCTTTTAGCAAGCTTTTTTTATGCCTACATTTTATCATTTCATTAAATCACAAAATTTTATCGTATTTTATGTGTGTTCCCATTCGTAGCTTCTGAGCACGTGTAAATAAAGAGAGGTATTAACCAATTGCAGGTCATCTAAAGATGATTCCTGTTATTTATTGATTGCAGCTTAGTTGATAAAGCGATTTGTAGATTGTATAGGCAATTAGGTGATGGTCATTCGACTGAATAAAGGACTATTTTGAGCAAAAATATCAGAACGGCGCTATTTTAAAATAATAAGTAAAATATCATGCCACCTTTATTCAAAGTGGCATGATAGGGAGAGTGCTTTATTGACTAATTAGATCTTAGTTGTGAAAGTACGAGAAATAACGTCGCGTTGTTGTTCAGGTGTCAATGAGTTAAAACGCACTGCATATCCAGAAACACGAATAGTAAGTTGTGGATATTTTTCAGGGTGCTGAACGGCATCTTCTAATGTTTCACGACGAAGTACGTTAACGTTTAGATGTTGTCCGCCTTCAACTTTAACGGTTGGCGCGACATCTAAAGGAACTTCACGATATTCAAATTGGCCTAATTCTGATGCGGGAACAACTTGATCTTCTTTATAAACAGATTTTGCTGCAACGCAACGTGCTTGGTTTGTTGTATCGTCTAATAACCAGAAAGAGTTAAGTAGTGCACTGTTGTCTGCTTTAGTAATTTGGATGCCTGTAATCATTTTAAATCTCCTTTAAGCGTTACTGCTTTAAACTATTTATGTGTAATATAACACTTTCGAAATTTGATTAAAATCAAAAAAAGCTATTAATCTGATAAGTTTTATCTTAAATTTCAATTTTAAGGCATGATAGGTTATGATGGAGATAGGCAAGAAAATCTGGTGTTTACGATTTTTATATAAATAATAGAATCAATCTGTCTAAATGAGAGGAGGCGTTTTAGTAAAACATATGAGCTCACAATTAACTTGGCATGACGTCATCGGCGAAGAAAAACAGAAAGACTACTTTCAACAAATTTTACAATTTGTTGCCGAAAGAAGAGCTGCTGGTAACGTTATTTATCCTCAGCAGCATGATGTGTTCAATGCGTTTCGTTTTACACCCTTTGATGAAATTAAAGTGGTTATTTTAGGCCAAGATCCTTATCACGGACCGAACCAAGCGCATGGATTGTCTTTTTCTGTGTTACCCGGTGTTAAGCCGCCACCATCGTTAGTCAATATTTATAAAGAACTTGCTTCAGATATTGATGGATTTCAAATTCCTTCTCATGGTTATTTAGCCTCTTGGGCAACCCAAGGTGTATTACTATTAAATACGGTCTTAACGGTAGAAGCCGGGCAAGCTCATTCTCACTCTAAAATAGGCTGGGAAATCTTTACTGATCGCGTGATTGAGGTGATTAATCAGCATCGAGAAGGGGTTGTGTTTTTGTTATGGGGATCGCCAGCACAGAAAAAAGGCCAATTCATCGATCGCCAAAAACACCATGTTTTGACCTCCGTACACCCATCACCATTATCTGCACATCGTGGTTTCTTCGGCTGCCAACATTTCTCCAAAGCAAATGACTTGATTGCACAGCAAGGAAAACAAACAATTGATTGGCAACCTTATTTGCCAGAATAACCCTCATTTGTCTTTCTCTATCGGTTCAATACTTCGCTATATCGGTATTGAGCCAAATTGTTTGCAGCGCTATATCGTAATAACATGCAAAGTCGTGGTGTCCAATCTTACTCACTTTATTTGATCCTATTTTACCAATAAATTATCTGTAAGATGACAAGTTGTACTCATATATTTACATATTATTTCTGTTTATATCTAGTAAATATGAGGCATTTATTTTATAGTAAGCAACTCTTTATTAAATTGTAAAAAAAACATTACAGGAATGTCACTATGCATAAATACGTTTTAAAAGCGATTATGTTGCTAGGTTTATCGACGGTTGCTTGCTCGTTATTTGCAAATCAAACGCAAGAACCTAAATTTGTCGCTATCACCGCAATTGTTGAACACCCCGCATTAGATAATGTGCGCCGTGGTGTTGAGGACGAATTAAAAGATAACGGCTACATTGCTGGCGAAAATTTAAAATTACAATTTCAAAGTGCACAAGGCAATAGTGCAAATGCGGCTCAGATTGCTAAGCAATTTATTTCAAATAAACCAGATGTGATTGTTGGCATTGCAACGCCAAGCTCGCAGGCACTTGCCGCTAGCACTAAAACCATTCCGATTGTTTTTACCGCGGTGACAGACCCGGTTGCTGCTAAATTAACACCAAGCTGGAACGCATCAAAAACCAATGTTACCGGTGTTTCTGATGAACTTTCATTAGAAACCCAAATCAGTATTATGAAAAAAATAAAGCCGAATTTAAAAACAGTCGGTTATGTTTATAATCCCGGTGAGATTAATTCAACCATCATTCTTAAACAGCTTCAAGCTGCATTAGAAAAAGAGCAAATTAAGATAATAGCAGCGCCCGCTCAGCGTACATCCGACATTCCAACTGCTGCTAAAAGTTTAAAAGGCAAAGTGGATCTGATTTATACCACAACAGACAATAATGTTATTTCTGCTTACGAATCCTTGGTTAAAGTCGCCAATGAGAGCAAAATTCCTTTGGTTGCCTCCGACCCTGATTCCGCGCATCGTGGCGCGATTGCCGCACTGGGTATGAGTTATTATGATTTAGGCCGCCAAGCTGGAAAAATGGTTATCCGAATTTTACATGGTGAGAAACCCGGTGATATTCCACCCGAAGTCGGTCATGTCACTAAGCTGATCATCAATACCAAAGCCGCTGAACGTCAAGGCATTACATTATCTGATGATGTCTTAAAATTAGCTGCCGAAGTTGTCGAAAAATAGTGTTTATTCTGCCGTCTAAAAGGCGGCTCTTTTTATATAATGGATACGCTTCATGTCATTTGAATTTTTTTTAGGATCACTCGAAATCGGACTTATCTATGCTTTAGTCAGTTTAGGGGTGTTTATCTCGTTTCGCTTATTGGATTTTCCCGATTTAACGGCGGATGCAAGCTTTCCACTCGGCGGTGCGATTTGCGGTGTTTGCCTTTATGTTGGCATTAATCCTTGGCTTGCAACGTTATATGGTACGCTTGGGGGCTGCGTTGCTGGTATGGTGACAGGCTGGCTTTATGTCCGACTGAATATTTTACAGCTGCTTTCAAGTATTATTGTGATGATTGGTTTATATTCAATTAATCTGCGCATTCTTGGTCTTGCCCCTTATATTATGGATGAAACCACTAAATTGGCTGGTTCGCCTAACTTGCCTTTACTTAGTGTTAATACCATTTTTAGTCCATTTCTGAATGAAGATTATTCTAACCAGTACATTGTTCAGCCAATTATTGTGTGTGGTTTTGTTGTTATTTGTTGGTTGCTGTTGAATCATTTTTTAAATACCCGAAAAGGATTGGCGTTAAGAGCAACCGGTACCAATGAGCGAATGGCCAAATCACAAGGCATTGCAACAGGGCGGATGACAATTTTAGGGATGTCGATTTCAAATGGTCTCATTGCCTTAGGCGGCACGCTTTTTGTTCAAACACAAGGCGGCGCGGATATTACTATTGGCGTAGGGACTATCGTGATTGGATTGGCATCAATCATTATTGGTGAAAGTATTTTCCCAGCTAAAAAAATGTGGGTCATTACTTTATCGGTGATTTTGGGCTCGATACTTTATCGCTTATTTATTGCCGTTGCATTAGGCAATGAACTGTTACAATCGATCGGAATTGGTACTGAAGATCTTAACTTAATAACCGCGATATTAGTTGTACTTGCGCTGGTTATTCCGAAACAAATCAAAAAATGGACGAAAAAGCGAGGACATCGCTCATGATTAAAGTCGAATCACTGCAATTAACCTTTAATCAAGGTACACCAATAGAAAATCATGTACTGCGAGGCTTAAATCTTACCATTAATCAAGGTGAGTTTGTCACAATCATTGGGAGTAATGGCGCTGGGAAAAGTTCCTTACTCAATGTGATAAGTGGTGATCTCATTGTTGATTCAGGTAATATTATTATTAATGAAAAAGAGGTCACACGGGTTCCTGCTTGGAAACGTGCTGGCATGGTTGCACGAGTTTTCCAAGATCCGATGATTGGCACGTGTGAAAACTTAACGATTGAAGAAAACCTAGCATTAGCCTATAACCGTGGTAAAGCATATCAATTAAAGCCGGCATTAAACCGCTCATTACGGACATTTTTTAGCGAAAAATTAGCGACGCTAAATCTGGGACTCGAAAATCGACTCTCAGATATGATGGGGCTATTATCCGGCGGTCAGCGTCAAGCAATTAGCCTGCTGATGTCTACCTTACAGCCGTCTAAACTGTTATTGCTTGATGAACATACCGCGGCACTTGATCCTAAAACTGCACAATTTGTCTTAGACTTGACCAATGAAATTGTATCAAAAAGCCAATTAACCACCATGATGGTGACCCATTCGATGAAACAAGCATTGGAATATGGTACGCGCACAGTCATGTTGCATCAAGGTCAAGTGGTTCTGGATATTTCCGGCGATGAACGTCGTAAGTTGACCGTCACTGATTTATTAAATCAATTTGAAAAAGTGCGCGGAGAAAAAATTACCGATGATGCTTTGCTGTTGGGCTAACCATAGTGAATTTTGACCGTAAACGGTGATGTAGTATCACAAAAACTAAATGTATTTTGTATCGAAATACATTTAGTTATCCCGCTTTTCCATGCAATCATTGATTGACAAAGTAGACGATGTCATTTTAAATGACCCTCCTACTATCTTGATAAAACGACATAAAGTGACACTCATTCTCAACACCTTATCCAATCAACGACAAGAACTTGCCTTACAAAATGAACGGTTAACATCACGTGCAGCAAAATTAGCCCAACTTGCGCTGCTTAAAGAAGTGGATTTGACCCCCAAACCGGGACTGGTTGATAAGGCTAACAGTGGTTCACATCGTGATATGGATTTATGCACATTTATGCAAAGTATTTATGCAATAACGCCATACTTTGATGTGTTTTATACCTATGGTGTAGATTGTCCTTCTGAGGATAATGGTTTGTTTCTTGCTCGTCTGAGACAAATTGGCTTAGCTTGTGAAAAAGCGATGTTTTCGGCAACAAAAGGGGTAAATACACATAAAGGCGCTATTTTTGCCTTTGGATTGGTTTTGTCTTCATTAGGACGTTTACACGCATTAAATAGGCCGACAAATCCACACGCGATTTGTGCAGAAGTCAGCTCACTTTGCCAAGGGCTAGTTAATAAGGAATTGGTCAATAATCAAGGTAAAACCATCGGTGAACGATTATACCAACAATATGGTTTTACGGGGGCAAGGGGAGAGGCTGAAAGCGGCTATCCTTTAGTAATCCAAATTGCACTGCCAGTTTACATTCAGAGCCTTCGGCAAGGCTATAGCGAAGAGACCAGTTTATTGCAAGCCATGTTATCATTATTGGCAAACAATGATGATACTAATGTGGTTTCTCGTGGGGGTGTTGCGGGGCTGCATTTGGTTAAACAGCAGGCATTAAATTTATTAAATGAAGGGGGCGCACTGGTCCCCCAAGCCGATTTAAAACTTCAACAATTTGATACGCTTTTGATTGAGAAAAATTTAAGTCCGGGCGGAACAGCCGATCTGATTGCGCTGACTTGGTTTTTATCTCACTACAATTAATACCCTTTAAGCTAAATTAGGCCGCATTGTGCTTATAATACCGCTCAGGGCGCCCAATTTTTCCATACTGAATTTCAACTTTAAGAAAATTAGTTTGTACACAATACTCAAGGTAACGTCTTACCGTTGTTCGGCTAATTTGTGCTTTATGAGCAACATCGTCAACAGTGAGTTCATCGGGAGTATGAATAAACAGGTTTTGTACGCGCTGCAAGGTCAAGGCGTCGATCCCTTTAGTGCTTTTTTGGGTATCAATGAAATCTTTCGTTTGTAAATTAAACAGCTCATCAATTTGGCGCTGACTTAAATTCTTTGGTGAAGACTGGCGCAATAAAAATAATTTGAATTTATTCAATGAATACGCCATTCTCTCGTAAGATACCGGTTTGATAAGATAATCAAAAGCCCCATGACGAATAGCATGGCTACAGGTATCCATATCACTGGCTGCGGTGATAAAAATGATGTAGGTTGATAACTGTTTTTTTACAATATAATCAAAAAGTTCAATCCCTTGACCATCGGGTAAATAATTATCGAGTAAAACTAATTGTGGATTAAATTTTTCTAACATGACTTTTGCATCATTCAGTGTTGAAGCAATACCGACAATTTTAATGTTGGTATTACGTTGTACAAATTCGGCATTTACCTCTGCTAAAATGGGTTCATCCTCAACAATTAGAGCATTAATATTAAGACTCATGTTTTTGACCTCTTATTATGTTATGGTATTTTTCATTATGTAATTTGGGGATAAAGATAGAAAAAATCGTGCCTTGAGGGTGATTATTATTGACTTCGATATACCCACCCGCTTTTTCGGTATAGGTTTTGACTAAATAAAGTCCAACCCCGTCACCTTTATCTTTAGTTGTCACCCCAAGTTTAAAAATTGACGATTTGATTGATTCCTCGATTTGTGTACCTTGATCACTGACTTCGATAACATACTCATCGGTTGAATCATTCAAATATAAATAGATAATTTTCTTCTCTTTTTCTGGCGATTTTTGATATTGCAGTAAACTGGCTGTGAAGGCATTATCGAGCAAATTAGCAATGATTGACATGAATTCGGTTTCTGTAATTTTGCTCGGCACTTGAGTTAATTCACAAAGTGGATCAAATTGCAGCTCCAGGCCCATCTCATTAGCTTTACTCAGTTTGCCAATCAGCAAGCCAGCGATCGTTGGCACTTTAATTTTATCGGTTATAAAATCAAGACTTTGTTGATTTTGATTAGATTGATAAGTGATAAACGCTTTGGCGTCATCATAACGTTTCATATGCAGTAGCCCAACTAAGGTTGCTAACCAATTTTGATGTTCATGGCGTAATGCGCGCAAATTATCGGCATACTGCTGGACTTGTGAAAGTTGTTTACTCAGTAAATTGATTTCATTCATATTACGAAAAGTAATCACCCAACCTTGCAAACGGTCATTAAAAATCAACCTAATGCGACTTGCAATAACGACGTTATCGTTGAAATGACTCATGCAATCATAGATATCTTTTGTAAAACACTCATTATTTTGTAATAGTTCATTTGATCTAGCGATATACAGAAAGAGGCTAGTGCCATTTACTGTATGGATATTTTCTGAAATAGTAAGAAATTGCCGTGCAAATTGATTAATGTGGGTAATCTTATAATCAAGATCAATAGCAATTAGTCCTTCATGAATCGACTCCATTATTGCGCTTTGCATTTTAACTAATAATGAAATTTCTTTCGGTTCAAGGTCAAACATCTGCTTTTTAATTAGGAATGAAAAGATGTATGAAAAGATGAATAAAGCAATAAAAAGTACGATACAAAATATGACAAAAGGATACGACTGGGCTTCATGAATTTCTTTTATATTGTCAACTAAATAGCCAACAGAAACAATACCTATTACTTGGCCTTTTTTATCAAAAATAGGGGCTTTTCCCCTTAGGGCTTTACCGATAAAGCCTTCATTTACCGTGATGACGCTGCGGCCTTTTAACACTTCGGTATTATCATCACCAACCATAGGCACATTGAGTGGCGCGCCCCGGGTATGAAATAAACGATTGGTATATTTATCACCAATTACAATGTAGCTGGCATCACTTTGTTTATGAATACGGCTCATTAATTGATGAATTGCATCGAGGTCATGATTCTCAACCGCACTTGATAAGGCTGGAATTGCTGCCAATTCTTTAGCTTGGATTTGTGCTCTTTCGCCTAAGTTTTTATATAAGTTTATTTCAATGATGTGATCGAGATAACGCTGCATAGCAAAGATACAAAGAGCGAAAAGGATGGATAATGCAATAAACAGTTTTTGAGCGAATAAGAAATTGATTTTGCTAGTTATTTTTATATTCATACGTCCATGTCTTGTCAATATCTTAAGTAAATCAGATAAGTGTTATTAAAGTAACATATTATCACAAATTAAAACCTAAAGAGACATTAAAACCTTTAAATCCACTAAAAAACAATGAGATATATCACAAAATTTGAAATAATAATTAGATACAATACGTCCCAAATTATTACTATAATCTTGGAGAATACAATGAATAGAACGGTTGATGCTGATAAATCGATCACTTTGGAAAGAAAAGGAAAATTTTGGCCAACAGGTTGGTGGTATTGGTTAGATAATTATAAAATAGGGATTATACCGCTCCCGTTTTTTATTATTGCTGGTGTCCTTATTTTTGCTGAAGTATTTTTTACCGGTAAATTACCCTCTGATATCGTTGTTATGGTTGTTACTTGTGCATTTTTTGGTTTTTTATGTGGTGAATTTGGTAAACGATTACCCATTGTTGGAAAGATGGGCGCGGCTGCTATTTGTGCGACCTTTATTCCTTCTGCATTAGTTTATTACGGTATCTTACCGGACTCAATTGTAACGGCAACGACAAAGTTTTATAAAGATACACATATTCTTTATCTCTACATCTGCTGCATTATCGTCGGTAGTATTATGAGTATGGATCGTCGTACTTTGATTCAAGGCTTTGTACGTATTTTTGTTCCAATGGCATGCGGTGAAATTGTCGGTATGCTAGTGGGTGTCGGTATGGGATCATTATTAGGACTTTCACCTTTTGAAACGTTCTTCTTTTTAGTGTTACCTATCATGGCTGGTGGCGTTGGTGAAGGGGCGATTCCATTATCAATTGGTTATGCTTCTATTTTAGGTATGGAACAAGGCGATGCATTAGGCCGCGTGTTACCGATAGTTATGTTAGGTGGTTTAACAGGGATTATTTGTGGCGGCGTTCTTAATCGTTTAGGTAAAATGTATCCGCATTTAACCGGTAACGGTAGATTGATGCCAGCATCTGAAAATGATGAAAAAGCTGAACAGAAACAAAAAACGGAATTAACTAACGATGTGACAACCTTTGCATCAGGTGTGTTACTTGCTGCAATGCTTTATATGGTCGGTATGATTGGTCATAAACTAATTGGTTTACCTGCACCAGTTGGTATGTTATTTGCTGCTGTGATTGTGAAACTCACTCACGGGGTATCACCAAAAATTCTTGGTGGTTCACAAGTTGTTTATAAATTTTTCCAAACGTCAGTGACCTATCCAATTCTTTTCGCTGTAGGCGTTGCGATTACACCTTGGCATCGAATTGTTGAAGCATTCACGATTATTAATATTATTGTTATCGTTTGTACTGTGGTATCGCTTGTTGCAACCGGATTTTTTGTTGCTAAAAAATTAGGTATGTACCCAATTGATGCAGCCGTAATTTCTTGCTGTCAAAGTGGACAAGGTGGTACAGGTGACGTGGCAATTTTAACGGCGGCAGAAAGAATGGAATTAATGCCATTTGCCCAAATCGCAACGCGAATTGGTGGGGCAATTAATGTGTCTGTTTCTCTGCTCATCTTAGGCAATTTTTTAGTATAACTTTAATAAATAAACTCATGCTAATGAATGTCTTACTAATCAGTAAACATCATTAGCATTTTGATACACGAAGGCACTTTATGAAATTTATTAGCTATCTTTTAGCAAATAATCCAAGCTACGGCATGTTAACGAGCAATGGAATTATCGATTTAAAATCAATTATGGGTGATAAATATCCTGATCTTAAATCACTTATTGGCTGTCCTTTAGGGCTAAAACATGCAGAAACACTCAGTGAAACGAAAGCAACTCTTGATCCGCGTTATGTGACTTACTTACCTGTTATTCCTAATCCAAATAAAATTATCTGTGCAGGGATGAATTACGCGGATAAACGAAAAGAGTTTGATGCAAAAGAGCAAGCTGTCACCCTTTTTGTTCGTTTCCCTGATACGCAAGTCGGTCACAAAGCAGGAGTATTAAAACCAAGCATTACCGAAGAATTTGATTACGAAGGTGAACTGGCTGTAATTATTGGTAAACCGTGTTTTCAAATCACAAAAGAACAAGCATTGGATTATGTCGCCGGTTATAGCTGCTACATGGATGGTTCAGTTCGAGATTGGCAACACACGTGGTTTACAGCAGGTAAAAACTGGCCAAGAACCGGGGCTTTAGGTCCTTGCCTGACGACAAAAGATGAAATTGAGGATTTTGATTCATTATCTATTCGTACTTATTTGAATCAACAAATGGTTCAAAATGATGTCTTGGGTAACATGGTTCATAAAGTTGCCGATATTATCTCTTATATTAGCACTTTTACCTTTCTCTCTCCGGGCGATGTGATCTTAACCGGTTCTCCTGGTGGTGTAGGTAAAAAACGTACTCCGCCATTATTTATGAAACCAGGCGATGTAATTGAAGTTGAAATTGAAAAAATTGGACACTTAATTAATACCATAGTCGCAGAATAAATTATGCAAGAGACATCATTATCGTTCAAAACAATTGCATTAGACAAAAATGAACGTGTTTTGGATGCAGTTAAGCAATTACTGGCGTTGGTCGACCTCAAGTTGGATAACCATGTTAATGATTTTGTTGTCGGTTATATTGATGACCAGATCATTGCGTGTGCAGGCCTTGATCAAAATATTATTAAATGTGTTGCGGTTCATCCTAATTACCAAGGTGGTCAGGTTACGCTTAAATTAATTAATCGCATGATTGATTTGGCGGAAGAAAAAAATCAGCACCACCTTTTTTTATACACAAAGCCTGATAATATCCCATTTTTTAAGAGCTGTGGATTTTATCCTCTTGTCGAAATTAATGATGTCATCACATTAATGGAAAATACGCCTGTTGGGCTTAAAAATTATTGCCAAACATTAGTGAAAGAGAAAAAAGAAGGGGTTTGCGGCGCTATCGTTATGAATGCCAATCCTTTTACTTGTGGCCATCTTTATCTTGCAGAGCAAGCGGCAAAACAAGTCGATTGGCTTTATATTTTTGTTGTGAGTGAAGATGCATCTTTGTTCCCAACTCAGGTGAGGTATCAGCTTGTTCAAGAGGGCGTTCGTCACCTAAAAAATGTGACCGTTTTCTTGGGCTCAACGTATATGATCTCAAGGGCAACCTTTCCATCTTATTTCCTCAAAGACCATATCTTAATTGAACAAACTTATATGGGCATCGATTTGCTTTTGTTTCGAGATTATATTGCACCTGCACTTTCCGTGTCTTACCGATTTGTCGGGACTGAACCCAAAAGTGAAGTAACTAATGCATATAATCAGGCAATGAAATATTGGTTAGAAAAGCCAGAGGTATCCACAAAGCCAGCCATTGATGTGGTTGAAATGGTAAGGGTAACTGAAGGTAATGATGTGATTTCGGCATCACGAGTAAGAGCTTTACTTGCTCAAAAAGACTATCAAGCAGTTTATCCTTTAGTCCCACAGTCAACTTGGTCATACATTAAACAACATTACGCCATTGAAGATAAATAGGTGAAAGTTTATGAAAATAGTTACAAGTGCTTTAGCCGGCACATTAGAATCCAGTGATTTACTGGTGAAAGTTGAACCCCATGACACGCTAGAAATTGTGATTAATAGCGATGTGAATAAGCAATTTGGTCAACAAATTCGTCAAGTGGTAGAACAAACGTTAAGTCGATTAGAGGTAAAGCAAGGCCTTATTATCATTGATGATAAAGGGGCTCTAGATTGTGTGATTACAGCAAGAGTACAAAGTGCAGTATTAAGATCAACACAAGAGAAAGCGAATTGGAGTCAGTTACTATGAAAAAATTGAGACGCAGTATGTTATTTTTACCGGGCGCAAATGCAGCGATGTTATCAACTTCTTTTGTGTATCAGCCGGATTCTATCATGTTTGATTTAGAAGATGCCGTTTCAATTAAAGAAAAAGATTCTGCACGTTTACTGGTTGTCCAAACGTTAAAACTTGGTATTTATCAAAAAATGGGTATCGAAACCGTTGTTCGAATTAATGCATTAGATACCCCTTTTGGTTTAGATGATTTAGAAGCGGTTGTTCGTGCTGGCGTTGATGTCGTGCGTTTACCGATGACACATAGCGCGGAAGATATTCATGAATTAGAAGCGCATATCGAGCGCATTGAAAAAGAGATGAATCGCCCAGTTGGTAGCACTAAAATTATCGCCGCAATTGAATCTGCTGAAGGCGTGGTTAATGCGGTTTCGATCGCAAAATCAAGTTCTCGTATGATTGCAATTGCACTTGCTGCATTTGACTATTTAGTGGATATGCAAACAGAACGTGGTGATGGCACGGAGTTATTTTACGCCCGCTGCGCCGTGTTACATGCCGCGCGAGTTGCCAAAATTGATGCGTTTGATGTTGTTTACTCTAATGTTAATGATGACGAAGGTTTCCTTCGTGAAGTCAGCCATATCAAGCAACTCGGATTTAATGGTAAATCGTTAATTAATCCAAGACAAATCGAACTATTGCACAATGCTTATGCTCCAACACAAAAAGAAGTGGATCACGCAAAAGAAATTGTTGAAGCGGCAATAGAAGGTGAAAAGAAAGGGCTTGGTGTTGTTTCACTGAACGGAAAAATGATCGACGGGCCTATTATTGCCAGAGCTAAATCGGTGATTGAGTTAGCAAAAATGTCTGGTGTTCGCCTGTAAGGATAAGGAATAAATAGCATGACTAAACAAATCGATATATTGGCTGCACAATATCCTGAGCTTGGTGCACTTACACCATTCACTGGCGCCAATACCACAACGCCTTATTTGGCTGACATGAAACAAAAACATGAGCGTAAATTGTGTCAATCAATCGAAGAGGCAATTAAACAGTGTCAATTACGCGATGGGATGACTATTTCATTTCATCATGCTTTTCGTGAAGGCGATAAAGTGATTAATTTAGTAATGGATATTATTGCAAAAATGGGAATTAAAGATCTCACTTTAGCATCAAGTTCATTATTATCATGTAATACGCCATTGATTGAACATATCAAATCAGGCGTAATCACTCAAATTTATACCTCTGGTATGCGAGGTAAACTTGCTGATGCAATCTCGCATGGCATTATGGAAAAACCGGTCCATATCCATTCCCATGGTGGACGAGTCAAATTGATTCAATCGGGTGAAATTAATATCGATGTTGCTTTCTTAGCGGTTTCAACCAGTGATGAATTTGGTAATGCCAATGGGGTATCGGGTAAATCACGCTGTGGTTCTTTAGGTTATGCAATGGTTGATGCGCAGTATGCCAAAAAAGTGGTATTACTGGCTGAAAACATTGTCGCATTTCCAAATCATCCAGCGAGTATCAGACAAGATCAAGCTGACTATATTGTTAAAGTTGATGAAGTCGGTGACCCAAGTAAAATCAGTGTGGGCGCGGCAAGAATCACCAGTAATCCGCGTGAACTGATGATTGCCAAGTATGCAGCAAGTGTCATCGAACACTCCGGTTATTTTAAAGATGGATTTTCAATACAAACCGGTTCTGGGGCATCATCAACCGCTGCAACCCGTTTTCTTGAAGATAAAATGGTGGCTAAAAATATCACAGCAAGCTTTGCATTAGGTGGAATCACACAAAGTATTGTTGATTTACATGAGAAGGGTTTGATTAAAACCTTACTTGATACACAAAGCTTTGATAATGCAGCTGGCGATTCATTGGCTAGAAACCCAAATCATATTGAAATTTCAACCAATGTCTATGCAAATCCTGCATCGAAAGCAGCTTGTTGTGATCAGCTTGATGTGGTTATTTTAAGTGCGCTTGAAATTGACTTGAATTTTAATGTGAATGTATTAACGGGTTCTGATGGTATCATGCGCGGCGCGTCAGGTGGTCACTGTGACACCGCAGCAAGTGCTAATTTGACCATCATCGTTGCACCACTTATCCGTAGCCGAATTCCAACGGTGATTGATAACGTTACAACGGTAATTACGCCAGGTGAAAGTGTTGATGTGCTTGTCACCGATCACGGTATTGCGGTTAATCCTGCGCGCCCTGAAATTGCTGAGCGTTTAACCCAAGCTGGTTTGCCGGTTATGACGATTAATGAACTTTATGATCGCGCGATAGCGCTGACTGGCCAACCTTCGCCGTTAGTCTTTGAAGACAAAATTGTCGGTGTTGTGCGCTACAGGGATGGTTCGGTGATTGATGTTGTTCGCCAAATAAAAGCCCAATAATGCTAAGCATTTATTGAAATAACTCACCAAAGGATAAGTGAAAACTTATCCTTTTTTGATAAAGATAATTAAATAGCCATGAAAGAGACGGCAGCTTTTACGCCAGCACCGATTAATTTAGAAACGCTTTTAGCCGCTAAAGATGAACGCTTTAGCTTGCAACAAGCTTTACTCAAAAAATATTCATTACCCTTAGTTTCACTGACAATTACCTTACCAGGCCCAATTAAATTAAATGAGACAGCCCAATTTTTATTTGATAACGCCTGTCAAGCACTCACCGAGTACTATCAGCAGCAGCAAATTGATTGTCTTGAGGTGATTCAACGTATAAAAGTCACCGGTCCCGAAGCTTTTTTTGTATTTAATATGCCGGAGGATGCGTTAAAACTAGCTTGTATCGAAATAGAACAGCAGCATCCGCTAGGCCGACTTTGGGATATGGATGTCTTTTCTGCCTCAAGCTTTACGGCGATGTCTCGACGGCAGTTTGGTTACGCTGCACGAAAATGCCTCATGTGTGATAATGATGCCAAAGTTTGCGGGCGTGCTAGATTGCATTCACTGGATCAATTGAATCAAAAAATAGAAAACCTTGTCAGTCAATACAAGGCTTGTTTAAGGTAGCACGCACTAAAAATTGGCGGATTTGTGTGATCAGAGGTTATTGATATTTTGTCAATACCGCATAGAAGAAACCGTCGCCTCCGTTTTCAGTCGGTAAGTATTGGATAATGGTATCTTCTAATTTTGCGTCAGTTGTTTCCGCCAAAAAACGGTCAATTTGCTGTTTATTTTCGTCAGGCAACACAGAGCACGTTGCATAAACTAATCGTCCGCCCACGTTTAAGTAAGTCCAAATCTTACACAAAATAGCATATTGCAACTGCACAAGCTCTGCAATATCACTATCTCGGCGTAGCCATTTAATGTCAGGGTGCCTGCGAATCACGCCAGTTGCTGAACAAGGGGCATCGAGCAAAATGCGATCGAACATTTGACCTTGACACCATGCTTCAGGCGTTAGGCCATCGCCGATTTTGACTTCGGCTTTTTGTCCCTGTCGTGCGAGGTTTTCATAAATTCGTTTAATTCTAATTGCATCAATATCGACAGCAAGCACATCCGCGTTAGGCGCTATGTCTAAAATATGGGTTGTTTTTCCCCCTGGCGCTGCACATAAATCAAGAATATGCTCGCCATTTTGAGGGGCCAACAATATTGCCGCATGTTGTGCCGAGAGATCTTGAACCGTCACGGCACCTTGGTCAAAATGCGGCAATTTATTTACATTAACAGGGCTGACTAACCTTAATGCCGACGGAATCCTTGATTCTGTTTCTGATTCGATCCCGTTTGTTGATAATAGCTGTTGATATTGAGCCGTTGTGTATCTGCTCTGGTTAACTCTTAACCACATTGGCGGTTTTTGGTTATTGGCATCAACGATTTGTTGCCACTCATTTGGGTAGGCTTGTTTCAAACGATTTAGCAGCCAACTTGGATGATATGTGCCGATTGCATGTTGCGCTGAATTTTGTTGGAATGCGTGTTCAAGCGACGCTTGTTGACGTAAAAATTCTCGTAATACGCCATTAATCAGCCCCTTCAGTTGAGGTTTTTTTAACGTACTTACCGCATTTACCGTTTCACTTACTGAGGCATGAGCCGGGATTCTTGTATAAATGATTTGATATATCCCAACTAATAATAAGTAATGAAGGATCCGATTTTTATTTGTTAATACTTTATCCATCAATGTTTGCACATAAAAATTAAGCTCAGGCAGTACGCGCATAACACCAAAACTAATTTCTTGTACTAACGGGCGATCTTTATCTGCAATTTTGCTATCAAATAAAGTTAACGCTGAACTTAGCGATTGGCCTTGCTCAAGGACGTCGAAAATGATTTGTGCACAAATTGCACGAATATTTTGGTATGATTTAGTCGTCATAAAATGCATTACAGGTTTTATAAAAAAATTGGGTTTATTGTATACTTAAAATTGGGAGAGATGTATGAAATATGTCATTTATCCCTTATTTTTAATTGATTGTTGTTCGGTTTATTCGAAATAAATGAATATCGAGTGAGTATAAATAAAATTAATAACAAAATATGGCTCATCGGGTTAGAATAAATATATGATAACGTTAGTTGTACAAATTGAGCCTATTGTCAGATTGACGTAATGCATTGATAAAAAATACAGATCAATATTGTTTTTTTAATGATTAAATACCCAGTCTTAAAAAATATTGAAAGCAAAATGGATATTTAAAGCGCATGTGCGACCAACATGCTGATTAATTTAGTTATAACACGCTATTTTTAAGTCGTGTTTTGGAGAATTTCAATGAGAGATAAGATTGACGGCCATTTTTTGTTAATTGGTTTAATGGCATACCCGATTCGGCACAGTTTATCCCCCCAAATGCAAAATATTATTTATTCTAAATTAAACATTCCTTATGTATATTTAGCATTCGATGTGGATCAGAAAAAATTGCCTGATGCAATTAATGGAATGAAGGCATTAGGTTTACGTGGTTCAGCGGTATCGATGCCAAATAAACAGCTTGTCTGTCAATATCTCGATAAATTAACGCCGGCAGTTGAAATGAGTGGTGCTTGTAATACCATTTCTAATGACAACGGGGTGCTTACCGGTTATAACACCGATGGTATTGGTTATATGCGCTCACTTAGCGAGGCCAATGTTGATGTTATTGGTAAAAAAATGACGCTGATTGGTGCAGGAGGGGCGGCAACAGCGATTGCTGTACAAGCGGCATTAGATGGGGTTAAAGCTATTTCAATTTTTAATCAGAAAGATGATTGTTATTTTAAGATTGAAACGATTGCAACAAAACTCTGTCAACATACCGGGTGTGATGTTCAGGTTTATGATCTCGCTGATAAAGAAAAATTACGGCAAGAAATTGCACAAAGTGTGGTTTTATGCAATGCAACCGGTGTTGGTATGAAACCGCTTGAGGGGCAAAGCTTAATTACTGATGCGACGATGTTAAGATCCGATCTTGTTGTGACAGATTGCATTTACAGTCCGCGTAAAACCAAGTTATTAGAAATGGCTGAGCAGCAGGGCTGTAAAACGTTAAATGGGATTGGCATGATGTTGTGGCAAGGCGCTGCACAAATCAAAATTTGGACAGGTCAAGAGACACCAATGGACTATGTAAAAGAGAAAATGGGATTTAATGATTGCGAGATAAAACAGTCGTAAATCGCATATATAAAGATAAGCATTTGATAAATTAAGTCTATTTTGGTTGGCTCTTGGAAATAATAAAATGAATAGGACATAAAATGAAGACAATTACCCTAAAACAGCTAGAAATCGGCTCAGGTGCTCCCAAAATTATTGTACCTGTTATTGGCAAAAGTGAAGCTGAGTTACTTGATGAAATCACGTTTTTACAATCGATTGATTTTGATGTGTTAGAGTGGCGGGTTGATCACTTTACACAAGTTGACGATATCTGCGCGGTTAAAACGTTGGCCCAAAAAATAGCTGATTTGTTACCCACTAAGCCCATTTTATTTACCTTTAGAACCGCCAACGAAGGTGGCGTTAAGCCGTGGCCTCTTCAATCTTATATTGAGCTTAATACAGAAATGGCGCGCAGCGGGTTAATTGACTTAATTGATGTGGAGCTTTTTATTGGTGATGAACATGTCAAAGCCATAATCGATGCGGCTCATCAAAATGGGGTTTATGTTGTGGCTTCAAACCATGACTTTGTCAAAACGCCGTCTAAAAATGACATCGTTGCTCGTCTACGAAAAATGCAAGACCTTGGCGCGGACATCCCTAAAATTGCCGTGATGCCACAAAATACCAATGATGTATTAACGCTGCTTGCAGCAACCGCTGAAATGAACGAAAAATATGCAACAAACCCGATTATTACTATGTCAATGGCGGGGATGGGGGCAATTAGCCGAGTTGCTGGGACTGCATTTGGTTCCGCAATGACGTTCGGGGCGGCTAAAAATGCATCTGCACCGGGTCAATTAGATGTAAAAGACTTACGCAATATGTTGACCGTTTTATATCAATGTCAGTCACCACTTCGTAGAGACTGATAATCCACCAAACCATCAGTATCTTATGCGCTTGGTGAAATAATATCGTGTATCTAAAAGCCCCATGCGTTATCGTTTGTTTAGATAATGCACAAAACAGGCTAGTAATATTAGGTCATAGGGTCGTGATACTCACTCAGGTGAATAGGGCGAGATAGATGCAGTGGATTAAAATAAATTTTACTTATAATTAACAGTTAGAGAGACTTAAAGCGCCACAGATTGGTAGAGTTGTTATTAATAAATCTTTATAATAGCCTAAAAAACTGCTATAAGCTGCTTCTTGCAGTAAGTTATGGTTCAAAGATTATTAATCTGTGCCGTCGTGAAAGTATCACTAACACGATAGAATGAGGTTTATTTGTTATGTATTCTTGGTGGACGAAAGTCTATTTTTCTATTATTCAGCTTCCAGTTAAACTGTTTGTTAAAAGTAAGCCGATTCCAACAGATCCGATTGCTGAACTCAATTTAGATCCTCATCATCCGATCTTATATGTATTACCGTATAGCTCTAACATTGACTTAATGGTGGTTCGCTCATTATGCTTAAAATATGGCTTCCCCGATCCGTTAAATGAAATCAACATCAATGGAATGACCTTGCCCTCTTTTGTTTATATTGATAAAGGCCCAGGCATTTTTGCCTCAAGCAATCAAAAACTAAAATCGATTGAAGTATTAAGAGAATATATTTCAGCCCATCAGCAAGATCGTAATTTAGATATTCAAATGTTACCTGTTTCGGTGATGTTTGGGCGTACGCCTGACAAAGAAGGGAAAAAACTGCCCGCGCTACAGGTATTAAGGGGATCGTGTAAATTTATTAAGATGATAACCTCTGGGCGAGATTGCTATACGCGATTTTCAAAAACCGTCTCTTTCAAAGAGATTAAAGTTGATTCAGAGCAAGATATTTCCAAATTTGCCCATAAATTAGCGCGAATTGCCCGGATTCATTTTGCAAAGCAACGAACCGCAACCATTGGTCCTAAACTTCCCGACCGTCAGCAAATGCTCAATAAACTCTTGAATAATCAAGTGCTTTCAGACGCGATTCAAGAAGAGGCGAAAAGCAAAAATATATCAAAAGAAAAAGCGCAAAAGAACGCGCTTTCCATGTTGAATGAAATTGCGGCTAACTTTTCTTATCGTATGTTGCGTATTTCTGATATTGTTCTCACGTGGGCGTGGCATCGACTTTACCAAGGTTTAAAAGTGACCAATGCGGATCCGGTGCGAGAACTGGCTCAAAAAGGGCACGAAATTGTCTATGCGCCTTGTCACCGTAGTCATATGGATTATCTGTTGTTATCTTATGTATTATATCGTCAAGGGCTTGTGCCACCGCATATTGCTGCGGGAATTAATTTAAATTTCTGGCCAGCGGGCCCTATTTTTAGGCATTTGGGGGCATTTTTTATACGCCGTTCCTTCAAAGGTAATAAACTTTATACGTCTGTATTTCGAGAATATTTGGCTGAACTGTTTACGCGTGGCTATTCTGTTGAATACTTTATTGAAGGGGGACGTTCTCGAACGGGTCGGCTTTTAGATCCTAAAACCGGCATGTTGATGATGACGATTCAAACCCTGTTACGTGGCGACACAAGGCCGATCTCGGTAGTGCCAGTCTATATTGGTTATGAACATGTTCTTGAAGTTGCAACCTATGCCAATGAATTACGCGGTGCAACGAAGCAAAAAGAAAGTTTACTCAGCACGATTAAAGCTTTTTTCAAATTGAAGAAATTGGGGTATGGCTACGTTAATTTTGGTCAACCGATTTTGTTAAACCAATTTTTAAATCAGCAAATTCCCAATTGGCGTGAGGCCATTGAGCCAACAGGAACGCAGCGCCCAACGTGGCTGACTCCTACAACGAATCTTCTTGCTAAGCAGATTATGGAACGTATCAACGCATCAGCAGCGGTTAATCCGATGAATTTATGTTGCTGCATTTTACTTTCTGCCGAGCAGCGAGCATTAACCAAAACGCGGTTACTTGAACATATTGGCTATGCGTTAACGGTGTTAAAAAAGATCCCTTATTCTGACTTAATCACCATTCCCGAACAAAGCCCTGCGCAAATACTTGAACACGCTAAAGAAATGGGCAAATTTGTTATCACAACCGATGAAGCCGGTGAGATTGTCAGTTTGACTCAAGATCAAGCGATATTAATGACTTATTATCGCAATAACATTCAACATCTGTTTATTATTCCAGCGATTATTGCGCGCATTTTAATAAAACATAACCGTATATCACCGAGTGCATTAATGGATCAAATGAAACAGCTGTATCCACTGATTAAATCGGAATTGTTTATTTATCATGATGATCAGCAATTTGAGCAATATGTGAATAAAATTATTGATACATTTTCAGCATTAAATTTAATCAGTTATTCGCCAGAAAAATTGACACTAAATTATTTAAAAATAACTGGATTACAGTTATTAGCGTCATCTTCACGGGATATGCTTCAGCGTTATGTGATTGTGTTCTCATTATTACAAAAAGATCCAACTATGAGTCGGATGACGCTCGAGAAGGAAGGGCGATTAATTGCTGAGCGCTTGTCATTATTGCACGGTATTAATGCACCAGAGTTCTTTGATAAAGGGGTGTTTGCAACGTTAGTTTCATCATTGCGTGAACAAGGTTATTTAGATGATAAAGACAGTGAGAATCTCAATAAAATTAAAATCATGAATGAAACACTACAACCGCTTATTACCAGTCAGGTGATGCAAACGATTGATGAAATCACACACTCGAAGTAAGACCCGCTGACTGCTTTTCCATCTTTTATTGTGATGGATGGAAAAGCCTTATCTTCAGCTGCGCGTAACGCTTTCTTTTAGTTATCGTTATGACTGAATAAAAAAGGATTTAAGCCACTTTTGGCAAAGCCTTCTTCTTCGGTTTTCATATCCAATATCAGTGTCGCAATATCATCGGCCATAATATCAAGGTTGGCTGCGTGTTCTTGATTAAAAATTTTCAAGTAGCCATGGCAACTATCACAGCATTCAGTTTGAGATGCGGTTAGTTCTTCATCAAGTGAAAAATAATGCACATGCTCTAAATCATCACAGCTGGTACATTTAACGCGCGGCACATACCACTCAGTTTCACACAAACTACAATGCAAATAGCGTAACCCCACATTACTGCCAATATGGATACTGCTTGCAACCGGTAAACTATTACAAATTGGGCATAACCAATGTTTATCGCTATTTTCACAAAAAGGCTGACCATTGATTTGGCTAGCAAGCTGGGTATAGTAAAGCGATAATGCTGACCAGATAAAGAGTGATTGATTACTGTCAACTTGGTTAAATTTTCCTTTCAATAATAACAATGCTTTTTCTTGTCGTTGGCTTTTTGTATCGTGCTCTAATGCCGTAATGACTTCTGAAATTTGAGGTGTCGGCTTAGGTAGCTGGCTTATCAGCTCGAGTAAATAATCTTGCCATTTATGTGTAAGAGGATAGTTATCTAGGCTTAACGGCGGCAGTGTTGAATTTAGCCGGTTACTGAAATCAACGCAAACCGGATCTGCGCTTAAAATATCATTTTGTTTTTCAACAACATGGGCACAAAATTGCAAATAATCAGCAAATGGACTGTCTTTGGTCAACTGTTTTAACCGTTGATTACGATGCTTATAGATGTTGCTTGGTGATGGATAATGTATTAAAGGAACTTTTCTAATAATATCACTTGTTGATTGTTTTTTTAGTTGCTGCTGCGGAAGGATCGTTATGCTCATTATTGAATTCTCGTCAGAGTCGACTATTCGTCAGTACCTGACGAATAGTCTCTGCCTGTTTGTCTGATTAAATTAGGTGTTATTTTCTTTAGATGAATCAATTTGAACCGGTTTTTTGGGATCCGTGTTGAGTTCATCGTTATAGACTTTTTCCATTTCTTTGTCATACCATTCAGAATGGTTTTTCAGTGCCCATGCACGAGAAACATAACCGGTTATCATCCCTTTAATTGATCCTTTTACCCAAATAGCCATATAGGCATGGCCAATAATAAGTAATATTAAGGCGATAGCGGCAAGTGAGTGAAAGAATATTGCAATTCGGACGATATCAACAGAAAAGTAATCCGCAAAATAACGTCGCCACATGATAAGTCCGCTAATGAATAAGACCGAAATGAGTCCCATGATGCACCAAAATAGTAATTTTTGGCCGGCATTATATTTGCCTATTGGAATGCCGCGCTCTTTTCCAACGATAACGTGTTTGATGTTTTTCATCCAAACCACGTCATTCTTATTCGGAATATTGTGGTGGGCGAGTTTTAAAAACATGAACATCAATAGGACAAAGACAATGCATCCCATAAATGGATGGATCGCTCTCACTAATTGAGGTGTTCCCAGCACTAAACCAAATAGTTTTATTGATGGAAAAAACAGTGATAAACCCGATAACGCGGTTAAAATAAATAAAGAAACCATACACCAGTGGCAGAAGCGAACAATAAGTGGCGTTCTTAAAATCATGCCCGTTTTATTCATGAGAATTCTCCTGTTTTGATGCGGCTGATTTGTGGTTATCAGCAAGCGGTAATCCTAATTTTTCGCGATTTTGTTTATCGGTTTGTTTCTCAAAATCCATATCTTCTTCTTCAACTTCAATGGCTCCGACACCCATATAGTGGAAAAGTAGCCCTGCAAATGTACCAATGAATGCAGCAGCAGAAATCGGTTTCCAAATACCTTTCCAAAATTTTACCACTTCGCTGATATGTGGATCTTTAGGTAAGCCATGATAGAGTTCGGGCTGATCTGCATGATGTAAAACATACATGACATGTGTACCACCAACGCCCTGTGGATCATAAAGGCCAGCATGCTCAAATCCGCGTTTTTTCAAATCGATAATTCGTTCTTCTGCATGGCGAATCATGTCCTCTTTTGTTCCGAAACGAATCGCGCCTGTTGGGCAGGTTTTAACGCAAGCCGGTTCTTGACCTACTGCTACACGATCTACGCATAATGTGCATTTGTAAGAGTGATTATCTTCTTTACTCACGCGAGGAATATTAAATGGACAACCGGCAACACAATAGCCGCAGCCAATACAATGTTCGGATTGAAAGTCGACTATTCCATTGGCATACTGGATAATTGCGCCTTCTGATGGGCAGGCTTTCAAACAGCCAGGATCTGAACAGTGCATGCAGCCATCTTTACGAATTAACCATTCAAATTTGCCGTTAACTTCAACTTCAGAATAACGCATGACCGTCCATGCTTTGGGATTGAGATCCCGAGGATTATCATACATTCCAACGTTAGTGCCGATTTCGGCTCTGAGATCATTCCATTCGCTACAAGCGACTTGGCATGATTTACAACCTGTACAGGTTGTGACATCAATTAATTTAGCAACTTCTTGTTGATGATCCCTTGCACGAGGTGCCGGAGTCAACCCATTGGTTGCCGAACGTCGAATAATGTCTTGTGATTGTAATGACATTCTACTTTACTCCTATTGTTACGCTTCAGGGGATGCTGACGAAATTTTTTCAATATTGACTAAAAACGATTTATATTCCGGCGTTTGTGAATTTGCATCACCGACATGTGGTGTTAATGCATTGATCAAAAACCCTTTTTTCGTTTGCCCTGTAAATCCCCAAACAATAGGTATACCAATTGTTTCTATTTGTTTACCATCAACCGTGAGTGTTGCAAGTCGTTTTGTTACCACCGCTTTTGCTTTAATGTAACCGCGATTAGAACTGACCTTAACGGTATCCCCCGCTTGAATCCCTTTTTTGTTGGCTAAATTTTCACTTAATTCAACAAATTGTTCTGGCTGGGTAATTGCTGCTAGTCGGGCATGCTGTGTCCAAAAATGGAAATGCTCCGTAATACTGTACGTCGTACCGACATAAGGGAATTTATCGGCATTGCCCAAGCGCGCTAAATCCTCTTTAAACACGCGAACGGCTGGATTATTAATCTGTTTTGGATGTAACGGATTGGTTGAAATCGGCGTTTCAAGCGGTTCATAATGCTCTGGGAATGGACCATCAACGAGACGATTTAAGCTAAATAGTCCGCCTAATCCATCATTATTCATGATAAAGGCACCTGCACCAGAACTTGGCGGTAACGTTGCAGTAAAATCGGCTACATCATTTCCAACCCAGCTTGAGCCGTTCCATTTTACTAGCAATCGATTCGGATCCCATGGGTTACCCTGTTCATCTGCCGATGCTCGGTTATAAAGTACGCGTCGATTCATTGGCCAAGACCATGCCCATCCTGCATGAATCCCTTTTTCTGACGGATCGCTAGGGTCACGTCTTGCCATTTGGTTACCTTGCTCTGTCCAGCAGCCACAGAAAATCCAAATCCCTGATGAGGTTGTACCATCGGCTTTGAGCTGTGCAAAGCCACTTAGTTGTTGCCCTTTTTTCACAATCACATTACCGTTTGCATCAGTTAAATCGGCTAATGCACGGCCATTGTAATCTTTAGCTAGCTCTTCAGCAGATGGGCTGTGTGGAATTTTATAATCCCAAACTAAATGGTTAATTGGATCATGATAAGCGCCACCTTCTTCTTCATAAAGTGCTTTGATACGTAAAAAGATACGTGACATTATTTCAGGATCATGTAACGCTTCATAAGGTGGTCTTGCTGCTGACCAGTGCCATTGCAACCAGCGAGAAGAGTTAACGATAGTGCCGTCTTCTTCGGCGAAGCAATTGGATGGGAGCCGAAAGACTTCGGTTTGAATCTTACTCGGGTCGACATCATTTGATTCACCATAGTTTTTCCAGAACTCAGCCGTTTCGGTTGGCAATGGATCTATGCTGATTAAGAATTTAAGTTTCGATAAGCCTTCTCTTACGCTGTTTTTATCCGGGAATGCCGCTAATGGGTTAAATCCTTCACAGATAAAGCCATTTGCTTTCCCATCGCGCATCATCTTACTAAATTGTAAGACATCATAAGTTTTATCCCATTTTGGTAACCAATCATAACCCCAATCATTTTCTTTTGTTGCGTTATCACCAAACATTGATTTCATGAAGCTAACAAAAAACTTAGGATAATTTGCCCAGAAGTTGACTTCTGTTGGGCCAAGCGGTTTTGGTGTTTTTTCCGCTAAATACTGTTCTAATGATGTTTGAGATTCTTTTGGCAAGTCAAGGTAGGCAGGTAATCGATTAGACAGTAAGCCAACATCGGTTAATCCTTGGATATTCGAGTGTCCGCGCAAGGCATTAATGCCACCGCCCATAACACCAATGTTACCTAAAATAAGTTGAATCATGGCAGCGGTACGAATAATTTGTGTCCCATAGGTATGCTGAGTCCAACCTAGCGCGTATAAGAAAGTGGCTGCGCGGTCATGGGTTTTGGTGCTAGCCAGTGAACGGCAGACGTGCAGGAATTTTTCAACCGGTGTACCTGTAACATTGCTGACCACATCAGGTGTATAACGGCTAACATGTTTTTTGAGTAAATTCCAAACACAGCGAGGATGGCTCAATGTTTTGTCACGTAATGCATAGCCATTTTCATCAGTTTGGTAAAACCAGCTACTTTGATCGTATTTGCTTAGCTTTTCATCATAACCGGTGAATAAACCGCTATTGGTATCAAAATCGAAATCATCTTTGATGAGTAAGCTTGCGTTACTGTGCGTGACAAGATAGTCAAAGTTAACGTCGTTGTGAGTAATTAAGTAGTTGATAACACCAAGTAAAAATGCGATATCAGAGCCAGAGCGAATAGGGGAATAAAAGTCAGCAACGGCAGCGGTTCGGTTAAAACGTGGATCGACGACAATAAGCTCAGCACCATTGTTTATTTTAGCTTCAATTGCCCATTTAAATCCGACAGGGTGAGCTTCTGCTGCATTTCCACCCATAACGATAATAACATTGGCATTTTTGATATCATTCCAGTTATTGGTCATCGCACCACGGCCATAAGTGGCAGCAAGACTTGATACCGATGGACCATGACAAACGCGAGCTTGCGTTTCAAGGCTTAGCATACCTAGTGAACGTGCGATTTTAAAGGCTAGCCAGCCAGTTTCATTACTCGCCGCCGAGGTGACAAGCCAACCCGTCGTTGTCCAGCGGTTGACGGTTGTGCCTTGATCGTTTTTCTCTACAAAGTTTTTATCACGGTCATCTTTGATTAAACGAGCGATACGATCAATGGCGTCATCCCAACTGATTCGTTGCCATTTGTCTGAACCGGGTGCTCGATACTCAGGGTATTTAACTCGGTTTTCACTTTTAATATAATCTAAAACGCCGGCACCTTTTGGACACAGTGATCCGCGGCTGACAGGATGATCCGGATCGCCTTCAACGTGAAACACAGACGATTCCGCATTTTTAGCGCCATCACCACGGCTATAAAGTAGCATACCGCAACCGACTGAACAGTAAGTACAATTATTCCGGGTTTCTTTTGATTTTAATAATTTATATTGGCGTGTTTGTGCTAGTGCAACATTGGGGGCAAAACCTAATGTGGCGACGGTTGTTCCTGCCATACCTCCAGCACAGATCTTAAAGAACTGTCTACGGTTAAATAGCATATGACTCCTTAGAAAGCTGACATTACATGATTTAATTTATTATGATAAGGACGGTGAGACATTATCCCTTTATTTATTCACCATGATAATCGTTTATTAAATGGAAATAAAGGGAAAAACCTGTGTAAATGTGCGATGTTTGACCTATATCAAAAAAATTTTTTTATCCATTTGTCGTTCAATGAATTATTATTATTTAAGCGTCAATTATGATTGAATTGTCGACTAAAATATTTAAGCTACCATTTTGCATGATAAGTAAACGTTAAGAGTCGATCGCGAAGATCGTACGTTATTTTTTCTGCCCCTTAATGCAATTATTGGTATATAATAATCAACCCCTTTTTCTAAAGATTGAACCACGATATGAGCCAACGTAATGAAATCTATCCAAAATTTACAAAAAACTTATTACACCCTCGTTATTGGTTAACGTGGTTTGGTATTGGCGTCTTATATTTACTTGTTCAACTGCCGTATCCGGTCATTTATCAACTTGGCAAAGGACTTGGACTGTTGTCGATGAAGCTTGTTGGTAAACGTAAAGAGACCGCGCGACAAAATTTGCAACTCTGTTTTCCAAACCTCTCTAAGCAAGCGTGTGAACAACGATTACGTGATAATTTTATTTCAACGGGCCTTGCTATTTTTGAAACGGGTATGGCTTGGTTCTGGTCTGATAAACGTCTACAAAAGCATTCGTCAATTGTCGACGATGAGTACATTACGCAAACGCAGCAGGCCAAGCAAGGTGTATTATTAATAGGTATTCATTTTTTAACATTAGAATTGGGTGCACGAATTTTAGGGATGAGTCATCCTGGCGTTGGTGTTTATCGGCCCAATGACAACCCTGTGATGGATTATGTTCAACTAAAAGGTCGACTTAAATCCAATAAATATATGTTAGAGCGTAACAATACCAAAGGTATGGTTCGTGCACTTAAAGAAGGTGAATTATTATGGTATGCGCCAGATCATGACTACGGCCCTAAAAATAGTGTGTTTGCACCATTTTTCGCTGTTGAAAAAGCGGCGACAACCAAAGGTTCACGTATTTTGGCTAAATTAGGGCAGGCGGCAATTATTCCTTTTACACCAAAGCGTGAGAAAAACGGTCATTATACCGTGTATGTGACTAAGCCATTACACGATTATCCTGTAGATGATGAGTTACTTGCTGCAACATTTATGAATCGAGCAATTGAAAAAGAAATTTTACGTGCGCCAGAGCAGTATATGTGGCTACATCGTCGATTCAAAACACGCCCAGCAGGTGAAGCCCCTTTATACACTAATGAAGTTCAATCTGATTGATGCGGCATTGGCATCTTTAAGAATTTTGGATACAACAACATGCAAAAATTGAATAAAATTATCCTTTATTGTCGTTCTGGTTTTGAAAAAGAGTGTGCGGCAGAGATCACCGATAAAGCTAACTCATATGAGGTATTTGGCTTTGCAAAACTTAAAGAAAATAGTGGTTATGTCATTTTTGAATGTTACGAAGAAAGTGATGCTTTAAAACTGATCAAAACGTTGCCATTTAGGACACTTATCTTTGCTAGACAAATGTTTATTGCTGGGGATTTATTAACGGATTTGCCAACAGACGATCGCATTACCCCTATTATTGAAAGATTAAGTGGCTGCATTGATAAAGCGGGCACTTTACGTGTCGAAGTTGCCGATACTAATGACGGAAAAGAACTGGCAAGTTTTTGTCGAAAATTTACCGTGCCACTTCGGCAAGCACTGCGTGCAAAGCGTATATTACTTAAGGTCGAAAATCCTTCACGTCCAGTGATTCATCTCTTTTTTATTAGTTCTACATGTTGTTATGTCGGTTATTCATACAGTCAAAATAATTCACCTTTTTATATGGGGATTCCAAGACTAAAATTCCCTGCTGATGCCCCGAGTCGTTCAACCTTAAAATTGGAAGAAGCCTTTCATATTTTTATTCCTTATGAAGAGTGGGATGAACGCTTGAGAGGGGGAATTAATGCCGTTGATTTAGGGGCATGCCCTGGGGGCTGGACATATCAATTAGTAAAACGTAGTATGACTGTGTATGCGATTGATAATGGTCCGATGGATCAGAAACTGCTTGATAGTGGGCAGGTCAAACATTATCGCGAAGATGGATTTAAATTTACGCCGAAAAAGCAAAATATTTATTGGTTAGTGTGTGATATGGTTGAAAAACCGACAAAAGTAACGCAGTTGATTGCACAGTGGCTAGTGAATGGTTGGTGTCGTGAGACGATTTTTAATCTCAAATTACCAATGAAAAAACGTTATGAAGAAGTCAAACAAAACTTACAATGGTTAAATGATGAGTTAATCAACAACCAAATTAACGTACAAATTCAGGCAAAGCACCTTTTTCATGATCGTGAAGAAGTGACTGTCCATGTACAACGAATTTGGGGATAACAATTTATCGAGATTAATATGAATGTAAAACGATCTTTTTATACCGTGCTCATGCTAGCACTATTAACCTTATTAGTTGGGTGTCCGGCGGACATGCCAAAAAAAGCGGTTAGTTTCGACGATGGTAAGAGTTCAAGTTACTACTTATCACAAGCGGATTCCAGTTTGGGCTTCGAGAAAACAAATTGGCAATTGTTTGCTTTACGCGCTTTAGTCAAAGAAAATAAATTGTCTCAAGCCAGTGCCTTGTTAGCTAATTTACCGTCTGATTTGACCGACGCGCAACGAAAAGAAAAGCTGCTATTGCAAGGTCTCATTGCGATTAAAACCAACCAATCTTTTAGCTTAAATGGTTTATCCCCGGAAGGATTAAGTGATACTCAGCGATTTGAGTATTACACAATTAAGTTGGTATTAGATAACCAAGATAAAGATATTAACGCACAAGCGCATGATTATTTGGCGTTAGAAAATTATGCACCGGCGTCAAAAAAAGACCAAGTCATCAGCAGTACCTGGCAATTTTTGAACAAACTGAGTGACAGTGAAGTCCAAGCGATTTTAGTCTATACCAATGAAACGGTGCTTCAAGGTTGGATCGATTTACTTTATGCATATAAAAACAATTCAAAAAGTTATGTCGCCAGTGAGACAGATACCCCTGAGATGATTGCTGCAAATCAACAGGAGCAAAAAAACAAATTAAAACAAGCGATGAGCGATTGGTTGGTGCAATATGCTGATCATCCAGCAAAAAATTTAGTCTTTAATTTAACTGGCGAACAGCTTTCGGTTAATTCCAATATGGATGGCAAGAAAGTGGCGCTGTTTCTGCCATTAAATGGCGGATCGCGCGTTTTTGGTGAAACGATTCGCCAAGGTTACTTTGATGCTAGCCATTTTTATCCGCAAGAACCACAGCAAAATATTATTACTCTTGATACCACCTCGGCACCGTTAAATACGCTGGTTGAGCAAGCGCAGCAACAAGGTGCCGAATTGATTGTTGGTCCACTTTTGAAAGATGAAGTAGCTAAAATCAAACAGCTTTCGCCAGCGACGCCTGTATTAGCGCTCAATAAAATAGATGGTGTTGAAAGTGATTTAACCGCCAATACTAAAATGTGTTTCTTTGCCCTGTCGCCAGAAGATGAAGCAAAAGATGCGGCGAAACATATCTATTCTCAGCATAAAACAAAGCCGCTTATTTTAGTGCCCCAAACTGATTTAGGAAAACGTGTTGCGGAAAGTTTTGCTAAGCAGTGGCAAATATCATCAAGTAACAGTTCACAAGCTTATGTGAAGTATTTTGATGATACAAAGACGCTAAGTGCGAATATGAATCGTAATATCGGTATTGACTTATCAGGTCAACCTATCGAGGTTTCAGGTACTCAAATCAGCAATATCGACAATGCTGAACCTGCCAGCGAGTTTGATGCGATTTATGTCTACGCCTCTTATGATGAATTAACTTTTATTAAGCCTATGCTTGAAATGAAACTCAATCAGTCGCTTAACTCGCTTTCATCATTGACGATGTATACCAGTTCAAAAAGTAATATTGTTAACGCTTCTACCGATTATTACTATGATATGGAAAGAGTTCAATTTGCTGAAATATCAATGATTGTAAATAAAGCCGATTTGACGGTAGCTGTGCCAGATAAGATTCAAAATGATTATTCATTGATGCGATTATACGCGATGGGGATTGATGCTTGGCGACTGGCTAACCGTTTTAGTCAATTGAATTCCAATCAAGATAATGTGCTTGATGGTATGACTGGGCAGTTATCTACAGAAAATCATTGTGAAGTGACCCGTTCACTGATTTGGAAACAGTATATTCATGGCCTTGCCCAGCCAATTGCAAACAGTCAATAAAAGAAAGATTGGCGAGCATTATGAACAAGTTGCTTGCCAATATTTGATTGCTGAAGGGCTCACGTTACTGGCCAAAAATAGCCAATACCGTTTAGGTGAAATTGATCTCATCATGCAAGACAAAACGTGTCTGGTGTTTGTCGAGGTCCGTTATCGAAAACAGGCTAATTTTGGTGATGCAGCAGCAACGATTACCCCGAAAAAACAATTAAAATTAATAAAAGCAGCACAACTTTGGATGATGTCACAGAATTTAAATCTGGAAGAAACGGAATGTCGTTTTGATGTATTTGCTATAACGGGCAAAGAATTTCAATGGATTATTAATGCCTTTTAATGTTAGGTGATAGCTTTGCAAAATTTAATAAAAAACTATTTTACAGAAAGTATTCAAACACAAATTGTGATGGCAGAGTCGTTAGGTGCGGCGTTAGAAAAAACGGCTAAAATCATTGTTGATGCATTACTTAACGGCAACAAGATCATGAGCTGTGGTAATGGCGCTTCTGCCGCCAATGTACAAAACTTCACATCGAGATTGATAACAAGTATTGGAATTGAAAGACCAAGTATTCCAGCAATTGCGCTGGTTTCTGATAATGTACTTTTAAGTGCCATCGAAAATCATGATGAAATTTATGCTCGGCAAATTCAGGCACTTGGACAACAAGGTGATATTTTGATTGCCTTAACCTGTCAAGGTAACAGTAAGTCGATTATTAAAGCCGTGCAAGAAGCTGTGATAAAAGATATGTCAATTGTTGCGTTAACTGGCTGTGATGGTGGTGAAATTGTCGGTTTACTCGGGCAAAATGATATTGAAGTGAGAATTCCCTCTTATAAACGAGGCCTTACCTATGAGATGCACGGTATGGTATTAAATTGTTTGTGCCAATTAATTGAAAATACACTGTTTGTTCATAACGATTGATCGAAAATAAAAAAGTGTAATCCTGCCTTAGTTGTGAATTTTATGCTATAATTTGCAGCTATTTTTAATGATCGAAACTATAAAGAGAATCGTGGTTTTATGACAGAGTTAGCTAAAGAAATAACACCTGTTAATATTGAAGATGAACTGAAATCTTCTTATCTTGACTATGCCATGTCTGTTATTGTGGGACGTGCGCTCCCTGATGTTCGTGATGGTTTGAAACCTGTTCACAGACGTGTTTTATTTGCTATGCACGAAGCGGGCTATGATTGGAATAAACCTTATCGTAAGTCAGCACGTGTTGTGGGTGATGTAATCGGTAAATATCACCCACATGGTGATTCAGCGGTATATGATACTATTGTGCGCATGGCACAGCCATTTTCATTACGTTATATGTTAGTCGATGGTCAAGGAAACTTTGGTTCTGTTGATGGTGACTCTGCGGCTGCGATGCGTTATACCGAAATTCGTATGCAAAAATTTGCAGGTGCATTATTAACTGATTTAGATAAAGAAACTGTTGATTTCTCACCTAACTACGATGGCTCTGAGATGATACCTGACGTGTTACCAACACGAATACCCAACTTATTGGTGAATGGTTCATCTGGTATTGCCGTTGGTATGGCAACCAATATCCCGCCGCATAATTTGTCTGAAGTGATCAATGGGTGCCTTGCATTTATTGATGATGAGACTATTTCTGTTGATGGGTTAATGGAATATATTCACGGTCCGGATTTTCCAACCGCCGCCTTAATCAATGGTCGAAAGGGAATTGAGAGTGCTTATCGAACTGGGCGTGGCATTATTTATATCCGTTCTAAAGCAAATATTGAAGTGGATGACCATACCGGGCGTGAGACAATCATTGTTAACGAGATCCCATACCAAGTTAATAAGAAAAAACTGATCGAGAAGATTGCTGAACTGGTTAAAGAAAAACGAGTTGAAGGCATTTCTGCACTGCGCGATGAGTCAGATAAAGATGGTATGCGCATTGTCATTGAGATTAAACGTGATGCGGTTGGTGAAGTGGTTCTTAATAACTTATTTTCATTGACTCAATTACAAGTCTCATTTGGTATTAATATGGTGGCCTTGCATAAAGGACAACCTAAATTGTTAAATCTGCGCGACATGATTGAAGCCTTTGTGCTACATCGACGCGAGGTTGTGACGCGAAGAACGATTTATGAATTAAGAAAAGCAAGAGAACGAGCGCATGTTCTTGAAGGTCTGGCGATTGCGCTGGCCAATATTGATCCTGTTATTGAATTGATCCGCGCCGCTGCAACGCCTGCTGAAGCTAAAGAGAAATTACTGTCACGTTCTTGGGCCCTTGGTCAAGTTGCCAGTATGCTTGAAAAAGCGGGTAATAATGCAGCAAGGCCAGAAGATTTGGCGCCAGAGTACGGCATTCGTGATGGTTATTACTATCTATCTGATGCGCAAGCACAAGCAATTTTAGAACTTCGTTTACATCGCTTGACCGGCCTTGAGCATGAAAAAATTCTTGATGAGTATAAACAATTATTGGATATCATTGCTGAGCTGCTGCATATCTTAGCTAGCCCGGAAAGATTGATGGAAGTGATTCGAGAAGAGCTTGAAGCCGTTCGTTCACAGTTCCAAGATGAACGACGAACCGAAATTACCGCAAGCAGTGCAGACATTAATATTGAAGATTTGATTGCGCAAGAAGATGTGGTTGTGACGCTCTCTCATCAAGGTTATGTCAAATATCAACCGCTGTCTGATTACGAAGCCCAGCGCCGAGGCGGTAAAGGTAAGTCTGCAACAAAAATAAAAGAAGAAGATTTTGTTGAAAAACTGCTGGTTGCAAATACTCACGATACGATTCTCTGTTTCTCAAGCCGTGGTCGCTTATATTGGATGAAGGTGTATCAATTACCTGAAGCTAGCCGCGGAGCTCGCGGTCGACCAATTATCAATTTGTTACCGCTAGAGGCTAACGAGCGTATTACAGCTATTTTACCGGTTCGTGATTATGAAGAAGGTCGTAGCGTGTTCATGGCAACTTCGATGGGAACAGTTAAGAAAACAGCGTTAACTGATTTTAGCCGTCCGCGCAGTGGCGGCATTATTGCTATCAATTTACATGATGGCGATGAGTTAATTGGCGTTGATTTAACGAGCAGTGAAACATTAATCTCGCTTGATGATGAAGAGTTAAATGACGATATGATAATAGATGAATCGTTGGATGACGGTGATGCGTCAGATGAGGATTTATCAACTCAAAGTAGCAGCGAAGATATCATGTTGTTCTCAGCCAATGGTAAAGTGGTTCGTTTCCCAGCCAACAAAGTTCGTTGCATGGGACGTACGGCAGCGGGGGTTCGAGGTATTAAACTTGATAGCGATGATAAAGTTGTTTCACTCATTGTGCCGCGCGGTAAGGGTGCGATCTTAACCGCAACACAAAATGGTTATGGTAAACGAACTGAACAAGAATCGTATCCAACTAAATCACGGGCGACAAAAGGGGTTATCTCGATTAAAGTCAGTGAAAGAAACGGTTTAGTGGTTGGCGCAGTTCAAGTTGATGATAATGACCAAATTATGTTAATCACGGATGCGGGAACGCTGGTTCGAACACGAGTCTCAGAAGTCAGCATTGTGGGTCGTAATACGCAAGGGGTAACCTTGATTCGTACCGCTGAGAACGAAAAAGTTGTCGGATTACAGCGCATTGCGGAAACTGATGATGAGGAAGAGTCTCAAGAGCTGCAGCCTGCGTCGGCTGAATCGTTAGAATAACCATTCTTAATCAAAGGATTAGTCATGCAGCTAATCCTTTTTTATTTTAGAAACCCTTGTTAAGGAATTATATTACATGTCGTTTTTAATAAAAAAAATTTTGTCTAACCTTGCATGGCAAATAATCATAGCGTTGGTATTAGGTGTTGGTGTTGGTGCGTATTTATTCCAACTTTCTGTGCCGACTCATCCTTTACACGCCTATTATCTATTCTCAATTACAAATATTTTTCAACCCGCTGGCGATATATTCATTCGATTGATAAAAATGATTGTATTACCAATCATCTTAAGTACCTTAACGTTAGGTATTGCTGGACTTGGTGGGTCAAAACGTTTAGGGACGTTAGGTTTTAAAACCATTCTTTATTTTGAAATCATTACCACAATTGCGATCTTACTGGGTATTTTTTGGGGTAATATTTTTTCTCCAGGCGCAGGTATTGATGCTTCAACGTTAGTTAAAACGGATGTAAGTAGTTATGCTAAAGCAGCAGAAGCGTTAACTGAAAAACCACACGGATTGATTGTCATGGTGTTAGACATGATCCCGTCAAATATCTTCAAAGCAATGAGTTCGGGTGATGTGCTGCCAGTCATTTTCTTTTGTGTATTTTTTGGCCTTGGATTAATGTCGCTGCCAGATAAACAACGTGAGCCATTTTTACATTTCTTAAAAACCATTTCCGATACTATGTTCAAAGTAACCAATATGATTATGCGCTATGCGCCTATTGGCGTCTTTGCATTAATCACCGTTACGGTTGCCAAATATGGATTTAGCTCATTATTGCCGTTATTGAAACTGATTTTAACTGTTTATTCTGCAATGATCATATTCACCATTGTGGTATTGGGATTTGTCTGCAAAATTTGTCGATTCAATATCTTCAAGCTTTTATTAATTTTGAAAGAAGAGTTAATCATCGCTTTTTCAACGGCAAGTTCTGAAACCGCGTTACCTAAGATCATTGAAAAAATGGAAGCCTATGGTGCGCCCAAGTCGGTGACCAGTTTTGTTATTCCAACCGGCTATTCATTTAATCTTGATGGTTCAACCTTATATCAAAGCATCACTGTTATCTTTTTAGCCCAAATCTTCCATATGGATTTGACTATCATGGATCAGATAGTGATTGTTATTACATTAATGATTGCATCTAAAGGGATTGCAGGGGTGCCTGGTGCATCTATCTTGGTTCTTTCTGCAACACTTGGTAGTGTTGGTATTCCGCTTGAAGGCATTGGTTATATCATGGGTGTTGAGCGTATTTTAGATATGGGAAGAACGGCAGTAAATGTGGTAGGTAATGCACTTGCAGCCATTGTTATTTCTCGTTGGGAACACGTCTTTGATGATGACAAAGCACGAGAATACGAACAAAAACATCTCAATTAATCGTTGATTTTAAGGCTTTAAAAAAAACAAGACCATCTGATTGGGGGCTTGTTTTTTTATGTCTGTTGTTTTTACTTTCTTAGAGACAGAGACAGAGACAGAGACAGAGACAGAGACAGAGACAGAGACAGAGAC
>JAVSBY010000018.1:0-4322 GCA_031960925.1 Gilliamella sp. CRA003912
TTACAGTAACCGGCAAGTGCTTCATCAATTGCATTGTCGACAACTTCAAAAACCATATGATGCAGACCGGTTCCATCGTCTGTGTCACCAATATACATACCAGGGCGTTTTCGGACAGCATCAAGCCCTTTTAGTACTTTGATGCTGGAAGAATCATAAGAATTGGACATGGATTTCTCGACTTATTTGATTGTTTTTATCAATTTGTATAATCAGGAAATTATACCAGATTTTATGTGAAAAATCTTATCATTTTCCTCAATCATATGGCTTATTTGGTCGTGGCTGACGGCGGTAATAAATACTTGTGAATTGGTTAATTTTAAGCGTGCTGCTAAAAGGTTTCGTTTGTTATTATCGAGTTCTGATGCAAAATCATCAATCAAATACACACAAGTTTGTTTAGTCTTTTGTGAATAATATTCACCTTGTGCTAACTGTAGCGCGCACATTAATAATTTTAGTTGTCCACGTGAAAAAAGATCCTCCACAGGAATTGTATCAACACGTAATTTCATATCCGCTTTATGCGGACCGTATGATGTATAACCGATTTGTTTATCTCGCTCATAATATTTCAACAGACTATCTGCATAATTTACACCGTCTTCCCACCCTTGATAATATTGACAATTAAGCTGATATTCTGGTAGAAAATCCACACTGGTTTTGATTATTTCGGGGAAGATATGATCGGTATAATCGGCTCTAATTTGGCTAATTTTTTCAGCGATGGGGGCTAACTCTTTATCCCACGGTAACAATTGATTATAGTGATGCGTCTGTTTTAGCAAGGCATTACGTTGTTTAAATAGCCGTCTTAGATTATTCCAAAGAGTGATAAATTCTGGATAATGATGAAAACATCCCCAATCAATAAATGAACGACGGTATTTCGGCCCCCCTATTAATAAATCAAAGCCTTCAGGTGTAATTAATTGAATAGGGAGCTGCTTTGCTAAATCGGTAAGTCGATATCCTTCATCGCCATCAATTTTGATTTTATTTTCATTGTTTCTTGACTTGGATAAGCCAACTGAACGTATTTTTTGTTCACCTGTAATGATTTTACTAAACAAAATCAATTCAGGGTGTTGATGTTGAATCACTCGATTTGATTGGATGTGGCGAAATGCTCGGCCGTGACCCAGTGTATATATTGCTTCGAGCAGGCTGGTTTTTCCGCTTCCATTATCCCCAATAATAAAATTAAAACGTGGTGATAATAATAATTCAGCCTGTTCAATATTTCGAAAATGGTGAATGTTGATTTGTGCAAGTGTCATCGTTTTTCAATATCCGGCAAAATTGCGGATATTATCTTGTGAATACGATTATAGGCGCATTGGCATAACGACATAAGTTGCAGACTCATCATTCAAATCTTCAATTTGCACACTGGATGTGGCATCGGTTAGTAATAATTGAACGCTTTCACATCGTAAAGTATTTAATACATCTAACAAATAAGTGACATTAAAACCGACTTCAAGTTCTGCTGCATCATATTTAACATCAACGACTTCTTCCGCTTCTTCTTGCTCTGGATTATTTGCTGTGATTTTTATTTGATTATTATTAGCATAAAGCCTAATGCCTCTGAACTTTTCATTAGACAATATTGCAGCGCGAGAAAGAGCATTTCTTAACTCTTCACAGGAGACTTCAAGTATTTTATCTGGGTTTCTAGGTAATACCCTTTTGTAATCAGGAAAACGGCCATCAATGAGCTTTGATGTGAAGGTAAAATCAGCGAGATTGACGCGCAGATTATTACTTCCGATTTGAATATTAATCAACTCATCACTGTCTCCAACCAGTTTTGCAAGTTCAATAACGCCTTTTCTTGGCAAAATCACGGAGCAAGAAGCGGTCACGTTTTGACCAATCGGCTGCGAACAAAAGGCTAAGCGATGTCCATCTGTTGCAACTGATTTTAACAATCCGTCATCAATTTCAAATAGCATACCATTTAAATAATATCTGACATCTTGGTTTGCCATTGAAAATTGTACTGCATCAATTAAACGTTTAATCGTTTTTTGTGGTACTGAAAAATCGACATCATTTTGCCAATTTTCTAAGTTAGGAAAATCACTAGCAGGTAGTGTAGAGAGTGAAAATTTACTTCGACTAGATTGAATTATCAAACGGTTATCATCAACAGTGACCGATATTTGGGCATCATTAGGTAAATTGCGACAAATATCGAGGAATTTTTTTGCTGGTACTGTTGTCGAACCGGGCTCGTTTGATTCGACTAACGGTAAGCGTGCTATCATCTCTATTTCAAGATCGGTACCCGTCATTGATAAGGTATTGTCACTCACTTGCAAAAGTAAGTTTCCCAAAATCGGCAGTGTAGGGCGGCTACTTAGTGGCGCACTAACGAGTTGCAATGGTTTGATAAGTTTTTCGCGATCAATAATAAATTTCATAGTGTTGGGTCTTTATTAGGTTGATAATGTCCGTATTAAATTGGAGTAATCCTCTTTAATATCATTGCTTTCTTCTTTCAATTCTGCGATTTTGCGACATGCGTGTAAGACTGTTGTATGATCGCGCCCGCCAAAACCATCACCAATTTCAGGTAAGCTTTTGTTGGTTAACTCTTTAGCTAAGGCCATCGCAACTTGGCGCGGCCTTGCCACTGAACGAGAACGGCGCTTAGATAATAAATCTGAGACTTTTATTTTATAATATTCAGCAACAGTCTTTTGAATATTCTCAATAGTAACCAATTTTTCTTGTAACGCAAGCAGATCTTTTAGTGCATCTTTGACAAAATCAATCGTAATTGCCTTTCCTGTAAAATTTGCATTTGCAATCACCCGATTCAAAGCGCCTTCGAGTTCTCGAACGTTAGATCGTAACCGTTTAGCAATAAAAAAAGCGACCTCTTCAGGTAATTTTATTTTGTTTTCATCGGCCTTTTTCATCAAAATTGCGACACGCGTTTCAAGCTCAGGCGGCTCGATGGCAATGGTTAACCCCCAACCGAAACGCGATTTTAGTCTATCTTCAACCCCATTAATCTCTTTGGGATAACGGTCTGACGTTAAGATAATTTGCTGATTTCCTTCGAGCAGAGAGTTAAATGTATGAAAAAACTCTTCTTGTGATCGCTCTTTATTGGCAAAAAATTGTATGTCATCAATAAGCAAGGCATCAACTGAGCGATAATAATTTTTGAATTCTTCAATGACGTTATTTTGTAATGCTTTAACCATATCTTGTACAAAGCGTTCAGAATGCATATAAACCACTTTTGCATTTTGTTTGAGTAAAAGAATTTCATTACCAACAGCATGAAGTAAATGTGTTTTTCCTAAGCCGGTAGAACCGTATAAAAAAAGAGGGTTATAAGCTTTTCCTGGATTTTCTGCCACTTGTTTTGCTGCAGCAACAGCTAATTGGTTTGATTTTCCTTCGACAAAGCTTTCAAAGGTATGTTTATGATTAATACCGGAATTGTAAGTATGGTTTTGTGTTTTTTCTTTTTGGGTTTTCCATGCCGGCATAATATCGGATTTGGTCACATTTTGGCTTTTCGGTGCCATTGTTGAACCGACTTCGAAGTACAAGGTCGGGGCATTATTATTAAATAGTTTATTGAGCAGTTGAGATATATTGGAAAGATATTTATTTTTCACCCAGTCTAAAACAAAGCGATTAGGCGCATAGATATAAAGCTTATTATCGATTATTTCAGCTTGCAAAGGACGGATCCACAAATTGAATTCTGTAGCGGGAAGCTCTTCTTGTAATTGAGAAAGACAATCTTGCCAAATAGCAGTGGACACAATGGCTCCTTTAAATTTAATTACTAACAAACAGTGTTAGATTATAATCTTTTTAGTGGATACTTAGTAGAAGAATTACAAGGTATAATTGAGTTATTAACAAATTATTCTTACTTGAATAAAAAGCCCGGACAATCCCGGGCTTTTTTTAAAACAAAAGGATTTTGTTTTATTTAGTGATTTGAACTTCTTGAACGTTACGTGCTTTAACTTCAATTTCAACACGACGATCTGGTGCTAAACATGCTTTTAATTCTGCACCACGAAGAGCGTTACATTTGTCACCAGTAACTGGTTGTGTTTTACCAACACCACGTGCACTGATTAAATCAGATGGAACACCTTTAGATACAAGGTATTTCATTACTGAGTTAGCACGTTGTTCAGACAGTTTTTGGTTATAGCTTTCTGAACCGATACGGTCAGTGTGGCCAATTACAACTACTGCGCTGTGAGTTGGGTTGATTTTAACTAAAGCAGTAACTAAATTGTCTAATGCTTGGCGACCTTCTTCTTTTA
>JAVSBY010000018.1:4422-6042 GCA_031960925.1 Gilliamella sp. CRA003912
GAAAGAATAATCATTTTTATTGATTATGTTACACATAATGTGCAATTAATTATATCACACATTATAGCTAAAGCTATATTTAATGGCATTTTATGCGAAAAAATTTGTTAAGTTATGCTAAGTAATTTTATGAATTACAGCACAAAACTCAGTGATTGTTTGAGACAATGTTTTTGCCATTATTGTGAAATCAGCCTCTATTCGTTTGTCTGATTCTTCAGCAGTAATGTCTTCATTTTCATCGAGAATAATTGAATCAAATTTAATTCGCTTAAATGTCAAATCTGAATTTACAATAAAGCTTAATCCGCGCTCATCCATCACTTTTATCTTAGTTACCCATTTACCTAAATTAATATGCGTTAACATTTCATCACTTGTGATATCTTGATTTTTACAACGTATAATTCCGTTTCCTTCAAGTGGATCTTTAAGTTCGGCTTCATCACCTAATATTAATGGGCTAAAATCCAGTTTTTGTTTAACCCATGTTGTCATAATTTGTTCTAATGGTTTATCTATTGATAGCGGAGTGAGGGCTAGTGTACCTAATGCTTTTCGTAAAATTGCCAAAATATCTTCGGCTTGTTTGAAACTACTGCAATCGACAACCACTCGCTTATTTTCAGTATCAATCCAAAACCAATAATAGTTATATTTACTAAATGCACGAGGTAAAAGATCGATCATCACTTCGTCTTTAAGCGAGGCTTTTTCAGTTTTAGTCAATCGTCGGTTTAAGGTTAGTTCTTGTTTATCTATCTTATTAAGTAGAGCTTGCTTAACAACATAACTTGGTAGTATTTTGGTCTCTTTTTTGATGCGTAACAATAAGTGTCCTTGTATGTCGATGACCAAATCATCTGTATTACTATCATGATAAGGGGATACAAAGCCCATTTTTGTATTATCCTGCCCACTACAAGGACTATAAAGCTGCGTTTTTACCGCATTTTCGACGCGATCTTTATTCACTAAACTGTCATTATTTAATTGATAAATGACTGCATTTTTAAACCAAACCATGCATTTTCCTGTTCTTTGACTTGCTAAAATTGATTATATTTTTGTTCGTATACGTTAGAAACGATAAGACACACCCATCACAACAGAGGTAACCAGAGTATCATCAACCATTGGGCTGTCAGCTGCATCACCGGTTAATTTATCGATATGTACACCACCATAAGTGCTAATATTTTTGGTTAAAGCATATTGACCACTTAATTCTACATAAGGCGTAAATGAACTATCGGCATTGTGGTAACGTAATGTAGAACGAGCAGACTCTCGGTGTGTTACACCAAAGTAGTAATTATTGTGCTGACTGTTTGCCCAATTAACCCCAATTTTAGGTACAATAATGATATCGCCTTCCATAAATGGCACGCTATAGTCTGCATTAACAAGGACGCTGTTACTCTCATCTAACACATCAGCGCCAACGCTACTTGAAAAACTACCAAAGGAAGTATTCAATTCGTACTCGACTTCAGCAAGTACCGTTGAATGTCTTTTGCTAAGCTGTTTTAAACGGCGATCATCAGAATCACTCGGCTTGAACGACATCGGCAGATAACGGACACCAAAGGAAAGACTTTGAGCCCCTTCATTGTATGC
>JAVSBY010000018.1:6142-9382 GCA_031960925.1 Gilliamella sp. CRA003912
GCTATGTTGGACTAAATGATAAATATATTTTATCAAATGTAATGTAACGTTTCATATTGTCACACAATCTATACATTAATAATACATCGTTTACAACCAACTTATTGAATAATGACGTCACATTTTATCATTACGTAAATTTCAATTTGTGGAATCAATTATGAGTAAACCAACTTTAGATATGATCAATAGTAGACCTGATGACGCAACGCTTTTAGCCGATGAAGCAAAATATTGTTCTTTCGGTGATACTGTTCATTATGTTGAACCCCCTAAAATTTTTGATGGCTGTGAAGGCAGTTACATGTACGATAAAGAAGGCAAAGCCTATCTTGACTTACAAATGTGGTATTCTGCATGTAACTTTGGTTATGCCAATGAACGCTTAAATAATACCTTAAAAAAACAAATCGATACACTTCCGCAATGTGCGAGTCAATATTTGCATCCAACTAAAATTGAACTTGCTAAAACGATTGCGCAAGATATGAAAAAGAAATTCGGTCATGATGGGCGTGTTCACTTCAATGTAGGTGGTTCTCAGTGTATCGAAGATTCGTTAAAAGTTGTTCGTAATGCAACCGGTGGTAAAAGCTTAATGTTTGCTTTTGAAGGGGGTTATCACGGACGTACACTCGGTGCATCATCGATCACATCAAGTTACCGTTATCGTCGTCGTTATGGTCATTTTGGTGATCGAGCGATGTTTATTCCATTCCCATATCCATTCCGTCGTCCTAAACATATGACGGCTGAAGAGTATGGCGAACACTTGATTGCAGATTTTGCTCGTTTATTCGAAACAGAATATCACGGTGTTTGGGATCCAAAAGTCGGTCAAGCTGAATATGCAGCATTTTATGTAGAGCCTTTACAAGGTACTGGCGGTTATATTGTTCCACCACCGAACTACTTCAAAGGATTAAAGAAAATCCTAGATCAATATGGCATTTTACTTGTTGTTGATGAAATCCAAATGGGCTTTTATCGTACGGGTAAATTATGGTCAATCGAGCACTTTGATGTTAAACCTGATGTGCTTGTGTTTGCTAAAGCACTTACCAACGGTTTGAATCCATTAGGTGGTTTGTGGGCGCGTGAAGAATTGATTAATCCGAAAGTTTTCCCAGTTGGTTCAACGCACTCAACCTTTGCATCTAACCCACTTGGTACTGCGTTAGGTCTTGAAGTGATGAAAATGACATCAGAAACCGATTTTGAGAAAATGGTTATGGACAGTGGTGCTTACTTCCTTGAAGGATTAAGAACACTTGAAAAACGCCATAAAGAAATTGGTGAAGTTGATGGTCTTGGCCTTGCTTTACGTGCTGAAATTTGTACTGAAGATGGCTTCACGCCAAACAAAGCGTTGGTTGACAAAATGGTTGATATTGGAATGTCAGGTGATCTTGATTGGAAAGGCACCAAAATGGGCTTAGTCCTTGATATTGGTGGTTACTATAAAAATGTGATTACATTTGCACCATCACTTTACATCTCTCGCGAAGAAATTGATCAAGGTATTGAGTTATTAGATCAATTAATTACACGCGCTAAAAAAGAACTTTAATTCATTATATTGTTTCCCGTCAGTTATCGTTTGCTGACGGGATGATTAGATTTAAAGCTGATTACACCTATATAATTCTATGAAATACATTAACCAGTTAGAACCTAATGAATTAATCGATGATTTTTTGTCTCATCCACCTCAAGACTTTACTGTTTGGTTAAGTGACGATGGTGTGCCTGTTTTTTCGGCTAATTTTGATTTGTTAACAACCGTTGATTTAGAATTCAAATCTAAAATCACTCGAATACCATTTTATAATTATTGGAAAAAATGGCTCAAACCAAAGACGTGTTTTGTTGGAACAACGGTTTCTGAATATGGATTATTAACCGATGTGGTTGCAGCTGATGTATTGGCGCAAAATATTAAAAAAACTTACAGTCAGGCATTTCCTTTTTTAATCGTCAAAGATGTTCCGATGCAATCGCCTTTGCTGCCTGATAATGCCAACCACTATTCAGAAAAATTTATATCAACGTTAAAATCCGAAGGCTTTATTGAAATTGAAGGGCAAGCTTTAGCATGGGTACCGATTGATTTTGAACATATAGATGATTTCTTTTCTCGCTTTTCTTATAGTCGACGAAAAAACTTTCGCCGCAAATTAAAATCGCTTGAAAAGCTTGTTATCGATACCTTGCACAGTGGGGATCCTTGCTTTTTTGAACAAGATGTTTTAGATAAATATTATCAGCTTTATTTGAACGTATATCAGCAAAGCGAAATTCATTTTGATCTCTTAACTAAACCTTTTTTCGTTGAATTGTTACAAAATAAAAAAAACCAAGCACGTATTTTTACATATCACAGTGATGGTGAGCTAGTTGGTTATAATATCTGTTTTGTGGTTAATAACATGCTAGTTGATAAATACATTGGCCTGACTTATCCAAAAGCCAAAGTATTAAATCTTTATTATGTCAGTTGGTTTGTGAATTTAGAATATGCCCTATCACAAGGGTTATCTCATTACATTGCGGGTTGGACAGACCCTGAAGTAAAGGCATCGTTGGGAGCTAAGTTTACATTTACTAAACACATGGTTTATGTGCGTAATCGATTATTAAGAGTAATATTGCGTCGCTTGAGTGGTCATTTCGAGAGTGATAAGGAGAAAGTCGCATGATAGATCCAATTATTCTCAATTTGGATCAAAGCGTTGGAGAAATACCCAATGCCAATCAAATTGATTTGACGTTATGGCAAGAGACAATTCGTTTTGGTTGTACCAAGAAAAAATTTGAACATTTTGGCCAAAATTTGTATTCACTATTGCCAGAAACACTTGGTACAGTGTTAATGGGCAGTGGTGATTTTCATCATATTTCTTTGCTATTAATTGAACGTTTGGCTCAAACCTACAGTGCTAAAAATCCAATTGAAGTGGTTATTTTTGATAATCATCCCGATAATATGCGTTACCCTTTTGGTATCCATTGTGGTTCTTGGGTCAGTCATGTTGCTCATTTACCGTTTGTGAGTCATGTTCATGTCCTTGGTATTACTTCAAATGATATTGGTCTTGCACATTTTTGGGAAAATAGGTGGTCTCCATTAATCAACAAAAAACTGACGTATTGGAGCTTAGATGTCAATGTTTCATGGGCCAAAAAAATAGGCTTAGGAACGGTTTTCCGCCATTTTTGCTCGCCAGATGAGCTAATTGC
>JAVSBY010000019.1:0-3769 GCA_031960925.1 Gilliamella sp. CRA003912
AGTGGCACAATGGCGGCGGTTGTGCCAAACGAGCTGCCGACAATAAATTTTGATAATGGCAATACAAAAACCAATAAGATTAATGAGGGAATAGAGCGAATAATGTTAATGACAGTATTTAATACCGTATAAACAATCGGATGAGGACTGATCCCTTTAGGCTTGCAAACCACTAATATAATCGCGATGATCGTGCCAATAATCGCCCCGAAAAAGAGTGAAATGGCAACCATAAACAGTGTTTGGTAGATTGAAGTTAAAAATAGGTCAACTGTTAGTGAGGTGCTTAAATCAAACATAGTTCCCCTCCTTATCCCGTTTAGCGATGCGGACATGCTGGTTTTTTAGGTAGTCTATCGTCTCATTAATATCACTTTGGTGCCCATCAATGTTAACAAACATGTAGCCTATCACCTCTTCTTTTACTTCTATCATGTTAGAAAATAAGATATTAATTGAGATTTTACCTTGTGCTCTTAAAATGGCATCGCTAAGTACCGACTGTTTACATGATGCGCCTAAAAATTCCAGTCGGTAAATATCGGTCAGGGATTGCAGATCGCGATGGTTAAGAATGTTAGTCGGTAATTGGTTATTAATTACAGAATTAATAAATTTACGTGTCACCGGTGATGATGGATTTTGAAAGATATCAATAACGCGGCCTTGCTCAATAATTTTTCCTGACTCCATCACCAGCACATTGTCACAAATATGTTTGACCACACTCATTTCATGCGTGACTAAAACAATTGTCACGTTTTGTTCTTTGTTTATCCGTTTGAGCAAATCAAGAATTGCGCGCGTTGTTTGTGGATCTAAGGCTGATGTTGCTTCATCACAAAGTAAAATGGTGGGTTTATTAATCAGAGCACGCGCAATGCTGACTCGCTGTTTTTGACCGCCAGAAAGTTCGCTTGGGTAAGCGTGTTTTTTGTCCGATAACTCAACAAAATCAAGCAGCTCATCAACCAATTTGTCGCGCTCTTTGGCTTTAACGCCGGTCAGCAGTAACGGCAATGCAACGTTTTCGGCAACGGTTTTGGTTTCTAATAAATTGAAACCTTGAAAAATCATGCCTATTTTCTGTTTTACTTGTCGAATTTGTTTTGCATTGTAACTTGCTAAATTGTGCCCATCTATCAAGACTTCGCCCGATGTTGGCTTTTCAAGGCTGTTGATTAATCTGATTAACGTGCTTTTACCTGCTCCGCTGTAACCAATAATACCAAAAATATCACCATCATTAATTGATAGATTAATATTATCTAATACTTTGAGCGCCCCAACATCCTTGTGAAAAACTTTATCTACATTTTTCAGTTCAATCATAACGTTCACTTATTTTTATATTAATCCAAACACACTTGCTGCCTTTGACACCAAGTTCGAGTTATTATTTATCCGTGTAGAAACTGACTTTACAAGCGATTTCGTCAATTTACTCACCGCACAATTATTCATGGTAAGTATAAAATGGCGGATAAAATGCGCATAACACTAAATATTTATATCAATATAACGATTTGTTATAAAAAATCAGATTATATTTTGTTCTGTAAATGTGAGAAAAACAACCACTTTATTTACTCTGATTTTGAAGAGCACCTTAACTAATATACATAAAAAAACAAAATTAACACCTTATTTTGTCACGAAGTTGTCTTAAATAGGCAATAACTTGGAGTTACAATGGTAGCGGTAAACAATTTGAATGATGAGCATTAACCATGAATAATGCATTATGGTATAGAAAATTTGGCCAACCTGAACAGGTATTAGCCTTAGAGTCAGCGCCAAAAGCGCCGCGCCGTGACGGCTTTGTCAGAGTAAAAATGTTATATGCACCGGTAAATGCCTCTGACCTTATTCCTGTAACAGGGGCTTATCAGCATCGAATCATCCTTCCTCAAATTGCAGGTTATGAAGGAATTGGTATTGTGGTTGAAGCACCTCGCTCTTATCGCCATCTTATCGGCAAACGAGTTTTACCATTACGAGGAGAAGGAACTTGGCAAACATTTGTTGACTGTCCCTCTGAACTTGCTATTCCAGTGCCTGACAATATTGAAAGCCTAAGCGCAGCCCGTGGCTATATCAATCCCGTTGCAGCATGGCTAATGCTTAATCATTTTTCTCCACTTGGACAACATGTCCTGATGACTGCGGCTAGCACAGATTGTGCGATGCAGCTCGGTCAATGGGCACTTCGCGCTGGTGCGCTTTCAGTGACTGGAATCTATCGTTCCGTTATTCATACATCAACACTCAGCGCACATGGTATTACAGCCGTAAAAGATGATGATCGAAATGCCATTAACTATTATGCCTCACGCGCGAGCACCGTTTATGATGCAACTGGCGGCTCACTTGCTGAGCTGATTCTTAACTCAATGCCTCGCTCTGGCTGTTTTGTTTCTTATGGGCTTCTATCTGGAATCATTCCCAAAATGCAGGCTCATTATCCAAAGATCGAATGGTTCCATATTCGTAACTATCTCAAAGATATGCACTCAACAGCGTGGCAAAATATGTTCAATCAACTATGGCTACTATTCCTTGAAAGTTATCAAAGCGACGCACACCTTTTTTCATTGAGTGAATGGAAAAGGGCAATAGCTGCCTATCGTAGCATGGGTAGAACGTATAAACCGGTTATTGCATTGAGTTAAACGATACAAATTTAGTTGATGCTCTTTAATAGCAATTAGATTAAATTGCGCCAATGCAAATGCCCCTTTGCTCGATTGCTTGATTGAACGCGTTATCTGATGGTGACTAGCTGGATTATTTTAATTATGCAGAAAATAAAATTAAGAGATAACATCCAGCAGCACATTTTTTACCAGTTTTGTATCAAAACCTGACCTAATTCAGCTATTTTTTTATTTCGTTGATCCATTGTGGCTTCGGTTTGCGTTAAGTAGATAATTACAATCCGCGATAACGCTTTACTTGGCCCCATAACAGCAATAATCCCTCGTGAACCTCGCTGACCAGCGCCCGTTTTATCCGCAATAAACCAACCATTAGGAAGGATAGCGCGTAAAAGCGGTCCGCCTACCTGATCAGCTTCCATCCAATCCATTAATTGCTGCTGAGAACCGGATGTTAATGTGTCGCCAGTCAGTAATGTTCTTAACGTTTTTGCCATTGCATCGGGTGTCGTGGTGTCTCTCGCATCTCCCGGTTGCGATTCATTTAACATCGGTTCTAATCTATCAAGGCGCGTTACTGGATCATTTATGTTGCCAAGAAATTCGGTTAATTTTTGGGGACCACCCAATACATTTAACAGCAAATTAGCGGCCGTATTATCACTTACAGTGATAGCTGCGTGACACAGTTCCCGAACGGTCATGCCATCGGAGAGGTGTTTTTCTGAAATGGGCGAATAATCAACCAAATCACCCGGATGATAAAACACACGATCATCTAAATTGACGGTTCCTGAATCAACACGAGACAGCACTGCGCCGCAGAGTAAAACTTTAAACGTGCTTGTCATGGGAAAGCGATGATCGGCATTATAACGCTCTAAAATGTTACCACTCGCAAAATCCATCTCAACATACCCGACGCTAGCACCAAGTGTGGTTTCGATCTCTTTAATTTTGTCCAGCGTTGCTTGTGCAGCAAATAGTTGAAAAGAGGTCATTGTTAGAAAAGTCAGGAGAAAAACAGCGGTATATTTTCGCATTGTTGGCCTTTTAGAGTGATAAAAATGAGCATCAACAAGTATAAATCAACGGAGTAAGAAAATTCAAAT
>JAVSBY010000020.1:0-3416 GCA_031960925.1 Gilliamella sp. CRA003912
TTAACTTATGCGGTTACGAATATACCCACCGGTAACCGCTTTAATCAACCCTTCAAGTTCCATATCCAATAACTTTACCGCGACATCTGATGTTGGTAAATTGGCTTGCTCTGCAATCCTATCAATCGGGATCGGCTGATAATGAATCATTGCAAACAGTTCTGGATATAAAAGAGGATAAGCATGATTATCGTTATCTGCTGGTGGCTGGATTACGTTGGCTAAATACCCTGAGTAGTGTTCTAAAATATCGGTCGGCCGACTGACTAAATACGCACCTTGTTTAATCAAAGCGTGCGTACCAAGGCAATTTTCATTACTAATCTCCCCCGGTAATGCAAACACATCACGGTTTTGTTCTAATGCATAACGTGCAGTAATTAATGAACCACTTTTTTCACCGGCCTCGACAACAAAAGTGCCTAAACTCAGTCCACTGATAATACGGTTACGGCGAGGAAAATATTCAGGCCTTGCGTGTTCAAATGGCAAAAATTCAGACACGAGAGCCCCATTTGCAGCCAGAATATCGTTGGCTAGCATTTTATTGGAATGAGGCGTAATCAAAGACAGTCCGCTGCCTAATACAGCAATGGTTTTTCCGGATACAGATAGCGCCCCACGATGACAAATTGCATCGATACCTAATGCTAAGCCGCTCGTGATTGTCATCCCATTGATGGCAAGCTCACTGGCGAAATAGCGCGCCCACTGCGCCCCATATTCGCTAAATACGCGGCTACCAACCATCGCAATTTGTTGTGAATGCAGTAACGCTGCATTACCGTGGACAAACAGCAATGCGGGTGGTGAACTAATCTGTTTTAATAGTGGTGGATAATCAAGATCACAATAGGCAATCATTTTTTTGGGTTGGTCCGATGAACAGTCATCAAGCCACGTGGTGATTAATCCTATCTCATGATCTGACACGCTCGCAAATAATGCCTTATGCGTTTGTGACATGGCAAGCTGATTGAGTAACGCTTTAGAATCAATACGCTTAGGTAACCCATCAATAAATCGTTGGGCTATTTTTTTAAAATAAGCCAATTTTCCTTTACCAATCACTGACATTCGCAATAAAAATTCATCTTTACTCATCATCATTATTTGCGTCCCTTACACTTGAATTGATACGACATATTTAACCAATAGCCAACAAAAGCTATTCATTAGCAGGATAAATGTTTACAATGCGTGCAAACCTGAATAAATCTAATTTTTGAGGAGTAGATCAAAAAATTTATGGCTATTTTACCAATATTACGTTTTCCTAATGAGCGACTTCGCAAAATTGCCAAACCGGTTGAGCAAATCACCGCTGAAACCCAAACAATCATCGATGATATGATTGAAACGATGTATGAAGAAAAAGGGATCGGACTTGCTGCAACCCAAGTCGATATTCACAAACAAATTATTGTTATTGATGTTTCAGAAGACAGAAGTGAACTTTTGGTTATTATCAATCCCGAAGTTGTAGATAAAAGCGGCGAAACAGGTATCGAAGAAGGCTGTTTATCCGTTCCTGAAAGCCTAGGATTTGTGCCTCGCGCTGAAACGATAACAATTAAAGCTCAAAACCGAAATGGGGAATATTATCAAATAGATGCCGATGGTTTACTTGCTATCTGCATTCAACATGAAATGGACCATTTAAAAGGCAAGCTGTTTGTCGATTATTTATCACCACTAAAACGGCAACGTATTGAACAAAAAATGAAAAAAATGGCACGAGAAGAAAATAAAAAAGGGTAAAAAATCATCCGCTGCGGGTGCCGCAGCGAATAACGCATCGTTATTTAGCAACAATAACCATCGCAGGTCTAATTAGACGTCCATTTAAGGTATAGCCTTTTTGTATGGTGCTGACAATTTGCCCTGACTCATGTTCCGGTGAATCAACCATACTGATTGCTTGATGTAAATCGGGATTCAATTGTTTTTCTTCTATGCTAACCGCTTCAATACCGAATTTTTTTACCGTGTCTAAAAATGATTTTAATGTCAATTCTAATCCTTCAACGGTTGCCTCGTGCTCGGGATTGTTTCTATCCGTCGATTCTAATGCGCGCTCTAGGTTATCAATGACAGGAAGTAATTCGTTTGAAAACTTCTCCAATGCAAACTTGTGCGCTTTTTCAACATCTTGCTCAACGCGTCTGCGCACATTATCGATTTCGGCACGAGCACGAATCATCGCTTCACTTTCATTCTTTTTAGCAAGTTGCAATTCTTCTTCAAGCTCGGCAATGCGTGCATCTTTTGCTTTTAACGCCTCGGTCATATCAGGCTGTGCTTGCACGGCGTCTTCTGCTACAGAATCTGTTGGATTGATGTTATTTTCATTTTCTGACATCGTATTTTCTTGCTCCATAATAGGTACTCCAAAGTAGTCGAAAACTAAGTTAATTAAGGTTATTATGGGGATAATTTTTTCGATTACAAGGCTGTCATGACATCATGAACTATTTTTTTCTTTTTCTGATTAAAAATCAGTCTGATAATCACACAATAAATTACAGGAATCATTATGGACATACAGTTTAATTGTATTGGTTTGATTGGCCTTCCACGCAAGTTAGAGGCTATTGAATCGCACCAATTAATTTATCACTGGCTAGTTAAGCAAGGAATACGCGTTTTAGTTGAAGATAACTTAGCTCATCATATTCAATTTCCAGTGCACGAATACGCTTCTATTGATGAGATTGGCGAGAAAGCAGATTTAGCGATTGTGGTTGGCGGTGATGGGAATATGTTACGTTCAGCGCGCTGTTTGTCCGGTTATCCCATAAAAGTGATTGGCGTTAATCGCGGTAATTTAGGCTTTTTAACCGATATTCATCATGAAAAAGCGATTGAACAATTAAGCAGTATACTTGCTGGGCAATATGATGATGACCCGCGTTTTTTACTTGAAGCGGCTGTATATGATAACGAAAAATTAATCCATTCAAGTTTTGCCGTTAATGAGATTGTGATTATGCCGCAAACGGTTGCGCACATGATAGATTATGATGTGTATGTTAATGAGTGTAATGCCTTTTCACAGCGTGCTGATGGACTGATTATATCAACGCCAACCGGTTCTACCGCTTATTCACTTTCTGCCGGTGGCCCTATATTAGCGCCTGGATTAGATGCGATGATTATTACACCGATGTTTCCTCACTCATTATCAGTCAGGCCACTGGTAATCAAAAGTAATAATTTAATTCGTTTGAAATTTCCAACCACATCACTCAATTTAAACATTGCGTGTGACAGTCAAATTATTTTATCAGCAAGCCCAATGCAAGAAGTGGTTATTCGCCGTTCCCCCTATGAATTTAATTTGATTCATTCGAAAGATTACGATTACTTCAATAATCTATCAACCAAATTAGGTTGGTCACAAAAAATGTATTAAA
>JAVSBY010000020.1:3516-4932 GCA_031960925.1 Gilliamella sp. CRA003912
TGTACATGGCTTTTAAATATTGGCCATTTAGTTGGGATAGATATCTTATAGGTATCGATATCAACCCAGTTATTATCCCCTTTATTATATTGCATCACAATTGCCGGCGCACTTCCTCCGGCAATAAAGGCGGCTTTGGTTGCCGAATTATAGGTTACAGTGCAATTTTCACCAACCTCTTTGCTCGCACTGCCTGATAATGTTATTTTTCCGCCGTTATCTGTTGATGTACATCGATAGAGAGTTTGATCACTACCTGGACCAATCAGACTAAAAAAAGCCCCTTGAAACCCGGTCGTTGGAAAGCCGGCTGAGGCCTTAAATCCTTTATGAACACGATTAGCTGAATCATAGACCCATTTTTCTGGATTATACCCATCGTCGAATTTGGTATCATCAGGATCAAACCCATCCATAAACACCGTTTTATCACCGGGTTGGATATAGCATATATTTAATTTACTCGGTGCGAAAAAGTAGGTTATTTTATTATGCGTTCCATAATTATTAGTGTTTGGTACACCATAGTTGGTATTAGCACTCACATCAGTTGGAATCTCAATGGTTAATTGGTAAGGCCCTCCACAGGCGGTTAATACCTGATTAAGATTGGTAACTTTGGTTGTCCCATCATACCAAGTAACTCGCATTGGCGCGGTAACGTGGCTATCATTGACAATATCTGCATCACCATCATCATCAGCCACCGTAAGGTTAAGCGCATTGTGCAACTGACCATCTGCTGTTACTAGTGCCACAACTTGATTAAAGGTCATATTTGATGGCACAATTAACGATGTATTCGCCATTGTCACATCAATTTGTTCGGTACCCGAGCTGCCATCACGATTAGGCATTTTAAAACCGACTAACTCATCTAAACTGACTAATCTTTTTAGATTAACGCCGTCAGACAACATTAAGTACGGTGGCGTTCCTTCAATAATATTGACTGTTGTTGCCGATAAAACGGCATAGCAACAAAATGGTGAAATCAGCATAATAGAGAACAACAATGTTCTCATTGGATTAATATATGATAAGAAATTGACCTGATGAGCGTTAAATTCTTTTGTAAATAATAAATTATTTCCCTGCCCAAAAAATAAAGACGGTTGTAAAAAATTACTTAACGGAAATACATCAATCCTTTCTTTAAAATAAGAAAAGAATCTAAATAGGCATAACACAACTAACCTCCTTTCCTTCCAATTGTTTTCTATCTTTATTTATTCGGTGGGGATATTAACCTCATCATATGTATTGTTAAATTCAGAACGTGGTTTAAAATAATGTGACTTTTTAAAAAATCAGTTTTGATAGGCGCTGATTTATACAGAAAAACTATCGAAACAATTGTAGATTATTATTAACCTTTTGAAAATAAAGAATATTGTAATCTAATGCAATCAAATG
>JAVSBY010000021.1:0-14732 GCA_031960925.1 Gilliamella sp. CRA003912
ATGGTGTCCCCTACAGGATTCGAACCTGTGACCTACGGCTTAGAAGGCCGTTGCTCTATCCAGCTGAGCTAAGGAGACATGAGATGGGATTCATGTGATGAACGCTGTGTATTATATAAAGCTATTTTGATCCGTCAATCAATTTTAACCTTTTATTGGTTTATTTTATCAAAATACCAACGATATAGCGCAACAAGGCGCTCAGATTGTCGTGGTTATCGCTGCGTTATATCCATTTAATTGCTATTTTAAGTATCGCCCTTTATTGCACATTTGTGATGCAATCCTCTTTTAGTATGATTTTTTGTGATCCAAAATTCACTTTTGCACATTAAAAACAATACCATTTGACCTGCATAAACTTGTTGTCGTTTAATGTCATTACAATAAAAATTTCACCTCGATATATGCACATTTGTGCTTTTTAGGGGGAGTTAGGAGCAATGATGAAAAACGATGAATTGAAACTGTTAATTAAAATTGCGCAGCTTTATTACGAACAACAGTTAACTCAAGCCGAGATCTCGGCTAAGTTAGGTATCTATCGTACAACAATTAGTCGTTTACTTAAAAAAGCACAACAACATAATATTGTGACCTTTGCTATCAACTACTCCCTTTGCCAAACCTCATTGCTTGAAAAGCAGCTTAAAGCGCAATTTCCACGCCTAAATGACGTATTTATTGTCGATTGTGACGACGAGGAGGATACCAACCTTAAACTACAAAAAATGGGGCACGCTGGCGCGCAGTATTTGAAAAAAATCATTAACGATAATGATGTGATTGGCTTTTCATGGGGCAGTTCGCTTGCGGCGGTGGCCGAGGCGCTCGATACCACGCTTTATAAAGATGCGCTTTGTATCCCAATGGTTGGTGGCCCTGCTGGCAAGCTATTAAGTAAATACCACGTGAACACGATTGTTTACCATATCGCAAGTAAATTACATAGCCGTTCCCTTTTGATGGATTTCCCTGCGATTTTGGAGGAGAAATCTTTACGTGATGCCATTGTTAAATCGCAGCATTATCATCAAATTGCCAATTATTGGTCCAAATTAACTATCGCGATCTTTGGTGTAGGATCGTGTCACAGCTTTAAAAGTTCGATCTGGCAAGGATTTTATGGGGATGATGATCATATTGAAACGCTTGAAAATCACCCCATTGCCGGCGATATCTGCTCGCGCTTTTTTGATCATGAGGGTAACGCGGTTCTAACCACAATTTCCGATAAAATTATTAATATTCAACTAGATCAAATCAAACAGACAAAGTGCCGTATTGGTATTGCTCAGTCGAGCGAAAAAGTCGATGCCATTATTGCCGCCATGAAAGCCGATTATATTAATGTCCTTATCACAACCAAAGATACCGCCCGGCATATCTTAAATAAACAGGTTCCCCCTGATTAACTAATCGAATTCGCCCCCCTTTTCGTTCACTGTTTTTATTATCACATGTTTATCGTGAGGGGATTTTTTAACCAAAATTTACGTAAAAAAAGACGTTTTACTTAACGAAAAGCTAAACATCAGCATCAATTTAAAAGGAGTGAGATTTATGACAAGCATAGTGATGTGTGGCCATGGTCAACTAGCCATAGCAATGAAAGAATCCATCATCATGATTTATGGTGAGATCGACAACGTCATCGCCCTTGAGTTCAATAAACAGGAAAATCGTGAAATGTTAATCGAAAAAATGGCTGATGCTATTGATCCCAATGTCGATACGTTAATTATTGTCGATTTGTTTGGCGGCAGTCCTTATAACGCAGCGGCTGAATTGGCGTTTAAACAGCAAAATATCCAACTTATCAGCGGTATGTCGCTGCCTATGTGTTTGGAGGTAATAGATAAACGCTCTGAGCTGCCCCTTGATGAACTGACCCACTATTTAGTTCAACAAGCGCCACACTTTGTTAAACAATTTAATAAAAATGTCATACAAACCGAACAGGAGAATGAATTGTTATGATTATCAACTTTGCCAGAATCGACGATCGCTTAATCCATGGTCAAGTCACAACTGTGTGGGTGAAAGAAGCCAAAGCCGAACGGATCATTATCTGTAATGATGCCATTTATGAAGATGAGTTACGTAAAACATTACTTAAACAAGCCGCGCCGCCGGGGATTAAAGTCAATGTTGTGAATATCGATAAAGCCGTGTCTGTCTATCACAACCCTAAATACCAAGATGAGACCGTTTTTTATCTTTTCACCAATCCACAAGATGTGTTATCGGCGGTGAAAAAAGGGATCCCAATTAAATCAATCAATATTGGCGGAATGGCATACCGAGAAGGTAAAACGCAAATTACTAAATCTGTCTCACTAGATAAGCAAGATAAAGACGCGTTCAATCAGCTCGATAAGCTAAATGTTAAGTTAGATCTCAGGGTGGTGCACAGTGATCCAACTGTTGATTTTATTAAAAAAATCAATGAAATTGATATTGCCTAGTGACATAAACTATTAAGGGTATTTTATGGAAATCAGTTTATTACAACTTATTCTACTGTTCATTTTTGCTTGCGTTGCCGGTATGGGTAGCGTCCTTGATGAGTTCCAAACACATCGGCCATTAATTGCGTGTTCCGTGGTCGGTTTAATTCTCGGCGATCTCGAAAAAGGCGTGATGCTGGGTGGTTTTCTTGAGTTTATCGCATTGGGTTGGATGAATATTGGCGCGGCCCAGTCCCCTGATTCGGCGCTGGCTAGTATTATTTCAACGATACTGGTTATCGTGGGTAAGCAAGATATTCCAACCGGAATCGCCATTGCGCTGCCGGTTGCTGCAGCGGGTCAAATATTAACCGTGTTTTCGCGAACAATTACCGTGTTCTTTCAACATGCAGCCGATAAAGCCGCGCAAGAAGCGAAGTTTCGAACCATTGATATGCTTCATATTTCGGCGCTATTTGTGCAAGCACTGAGAGTGGCTATCCCCTCTTTAATCATTGCGATTTATGTCGATGCGGCCACCTTAAATGCCTTGCTGAACACAATTCCTGAAATCATAACGCGTGGTTTACAAGTTGCTAGCGGATTCATTGTCGTTGTTGGGTATGCAATGGTGCTCAATATGATGTGGGTCAAATACCTTGTCCCTTTCTTTTTTGCCGGTTTTTTAGTTGGCGGCTACCTTAATTTTAGCTTGCTCGCTTTCGGTGCATTGGGGGCGATTATTGCAATTATCTATATCCAACTCAATCCGAATTACCGTAAATCAAGCCCGATTGCCTCATCCAATGTGAGCAATGATGTTGCTTTTGATGAACTAGACGACTAAGGAATATCCCATGAGTGAATACAAAAATAAATTAACTAAATCCGACTTTATCCACATGTTTTTACGATCCAATTTACAACAGGCATCATTTAATTATGAGCGGATCCATGCCTTAGGTTTTTGCTTCGATATGATCCCAGCAATTAAGCGGTTGTATAAAAATAAACAAGACCAACAGGCCGCATTAAAACGGCATCTGGTATTTTTTAATACCACACCCGCCGTTTGTGGCCCAGTGATTGGTGTGGTTGCGGCAATGGAAGAAGCCAAAGCCAATGGCGCAGATATTGAAGAAACCACCATCAACAGTATCAAAGTCGGTTTAATGGGACCGTTAGCGGGTGTGGGTGACCCATTAATATGGGGAACACTGCGCCCAATTACCGCTGCATTAGGTGCATCGCTTGCTATCTCAGGCAATGTGATGGGGCCTATCTTATTCTTCGTTCTTTTTAATGCCGTGCGTCTTTGCTTAAAATGGTTTGGATTGCAATATGGCTTTAATAAAGGACTGAATATCGTTAAAGATATGGCCAATAATTTGTTACAAAAACTCACCGAAGGCGCATCGATTCTCGGGCTATTTATCATGGGGGTGTTAGTCACAAAGTGGACAACCATTAATACACCGCTGGTCATCTCAACCACCCCCTCACCCGATGGTCACGAAGTTGTAACCACGCTCCAAGATATTTTGAATTCGCTTTGCCCAGGGCTACTTGCACTTGGACTCACGCTGCTGATGATGAAGCTATTAAGGAAAAAAATCAGCCCAATCACCCTAATCTTTATCCTATTTGCAGTGGGCATTTTAGGCTATGGATTAGGCATTTTAGTTTAATGGCACGCAATAGATGACATTAATACAACATTATCGATAAAAACAGTTGAGGTTCTTATGTATACAACGGCACTACGTTTATATGGCAAAAATGATCTACGGCTCGAAAAATTTCCATTACCTGAATTAAAAGATGATGAAATTTTAGCAAAAGTGATTGCCGATAGTATCTGTTTTTCTACCTGGAAAGAAGTCAATCAAGGTGAACATCATAAAAAGGTACCCAATGATATTGCTGAGCATCCAATCATTGTCGGACACGAATTTTGTGGTGAAATTATTGAGGTCGGTAAAAACTATCAAGATAAGTTCAAACCGGGACAAAAATATGTGATACAAGCCAATTTGCAGCTTCCATCGCTCGCCTGCCCCGGCTATTCATTCCCTTATATTGGGGGCGAAGCAACCTATGTCATTATTCCGAAGGAAGTCTTAACGCAGCACTGTTTGCTTACCTACAGCGGTAATACCTATTTTGAAGGAGCATTAATCGAGCCATTATCATGCATTATCGGCGCTTTTAATGCCAATTATCATCTTATTGAGGGTACCTATAATCACAAAATGGGGATAAAGCCGCAGGGTAATTTAATTATTCTCGGCGGAATGGGACCCATGGGCATGCTAGCGATTGATTATGCCTTGCACGGCCCAATAAATCCTAAGCGAATTATTGTAACCGGTCGAACGCAAAGTAAAATCGATTATTGCCAAAAGCATTATCCTTCAGAACCACAGTGCGAAGTAATTTATGTCAATGTGTCACAATTCAATGATGTGGATGCGCAAAAGCAGTATTTAATGGATTTAGTCAATCATGAAGGTTATGACGATGTGTTTGTCTTTGCGCCAGAAAAATCACTGGTAACACTGGGATCGGGTATTTTAGCGACAGATGGCTGCTTTAACTTTTTTGCAGGTCCCCAAGATAGCCAATTTGAAGCCTCGATTAATTTTTATGATATTCATTATGCCTTTACACACTATGTCGGCACATCCGGCGGCAACACCCAAGATATGCGCGATGGAATTGCCTTAATTGAACAGAAAAAGGTCAAGGTGAATAAAATTGTCAGTCATATTTTAGGATTGGATACAGCGGCTTATGTTACGCTCAATCAACCGACTATTTCGGGCGGCAAAAAAGTGGTCTATTCGCAAAAGGCGCTGCCGTTAATCGATTTACATCAATTGATGCGAGAACAACAAAGTGACCCGTTCTATCAGCAGCTTAAACACATTTTGCAAAAAACCGAGGGGATTTGGTCTAAAGAGGCGGAAGATTACATATTGTCTAATGCCCCCAATATTGCCTAGTCCAACCTTAGCCATGTTTTAGATGCATCTTGAATGAAAAATGGGGCACATGCCCCATCATATAATACTCTTACTCGATATTGTTAGACGAACAGTACTTTTCAAACAACGGCTTTCGCCAACTCGACAAGATAGCCGGCATAGGCTGCGTATTGTCATCGAGCCATCGAATATACTGCTCAATCAGTCGTTTTGACAAAAGCAACGATTCATTCAAGCCGGTTTGTTTGGCAATTAAACTCGATGCTTGCTTTAATTCAGCTGTGATCGTTTTATAATTCGGATAGTGAATGATGCGTTTAATTGGCGCAATATCTTGCGTCGGCTCAGCTAAAATGGCCAAGATAGCTTGCCCATAAAGTCGCAGCTCTTTGCCTTTCATGCCTAAATGGCTCAGCTCTCCAAGTGAAGATGGACGGTATTTAGCGATCTGCCAAAGAACATCTTCATGCACAACAAAATTGATCGCGATATCGTTTGCTTTTGCTAGGCAATAACGCCACTCTGCCAATTTTTGTAACCGACTCAATGATTCACCACTAAGCTGCCAACTATTTTTGATTTGCAAATAGGTCAGCTTAGGATCCACCGTTTCGCATTTGCGGTTAATCACCATTTCACACTCTTGGTAAGCGGCACCTAAATAGCCGTTATCAACCAATAATGCTTTGAGTTTGGTCATTAAAGGCAATAAATACAGCACATCATTAATGGCATAGTCACACTGCTTTTCGGTAAGTGGCCTTTTTAACCAATCGGTTCGTGTTTCGCTTTTATCCAGTTCGATACCTAAGTATTTTTGCACTAAACTGGCGTACCCGCCGCTGACCGGATTATCCAAAAATGACGCCAACACTTGGCTATCAATAATCGGGCTTGGAATGCACTTAAAATGCGATAAAAATACATCAATATCTTCACTGCATGAATGAAAATACTTTTCAATCGCTGGCGAACTTAATAGGGTTAAAAAAGGCTGCCACTGGGTTATTTGTAGCGGATCGATAAGGGCGGCACTCTGCCCATCAAAGACTTGCAACAAGCCTAAATGGGGATAAAACGTTTTTGTTCGCACAAATTCCGTATCTAAGGCAATCGCGTTGGCGTTTGCAATAGTTGAACAATACTCGGCTAACTGCGCATTAGTTGTGATCAATTGATAAGACAACGGTATTCCTTATTCTGATAATAATAATGGGACGGATTGTTTTTGATTAAATGACACATCAATCACAACGATTTCAGAGCGCGTCATTAAGCGTATCGGTGGCCCCCAAAGCCCATAGCCGCTACTAACAATACTGGTAAAATGGCGCTTGAGATCGTGATACATGCCGCGCGGATTTTGATACATCAAATCAACAATTAAGTTGACCGGGAAAATCTGCCCACCATGGGTATGACCCGATACCATCAAATCCACCCCTAAATTCGCTGGCTCATCGAGATCTTTAGGTTGGTGGTCAAGCAAAATGATTGGAGACGTGGAATCGGTAAATGTCACCAAATCACTTAAGGATGCGCGCGGTGTGCCATAACGCTCGGCGGATAAATCATCGCGCCCAATAAAGGTGATGCCTAGATTATCATCATACAAAATATCATCTTTTAAAACATGTAAATTGGCGCGTTTGAATGCATTAATCACGTCTTGCTCATGATTGTCGTCTTGGTCGATGCTCAAATACTCATGATTACCAAAAATGATGTATGCCCCATAACGCGACTTAAAATTTTGTAGCTGTTTGTCAAAGCCTAGCGAGATAAACGGTTTGAGCCGATTATCAATTGTGTCACCGGTGATGAAAATAAGATCTGGATTGAGCGAATTCACATCATCAACTAATTGATCAATAAAAGCTGGCTGCGTCAATTCATTAATATGGATATCACTTAATTGCACAATGCGTAAATGGTCCAAATTAGCTGGCTTGTCAATCTTAACATGATAGTTAACAATAGCTGGACTTGTTGCCATATGGTGGCCAAGTAAAAACAGTCCAATCACGCCAATAACATACACGCACTGAGTCCAGCGCTGGGGTTTAAAACGCTGGCGCGTCAGTAATTTAAGTAAATCAAAGATAATCAGAACATAAAGCACGCAAAGCACAAAACCAAAGAGGATATTACAAACGAGCGGTAACCAATAGGTGGATAGCATAGCGAACAATCTTGGCAAAATCAGAGAAAACACCGCTAAGCTTAAACCAAGCCAATACACCAAACGATAAGTACCTGTTACTCCAAAATTAAACCATACTTGCCAGCGTTTACCTAAATAAACGATCATCAAGATACTGACCACAATTGCGGTAATAAGAACAAAACTCATAATTATCCGATCAACTTAATCTGAAAAATGCTATCATAGCAGAATTACACTTTGTTAAAAATTCCCATTTGTTAAAACCCATAACTTTTATGAAAATTAAAAAAGACCAACTCTTTTCAGCGCCGATTGATAAACTTGGCGACTGGACTTTTGATGAAAAAGTAGCCGAAGTATTCCCCGATATGGTGAAACGTTCTGTGCCAGGCTATTCGAATATTATCGCCATGATTGGCATGTTAGCTGAGCGCTTTGTCCAGCCCGATTCGATGATTTATGATTTAGGCTGTTCACTTGGCGCAGCAACCTTATCTATCCGCCGTAATGTTACGCAGCCCAACTGTAAGATTATCGCCGTTGACAATTCACAGGCGATGGTTGAACGCTGTCAGCGGCATATTGATGCGTACAAAGCCGAGACGCCTATCGAGGTTATTTGTGAAGATATCTGCCAGCTAAAGATGAACAATGCATCGATGGTTGTGCTCAATTTCACCTTGCAATTTTTAACGCCAGAAGACCGGCAACAGGTTCTCAATAAAATTTATGCGGCGCTTAAACCGAATGGGATTTTAGTGTTGTCAGAAAAGTTCAGTTTTAGCGATGCAAAAATTGGTGATTTGTTATTTAATATGCATCACGATTTTAAACGCGCTAATGGCTATAGCGAACTTGAAATCAGTCAAAAACGAACCATGCTTGAAAATGTGATGCTGACTGACACCATTGAGACACACAAAGATCGGCTAAAATTAGCGGGCTTTACCCATATCGACACGTGGTTTCAATGTTTTAATTTTGGCTCCATTATTGCCATAAAATAAACAAAATATACGGCACAGCCTATTAGTACAAAGGACCCCCTAACATGATAGATTTTGGTCATTTTTATAAGTGCATTGCAACGGGTAAACTCAGTGCCTGGCTCGAGGTTTTACCGGCACAACTTGCCAGCTGGCAAAAACAAAACAATAACCCGCAATTTAATCAGTGGCTAAACAGTATTGATCACTTACCGGCACGTAAGCCAAGCCATGTCGATCTGCTGCATAGCGTTAGTGCCTACACCGATGATGCGCTGTCAACAGGAGAACAAGCTCGGATAACCCAGCTGCTCAAAACCATGATGCCTTGGCGCAAAGGCCCGTTCTTTATGTACGATATCCATATCGATACCGAATGGCGCTCGGATTGGAAATGGGAAAGGCTTATTACACATATCGATAGCTTAGAAGGTAAAACCGTTTTAGATGTGGGGTGTAATAGTGGTTATCACTTATGGCGCATGGTCGGCGCCAGTGCTAAATTAGCTGTCGGGATCGACCCGATGGCGCTGTATTTGTGTCAATTTGAAGCGATTCGTAAATTATTAGGCAACAATCAACAAGCACATTTATTGCCGCTTGGGATCGAAGACTTACCCAAACTTGATGCATTCGATACCGTATTTTCAATGGGGATATTATACCACCGACGCTCACCTATCGATCATCTCTATCAATTAAAAGATCAGCTGATTAAAGGCGGGCAACTCGTCCTTGAAACGCTAATTATCGAGGGTGAAGAGCATCAAGCCTTAATGCCGGGTGAACGGTATGCACAAATGCGCAACGTCTATTTTATCCCGTCAGTGCCAACCATGGTCAATTGGCTAAAAAAATGCGGCTTTTCTGATATTAAGGTTGTTGATATCTCAAAAACTAATTTTGATGAGCAGCGCAAAACAGATTGGATCACATCCGAATCATTAGAAGACTTTTTAGACCCAGCCGATCCCACCAAAACGGTTGAAGGCTATCCCGCCCCGATAAGAGCAGTATTTATCGCGAGAAAATAGCGATGATATAGACCGATTGCCATAATATCTACCGCAACCTTGCCTTAATTGACTTCATTTAATGATTGAGTCCTAGCAAGGTTGCTATTTTTTGATATTTTGGTGCGGTAAGTTCGCTAGGGGGCTGATTAAATACAATCTGTCCCTCATTCACCACCAGACAGCGATTAAAGTAATCCAGCGTTTTATCCAAATAATGCGATACCATCACCAAGGTTAGTTCAAACTCGTGACAGCTATCAGCAATCAACGCTAGCATCTCATAGCGTAGCGCTTGATCCAATGCTGAAAAAGGTTCATCAAGTAATAATATCGGTCGGCGCTGAATCAAGCAGCGTGCAAGGGCTATGCGCTGCTTTTGCCCGCCCGAAAGCTCGCTAGGAAAACGATCAGCTTGTTCAAAAAGCCCAACTTTGCGAAGTATCTGCATGACCGCCTGCCGCTCAGCATCAGTAAGACGCAGTCTCGGCTTGATGCCTAATCCCACATTTTGAAACACCGTTAAGTGATCAAACACATTATTTTGCTGAAACAGCATCGATACCGGCCGCTTGTGTGGCGCGATCGTTGTCATGTCTTGCTGATTAAGCCAGATCTGGCCCGATGCGGGCGGAATAAAACCGGCAATCAAACTAAGTAACGTGCTTTTACCTGCCCCACTCGGCCCAACAATAACTGTCGGTTCTTGCTTTGCAATATGAAAATCGAAATGAAAATTAACCTGTTCATATTGATAAAAAACCTGCTTAAGTGCGATCATTGTCCATCACCATCAGTAATCCCAAAGATAAAATAAATAAAACTAACGCTGTAACAGCAGCATCTTGATAACGATAGTTTGCGATTTGTTCGTACAAATAATACGGTAATGTACTCACCGATTGTCCACCAAATAAGGCGATAATCCCAAAATCCCCTAACGACAGTAAGCAAGCAAAAGCAAAGGTGGTTATCATGACGGGTTTAAGTGCGCGATATTCAATTAAATAAAAATGGGCAATCCCGGTTATATTGAGTGATTGGCTCAGCGAGTGATAGCGCTTTGCAATATCATACATAGGAAATTCGAGATTTTTTAACACAAAGGGCAGCGCCATTAAACTGTTGCACATGATGATTAACAGACACACAAATGGCGCATTATCTGAATAATCAAAAAATAACAAAAACAGGCCTGAAGCAAGTACCATGCTAGGCACTGCGAAGATAAACGACCCGATTAACATAAGCCGGTGGCTAAACCGGCGGGCACGCTCGATAAGTAAACGGCTGTTGGTCCACAGCAATAAGCAAGCAAAGAGTAAGGTTATCGAAGCCGATCCTAAGGCAATCATTACCGAATACCCGGTTGCCAACCAAAAAGGTTGGCTAAATGCAGCAAGGTTAAAATATCGCATTCCCTCAAACACAATAAAGACCATTGGGGCGAAAATAAAAAATCCCCCTAAAGCAACAATGCCGCCACAAATGCCCTTGATCCATTGACGACAAGGCATGCGATAATCACGAGACGAATAGGTCGTATTAAGCTGGCTTACCTGCCCCACTTTGCGGCTTAATCCAATCAAGCAGAGACAAAACATAAGTTGGATACCGGACAAAACTACCGCTTGTAATAAATCGAAATCACGCACCGCTTGATAGATCGCTACTTCAATAGTTGTATATTTCGGGCCACCACCTAAGGCTAAAACAATAGCAAAGCTGGAAAAACAGAGCATAAAAATGAGCGCTGCCATCGGTAATAGTTGTCTGCGTAAATAAGGCCATTCAACCAGCCTAAAGAAAGTGAATGCCGAAAAGTTCAGCTGAACAGCAAGCTGTTTTTGCTCAATAGGAACGCTCATTAAGCTTTGGTAAAACAAACGGCACGCATAAGGAAAATTAAGAAACACATGCGCCAGTAAAATGCCCTTTAACCCATAAATTGACAAAGAAACGTCAATGCCAAATGCGTTGGCAATTCGGGCGAATAATCCTTGCTGCCCATAAACATAAAGTAAACCCGAAATGACAACCAATGAGGGTAAAATAAAAGTGACCGGCATAATGCGTAACAGCATGCGTTTGCCCATAAAATCAACCATCGACAACGCTTTTGCCATCAGTAACGCGCAGATAACGCAAAGCCATGTTGATAAGGCGGCTTGCAATAAAGTCACTGTCACAATATGCAGCAGATAACGATCAAAATACACGGTGAGATTACCTGATTCGATCGCAAACTGGCAAAGTGAAAATAGCGCAGCACTGATCACCGAAACAATAATCACGGCAACGCTGATCCCGGGAATGACGGTTTTATAAGTTAGCATAAGTATTTTAGACTGAGTTAATTAAGACTAACCGCTGTTTGCCATTGCCGCACCCAGATTTTTTGATACTTATCGATAGTATCATTATCAAATTCCAGCGCTTTGTTGATCGGTTTGAGTTGCTGATAAGCGCCCGGTAATTCGATGTTCATAATCGGATACATGACATTTTTTTCGGCAAATTGCCGCTGGCTTGCGTCGGTCAGTAAATAATTTAAAAACGCCTGAGCCAATTCCGGCTGTTTGGTGTATTTGACAATTGCGGCGACTTCAACCTGCCTATAATGGCCTTCATCAAAAATAGCGGCAACATAACTGTTATCGTCCTCATTAATCATGTGCGCGGCGGGCGAAGTACTATAACTAAGAACAAGATCGGCCTCACCTTGTAAAAAAAGACCGTAAGCCTCACTCCAGCCTTTGGTAACGGTTAAGGTGTGCTTTGATAAGGTTTTCCATGCTTGCACAGCCGAATCCCCATACACTTTTTGCATCCAAAACAGTAGCCCTAATCCCGGGGTGCTGGTTCTTGGATCTTGATAAACAATTTTCCAATTGGGTTTATTTTCTATCAATTCATGTAAACTTTGGGGGGGATTTTTGAGCTTATCTTGATTATAAATAAAAGCAAAATAGCCATAATCATAGGGCATAAATTGAGTATCCCACCAGTCAATACGCAAGTTATCGGGTTTCGTGATTTGGTGCGGTAAAACAATATTGGCTAATTTTGCTTGCCCCATGACATTATTATCTAGCCCAACAATGACATCGGCTTTGGTTTTGCTCCCTTCTAATTTTACACGATTTAAAATCGCCACCCCATCGCCACTAGACACAATATTAAGCGTACAATCGCACTGCGCCTCGAACCCTTTCTTAATAGCGCTGCCAGGTCCCCATTCGGATAAAAATGAGCTGTAAGAATAGACCGTTAAGGTTGTAGCATTAACTGCGTGACTAATAAAAATAAGTGAACATAAAAAGGTAATTAACCGATTAAGACGAAACATTTTGCCTCCAAATGATGAAAAAAAGACAAAAGGTTTGAGCGATGATACGATACTCAAATCCCTCCGCTGGCATGATCCAGTTCAGGTTCGACGGGTTATATCAAACACTCGCTTGATATTCTCAGTCAAAAAGACACCCCGTTGAGAACAGTAAATAGTTTAGAGGCTTGGCGCGTCAATGTAAACAACGCGGCCAAGAAATAAATTGGCATACCAATAGTCGATAACAACGCGATTCGCGTGAAAATCCGGCAAAAAGCAACCAAAAAATATGACACAACTCACAATTACCTAATAATCAAGATGAAAATTGCTAACGCTAATGCGACCATATCTAACCAAAATCAGCAATTGTTAATCTCCATTAAGGTAAACACATGTTACGTTTAGCCAATCTCCCTGAATCTATCAAAAATCGACCTTTGTACAACCGCCATAATATGGTTGCCAAAATTGTTCATATTGGCTTTGGAGCCTTTCATCGTGCGCACCAAGCATTACTCACCGATCGGTTGTTAAATACAGGAACAAGTGATTGGGCTATATGTGAAGTTAACATGATGAGCGGCGAACAGTTAGTCAACAATATTCGTGAACAAGATCACCTCTATACGGTTTTAGAAAAAGGAGCAACACATAACGAACCCTTTATTATCGGTTGCGTTAAAGAAACCTTAGTTGCCTCGCTCGATGGTGTTGAGAAAATTATCCAAAAAATGGCCGATCCGATTGTTGAAATTGTCTCATTAACGGTGACTGAAAAGGGCTACTGTATTTTACCTAATAATGGCGGCTTAGATCATAATAATCCGATGATTCAAGCTGATCTTGCTAACCCAACCCAACCGCGATCGGCACCGGGAATAATTGTTGAAGCGCTCGCCCGCCGAATGCAAAATCAAGTCGCTGCATTTACGGCGCTTTCGTGTGATAACATGCCAAATAATGGCCATTCGCTAAAACGGGCGGTTCTTGATTTGGCTAAAGCGAGAGACACTAAACTTGCTAAGTGGATCGAAGATAACGCAACGTTTCCAAGCACTATGGTTGATCGCATTGTGCCTGCGGCAACGGATGAAACCTTAGATGAAATTGCCGCGCACTTAGGGGGGATGTACGATCCGTGCGGCATTGCTTGTGAACCGTTTATTCAATGGGTAATAGAAGATAATTTTGTCACAAACCGCCCAAACTGGAATGAGGTTGGCGCTGAGTTTGTCAGCGATGTTGCCCCTTATGAAGAGATGAAATTACGCATGCTAAATGGCAGTCACTCCTTTCTTGCTTATCTTGGTTACCTTGCTGGCTATCAGCATATTAATGACTGCATGAATGATCCTGCATATAAAAAAGCTACCTTAGCGCTGATGATGACGCAGCAAGCCCCTACACTGCATGTACCTGTAAATGTTGACTTGCACCAGTATGCCAACCAACTAATTGAACGCTTTAGCAACCCATCGTTAAAACATAAAACAGGGCAAATCGCAATGGATGGTAGTCAAAAATTACCGCAGCGTATGTTGGAATCGATTCGTTGGCATATTAAACACGAGTCTGACTATTCATGGCTCGCACTCGGTGTGGCTGGGTGGATACGCTATATCGGCGGCATTGATGATGCCGGTCAGCCGATTGACATTAACGATCCTATCGCTGATAAACTTGATAGCTTGGTAAAATCAAGCCGTGATGGCGAAGAACGTGTTAATCAGATTCTAAGTTTAGACACGCTTTTTGGCCGCGATCTTGCCAATGACGCCTCGTTTAAGAACAAGGT
>JAVSBY010000021.1:14832-45412 GCA_031960925.1 Gilliamella sp. CRA003912
TAGACACGCTTTTTGGCCGCGATCTTGCCAATGACGCCTCGTTTAAGAACAAGGTGCTTAATCATTATCTTTCATTAATGAACAATGGTGCTAAAAAAACCATAGAAAACAATCTGCTTTAATCCGTTTTTAGTGCAGGGTTATAGCGCAGCATTATCCCTATCTATACGTGTGTAATGAAATAAATTGATGGAGTGAACACGTTATAGAACATTGGTTATCTAAAGAAATAAGCGCACATTACATCAATAATAAAACCGTAAAGAGAATATTATGATCCGATATCACAAAGTCAATCAATAATCATATTCATCCATATAATGATTTTATATAATACTGCTTAGTATTTAACATTCAAATCGAATCTTTTACTAATTGAAACATTGCATTAATAAGGAATTATCATGAGAAAAGCGTTTATCAGCCCAACCAAATATGTTCAAGGTGAAAATGAACTGGTTAATTTAGGGTATTTTGTTAAAACTTTTGGAACATCAGCGCTCCTTATCGCCCATAAAGACGATATTACCCGCGTCAAACAGCAACTCGATCAAACCAGTAAAACCTTTGCAATTTCGTTTGTCGAAAGTAACTTTACCGGTGAATGTTCTCGAAAAGAAGTGAAACGTTTACAAGAAGTTGCAAAACAACAACACTGTGACTGCATTATTGCACTTGGTGGCGGCAAAGCGATTGATACGGGTAAATGCGTCGCTGAAGGTCACAATCTGATTATCGTGCCAACAATTGCAGCGACCGATGCCCCAACCAGCCACTCAGCGGTTTTATATACTGAAGATGGCGCTTTCGATGATTATGCCTACTTTAAACAAAGCCCAGATGTGGTGCTTGTTGATACAACCGTTATTGCTAAAGCCCCAACCCGATTTTTAGTGTCTGGTATGGGCGATGCACTATCAACTTACTTTGAAGCAAGAGCCAATCAACGTTCTTATGCCAATGTGAACGCGGGGCTGCCATGTGGTGCATTAGATGGCAGTTGCCAAGGCGCAAAACCCACATTAGCGGCCTTTGCTTTAGCAACCCTTTGCTATGAAACATTACTGAGTGATGGGCAAAAAGCCAAAATTGCCAGTGATAATAATGTCGTTACCCCTGCGCTTGAAAACATAATTGAGGCGAATATTTTATTATCTGGACTGGGTTTTGAGAGTGGTGGACTTGCTGCCGCACACGCCATTCATGATGGGTTAACGGTTTTAGAGCCAACGCATCACTATTTCCACGGTGAAAAAGTTGCCTTCGGTACCTTGGCGCAATTAGTCCTTGAAAATGCCCCGTTAGATGAAATCGAACACGTCTTGGATTTTTGCTTATCGGTCGGTTTACCAGTCTGTTTAGCCGATATTGGGGTGGATGAAATCAGCGATGAGCAGCTCACAACAGTTGCCGAAAAAGCCTGCATCAAAGAAGAATCCATTCATGCGATGCCATTCCCAGTTAATGTCGATGCTGTTAAAGCCGCCATTATCAGCGCAGATAAGCTTGGACAAACTTATAAACAAAATTGGAGTTAGCTATGAAGAAAATTATGAATCAACCCGAAACGCTTGTCTTGGAAATGTGCCAAGGGATTGTTGCTGCCAACCCACAATTAGCGTTGATTAGCCAATACAAAGTTATCAAAAAAAAGAACATCAATCCCCATAAAGTGACCTTGATCAGTGGTGGGGGTAGCGGGCATGAACCTGCACACGCGGGCTTTGTCGGTCACGGTATGCTTGATGCTGCCGTTTGTGGTGATATTTTTGCGTCTCCCTCTCAAATTCAGATCTATCAAGCGCTCAGAGCCACTCAAAGCGAACAAGGAACGCTGCTGATTATTAAAAATTACAGTGGCGATATGATGAATTTCCAAAATGCCGCTTTTCTTGCCGAAATGGATGGTATCAAAGTTGACTATGTCAAAGTTGATGATGATATTGCCGTAAAAGACAGTCTTTATACCGTGGGTCGACGTGGCGTTGCTGGCACGGTGCTCGTGCATAAAATAGCGGGCGCTGCCGCAGAAGCAGGACTGCCACTGCAAGAAGTAAAACGCATTGCAAATAAAGCGGTAAGTCACGTGCGTAGTCTCGGTTTTGCCTTTAATTCTTGCACTGTGCCAGCCAAAGGTACTCCAACGTTTACCTTGGCAGATGATGAAATGGAATACGGCGTTGGTATTCATGGTGAGCCGGGCATTGTACGTGAAAAAATCATTTCAGCACAGTCACTCGCCAAAAGGATGGTTGCCGCGTTGGCTGATGAGTTAACCTTATCGAAGCAAGATAACATTGCCCTTTTGATTAATGGCTTTGGTGCAACCCCGCTGTTAGAGCTGTATGTGCTTAATTACTACGTCAGCCAAGAATTAGTCAACATGGGCATTAATCTTGATAAAATTTTGGTGGGCAACTACATGACTAGCATTGATATGATTGGTGCATCTGTGTCTATCATGAAACTGGATGACGAGCTAAAAGGTTATTTACACGCCCCTTGTCACACACCGGCTTTACATATTCACGAACATGATTCGCTGCATCACATTGACCCAGCATGTTTAATGCCAATGATGCAAGCTTGTGATGAGGACACCGTTAATACAAATACCGGTGATAACTGCATCGCTGATAACACCGTTTCCTTTGCTAACGTCATTTACCTGATTCATGAAATGGGCGAAATCATTATTAAAAATGAACAACCTTTTTGTGATTTAGATTCCTATGCGGGTGATGGCGATTTTGGAATGAGCGTTGCAAAAGGCTTTAAACAGCTCAAGCGTGAGTGGAATCGAATCACCACAAAAGCCCAAGACATTGGCGAGTTTTTAGATCTGTGTTCACTCATTATCATGGAGCACTGTGGTGGCGCCTCCGGTCCAATTTGGGGATTTGCATTCAAATCAGCCGCTAAAAGCGTTGCTGACAAACAATCATTGAGCGTGAATGACTTTGCTGCGATGCTGCAAGCTGCGGTAAATGGCATTCAAACCGTTGGTGAACGTTCGTTTGGCCGCGGCGCTGTGGTGGGTGATAAAACCTTAATCGATGCATTGGTGCCTTGTGCAGACAGCTGGCAACAAAGCGCAAGCCAATCGGCAGCGATGAAAGATGCCTTTGCAGCTGGCGCTAGCGCCGCAGTTATCGGCGCAGAAAAAACCAAACAAATCGCTGCAAGAATGGGGCGAGCTGGAACAGTTGGCGAACGCAGCATTGGCTATCCTGATGCTGGTGCGCATGCGCTTGGCGTTATTTTTACTGAACTATCACAAAAACTGCGCTTCGCCTAAACGCATATAGATTAATTTGTGCTCTATCGCGCGGTTATCACAAGGTAACCCGCGAACTTTGTAAAGCAAGTGTGATTACAAGCTGCTAAGGTGAAGTAAAGTTAATTTAAACTCTAATAAATAAGCTGATTCAGCTTATTTATTAGATAGCTAGTTAGTGAAATTTAAATAATTTGCACTCAATTACCCATAAATATCCATGTTTTTCAATTTAATTCTTTTTCTTCCATCAAATCAATTATCTTACTAATCACGTTATTAAAATTATTAATATGTAATTCTTCTTCTATTATTATCGAAGAACATATCAATGCAGGTAATATTGGAGATCTCGAAAAAATATTGTAGTCATCATGGTGAAAGTGCCTAATATCTTCCAACTCACTAGGATTTACTATCATCAGGCCGATTGAATGATTTTTACCAGAATCAACGTTATGAATACCATGTAGATATTTTAAAGTAAGTACTGGCAAATAATCTGAAAAAGCTTTATTGTTAAACGTATATTTAGCGTCAATAATTAGACAGATTAAATTTCTTGATTTTCCGGAAAACGTTAGCATAATGTCCGGACTTCTGAGTGAATATTTATGATAAGGTGAGCGTTCTTTTATTTTTTTATATTGATCTACTGACCATTTTTCCGAATTTATGAGATTCGATGGATTTTTTTCATTATGTGATTTTACCCAAAATTTGGGCTGATATTCTAAATTAAACTGTTTATTATCTTTATGAAAAATAAATTTTATATCTGAATGATTATGATCGATAATCCCAAGACACTCTAGCTTATTTTCTGTAATTTTTTTAATATAAAAAAATAGGTAATACTCAAAAAGTACGGGAATACTTTTGATTGCAAACAACTCTTCCGTAATACTCCAGTCAATTTCACCTATTCTGTCCCATTCGAATATTTTTTTAAAATAAGACAAATAGAGAAAATTGTGTTTTACTTTTTGGGTAAAAGCAGGAGATGCTTTACAAATTGTTTTAGTCGGAATATTTTTATTGAGACGATAAAGTAAAAAATCTAATTTTTTTATTATAATTTCACATTTTCTGATTTTGTTTATATTAATTTTTCTTAGAAATTTATTTAATTGATTGAATAAGCTTTCATATTCTACATCATGATTCTTAGAATAATTATTATTTGGTAAGGTATTTAATTTAGATATAATATTTGTTGTATCTAGTCTTAGACGATGAATAAACCCATGAAGAACCTGATTTTCATAAATATCTGTATCGTTGACCAATACATTTGTTTTCAATGAATGTATTGAGTAAAATTCATCATTAAATTCAAGTAATGCATCATCCTTATTATCTGTCACAAATAACAAATCAGCATTATCACACAACCACGCTAAAGTTGTATCATCTATATTATGATTATTTTGTGGGATAGTGTAATAAGTCTTTGGAACTACTTTTACCATAGGCTTATTTATAATCTTACTTAGAAGAAGTTCTATTTGTGCAACTATTTTTTCTAAATGCTCGATTGAATGATCAATTGAAATATCACCAACAGACTTTCCAATATTGACCCTCGTCGCACGTAGAAATGACCAGAGAACGTTGCTGTCTTCTTGTAGAAGAAACGTAAGCATTTTTTCTGTTCTCAATGCATTTAATTTAGTTGCTAAAATTTCTATCTGATAGATTGTTTGTGCATCATCAATAATCAGTGTCAATTCTGCAATACCAAAATAATTATGAAACAAACATTCATAACCGTACTTTGGATGTTTTTTGGGTCTCCAAACATACTGATTTTGTTTATTATGCCCATATTCAGAATATTTTATTTCTGTTTCATGAAAAAATAGTGTAACGTCATCGTAGATTTCATCGGAAGATAATTTAAACTCTAGAGCTTCATTTTCATAAATATATAAACCAGTACTTGGTAGGATAAACTCCTGACCTTGCCTTTTTCCATTTAATATTTTGATTGAAAATTTCATAGATTATCTCTTAAAAAAATGAATAAAAATCATACTCTGATGATTTCATTATCTCATCCAATATTTTTCTCGACCTGACATAATTATACTTTTCGAAAATAGCTTGTAAGTTCTCCAATCGTTCTCTAAACGCAGAGCCATTTCCATTAATTAAAGGTAAAATGTGCTGGCTAATAGCGAAATCCATCGGTTTGTTAGTGAATTCTAATTGATTGGCGACATGACAATATTTGAAAATAGCATTCCTTTTTCTATGGCTTATTTCGATTGCTTTTGAGTTGAATCGACTGTCTTTCAATGATTCAAGAATTTTGTTGAATGAGCTGATATCCTCATCTTCTAATTTTGCTTCATGAAATGGTACATCGAAGCATCGCTGGATATCATGATAATTAATAGCTCCTTCTTCCATTTTTAATTCGATTTGATCATCATAATACTCTCCTAGATCATCATGTTCATATGATAACGATATGACTGGAGCTCTATCAATTAACCTTGGGGATAACTTTTCTGTTGTATCATCATTGTTGATCGTTGCAATGAACCTCAAGCTTTCGGGTATAGTTAAATATCGATTTTTTTCATCAGGACTTCCCAAATCTATTAGTTGATTTGCTATATCCTTATCACACATGATTAAAAAATCAGACCAATAGTGCTCGATACTTGACAAATTAGCTTCATCCATTAAAACTAATTTTAGAAATTTATCATCTTGAATATCTTTATTAGGATGTTTCCTCAAGAACTGGTATAAGCCAGCTTTTGATGGTTGATATACATCTTTTAACGAATTATAGAAACCTAAAATATCTCTACTCGAAGTCCAACCACGACCAACTGCAATATTTAAAAAGTTTCTAGATGTTTTGTTCGTACCATCAACTAACCCTAAATATTTTGCAAGCCTTATTGCAGTCGATGTTTTACCGGTTCCTGGTGGTCCAGAAAGGATAGTAAGAAATGATTGTGATAAGCAGATAATAAGATTAGCCGTTTCATCATAGGTGAATGATCTACCGCTATCTTTATTAAACGTTGAATTAAGATCATCAATAAATGCTTTTTTGTTATCACTCAAATTGAATGTTTTAGCTTTAATTGCATAACTATCTGTCATATTTTCTTGATAAGTCACTTTATTAGCTAATATTGATTTTATGGTATCGTATTTGATAAGATCTTCATTTAGTTTACTCGATGTTAGCAAATTTTTTTTAGTTTCAACAGCCTCTTCTATTTGTCTCTTCTCTTCTTCCAACTCTTTTTTTCTTTTTTCTAAATAGATTTTATCAGAAATCAGGTCACTGTACGTTTTTATATCTTTTTTTTGTTCGTAAAAAGACGAAATTTCCTTATCCAGAATTTTGACTTCTTCTTCCAAAGAATTCTTTTTTTCTACCAATTCATTATGTTTTTTTGACAGCTCTTTATGAGTTTCTTCATCTGTTTTTAATCTTATTTCTTCAATTTTTGCTTTTGCTAACTCTTCTTCCTTTTTGACTTCTTCTTGCAGTTTGATCAGTTCATCTTTTTTCAATTTTTTTTGAATTTCAAGCTTGTCCAATTCAGCCAACAACTTAGCTTTCTGGTCGTCAATCTCTTTTTGAAGCTCAGATCTTTTGTCTTGAACTAATCTATCTTTGTGCTTTTCAAAATAATCATTTAAAAACAGTCGGCCATCATTAGTATTAAACAAAAAATCATCTACAATTTCCTGTCCATAATCAGCCTGATCTAAAAAATCACCCAGTAATTTTTTTATTCTTTCAAATCGATCAGTGTTTTCAAAAAATTTAATTTTTGTATTTCCATGTTGTTCGATGATACTCTGTAAATTCTTAACTGCTGTTTTTCCAATTGAGACATTCCCCTTCTTTAAGAACTTTTGTTCTAAGAAATATTTAATCAAAGTTTTATCAGAGATATAATCAATAGCGTCATATTTCAGTGTTTTCAAAGTGTGTGTTTCACGAATAAAACATCGTTCTTCATTATCAATGTTGAGAGTAATTAAAACATCGTTATTTTTCAGCATTCCATAATCATATTTCACAATGTTGTCTTGAGGTAAATTCAATGGTGTAAGAGATGGAATTGCTAATACTTTAGTTTTTTCTTGTTGATTATCAACAGATTTAAAAGGGCCATATACTGCGTTTTCTTCTTTTATAAGAATAAAGAAATATTTATTTTTAGGTGTATCGATTTCAACTGATAAGCGACCTGTTGCCTTATCTGGCAAAGAGTCATGTTCGATAATTTGAATAAACTCGTGCGCATTTAGTTTTTTTGCAGAATGCCCAAAAGCATAGTATTTATGCCTACTAGGATTATCTTGCCAATCTTCCCCACTAACCTCATAACGTTCTAAAATGAAAAGTTCATCATTGCCAATTGTCGTCTCTAAGTCACGAAAACCTTTCGAAACCCAAATTTTTCCATTTGGAAACTCTTCTTGCACATCAATTATCGATTGACAAACTCCATTTTCATGCATTATGGCTATGGGTTGTAAAAGTCCAAATTCAGGATTATGGTAATAACTTACAGCACGTTTAACTAATAGTTGTTTTTCCATTTTCAACCTCAAATCAACAATAAATCTGATTAGTTTCAATTCAGTCTGAAAATTAATATAAACATCATCAAACTAAATTAAAAGAGTATAAATAAGTATATTAAATTGCATTGTTTCATCTATGTATGTGTATAAGGTTGGTTTTACTCCACCTTTCCTAACAGCTTTTTAACTTGCTTTGGCGTTATTTCCATAATTTTAGCTATATTGTTTATCTCAACACCTTTTTGAAGAAGTGTGTTTGCCATAGTTTTTTCAAGTTTTTCGCGACGGTCTTTTTCGATTAATTTTGCTTCACGTTCAGCCTTGGCAAGTTCTCTTGCTTCTTTAGTCTTTTCCTGAGCCGATTTAGTTTTATCTTTTGCCAATTTGGTTTTTATTCGTTCTATCTCTAATTTTTCTCTAGCAATAGTTTGTTCTTCTTGGCGGATTTGTTCAACAATCTGATATGTTGGCACGTATTTTAAGCTTTTTTCTAGCATATCCATAAGTTTGATAGAACGGAAACTAACATAAGAAATAGGCGAAATGATAAGATGATCAACTAACTCTATATTGAGAATTCGTCCAACTTGAATGAGGCGATCGGTTACATCTTTATCGGCCTCTGAAGCAATCAATCGCCCTGATGGATGATTGTGTACAGCAATTACGCGCGATGCATTTTTCATAACCGCAACCCGAAATATATTCATCGGTTCAATATCAACGCTTCGGAAAGTACCAAGTGCAATCAGCTCTATATATAAAATATGTCCACCATAATCCATGCCGATAATCCAGAAATGTTCTTTTTCACGATCTATTTTATTATCACGTAGCAAAATACGCTGCATGATTTTATAAACATCGCTCGTACCTTCGATATTGCGCTTATCGTTTTTGCCAAGTTTTATATCCATATGATGTAAATTATTACAGGGTTGAATTTTAAGTGTTATCAATATAGCATAATTTTATAGAATAAAAAGGATTTGAAATCTGACATTTATCACATAATTTTACACTTTATTTTGATCATAACTATGTTTATTGCGCGTTCTGACAGTTGGCGAACGCAGCATTGGCTATCCTGATGCTGGTGCGCATGCGCTTGGCGTTATTTTTACTGAACTATCACAAAAACTGCGCTTCGCCTAAACGCATATAGATTAATTTGTGCTCTATCGCGCGGTTATCACAAGGTAACCATGCGATAAGTTCAAAAGCAACATGAGCCAATTTTTTGGCTCGAACAATTAAGCCACGGTTAATCATCTTAAATAAGCGAAAGTTAAGTTAACGATGGTTAACTTTTTGATAATCAACCTTGGAAGCGTTAACGTGGCGCTTGTTAATTTGCCTTTATCGAACCACAAGCACCGAGGTTTTCGCACTCCGCACTATTGCTGAGGCATTTGAACCAAGCAGATGCGTTGAAATATTGGGGCGGCGTGAGCCAACAATGATCAGATCCGGTTGAATCTCTTGTGCCAAAGCAAGGATTTCATCCCTTGGGTTACCAAACGCGATCGAAAACGATAAATTCTCACACGGTAAATCAATCGTTTCAATAAAATGATGTAACCATTGTTCTGTCTCAACCGTTGCTTGATCTTTAAATTCGTCAAAACCAAACGAATAGGCGTTAACAATCGCTGATGCGACCGGTAATGTGTGAAAGAAAATCACTTCAGCGTTAGAGAGCTTTGCCAAGCACTCGACATGTGGGATCACTTTTTGTGTCAATTCATCTTCTAAAATATCGATAGGAACCAAAATCTTTTTATACATCACATTCACCTCATTAAATCTATATTAAACGATAATTTACTAACTCGTTACAATTAAACTCCAATCACACTTACCATGATTAACCGTAAATTGTGGCAAAGTTATGCATCAACGCGTTATTGCACAATTAAGATAACACATAAAATCCAATTTTAATGCTTATCAATGTCAAGGCGAGTGATATCAGTATTGTTATCAGACATGATACAGCTATAATAGATCCCATTATTATTACCAAGGCAGGCACATTAATGAAAATTTTAGTTACTGGCGGACTGGGTTATATCGGTAGCCACACTTGCGTTAAACTTATCGAAGCGGGATTCACCCCAATTATTTTGGATAATCTTTATAACAGTAAAAAAAGTGTTTTGAAACGGATTGAAGAGATTACCGGTCACTTGCCTGCTTTTTATTACGGTGATATTCGAGATAAATCGTTACTCAGTCCCCTTTTTACAGAACATAAAATTGACGCGGTGATTCATTTTGCTGGATTAAAAGCCGTTGGCGAGTCGGTTAAGATCCCTCTTGAGTATTATGATTGCAATGTGTATGGCTCAATTTGCCTAGCCCAAGTTATGCAGCAGCATCACATCTACAACATGATTTTCAGTTCATCCGCAACGGTATATGGTGAAAATAATCCGACGCCTTACGTCGAAACTTATCCAACCGGCAATATAACGAGTCCTTATGGATGGAGTAAATTTATGGTTGAGCAAGCTTATACTGATTTACAAAAATCGTCAGACCAACCGTGGAGCATGACATTATTACGCTATTTTAATCCCGTGGGTGCTCATCCATCAGGATTAATGGGCGAAGATCCACAAGGTATTCCCAATAATTTAATGCCTTATATTACGCAAGTTGCCATTGGCAAACGTTCTCACTTATCGGTTTATGGCAACGATTACCCAACGCATGATGGCACGGGTGTGCGCGATTATATTCATGTTGAGGATTTGGCGCTCGGTCATGTCGCGGCTTTACAAAAAATGGGACAACCCGGAACGCACCGTTATAATTTAGGTTCCGGCCGTGGCAACAGTGTCTTGGACGTTATCAGTGCCTTTGAAAAAGCCAGCGGTAAACCAGTGCCTTATGAAATTGTGCCTCGCCGTGCGGGCGATATCGCTGCATTTTGGGCCGATGCAAGTAAAGCAAAACACGAACTGAATTGGCAAACAAAATACACATTAGAAGAAATGGCCAGAGACAGTTGGCACTGGCAATCAAAAAACCCAAATGGTTATCAAGAGTAAGAAGATCACGATGCAAATTATCCTAGCTTCAACGTCGGTATCACGAAGAAAAGTGCTTGAAAAATTAGCAATTCCCTTTCAATGTGTGCCGCCTATCTGCGATGAAACGCCACTTGTTGGGGAGAGCGCGCAGCAACTGGTTGTGCGCTTGTCTCAAATTAAAGCGCAGTCTTTGGTTGATAAGTATCCAGATAGCTTGATTATTGGATCGGATCAAGTTGGCGTTTTAGACGGCACAATTATTGGTAAACCCCATACCGATAACAATGCGCGGCAACAACTCAAAAATAGCAGTGGAAAAACCGCCACTTTTTACACGGGTATGACTGTTATCAACACCAATACGCGGGAATCCGTCACGCTTTGTGAACCCTTTAAGGTGACATTTCGTGCGCTAAGTGAGTGTGAAATTAACGCGTATGTCGCCAAAGAACAACCATTACACTGCGCTGGTAGCTTTAGATGTGATGAACTTGGGATAACCCTGTTTGAAAAGCTCGAGGGAGAAGATATTCATTCACTGATTGGGTTACCGCTGATCAAACTGAATCATATTATGATTGATATGGGCTATAACCCGTTGCTTGCTTAGATTGGAATTATCAACCTTGCCAAACACCACAGCGGCTGTTTTATCCACTTAAACAGCCGTGATTGTGGCGTCTAATTATTCACCTATTTTTATGATTTAAGTAAGCAAAAGCGTACTGCGCATATAACTCTGCGCCCATGCGCATGGCGTCTTCATCAACGTTAAAACAACCATGGTGCAAAGGCCAACAGGTGTCTTTCTCGGCATTGCCGCTGCCAACTAAGGCAAACGCGCCCGGCCTCTTTTCAAGGTAGAAACAGAAATCTTCGCCGCCAGTCGTGGGTTGTTCAAAATAAAGCGCATCATCACCAAATGCCTGCACAATCACCTGCTGAGCAAGTTTGGCGCTATTAGCATCATTAATCACAGGCGATGGACCATAGACATAATCAACTTCGGCCGCTGCGCGATACATTGCGGCAACTTGATTGGCATAACGACGAATCGCCGCTTCTATTTTACTGCGTGTTGTAGAATTAAAGCAGCGCACTGTGCCTTCTAAAATGGCATTTTCAGCGATCACATTACAGCGCGTTCCGACATCCATTTTTCCAATGGTGACAACAGCCGGTTCAAGTGGACTTATCTCGCGCGAGACAATAGCTTGCACATTCATCACAAACGCTGATGCGACCATAACGGCATCAACAGTATCATGTGGCATTGAGCCATGTCCGCCCCGCCCTTTGAATTTTACAGTAATCAAATCAGATGCTGCAAAGCTCAATCCCTCAACACAAGACACCTTGCCTACAGGCATTTTAGGCCAAACATGCATACCAAAGGCCGCATCAACCCCATCAAGCACACCTTGTTCGATCATACTTTTTGCGCCTTGCGCAACCTCCTCTGCTGGTTGAAAGACCAAGCGAATATTGCCACACAGCTGAGAACGCACTTGATATAACGCATTTGCCGCAGTGAGTAACATAGCTGTATGGGTATCATGTCCGCACGCATGCATTTTGCCGCGAGTTGTTGATGTATAATCGATAGTATCGTTTAATTCTTGGACTGGCAACGCATCGATATCGGCACGCAGTAAAATGGTTTTACCCACAGTGCCGCCGCGAATTTCTGCAATGATCCCCGTTGGGGTCGTTTTGCGATAAGCAATCCCTATCTTATCAAGCTGCTCAGCAATTTTGTCGGTGGTTCTAAATTCTTGCCACGGTAATTCAGGATGACGATGCAGATCTCGTCGAAATGCAATCATCTCATCGACACTTTGCTTAATTAATGCTGTTACTGTTTCGCTTATCATCTTTATCACCTCATCTTAGTTAGCCATGCACTATCATGTTCACCATAATGCCAGCCAAAATCACCGAAACTACCGTTACCGAAATAAAGCCACCAATTAACATCGGGCCTAGCATATGGTTGGTTAAAAGCGCTTTTTCTTTTGGATCTTGGGTCAAATTATTGATCACCTCGTTGGTAATAATGTAATCGGCTGGAAAACCATATAGCGCAGTTAACGCAATCGAAAATGCCATCTCCGTACTTTGCTTAAGTAAACGGCCGATAATAAAAGAAAAAATAAATAACCCAACAACAGCGGCCAGAATAAAGGCTATCAGCGGAATAACAAGATCAAGCAGCATTTGCGGGGTTGCGCGGTTTAAGGTATTAAAGATAAATAGCATCAAGCCCATTACCGTTAACCCAAATCCACCAGCCTTTTGTAACGGATGACGCTCTAAAAATCCGAGTGATGCGGCAATCACACCGAAAAGCAAACAAAGCACAAATGGGCTAACGCTCACAATCGGTTTGAGCAAATCGGCAACAAAATAAGCCAAAAAGCCAACAACCGCTATACGTAAAAAAATAAAGTAGCTGGAATTATAACGTGCAGGAAAGCGCGCAAAGAGAGGGGGCATAGGATATTGACTGTCCACCTTGTTATCATCACTTTTTGGATCGTGTTGATGGGGGTTTTCACTGTCTACTTGCAATCTACCTTGCTGATAACGCTTGAGAACTCTTTTCCCTTCGCGTTTTAACATGATTGAAGTAAGAGGATAACCAATAAAACCTTGCATAACATAGAGTATAATTGCAAATACAGCCAGATCATTTAGCCCTGCTTGCGCGGCACCTTTTGACATAATAATCGCCGAAACAATGCCGCCAACCAGCGGTGGGATTGCGACAATAACGGTATTATAGTCAAAAAAGAGATACCCCATAATGCCACTGATAATGACAATGCCAACTATGCCAGATAACGAAATCAGTATGGTTTTCCATTGCTGTAACAGCTGTTTGACCGATAATAATGTCCCCATGTTAACAATTAACAGGTACATAAACATCACCGCGACCACATCAGGGATCCCTGAGCGGGCGACGATATCTTTCGGGAAGAAGGTCCAATATCCAAGTAAGAACAGCACGGCACACACAAACACTGAGGGGATCCAGGCTTTAGTGCGCGTTGAAATCACATCGCCAATATACAAAATAATTAATAACAAGAGTAATGCCATCATTTGCGGCATATCATTCATCGGTGACATCTAAAACTCCATGTAACGGGTTGATAATAAGATAACGTTATATATACCCTATTTTAGTATCATCTTGCTAGTACAAAATGATAATCTAACCATATTTAATGATAAATTCATTGATCGCATTTAAAAAAAGTTGCCCATATTTTTGGAATTTAATATTTCCGACACCAGAAACATTCAGCAGTGCTTGCCGATTTTCAGGGCGCATTTGCACCATTTCAAGTAAGGTTGCATCACTAAAAATAATATAAGGGGCAATATTTTCGCTGTCGGCAAGTTCTTTACGCAAACGCTTTAAGTTACCAAATAGTATGCGTTCATCGTGCGATAAGATGGTGGTTAGATTGATTGCCCTTGCATACCGATTCAAGCGACTCTTTTTAACAATTTCAAGTCGTGGCTTAGCTAACGATAAGGGGATTTCACCTTTAAATATCTTGCGTGCATCTTGCGTTAACATTAAGGTCGTATACGTGCCGACATGTTGATAAACATAGCCTAAATGAATCAATTGCCGAATCACACTCAACCAATAATCGGCAGATTGCGCTTTACCGATACCATACACCGAAAGTTTTTCGTGGCCATTTTCCAGGATTTGTGCCCGCTTAGAGCCACGTAAAATATCGACAATATATTGCGTTCCAAAACGCTGCTCAACCCGATAAATGCAGGACAGGACTTTTTGTGCATCGACTAATCCATCGTAATGTTCTGGCGGGTAAAGGCAGATATCACAGTTATTACATGGTTGTTTTCGGTTTTCGCCAAAATAGTTGAGTAATACAACGCGCCGACAGGTTAAACTTTCGGCAAACGATTCCATCGCATTCAATTTATGCAGTTCGATATCTTTATGCGTCCCATCCATCTTTTCATCAATCTGTTTATGGTACCAGTCAAGATCATTGGGATTGTATAAAAGTAATGCTTCGGCAGGTACGCCATCTCGCCCTGCTCGGCCAGTTTCTTGGTAATAAGCTTCTATCGTGCGCGGCGCATCAGCATGCACCACAAATCGAACATTGGGTTTATTGATTCCCATTCCAAAAGCAACGGTTGCAACAATGATTTGAACATCATCTTTAATAAAGCTTTCTTGGGCTTTTTGACGATCTTCATTGGGTAATCCGGCGTGATAAGGCAGGGCTGAAAAGCCCCTCGATTGTAGCCGCGTTGTCATATCTTCAACTTTCGAGCGGCTTGAGCAATAGATTATGCCACTGTTGCCTTTTTGCGTTTCAATAAATGACACCACTTGTTCAAGCAGATTGAATTTTTCAACCACCGTATAACGGATATTTGGCCGATCGAAGCTGCGCACAACAATCAGCGGATCAACCAGATTTAATTGATGAATAATATCCGTTTGGGTCATTTCATCTGCCGTTGCTGTGAGGGCAACAATTGGCACATCAGGCAGGCGCGCTGATAGTTGCCCTAACTGACGGTAATCCGGCCTAAAATCATGGCCCCACTGCGATATGCAGTGTGCTTCGTCAATGGCAATCATTGATGGGGGATGATTTTCAATTAATGTCTTAAACGATGAAACGGCCAATCTTTCTGGCGAGATGTATAAAAGTTTAATGGCATGATTCAGATAGTTATCAATCGTTTGCTGCTGCTCAGCGTAGCTCTGAGTGGCATTGAGATAGCCGGCAGCTATGCCATTTGCGCTAAGCTGATCAACCTGATCTTTCATCAATGAAATCAACGGCGAAATCACAATGGCGGTTTTAGGCAATAACACGGCAGGAATTTGATAACACAGTGATTTCCCCCCTCCCGTTGGGATGATAGTTAAGGTATCACGCCCATCAATAATGGCTTCAATGATCTCTTTTTGTTGATGCCGAAATGATTTATAACCAAAAACGTTATGCAATACATCTTCTATCTGGTCTTTTACTGACATATCTTCCTAAATAACCATGACAAATAAGGCACCGAGTATAGCTAAATTAAAGTTAAGAAACCACCTCGAATTGAAAATAACCAACGTTAATTAGGTTTAACGAATCAGATACTTTATACAAAATAAGATGAAATAAAAATCATTAAATGTTGAAAAAATGAACTGCATCACAAATAAAAAAGATAGTCGGATTAGTCCGCGAATTGTCATTTCAATTTTGAGTAGATTAATTATGATACCTACATCTGTCAAAACAGGAGAGATGAAATGGTAGGAATGATCCTAGCAAGTCATGGTGATTTTGCTGAAGGAATTTTACAATCGGGTCAAATGATCTTTGGGGAGCAAGATGATGTCAAAGCGGTGACATTGCACCCAAGTGATAGCCCTGACAGTTTGAAACAGAAAATGTTACACGCGATTGCCTCATTGAGTGATTCGACAAATGTTCTATTTTTAGTCGATTTATTGGGAGGAACGCCATTTAATCAAGCCAATGGCTTATGTCAGGAGCATCAAGATAATTGGTGCGTGGTATCAGGACTTAATTTGCCTATGTTGATTGAAGCGTATTCAGCGAGATTATCAGCGCAATCGGCGGCGGAAATAGCCGCTGAAATTATACAACCGGCCAAAGACGGGATTCAAAGTACCTGTAAAAAAGCCACTACGTCAAGTCAAACATCCACACAAACTCAACCCAATCAACAAAATGCTCCTGTCGGTAATGGAAAACTTAAAATAGTCTTAACGCGAGTTGATTCGCGTCTTTTACACGGTCAAGTAGCCACATCTTGGACTAAAACAACCAATCCCAATCGTATTATTGTGGTGTCCGATTCGGTTTCTAAAGATGAGTTACGCAAAAAGTTGATACAACAAGCGGCGCCGCCCGGCGTTAAAGCAAATGTGGTCCCTGTTAATAAAATGATTGAAGTCTATAAAGATCCCCGTTTTGGCAATACAAGAGCCCTTTTATTGTTCGAAAATCCACAAGATGTATTGCGGGCAATCGATGGCGGTATGGATATTGACACCGTCAATGTGGGGTCAATGGCACACTCTGTCGGTAAGGTGATGGTCAATAAAGTCTTATCAATGAATAAAAATGACATCGAGGTTTTTGAGCAATTGAAGCAAAAAAACGTCAAATTTGATGTACGTAAAGTACCTAATGATTCGGCAAGTAACATGGACGAATTATTGAAAAAAGCCAAAGATGAATTAGCACAGCAAAGCAAATAGTAATTTAATTAAGGGGTTATATCATGACTTTATCTATTATAGCTATCCTATTAGTAATAATAGTCGCCTTTCTTGCCGGTATAGAAGGGGTTTTAGATCAATTTCAGTTCCATCAACCGTTGGTTGCTTGTTCACTCATTGGACTGGTTACCGGCAATATTGAAGCCGGCGTTGTACTTGGCGGCACATTACAAATGATAGCGCTAGGCTGGGCAAATATTGGCGCAGCCGTCGCCCCCGATGCAGCTTTGGCTGCGGTCGCCTCTGCAATCATTCTGGTTTTAGGTGGCCAAGGCACTGCAGGCGTGCCAACGGCGATTGCCGTTGCCATTCCATTAGCCGTTGCTGGCCTGTTTTTAACCATGATCGTACGCACCATTGCGGTACCTATCGTTCATTTAATGGACTCTGCGGCTGAAAAAGGCAATATCAGACGAATCGAGATGTTACAAATTTTAGCTATCTGTTTGCAGGGTCTTCGGATTGCAATTCCTGCCGCAGCCCTGCTATTCATTCCTGCACATACAGTGCAAATGGCATTAAATGCAATGCCGGAATGGTTAACAACAGGTATGGCTATCGGGGGCGGAATGGTGGTTGCCGTTGGTTATGCGATGGTGATAAATATGATGGCAAATAAAGAAGTATGGCCATTTTTTATCATCGGCTTTGTTGTTGCTGCCATCTCGCAATTAACATTAATCGCGCTCGGTGCACTCGGTATTGCGTTAGCAATCATCTATTTGAACCTGTCAGAACGCGGTAATTCATCCAACTCTGGTGATCCGCTTGATGATATTTTGAATGATTATTAAACACTGGGAAAATGAAAATGGAACAGAAAATTCAATTAAGTAAAAAAGATCGTCTCTCTGTTGCATGGCGCTCGACTTTCTTACAAGGTTCTTGGAACTACGAGCGTATGCAAAATGGCGGTTGGGTTTATGCAATGATCCCAGCAATTAAAAAATTATACAAATCTGATGAAGATCGCTCAGCAGCATTAAAGCGCCATTTAGAGTTTTTTAATACTCACCCTTATTTGGCAGCTCCAGTATTAGGCGTAACGTTATCACTCGAAGAGCAGCGCGCCAACGGTTCGCCAGTTGATGATGTGGCTATTCAAGGTGTTAAAGTCGGCATGATGGGCCCCCTTGCAGGTGTTGGCGACCCGGTGTTTTGGTTTACTGTCCGTCCGATGCTTGGGGCACTAGGCGCATCACTTGCTATCAGCGGGAATGTAATGGGACCTATCTTATTTTTTGTACTATGGAACCTGATTCGTTGGGCATTTATTTGGTATACACAAGAATTTGGTTACAAAACCGGTTCAAAAATTACCGATAACTTGTCTGGCGGACTATTACAAAAGATCACCAAAGGTGCCTCTATTTTAGGGATGTTTGTGTTAGCCGCACTAGTACAGCGGTGGGTATCTATCAATTTCAAACCGATTGTCTCAACAGTTGAACTCGATAAAGGCGCTTTTATTGATTGGAGTAAACTGCCAGCAGGTAGCGAGGGGATACAGCAAGCGATGATTCAAATGAAAAATGGATTATCACTCACTCAAGATAAAGTGACCACCTTACAAAACAACTTAGATCAGTTGATACCAGGACTTGCGCCTTTGCTGCTCACGTTCTTTTGCATGTGGTTATTACGAAAAAAAGTGTCGCCAATCCTCATCATCCTCGGGCTATTTATTCTTGGCATTGTTGGCCATGTTGTTGGACTTTTATAAAACACGGAGACAGGGTTACGCAATGTAACCCTGCTGATTTAACGGTTAATTTTATGGAAAATAGTCTATGGTGCAATCATTGAACACCAACGTTGATTTAGTTGTCAAAGGGACGGCTTTCGTCGGACTATCAGAATATGGCACTATCATGATTGGAGACAACGCATTTGAATTTTATCACCATAAAGATGCGCGTAAATATATTCAAATACCTTGGCACGAAATTGAGTTAGTCAAAGCATCGGTCTTATTTAAAGGTCGATGGATTCCGCGTTACTCAATTCAAACTAAACAAAATGGCACATTTACCTTTGCCTCCAAAGATCCCAAAAAAGTACTGATTTCGATTCGAAACTATATCGATAACAAAAAAATGGTAAGAACCGTCGGTTTTTTTGATGTTATCAAACGTTCGCTGACAAGAAAAAAGGCGATATAAAAATAAAGCGGGTAAACAAAAAATGCAGCGTACCCTGTGGAAATTAAACAATGTGATAAAGAATTATGAGTGGGGAAGTAAAACAGCGCTATCCCAATTATTCAACTTTCCAAATCCTGAGCATTTGCCACAAGCAGAAATTTGGATGGGTGCACATTTAGCGGGAATGTCAATGGCACTCAATCATGACGGGAGTGAAATAGCATTAGATCAGTTAATTAGCCAGCATCCAGACGCAATTTTGGGTGAATCAACTTACAAAACCTACCCTTCTCTGCCCTACTTGTTTAAAGTTTTATCTGCCACTTCACCGTTATCGATTCAAGTTCACCCTGAATTGTCTAAGGCAAAGATCGGTTATGAAAAAGAAAACCATCTCGGCATCAAATTAGACTCACCACAACGAAACTACAAAGATCCCAATCACAAACCGGAATTGGTGTATGCTATCACCCCATTTTTGGCGATGAATGGTTTTAGACCCATTAATCAAATTATTGCCTTATTTGACACATTGTCACTTTCATCCGTTGAAAATCACGTGAATGAATTCAAACACGATCGCACAGATCGAGGGCTAAAACAGTTGTTCTACGCTGTCTTAACGTTAGAGAGCACGCTAAAACAGCAAGCAATTAGCGAACTTAAATCTAAAATCGATTTGCTCGATGACCGTTTAGCCAACCTTATTGATGAAATTGCGGAAAAATTTCCAAATGACAATGGATTATTTGCCCCGCTTATTTTAAATGTGATTGAATTACAAGTAGGTCAAGCGATGTTTTTGCGGGCACAAACGCCCCATGCGTATCTTAAAGGAACGGCGCTTGAAATTATGGCAAGTTCAGATAATGTGCTTAGAGCTGGATTAACGTCGAAACATATTGATATTAACGAGCTGTTTGACAATACCACTTTTCATAGTATCGATAAACAGCAGTTACTGACGTTACCTATTTATCATCATAATAAAACGCTTTTCCCGGTTCCTGTTAACGATTTTGCCTTTGAAATTATAAGTATTGATAATCAAGCTAAAATCGAAGAGATATCGAGCGCGGTGATTTTATTCTGCCTTAAAGGTGAGATTACGCTATCCACACAGACAGACACCATGACAATCCATTGCGGTGAGTCGGTGTTTATTGCTTGCTGTGCTCAGCGTTTTCGTTATCAAGGCCAAGGCGTGTTTGCTAAAGCGTATAATCACTAAGATGATTAGCCTGTTAGCCAAAAAAGTTAAATAAACGGCGTTTTGTTAATCAAAAATCAAAAAATGCAGACTTTTACCGTGCAAAATAGTTCGTTAGCTTAAAAAACAGGCTATTTTTATTTTTTTTACTTGATACAAATCGATTTGAACGGTAATATTTGCGTGCTTTCTAAATACGCCCGTAGCTCAGTTGGTTAGAGCATCACCTTGACATGGTGGGGGTCAGTGGTTCGAGTCCACCCGGGCGTACCATTCTACTTGTCCTAAGTGACAAAGTTCAGAGTGTAATTCATCAGTTCATTTCCCCTAATTATCTAAACACTATCTACTTATCATCCTAATATCATCATCACCTTTTTATCGTTTTTACTGTTTCTTCATTAGTAGTGGCACCCTTATTTACCAATCGACACCAGTCAATTTATTGTTTTTGTTCAAGGAATTATCAAATTATATTTGATGTTGATCACACAATACCTATAAATGACTTTAATTTTATGCGTAGATGGCGAATCATAATAAAACTTTAATTCATTTTAAATGAACCGTTGTTTTGCTTTAAGGCTATTAACAGTCAGTGTTAATGGCTGTTAATAGCCGCAAATAAAGCTAACAACCTTTCATACGTCACGTACTTGAGCAATTTTTTATGATCGCTTTTGAACTTAACTCAATTTAGGAGTGGATATGCGTATTCGATTTTCCCTTTGTGCCTCGTTATCATTAATGCTTTTTTATAACACCGCATTGGCAGATAGTTCACAGCGTTTAGCTGCAGTAAAAAATTTTGCAGATACCGTGCTCAATAAAGCCGGGGATAATTATCATGGCAATTCACCCACGCCTTTGCTAGCAAGCGGGGTTGATCCAAGAACCGGCGAACAGTTACAATGGGTCTTTCCAGATGGACACACCGCGGTTTTATCTAACTTTTCTGCCCAGCAAAATTTAATGCGCGTGCTCGTTGGGCTAACTCAACTCACCGGTGATAACACCTACCAAGCTAGAGCAGAAGCAATCACGCGTTACTACTTCACCCACTATCAAGATAAAAGCGGATTACTTATTTGGGGCGGGCATCGCTTTGTTGATTTGAAGACATCAAAGCCTGAAGGACCTAGCGAGAAAGAATTTGTACACGAATTAAAAAATGCGTATCCGTATTATGAATTACTTTTTTCAGTTGATAAAGCTGCGACCGTGCGCTTTATTCATGGTTTTTGGAATGCGCATGTTTACAACTGGCAAGTCATGGAAACGAGCCGACATGGTGAATATGGCAAAAAAATGGGTAAATTATGGGCAAATAAATTTACTCAGCAACCCCCTTTCTTTGCAACCAAAGGGCTTAGCTTTCTTGATGCGGGTAATGACCTTATCTATTCCGGCGGAATGTTATCGGTGTATAACAATGAAGCCGATGCCAGAGTTTGGGCGTTACGTCTAGCCGAGCAGTATGTATTACCGCGTGATAAACAAACTGGACTTGGCGTTTATCAATTTACGCAAGCGCTAAAGCGCGATAGCACTACCGATGATAAAGATACCCACTCCAAATACGGTGATCGTGCATTGCGCCAATTTGGGCCTGAACTCGGTGATGCTGCATTAGAAGGCAATATGCTACTTAAAAGTCGTACCACAACAATCTATTCGAAAAATGCACTCATGCAGCTTGATTTGGCGAATCGGCTCGGTGACGACGGTTTGATGTTAAAAAAATGGACATTAGATGGACTTAAAGCATTCGCCCATTATGCCTATGATGAGAGCAACAATACCTTTCGCCCGATGCTTGCAAATGGTCATGATCTTTCCAATTATGTGTTAGTGCGCGATGGTTACTACGGTAAAAAAGGCACCGTGCTCAAACCTTATAAAGCCGGTAGTGAGTTCTTATTGTCTTACGCAAGAGCTTACGCATTTGAACAAGATAACTCGTTGTGGGCTGTTGTTAGAGGCATTGCTAAAGCACAAGGACTTGGAGATATTGGTGAGCGACAAGGAAAAAATGCAAAACTAAATCAAAGCACGCGTAATCATGATCCCTACGTCATTTTTGCTTTAATTGATCTGTATCATGCAACCAATCAAAAAGGGTTTTTGGATTTAGCCCAAAAAGTCGCGGATAATGTGGTCAAAAATAATCAACTAAACGGCTTTTTTGTCGATAATCCCGATGTTCGCTACGCAAATGTTGACAATATTGCCCCTTACGCAATCCTGGCTTTAGAAGCAGTTATACAAAATAAACCACAAGCAGTCCCTGTTTTCATCAACGGCACCGGATTCACTGAAGGCGCGTATCGGATGAAAAACGGCAACATTCGGATCTCAACGCGTGATGAAGAGCTTTTTGCGTTAAAAGTAGGCGATGAACTTAAACCCAACAACAAAAAATAGTCTTTGAATGAAAAGCGCCTGTGACAGGGCTATGCAGGCGTCTCTTAATTGGGGGATAGCTCCGCCTTTTTTAACGCGCACTTTTTCACCAAAGCACCTTGGTTCTTGCCGGCTATTATTTTGTTCGGCTAAGCAATGTTGGCGCGCTTTAAAATAGGAAGAAATCAGTATCTCAAGCCACGGCTATTATGATAAAATAAATAAATTTTTCGAAATAGTGGTTAACTATTTTCATTTTTCACATAACTCGCGTGTAAACCGACTAAATCATCAAAATACTATGAATAATTTATCCCCAACAATTGGATTTGTGAGCCTGGGTTGTCCTAAAAACTTGGTTGACTCTGAACGCATTTTAACCGAACTACGAACGCAAGGTTATCAAGTTGTCCCAACCTATGACAATGCCGATCTTGTTATTGTTAATACTTGTGGTTTTATTGATAGCGCTGTACAAGAATCGCTTGAGGCAATTGGCGAAGCGCTAAATGAAAATGGCAAAGTGATCGTCACCGGTTGCCTTGGCGCTAAAGAAGATCAAATTCGCACGGTTCATCCAAAAGTGCTTGAAATTTCAGGTCCGCACAGTTACGAAGCGGTATTAAGTCATGTCAATAAATACGCACCGAAACCTGAGTATAATCCCTATACTAGCTTAGTGCCTATGCAAGGGGTAAAATTGACCCCGAAACATTATGCTTATTTGAAAATTTCTGAAGGCTGTAATCACCGTTGTACATTTTGTATCATTCCTGCTTTACGGGGGGATATGGTGAGCCGTCCGATTGGAAATGTGCTTGATGAAGCGAAGCGCTTAGCAGACAGCGGCGTAAAAGAACTTTTAGTTATTGCCCAAGATACGTCGGCTTATGGCGTGGATATTAAAAATCGTACTGATTTTTGGAATGGCATGCCACTTAAAACCAATATTGAAACATTGTGTGAAAAACTCTCAGACCTTGGTATTTGGGTACGATTACATTATGTGTATCCTTATCCAAGTGTTGATAATCTTATTCCATTGATGGCGAAAGGGAAAATATTGCCTTACTTAGACGTGCCTCTACAGCATGCAAGCCCATCAATTTTGCGATCAATGAAACGACCAGGAACCATCGAGCGAACCCTTGAGCGAATTCAAAAATGGCGTGAAATCTGCCCAAATATTACCTTGCGCTCAACCTTTATTGTCGGATACCCGGGGGAAACCGAAGAGGATTTTGCCCTATTACTCGACTTTTTATCGCAAGCGCAATTAGATCGCGTTGGCTGCTTTACTTACAGCCCTGTTGAAGGTGCGGCCGCGAACGAGCTCGCTGATCAAGTCCCTGACGAGATAAAACAAGCACGCTTTGACCGGTTTATGCAATTGCAACAAACAATCTCGGCACAAAAACTGAAAGCAAAAGTAGGTACCACGCTGCCGGTGATTATTGATGAAGTGGATGAAGAAGGTGCAATTGGCCGCAGCATGGCCGATGCGCCAGAAATCGATGGTGTTGTTTACCTAAACGACGAGTTTAACGTTAAGGTTGGGGATATTGTCAACGTTGATATCACTCATTCTGACGAATACGATTTATGGGGAACGCTGCACAGCTAAGACAACTAATATGAAATTACATTATCAACGCGAAGTTAAAAACATTCTTAAATTAGCCGTGCCAGTTATCATTGCACAGTTATCGCAAACGGCAATCACCTTTGTTGACACCATGATGGCCGGGCACTACAGCGCAACCGCGCTATCGGGCGTTGCGATCGCCGTTTCAATTTGGCTGCCTACCATTTTGTTTGGTCAAGGTTTACTGTCGGTGCTTACACCTATCATCTCGAACCTTAATGGCGCAGCGAAGCGCGATCAAATCGCCACGCACACTCGTCAGGGACTTATTATTGCAACGCTGCTATCGATTATCATGATGGTGTTTTTATATCATGCAGATAAATTAATTACGCTGCGCAGCACTCCAGAAAACCCGATTGACCCAGAAATGGTCGATGTCGCCGTTCACTTTTTACGAGCCATCATGTGGGGCGTTCCGGGCTTTTTATACTTTCTTGTCTACCGAAATCAGTGTGAAGGGTTGTCCAACACTAAACCTGCCATGGTGATTATGTTTATTGCGCTGCTTGCAAATATTCCGATTAACTACGTACTGATATATGGTAAGTTAGGTTTTCCGGCTTTTGGTGGCGTCGGCTGCGGCATCACTGCATCGATTATCTTTTGGTTAATGTTTGTGTTGATAAAATGCTTTACGTTAACGTCTAGAACTCAAAAAGATATTCGAAAAACTAAGGTGACTCAACTCGTTAATCCGTCGGTCATTAAACGTATTATCGTTCTTGGTATCCCCCTTGCTTTGGCCTATTTTTTCGAAGTCAGCTTGTTTGCAATCGTAGCCTTGTTAATTGCGCCACTCGGTCAAACAACGGTCGCGGCGCATCAAATTATGTTCACAATTAGTAGCATGACCTTTGCCATTCCGTTATCACTTGGCGTTGCAACCAGCATTCGCGTTGGCTACTTACTTGGCAATAAAAAGCCCATTCGTGCCAAACAAACCGCTTACATTAGTTTATCAATTGCGTTGATTGCCGCGGTTATTGTTGCATTAACTTTAGTGGTGTTTAAATCGTTGTTTATTGCCTTATTTACTAGCGAAGACACCGTGATTGTTATCTGCATGCAGTTAATCATCTTACTTGCGATATATCAAACATTTGATTATCTGCAAGTTGTTGCCAGTAATGTACTTAGAGGCTATAAAGATACCAAGAGTATTTTATTCATTACCTTACTTTCGTACTGGATAATTGGGTTGCCGGTGGGTTATATTTTAGGATTAACGGATATCATCATTGCCCCAATTGGTGCGGCCGGATTTTGGATCGGATTTATCGCAGGCTTATCAGTTGCTGCGCTGTTACTTATCTCGCGCATGATCTACATACAAAAGCAGCCTTATGCCGTGATATTACAGCGCGCATCACGTTAAGGGTCAGCAGCGGGACATTTCCAATTCCCGCTCGATTGCACTTTGCAACTAACTAAAAGCGTTTCAATAAAAAGGGGGAACCGCCTAAAGACTGTTCCCCCTTTTTTTTATACAAAACACCTCACCTTGTGGGTTCAAATAGTGATATAAATCAAACTATCAACCCAATGCATTATCGGCCTGATCATTTTGGATCAGTTCGATTTTATAGCCATCAGGATCTTCAATAAACGCGATGATGGTTTTGCCACCTTTAACAGGACCGGCTTCACGTGTCACTTTTCCACCGGCTTTTTTGACATCGTCACACATTGTTGCCACATCATCGACACCAATTGCGATATGACCAAATGCGGTGCCATGATCATACTCAGCTGTATCCCAGTTATACGTTAGTTCAATCACTGAACTTGTCTGTTCATCTTGATAACCGACAAAGGCTAACGAATATTTATACTCTGGGTTTTCACTGGTTCTTAAGACTTTCATTCCCATAATGCGGGTATAAAAATCAATCGACTTTTTCAAATCGCCAACTCGGATCATTGTATGTAATAGACGCATTGATTAACTATCCTCTTTTAATTGAACAACCGACTATCTGTTTTTAACGAGGTGATGCATTAATTTGTTTACCATTGGTGACTAATTTTACTGCTTGACCCGCATGGAATTCAGCAGGTGAACCTTTTTGAACAATCACAATAGTTGCCCCACTTTCTTGTTTGATTTCAAGTTCAACAGCGTTTGCTTTACTCACTTGATCTTCAACCGCGCCACCTAACAGTGCACCACCGATAGCACCACCAGCAATGGCTAATTTATTACCACTGCCACCACCGATTGTATTACCTAAAAAGCCGCCTAATACTGCGCCGCCGATTGAACCGACGAGATTGTTATTGGAACCATCTGATGAGGCATTAGTTTGGATTTTTACACCACGCACTGAAACAACCGTACCATAACTGACTTGTTGAACCTGTTTTGCTTGATCTTTAGAATACACATCACCTGAGTAAACATCACTATTGCTACACCCAGTAAGCGCGGCAGCAATCATCGTTAATGCGATTATTTTTTTCATGTTTTCTATTCCTCATGTAAATTACCTGTAAAAGCAATCAAGTTGCTACTGTCAGAATAATATTGTTTACAGGCAACAACAATATCATTTTCATTATTTTATCAATCGATAATACAATTTGAAACGAACTTGAGTTATACTCATTGCCATATTTTATATATCGCATTTATAATTGTATGAAACACACATTTATTCGTTCACTGTTAGTTAGTATAGCATTATTTATGGCTTGTGCCTGCCATGATGTAAAACGAGAACAAAAAACGTCATCAATTGAAAGCCATATATCCCATGAACAAAATGACAATTGTATAAATCAAGAAGGCCAAAGTACCGCGCCGTTAGGATCAATTGCCGCACAAGCTTGTCCTGTCAATACAAGTAGTCAATAAATATTCACATGAGACAAACCATGAAAACGATTGAAATCGATGAAGAGCTGTACCAATATATAGCTGCACAAACAAAACACATTGGTGAAGATGCTTCGAGCATTTTGCGCCGTCTATTGAATATTAATCAATCACCACCGCCTGTTGTCGATAAAAAAAGTCAAAAACAATCTGGTTATACAATCATTGCTAATCTGTTATCGGATGACTCGTTTACTGAGCAAAAATCGATTGTTAATCGCTTTATCTTATTACTTAAAACGCTGTATGAGTATAATTCAGCCCTGTTTTCTATTGCGGCAACCTCACTGCATGGCAGCAAGAGAAAGTACTTAGCTAAAGATAAAGAATCGTTAGAATTATCAGGTAAAAATACCAAACCACGTGAAATTGTGGGAACCCCATATTGGGTTATTACCAATACCAATACGGCAAGAAAAATTTACATCATTGAGTCAATAATGAGCAGCATGGGTATATCAGAAAACATGATACATGAAGTGACAAGTACATTTGCGCAATCTACTGATAATGATCTCAATCATGAAAATCAATTAGAACTCAGTCACTGAACTGAACAATAAATTTATGTTAGAAGGAGTACAAAATGGACCGCAGTAACCGTGCTGGATTATTAGCCGAACCTTCAGATTTGATCAATGTCGTTGCGCTACAAGATAACTATTACAAGTTAACACCTGACACACAAGATATGAGTCAGCTGGTTATTTTTGGTACATCAGGCCACCGTGGATCGGCCAACAAATCAACATTTAATGAATCACATATTTTAGCCATTGCACAGTCGGTGGTTGAATACCGCGTTAAACAAGGTATCACAGGGCCGTGCTTTATTGGTAAAGATACGCATGCATTATCTGAACCTGCGCTAAAAACCGTACTTGAAGTTTTTGCAGCAAATGGACAAACCGTCGTGATTGCTGAAAACTTTGGATACACACCGACCCCGGTAATATCACACGCTATTTTAAAATACAACAAAGACAGACAATCACATCTAGCTGATGGCATTGTTATCACGCCGTCGCACAATCCTCCGGAAGATGGCGGGATCAAATACAATCCAACTAATGGCGGGCCTGCCGATAATGAGATAACTAAACAGATCGAAAATCGTGCAAATGAACTGCTAAAAAGTGGATTATCTGGCGTTAAACGCATGACATTCACCAATGCGATGGCATCAGGTTATATTCACACAAAATGTTATGAAACTGATTATATTAACGAACTTGACACGATTTTAGATTTATCCTTGATAAAATCAGCCGATCTTAAAATTGGTGTCGATCCTTTAGGTGGCGCAGGTATCACTTATTGGCCACGAATTGCTGAAAAGTATGGCATCAAACTTGATATCGTTAATGATAAGGTCGATCCAACGTTTAGTTTTATGCACCTTGATCATGATGAAGTGATCCGAATGGACTGCTCAAGTCGCTGGGCAATGGCCGGTTTACTTAAATTAAAAGATAAATTTGATTTAGCTTTTGGTAATGATACCGACTTTGATCGCCATGGCATTGTTACTCCAAAAGGATTGATGAATCCTAATGCTTACTTATCAACTAGCGTTAATTATCTGTTTCAGCACCGTCCACAGTGGCATAAACAAATGGCTATTGGTAAAACCTTAGTCACCAGTTCGATGATTGACCGCGTAGCAAACAGCTTAAATGCCCCCTTTTTAGAATACCCGGTTGGATTCAAATGGTACGCCGATGGCCTTTATCAGGGTACATTAGGCTTTGCCGGTGAAGAAAGCGCGGGCGGATCGTTTTTACGTACTGATGGCAGTGTCTGGTCAACCGATAAAGACGGGATTATTTTATGTCTACTTGCTGCCGAAATGACCGCTAGAACCGGTAAAAATCCACAGCAACAATATGAAGAACTGGAAGCTAAATTTGGGCGCTCTTATTATGGCCGTTTACAGGCAAGTGCCACATTTGCTGAAAAACAGGTGCTATCTAAACTCGATGCAAGTCAACTAACAACAGACCAATTAGCCGGTGAAAAGATTGAACAAAGCTTAACCACTGCATCAGCCAATAATGCCCCTATTGGTGGATTGAAAGTGATCACTGAAAATGGCTGGTTTGCGGCGCGCCCATCTGGCACCGAAGATGCTTATAAAATCTATGCAGAAAGCTTTATCAGTGATGCGCATTTAGCCTTGATTCAACAAGAAGCTAAAGAGATTGTCACTAAAGCAATAAAATCATAATAACTTAATCAGTACAAATGCTCCAATTTTACGACTTTATTGCCGTAAAATTGGAGGAATTATTGGAGGGAATTAAGACCCTAAACGGTAGTTAGGTGGCTCTTTAGTAATAAGTACATCATGTACGTGACTCTCTTTAATCCCAGCACCAGTAATCCGGTAAAATTGAGATTTCGTGCGCAAATCATCAATCGTCGCACAGCCGGTTAAGCCCATACAAGAACGAAGTCCACCCATTTGTTGATGGATAATCTCTTTAAGTGGCCCTTTATATGCAATGCGCCCTTCGATGCCTTCTGGCACTAATTTATCAGCTGCATTATCCGTTTGGAAATAACGATCAGATGATCCTTTTGCCATCGCGCCAAGCGATCCCATACCACGGTAAGATTTATATGCTCGGCCTTGGAATAACTCGATTTCGCCAGGTGCTTCTTCTGTGCCTGCAAACATTGACCCTACCATAACGCAAGCTGCGCCGGCGGCAATGGCTTTAGCCACATCGCCTGAATAACGTATCCCCCCATCGGCAATAACGGGGATGTTATAGCTTTGTGCCATTTCAACCGCATCCATAATGGCGCTAATTTGAGGTACACCAACACCAGTTACAATGCGGGTTGTACAGATTGAACCCGGACCAATCCCAACTTTAACCGCACTCACTCCTGCTTCGATCAAGGCTTTAGCGCCAGCGGCTGTCGCAACGTTACCACCAATAATTTGTAAATCAGGGTAAGCTTGCCGTGTTGCACGAATACGTTGTAAAACCCCTTCAGAGTGACCATGCGATGAATCAATTAACAATACATCAACGCCAGCTTCAACCAGCGCTGCAATGCGCTCTTCATTGCCGGGCGCAGCGCCAAC
>JAVSBY010000021.1:45512-59929 GCA_031960925.1 Gilliamella sp. CRA003912
CGCCAGCTTCAACCAGCGCTGCAATGCGCTCTTCATTGCCGGGCGCAGCGCCAACTGCGGCGCCAACACGTAGCCGACCTTGATCATCTTTACAAGCATGCGGTTTTTGTTCAGCTTTGTTGTAGTCTTTAACTGTAATCATCCCTTTTAGATGAAAATTAGCATCAACAACTAACACCTTTTCAACGCGGTGTTCATGCATTTGTTGTAAAACAATGTCTCGCTTTTCACCTTCACGTACTGTCACCAAGCGCTCTTTTGGCGTCATTACCGCCGTGACGGGCAACGAGAGGTCAGTTGCAAAGCGCACATCGCGCGCGGTGATAATACCTACAAGCTCTTGTGATTGAGTAATCACTGGGAACCCAGCAAAGCCATGTTTTTGAGCAAGTTCAATCACTTCATGAATCGTTGACGTGGGTAAGACTGATACCGGATCTTGCACTACGCCACTTTCGTGTTTTTTAACACGTCTTACATGATCAGCTTGACTTTCAATTGACATGTTTTTATGAATAAAACCAATTCCGCCTTCTTGCGCAAGCGCAATAGCAAGATCAGATTCGGTGACCGTATCCATTGCAGCAGATAGCATTGGAATATTTAATCGAATGGTTTGCGTTAACTGAGTACTAATATCAGCAGTGTTGGGTAAAACGGTTGAGTGTGCGGGGACTAACAGCACATCATCAAACGTGAGGGCTTCTTTTACGATACGAGACATGACAATATTCACCATAGAGTTGAATTGTTGATAAAATATTGCCGAAGCATTCTACCCTAATCGCCAGCAATAAGCTACAACAAATTGCTGGGATTTGTATAAATATGGCATTAATGTTGGTAATTCAATCAACTTGCCGTGTCGCGACTATTTTTTAGCGGTAAGTAAATAATTAACGTCGAGATTAGGACCTAACGTGAATTGATTTTTTAGTAGATGGTACTGCATGCCTGTGGTATCTAAAACTTGCAATCCCGCCGCTTCGACAAACTGCATTAATTCCGAAGGGCGGATAAAACGAGTAAAATCATGAGTCCCTTTAGGAACTAGGCGAGCAATATATTCAGCGCCAACAATTAAGAGTAACTTGGCCTTGTGATTACGATTAATTGTCGATAAAAAAAGCTGCCCCCCCGGCTTTAAGAGTTTTGCACACGCGGTAATTATCGATAAAGGATCGGGCACGTGCTCTAATAACTCCATGCAGGTAATAACGTCGTACTGCTCAGGCTGCTGCTGTGCAAGCGATTCAACCGTGATATGCTGATAGGTAATTTCAAGTTGATGTTGTTTAGCATGGTCGCGAGCAACGGCAAGCGATTCCTCAGCCATATCGATCCCTGTGACATGCGCCCCTAATTTAGCTAAACTTTCGGATAAAATGCCACCGCCGCAGCCGACATCCAAAATGGATTTACCACCAAGTTGACCACATTGCAGCTCAATATACTCAACACGCAATGGATTTATGATATGCAAGGGCTTACATTTTCCATTTGGATCCCACCAGTTTGATGCCAGTTGTGAAAACTTTTGGATCTCATTAAAATCGACGTTATTTAACATAGTAATTATTCTCTATTTATCGCACGGCATTGCATTGTCATCAGATCGTTTATCAGGCTGACAACAAGATTAACTGATTTAAAGTATATACCGATTATTGTTGAAAGTACAAAAACAACTTTATATCGAATTAATGTAAAAAACCGTGTTAATATGATTTGTTTTTTTTGAACATTCTCTCAATTTTTAAAATTAATCGCCACGAGTTAGTTAAGCTTAAAACATAATTATGCTACGATAGCGCGAAAAAATATAAGGATGAATCTGATGAATACATTTCCATTTAGCCAAATTTCCCTTGCTGATTGGCAACTCGTAAAAGTGTCTGGACAAGATAATCTGAAGTTCTTACAAGGCCAAGTTACGATTGATATGAATCAATTGACTGATGAGCAAGCTTTATTTGCAGCACACTGTGATCCTAAAGGTAAGATGTGGAGTAATTTACTGCTGTTCAAACGTCATGAAGATATTTTTTACCTTGTCCGGAAAAGTGTGGCTGAAAAACAGATTGCTGAGCTGAAAAAGTATGCCGTGTTTTCAAAAGTGACAATCGAGCCTGAACACACGCTTATTGTGTTAGGCCTTGCAGGGCAACCTATCCCAACCGAAATTAGCGCAAAGCTCACTGATAAAAATTGCCTGACGCAAAATGGCATCACCTATATCAAATTACCTTTACCATCAGAACGTATTATTATGGTCAGCCATGAGGCGCTACCGAGTGATGCTTTGCCAAGCGATGAATGGAAAAAACTGGACATGCTCGCGGGTTACCCTATTATCGATGCACAAACCATGGGGCAACTTTTACCCCAAGCTTGCAATATGCAAATGTTAGGTGCAATAAGTTTTGATAAAGGTTGTTACTGTGGGCAAGAAATGGTGGCTAGAGCAGAATATCGCGGCGCAAATAAACGCGCGCTGTACATGGTGGCTGGACATGGTGATGCGCTACCCGCTGTAGGGGATACGCTTGAATATCAACTTGGTGATAGCTGGCGAGAAAGCGGACAAATTCTGGCAGCATTAAAACTTAACCAGCCTGATGCCTATCAGCATACGATTTATGTACAAATTATTTTAAATAATGGTATCGACATCAAAACCAAGTTCAGAATCAAAGGGCAAGCAGAGAGCGAACTTAAGCTATTTTGCTAATCTCCAAATCTAGATTGAATAAAAAAGCGGTCAAATAATCACGAACTATTTGACCGCGTTTCGTTAACAAAAATTACTTGTTAGCAAGCTCATTCAAGGCGGTATTTCCGGCGATTCTACTGAAAGTAAAAATATCCGTCAGCGAATTTCCGCCCAGTCTGTTCCCTGCGTGAATACCACCCGCGACCTCACCTGCCGCATACAGCCCCGAAATGATCTGACCATTTTTATCAAGCACATGCGTCTTGGTATCAATTCTAAGCCCACCCATTGTGTGATGTACTGCGGGTTTTCTTGGCGTTGCATAAAAAGGGGGAACGACAACTTTAAGATCAAACGCATCCTTATTAAATTCAGGATCATATCCTTCATCAACGTAGCGATTATAATTATCGATTGTCAGTTTTAGCACTGCCGGTTCAACGCCGATTTGAATAGCCAAATCTTCGATAGTGTCTGCTCTAAACAAAGTTCCTTGTGCAACTTGTTTATCGATTTTTTCTTGCGAGGTATTGTAAGCCGTCTTTTTCATTTCATCGTCGGCAATTAAGTAAAATAATCCGCCATTGTCAATCGCCGCTTGCGTGAGGGCGTCTCGGCTACCATATTCGTTAACAAAACGTTTGCCTTGCTTATTAACCATCACAAAATTTTGCGGTGGCACCTGCAACCCCGTAAATAATGCGCCAGTATTCGGATCTGAAACCGGCATCATTTGTGAAAAGCCCATCCCCACAAGATCAGCACCGGCACTTAATCCAAGCACAATCCCATCACCGGTTATTGCTGGAGAATTGGATGTTTTAATGTCATCATCAATCTGTGTCCAATAGGTATTATACTGTTTTAACATTTTGGTGTTGGCTCCAAATCCACCCGATGCCAGTATCACTGCCCCAGCTTTAATGGTTGTTTTTTGACCATTAGCAGCCATAGCGATAACGCCAGTGACACCGCCATTTTCGATAATGAGTTCCTTAACAGGCGTATCAGTCAAAATGGTGCCACCATTGTTATCGATAAAGCTTTTAAGCGCTGACACATAAGCATAACCTTCGCTTTTTAAGGGTTTATGGCCTCGGCGCCAAAGCGCACCAACAGGCATGGTCACATCACGGCGATTAAATTCCACACCAATATCTTCGAGCCATTCAACCGATTCTAATGCGTTATCGGTTAAAATTTTGACAAGATCGTATTGTCCGTAAATCACATTACCCAGCTGATCTTTTCTTTTGCCACCAAGATAGGTTTGAATACGATGAAAAATTGACGAATCAAATAAACATCGGCTTTGCTCTGGTGCACTTTGCAGATAGTCATTAATCTGTTGTTTAAGCACTTTAAAATCATCAAGGTACTCTGTATCAATGGTTGCTTCATCAATTTTAAGCATCGACTGTAAAGTATGACTTTCCCCCGCAATCGCTGAAAACGTATTTTGCCAAGTAGGATCCGCTGCATTAAGGGGGCCACCCGTGCGCACGGTATTGCCGCCAATAGCCGGAAATTTTTCAACCACAATCACCGATTTACCACGCTGTAATACGCTAGCGGCTGCTGATAACCCCGCCCCGCCTGCGCCAACGACAACAACGTCAGTAACATACTCTACGTCATCTTTTTTAGTTGCACTTAGTGGTTTTGGTCTTTTTCTTAAAATATCCGGATTTGCTCCCGCCATTTTAACCGCTTTGGCCACACCATCAATTACTCCATTACTGGTGACTGAAGCGCCCGATAATACATCAACATTTAAGGTTTGGCCTTCAATAATCTGACTTGGTATTCGGGTAAATACCACATCAGCAATCCCTTCTGACTCACCCGAGGTATCAATATCAATGGTTTCAATGCGATCGTTTGATAAGGTTACAACCATAGGTAAATCACCATTATGCCCTGGGGCTGTTACCGTATAACGACCGGGTTCAAACGAAATATCTTCAGGCTGATTTAATAAATTGGCAACTTTAGTAAATCTTAAAAAACGCCAAAAACAGCTTTCTAAAAAATCAATGGTGCGCTGTGCCTTAAGATTTCCTTCATCATCAAACGCGTGATGCGCGCGGCCTAATAAAAATTCCGATCCCGGCATAACTGAAGCATTGACACCCGGCGCATCAAGAATTTGACGTAGATGTAACTGGGCACGAGAAGATCCTTGCACATCATACGATGCGCCAATTATCATCACCGGTTTCCCATCAAAAGGGTGCAAATTGAACGATAGCCATTCGAGAATACTTTTTAGAGCTGATGGAATTGAGTGATTATGTTCCGGCGTTGCAATAATAACCCCATCAGATTGCATAATTTTGGTATTAAACAGCTGAATTATAGGGCTATTTGACTGATCATCGGTCTCATTGAACATGGGTACATCGGTCAGTTCAAGAATTTCGATTTCTGCTTGATGACTAAAATGCTTTTGCATAAATTGCAGTAACATGCGGTTGTACGATTTTTCGGCATTCGTGCCGACAATACCGATAAATTTCATTATAACATCCCCTCTGATACCTGTTTCCACGAAAAGTTTTTGATTTGTGTCTCATTTAACTTATGTTCTTTTACAAGCTGATTAGTTATCGTGACAAACCGCACAAACTCATCAAAACACGCGTTAAGTTCGTTGACTTTCTCATCAACGATTAATTGACCTTTGTCATCAAACGCCTGTAGGGAATGACCTAATAAAAATTCTGTGCTTGGCATAATACGGGCTTTGAGTTCTGACGCATCCAAAATTTGACGCAAATGCGCTTGTGCGCGCGATGACCCAAGCGAACCGTGCGATGCCCCAACAATCATAACCGGTTTATTGATAAGCGGTCTTGTGGTGTAAGATAACCACTCAATCACACTTTTTAGCGCAGCCGGAATCGAATGGTCATATTCTGGGGTACTGATAATGACGCCATCAGCAGCGATAATTTTATCTGACAGCTGCTTTATTAATGCAGGTGGCGTTCTATCTTGTGGTTCATTAAACGCAGGAAGCGGTTTTATCTCACAAATTTCAATCTCAACTCGGTCGGCAAAATGCATCTGCATAAACTGTAACAGTTGTCGATTGGTTGATCTGTCTGAATTGGTGCCGACAATGGCAATAAACTTCATAGGACTCTCCATCATTTCAATTATTAATAATTAGTTATTTCTAAAAAATGACAGATTAGAGATGCGCACGGTTATTTATCTCTTAATCTTTGATTTATGCAGTCTATAGTAATTATTTTTATTTGTGAAATAGCTATTTTATTATCAAATTATAACTAATTTGTTATAATCAGCTAAGTTTTCGCCTATCGGAACCACAATGAATATCAACGCAGTCAATCTACTAAACTACCTCGATATGCTGATCAAACATGGTAGCTTTACTAAAGCTGCCCAGAGTTTATATGTGTCACAATCTTATTTAACCCAGACCATTAAAAAAATAGAACTCGAATTAAGGGTTGACATCATCAACCGCAAAGCGTCCCCACTGCAATTAACCCAAGCAGGGCTTGCTTATTACAATCATTTAATGCAAATCGAAGCGCAGCAAGAAACCTTCAAACAAGAGATCAGTCAGTTTTACACCGACACCAAGCCGGTTATTCGTATTGGCATTTTGTCGAATTTAGGCACTTACTTATTGCCACTTTTCCTGCCGCAATTTTTAAAACATTACCCTGAAGTGAGAATTGAACTGCATGAATCAATTCCTCGTGAAAGTGAACATAAATTATTATTGGGTGAGATAGATTTTTTTATCGGGCAAAACTCCGAAGCTATTGCTCCTAATGTTTTGACACATAATTGCGGTATACATCATTACTACATGGTGATTCCGCAAAGTTGCCCTTATTATCAAAAAAAGCGACTGATGGTGTCCGCTAACGGCGTAGCGTTAAAGGATCTTTTACAGCAGCCGCTTATTTTGACTCGTAAAGGATCGGCAATTCGTCGTCAAGTCGACTATTTACTGGATAAATACAGTATAGAACCAAATACGATTTTAGAAACCGACAATATTTTCACCGCCATTGAATTGGCTAAAAATAACCTTGGCTTAACTATTTTTCCGGAAAATTTAGAGATAAAGCAAGGTAAACAGACGTATAATTTGTATCCACTGCCCGAGGATCTCATTGCTATTCGTTATTTTATTGCTCATCACGCAACGAAAACACTTAGCACCAGTGACAAGCAATTGATCCGTTGTTTCATCAATTTTTTGAATAAAAATACACATGCGTAGCGCATAACGTTTAGTTAACCAACGGCAATCCCGATGAGCAAGCAAATCGGCCATCAGTTGTGATAACCAGCCCCTCTACATCAGGCATTTTGTTGAGGGCTAAAATAATTTGTTGCGCAGGTTTACCATAAAATTGCGTTGTCCAAATTTCACCATCCAGTGAACGCTTGGACACAATAGTTATACTGGCAACGGTTGTTTCAATTGGGTAACCTGTGTGACTATCAAAAATATGATGATAGGTTTTGCCGTTAAAAACTGCTTTTCGTTCATAAATGCCTGATGTGACAATCGATTGATTTTTTGCCTTAATCACCGCCACATAATTGCCTCTTGGTAAAAAAGGATTTTGAACGCCGATAGTGAAGTAACCTTCGTTATCGTCTAACTTATCCCCCACCACAACCACATTCCCCCCCAGGTCAATCAAGGCTGATTGTACGTTTTGCTCAGTTAAATATTCGGCAATTTGGTCAGCAAAATACCCTTTGGCAAGCGCGCCCAAATCAATAGCCATGCCTTTGTCAGCTAGCATCACCGAATGAGATTGCTCATCGAGTAGGATTTTATTCGGATCGGTAAGTGGCAATAATGACGCAATTTGCTGCTGAGAAGGCAGCTGGGCATCTTTAAAACCAATGCGCCAGGCTTGAATTAGTGGCCCAATGGCAATGTTAAGCGATCCCGCGTTAGATAAACTGCACCGTTTACCGATAGCAATCAGCTCAAACAGGTCGCTATCAAGTTTAACGGCTGAAATACCTGCATGATTATTTACTTGCATCAAATCACTGCTTGCATCATTGGCGCTAAAGCGTTTTTGATAATCAAGGAGTTTTTGCTCAACGTGATCCAATAGTGTGGCAGCATCAGGGTGCGTTACTGTGATTTGGATAACGGTCCCCATTAAGTGCAATGTTCGTTTTAACGTATTCATGGACAGATACTTAATTAAATTACCTTAGCGCCAGTGTATCATAAAAATTATTCCCCTCGGTTAGGATAAAGGGAGAGTGAGTAAAAGCGTCTTGCCGTTATTGATGTGAATGCGCAATAAAAATGAGCGCGCCTATTGGGTTAGGCGCGGTGGAATTATGCTATCTACCTGCCATCATGTCTAGAGGCAGGATTGATAACAGAATAAAACCGATGTTATCTTGGGCTTAAATCCTCATTTTGCTCTTTATAAAAACAGGCGATTTTGTGCCCATTATAATCGATCAGTTTAGGTTGCTCTTTAGCGCAGCGCGCGAACGCTAAGCGACATCTTGCGTTAAAAGCGCAGCCAACTGGCGGATTAAGTGGGCTTGGTAATTCCCCGTCTAGCTTAATTCGGTCTCGACGCAATTGTGGATTTAACCTTGGCGTTGCCGATAACAGTGCCTGGGTGTACGGGTGCTGAGGATTGTTATAAATAGCCTCTTTACTGCCTTGTTCAACGCAGCGCCCTAAATACATCACCATAACATCATCAGCAATGTGTTCAACAACGGACAAATCATGCGATATAAACACGTACGATAATCCCAGTTCTTGTTGTAAATCCATCATTAAATTCAATACTTGCGCCCTAACAGACACATCAAGTGCTGAAACAGGCTCATCGGCAACCACAATTTCAGGATCGAGCATTAACCCGCGCGCTATGGCAATGCGTTGCCGTTGTCCCCCAGAAAACATGTGCGGATAACGATGATAAAATTCCTCTTTTAGTCCCACTTTTTTCATCATCGACAACACTTTAGATTTACGTTCACTGGATGTTAAATCGGTATTAATAATTAGCGGCTCTTCTAAAATTGTGCCAATTTTTTTACGTGGATTTAGTGAAGAATAGGGATTTTGAAACACAATTTGTATTTTTTGACGACGTAATTTTTGCGCCTGAGGATCGGATTTCAATAGATTTTGATCTTTAAAATAGAGCTCACCGGATGTCGGCTGTTCGATCAGGGTTAATAATCTGGCTAATGATGATTTGCCGCACCCTGATTCCCCAACTACCGCAAGGGTTTTTGCTTTACCTAAGGTAAAAGAGACACCATCAACCGCCTTAACTTGTTTAGGCTTTGAAAAAAGTCCTGACTTAACTTGATAATATTTGGTCAAGTTTTTAGCATTTAGCAGCAATTCGCTATGTTCCCTATTATTGCTCATATTGTGGGATTCCTTCACTCGATAATGGATAATGGCATTTGACTTGCCGTTGCGCCGAATAATGTATTAATGCCGGTTCTTCTTTTTGGCAACGTTGGTTTGCATACGGACAACGAGGATTAAGCAAACAGCCATTTGGCCTATCGTATTTGCCGGGAACAACGCCAGATAAAGATGATAACCGCTGTTTATCTTGCGTAAATTCAGGTAATGAACGCAATAGCGCTTGTGTGTAAGGATGCAATGGCGTTTTAAATATCACCTCGGCATCCCCAGTTTCAACAACTTGTCCGGCGTACATCACGATAATTTTTTGTGCCGCTTCAGAAACGAGCGCTAAATCATGAGTAATCAGGATTAATGCCATATTATTTTTACGTTGCAACTCAAGTAACAACTCGATAATTTGTCCTTGAATGGTGACATCCAATGCAGTTGTGGGTTCATCTGCAATCAATAATTTAGGATCACACGCAATGGCTATCGCAATCATAACGCGTTGGCTCATGCCACCAGATAATTGATGTGGATAAACATTGAGACGATTTTTAGCATCAGGAATGCCAACCAAACTCAGTAATTCGATAGCACGTGCTTTGAGCGCTTTTTTACTGCCACCTTGGTGAATTTTTAATGCTTCAATAATTTGGTAGCCAACGGTAAAGCACGGATTCAAACTGGTCATAGGATCTTGGAAGATCATCGCTACATCAGCGCCGACAATGTTACGCCGTTCTTTTTTTGATATCTGAGCCAGATCTTTACCGTCAAAATGCAGCGCATCGGCATTCACTTTACCGGGAAAATCAATCAAGCCCATAATGGCCAGTGAACTGACTGATTTGCCCGATCCTGATTCACCAACAATGCCAACAACCTGCCCTTGTTCAACTTGATAACTGATGCGATCAACCGCTTTAAATCCGCCAAATTGAACAGATAATTGTTTTACTTCTAATAGTGCCATGACACAATCTCCATTACTGTTTCAATTTAGGATCAAGTGCATCACGCAAACCATCACCCATTAAATTAAAGGCTAATACCGTCATTAAAATGACCAATCCAGGAAAGGTGACAACCCACCACGCAGATTGGGTAAATTGCAGCACATCGGCCAGCATAGTTCCCCATTCTGGTGTCGGCGGCTGTGCCCCCATACCGAGAAAACCAAGTGCGGCCATATCTAAAATAGCATTAGAAAATCCTAACGAGGCTTGCACAATTAACGGCGCTAAACAGTTGGGTAAAAGAGTAATAAACATTTGACGCAGTGCCCCCGCGCCTGCAACACGTGATGCTACAACGTAATCTTTGTTAATTTCGGCCAAGGTTGCTGCGCGAGTTAATCGAACATAATGCGGCAGAGCGACAAAGGCTAATGCAATTGAAGCATTGACAATGGAAGGACCAAATATTGCAACTAAAACCAAGGCTAGCAATAAACTTGGTAGAGCCAGCATGATATCAATTGCCCGCATAATGATGCTATCAAAAAAGCCGCCAACATAACCGGCAATTAAGCCTAATGAGATACCAAGCATCAGCGAGATAATCACCACTAAACAGCCCACCAATAACGACAAGCGCGCACCATAAATCAGTCGTGATAAAATATCGCGACCCACATCATCGGTACCTAAAATAAATTGCCAGCTTCCGCCTTGCATCCAAACCGGTGGCGCAAGTAACGCGTCTCGAAATTGTTCCGAAGGGGAATGAGGCGCAACAACATTTGCAAAGATTGCAAGTAATATAACAAGCGTAATAAAGGCTAAGCCAACCACCGCGCCTTTATTTTGTGAAAAATAGAACCAAAATTCGCGCATAGGCGTTAATGGCTTTGGCGCAACCAAGGTGCTGTCCTCTGTTTGGGTTGGCTCTTTAACAATCGGTTTATTCATCCGTAAACACACTCTTAATTTTTATGTCTAATACGCGGATTGATAATGCTATAAAGCATATCAACACATAAATTCACTAAAATAATCATTGTAGCAACAATTAAAACGCCGCTTTGAACGACAGGATAGTCCCGGCGCTGTAATGCTTCAATCAACCAGCGGCCAATACCCGGCCATGAAAATACGGTTTCGGTCAATATAGCGCCAGACAGCATACTACCCACTTGTAAACCAATCACCGTCACAACCGGAATCATTGCATTACGTAACGCATGAACAAGGATAATTCGCATTCGCCCAACTCCTTTAGCCCTTGCGGTACGGATATAATCTTCACTTAGCACTTCTAACATCGATGATCGCGTCATACGGACAATGACCGCTAACGGAATCGTACCTAGCACAATCGAAGGTAAAATAAGGTGAACCACCGCATCAATAAAATCGCCCTCTTCTCCCCAAATCAGCGTATCAATTAACATAAATCCTGTTAGTGGCTGACTTTCATCAAGAAATAGCATGTCACTAACGCGCCCTGCGACCGGCGTTAAATTAAAATGCACCGACACTAGCATGATCAACATCATTCCCCACCAAAAAATGGGCATAGAATAGCCGGTTAAAGACACGCTAATCGCTGTATGATCAAAGATGGAACCGCGCTTGACTGCTGCTAATACGCCAATTGGGATCCCTAAACAGATAGCAAATAACATGGCACAAAAACCAAGTTCGAACGTTGCTTTAAAACGAGGAACAAATTCATCCCAAACAGGAATTTGGCTTTTAAACGAGATCCCTAAATCGCCGTGAAAGATGCCGATCAAATAGTTAATATATTGTTGATAAAGCGGCTTATCTAAGCCTAATTGCGTCATCAATTGGGCATGACGCTCTGGGGACAATCCCCGCTCACCGGCAATAACCGTAATGGGATCACCAGGGATTAGGTGAACAAAAATAAAAGTCAGTAACGTGATGCCTATAAAGGTAGGAACCAGTATACCTAATCGTTTGAAAATAAATTGAAACATGTGGTTGCTCTTGATTATTGCCTTAGACTGCTCAGTTGATAAAATCAGTAAAACCTATTTTATGATTGCAATGACAGACTCTATTACAGCGAAAACTTGGTTTTGTGATGAACCGGGAACGAATCGCGGTTCATCACTCGATACATTATTTTTCAAGACTGACTTGATTAAAGTTATGTAATGCTAACGGATCCATAATATACCCTTTAACTTCTTTACGAATTGGCATATAAACCATGGAGTGAGCAATCATTAATGCTGGCGCTTGATTATGCATTTCAACTTGAGCTTGTTTATAAAGTTCAACGCGTTTTTCATGGTTAGATTCAACGCGTGCTTGTTGTAACAAATCATCAAACGGTTTGTAACACCAGTGCGAATAGTTTGACCCGGCTTTAACCGCATCACAGCTCATTAACACTGAGTAAAAGTTATCCGGATCACCATTATCCCCTGACCACCCCATTAATACCGTATCGTGTTCGCCGCTGCGAATACGTGATAAGTATTCACCCCATTCATAACTAACAATTTTAGCTGTCACGCCAATTTTAGCCCAATCGGCTTGGATCATCTCAGCCATACGACGCGCATTAGGATTATAAGGACGTTGTACCGGCATTGCCCATAACGAGATGGTGAAGCCTTTTTCTAACCCGGCTGATTTTAACAAGGCTTTTGCTTGCTCAGGATCGTAAGGATAATCTTCAACCTGATCGTTATATCCCCAGATTGAAGGTGGGATAAAGTTTTTAGCTGGCTCAGCAGCATTTTGGAAAACCGCTTCAACAATCGCTTTCTTATTTACAGCCATATTTAAGGCTTGGCGAACAGGTAACTTATCAAGAGGCGGTTTGTCCATGTTATACGATAAATAACCAATATTCATTCCGGCCATTTCTTCTATATAAATATTTTTGTCCTGTTTCATCCGCTCTAAATCTGCAACATTAGGGAATGGCATAGCGTGGCATTCCCCTTTTTGTAATTTAGCATAACGAATAGAGGCATCTGGCGTGATTGAGAACACTAAACGATCGAGTTTTGCTTTTGGACCAAAATAATCAGGATTGGCTTTAAACAAAATTCGTGAATCTTTTTGATATTGAACGAAAGTAAATGGACCCGTTCCGATTGGATTCAAATCGACTTTTTCTGGCGTCCCTTTTTTCATCATTGCATCGGCATATTCTGAGGATAAAATTGATGCAAATGACATGGCTAAATCAGCTAAGAAAGGGGCTTCTGGCCTTGATAACTCAAAAACCACGGTGTTATCATCCACTTTTTTAACGTCTTTAATTAATTGCGGCAATCCTAGACTTTCAAAGTATTCATACTGACCACCAGAAACCTTATTGTAAGGATGATTAGGATCTTTTTGACGCATAAATGAAAAAATAACATCATCCGCATTAACATTACGTGTTGGACTGAACTCTTTATTGCTCTGCCATTTCACATCATCACGTAAATGAAACGTGTAAGTCATGCCATCATTGCTAATATCCCAAGATTTGGCTAAATCAGGAACGATTTCGGTGGTGCCTAATTTGAATTCAACCAAACGATTGTAAACAGGCACGGCACTGGCATCCATTGAAATCCCACTGGTAACTATCTGTGGGTTGAATGTTTCTGGTGAAGCTTCGGCACAATAAACCAGTGTACCCGCAGCATGAAGCTGTGCACTTGCTATCATGCCTAATAAACCGGCGCCAAAAACGAATTTACGCTTATATTTCATTATCTTGATCATATGATTACCTTAACTTAACTGTATTGAATCTTATTTTATAGTAATATCGTTAACTCTATCGTTATCAGCACTGCCTAAATGTTTTGTTTTGCTGTGCTTTGTATTGATAACTGACTCAGTTTGGTTTGTATGCAACATAAACCTTATGATGACGAATATCGAATATAGCATACCGCTGACAAAAAACGGATAATTAACCTTACCCGCTATTTAACGTTTTCGTCGTGAGTTTTGCTTCTTTTTCGATCTCACTTTTATACATCCGTAAATACTATACTAGTATATGAATACTTTCAGCAAAAGTTTACCAATTTACTGAACATAATTCAGTAAACCGGAACAAAAATACATTCTATGTCGAAATTGTGCAATAACCTAGCAATTTACCGGCCTACCTTGAGCAACCTTTTTAATCAAGCATTGCAAAATTGGGGGATGTGTGAGGATTGATCTGGGGTTATCGGGAATTAATTGATTAACTGCAATTTTTTTATTTAGTTGCGCGATAAGATCAGGTAGGTTGAAATGATATTTGCAGAGCTATTGCCCTGCTCATTTGGTTAAAACTAATCACTTATGA
>JAVSBY010000022.1:0-8821 GCA_031960925.1 Gilliamella sp. CRA003912
AGAGTCGGATATTTAGAGGCTTTTCATCGCATTAAGAAAAAAAGGAGTTGTGTCTCAATTAACGTTTTGTTTTTATTGTACTGTGCGTTAAAGCGAACTCATGTTGGTGTATTGCCTGATTCAACCAAGAAAGAAATAGAATTATGCTATCAAGGTTATTTTCAATAAATGAAAACATGCCATTAAATGTTAAAATTAGATAATCTAATTAAAATATTATATGTGCCAGTTATCTGACTGTAAATTGTATATGTGCAATCAACTTTTAGATTTCTATCTCATTCTTATGTTCATCGTTATTTATCCATCAATAAATTTATTGATGGATTTTTTTTATGCGTTTCTTCGACGAGGAACTTTTTTGAATGCTTTTGGTGCAGGCAAATTACTAAGTAATGCCGAAGGATCATACTGGCTGACAGGGATGGAGTGATCGATCGCTTTTTCTATATTCGGTAGATTATGCGCATACTTTTCACAGGCTAATGAGATCGAATACCCCTCAGCGCCAGCACGGCCAGTTCTGCCGATTCGATGCCTATAATCATCGCAATCATCAGGTAAATCATAGTTGAATACATGCGTGACATGAGGTATGTGTAAACCACGTGCAGCGACATCGGTTGCAACTAAAATATCTAAATCACCTCGAGTAAACTGTTCTAAAATTGAAAGTCGTTTTTTTTGTGCAATATCACCAGTCAATAAACCGACACGGTGCTTATCTGCAACAAGGTGCCGCCAAATTTTTTCGCATGTGACTTTGGTATTAGCAAAGATGATACAACGTTCTGGCCACTCTTCTTCAATAAGCGTCTGTAATAAAGGCAGTTTATCTTCATTTGATGGAAAAAATAATTCTTCTTTTATTCGATGACCTATTTTTTGTTCTGGCTCAACTTCAACATACTGAGGCTCATTCATATATTCAAAAGCCAGTTCCCTAACATTATGGGTTAAGGTTGCTGAAAACAGCATGGTTAACCGTTTAGTTGGTGGCGTCATTCGTTTGAATATCCAGCGTATATCTCGAATAAAACCTAAATCAAACATGCGATCAGCTTCATCAAGCACAGCTACTTGGATAGATTCTAAATTAATGTAATCTTGTTTTGCATAATCGATCAGACGGCCGGTTGTTGCAATTAATATATCAATGCCTTCGGCAATCGCTTTTAATTGTTTATCATACCCATCACCACCAAAAGCAAGTCCCAATTTCAATCCTGTCACGTCAGATAAGATTTGTGCATCATTGTAAATTTGTACAACCAGTTCTCGCGTTGGGGCAATAATGATAGCTCGAGGCTGATTTTTTTTATGATCAGCTAATGGCGGATTATTGAGTAAGTAATTAAATGTTGAGGCCAAAAAGGCCATGGTTTTACCTGTACCGGTTTGTCCTTGACCTGCAATATCCAATCCTTTAGTAGTTAATTGCAATGCTTGATTTTGTATTGGTGTACAATAAATAAACCCTTTTTTTTCAAGCGCTTCAATCACCAATGGATGAAGTGGAAATTGCTTAAATGCTGTTTTGGTTAGATAAGATTGAATCATTGTGTATTAACGATAATAATTTAAGTTGGCGAATTGTACCATAATAAGCGAGATCACATCACTAATAATTATATCCTATTATAGTAATTACTGGCTGCGTCGCTTAAAATGGCATACTATCACAAGCATAAATTTAAAGAATTTCTGGAGAAGAATAAATGAGTAATGCAATTATTGCACTTTCTGAAGCTAACTTTGATAAAACTATCAATGAAGCGAACAAACCGGTATTAGTTGATTTTTGGGCAGAGTGGTGTGGCCCTTGTAAAATGGTTGCCCCAATTTTGGAAGAAATCGCTCAAGAATACAGTGATAAAATTATTATTGCGAAATTAAATGTTGAGGACAATCCAAATGTATCACCTAAGTTTGGCATCAGAGGGATCCCAACGCTTTTAATTTTTAAAGAAGGCAATGTTGTTGCAACCCAAGTCGGCGCTTTGTCTAAAGCGCAACTTAAAGCATTTATTGATGCTCAACTGTAAGTTTCACAATTCAATTTTCCCTATGCGGAATGGGCCTACGCCCATTCCGTGTCTCTTTTTGATTACGCAAAAAAGAATAAAAACGTAGACAAGCTATTTTTTTTAGTGTAGATTGTTGACGTCCTAATTGGATTCCTCTCTATTATGTTTTTATTTTGATAGTAGAAATAAAAAAACATCTGTTGCTCAAATATAATTATCATCAAGCCTAATATTATGGTACCGGTGACTAGAGAGACCTAAATTGAATATTTATTATAAATGCTTAATTGCGAACATACCACTTATCCTCAATAACCTTTAAAAAAATTATGAATCTAACCGAACTGAAAAATACACCTGTCTCTGAGCTTGTAACGCTTGGTGAAAAAACAATGGGCCTTGAAAATCTTGCCCGACTAAGAAAACAAGATATTATTTTTGCAATCTTAAAGCAGCATGCCAAAAGTGGAGAAGATATTTTTGGTGATGGTGTCATTGAGATTTTGCAAGATGGGTTTGGTTTTTTGCGTTCAGCAGACAGCTCTTATTTAGCTGGACCCGATGATATTTATGTTTCACCAAGCCAAATCAGACGTTTTAATTTAAGAACAGGGGATACCATCGCGGGTAAAATTCGTCCCCCTAAAGAAGGTGAACGTTATTTTGCTTTACTCAAAGTTAATGAAGTCAATCACGATAAACCTGAAGATGCCCGCAATAAAATTCTCTTTGAAAACTTAACCCCACTTCATCCTAATTCCCGCATCCGAATGGAGCGTGGTAATGGCTCAACCGAAGATATCACTGCTCGTGTTCTTGATTTAGCCTCACCAATTGGTAAAGGGCAACGTGGTTTAATTGTTGCACCACCAAAAGCCGGTAAGACGATGTTATTGCAAAATATTGCACAAAGTTTAGCGGTGAATCATCCTGAATGTGAACTGGTTGTGTTAATGATTGACGAACGGCCAGAAGAAGTGACCGAAATGCAGCGTTTAGTTAAAGGCGAAGTGGTTGCGTCAACGTTTGATGAACCAGCGGCAAGGCACGTACAAGTCGCTGAAATGGTTATTGAGCGCGCAAAACGTTTAGTCGAACATAAAAAAGACGTGATTATTCTATTGGATTCAATTACTCGTTTAGCAAGAGCATATAATACCGTTATACCTTCATCGGGTAAGGTATTAACAGGTGGTGTTGATGCTAATGCACTACATCGGCCTAAACGCTTTTTTGGTGCGGCTCGTAATGTCGAGGAAGGCGGAAGCTTGACTATTATTGCAACTGCTCTGATTGATACTGGCTCTAAAATGGATGAAGTTATTTACGAAGAATTCAAAGGAACCGGGAATATGGAAGTCCATTTATCTCGTAAAATTGCTGAGCGCCGCGTGTTTCCTGCCATCGATTTTAATCGTTCAGGTACACGTAAAGAAGATTTAATGACAGCGCCTGATGAGTTGCAAAAAATGTGGATTTTACGAAAAATTCTCAATCCAATGGGCGAAGTTGATGCGATGGAGTTTTTAATTGATAAATTATCGATGACCAAAACGAATGATGAATTTTTTGACATGATGAAGCGTTCATAAATTCTTTATTAAATTGAATTCGATCAAACCGCATCTATCAGATGCGGTTTTTTTATGTCTAAACAGATCAAAATTTTTTTCAGTAGGATCATTTTGCAACTACTGGATTAATTTATTTTTAATTATTGTCAAGTCTATTTTTTATTTTTAGAGTCTAGAAAAACACAATATCTAGTGTATAATCCCCTCAAAATCACAATATGTAGTAAGATTTATTGTGTAAGCCCTCTCCGTCTATATCAAAAAAATAGATAGTATTTCAATAAAAATGGATCGTTAATCAACGCAATGGTGTTGAGAATTTGATGTAGCACATTGTAAGAATATCGTTGAGACTAAATTTTGAGGAAATTGTTATGCCAGTGGTTATCAAACGTGATGGTTGTCAAACTGCGTTTAATGAAACACGAATTAAAGATGCAATTGCAAAAGCAGCGATTGCTGCAAATGTCAATGATATGGATTATTGCATAGCTGTTGCTCGCGCAGTGACAAATCAGATGACCGATCGTCAGCGTGTTGATATTAATGAGATTCAAAATGCTGTTGAGAATCAGTTGATGTCAGGACCTTATAAAAAACTGGCAAGAAAATACATTGAATACCGTCATGATCGGGATCGTGTCCGTGAAGAACGCAGCCGACTTAACCAAGATATTCGAGGACTTATCGAACAGAGTAATGTTGCTATTCTTAATGAAAATGCGAATAAAGACAGCAAAGTGATTCCAACACAGCGTGATTTACTGGCTGGCATTGTCGCTCGCCATTACGCGAAGCAATATCTATTACCCAAAGATATTTCAAGTGCTCATGATCGCGGTGAAATTCATTATCATGATTTAGATTACGCTCCGTTTTTCCCGATGTTTAACTGTATGTTAATTGATTTAGATGGCATGTTAACCAATGGGTTTAAAATGGGCAATGCCGAAATAGAACCACCCAAATCGATTGCAACTGCAACTGCTGTGACTGCACAAATTATTGCACAAGTGGCTAGCCATATTTATGGCGGCACAACGATTAATCGTATCGATGAAATTTTGGCAAAGTTTGTCACCATTAGTTATCAAAAACATAAACAAATTGCTAAGGAATGGCAAATTCCCGATCCTGATGCTTACGCTAAAAATCGAACCGAAAAAGAGTGCTACGATGCATTTCAGTCACTTGAGTATGAAGTTAATACCCTTCATACCGCTAATGGACAAACCCCTTTTGTTACCTTCGGTTTTGGATTAGGCACTAGCTGGGAATCGCGCCTTATTCAAGAATCTATTTTAAAAATACGCCTGAAAGGCTTAGGTCGCAATCATAAAACAGCGGTCTTTCCTAAATTAGTGTTTGCGATCAAAGACGGTGTTAATCATAAATTGGGCGATATTAATTATGATATCAAACAACTTGCTTTAGAATGTGCAAGTAAACGCATGTATCCTGATATTCTAAATTACGAGAAAGTGGTTGATGTAACAGGATCATTTAAAACGCCAATGGGGTGCCGTAGTTTTCTGGGTGTTTATGAAGAAGATGGAAAACAAATTCACGATGGACGCAATAATTTAGGTGTTATCAGTTTAAATCTTCCTCGTATTGCAATTGAAGCCAAGGGGGATGAAGCCCATTTTTGGGAATTACTCGAAAAAAGATTAGTTTTATGTAAAAAAGCACTAATGACCCGCATTGCGCGTTTAGATGGCGTTAAAGCGCGAGTGGCTCCGATTTTATATATGGAGGGAGCTTGCGGTGTTCGTCTGAAAGAAGACGATAGTGTGACCGAAATTTTCAAAAATGGTCGTGCATCGATCTCATTAGGCTACATTGGTATACATGAGACATTAAACGCACTTTATGGTAATGAAACCCATCCTTTTGATAATGAACGTTTACGTGAGAAAGGTATTGCTATCGTCGCTCGCTTACGTGATGCCGTAGAACAGTGGAAAAACGAAACAGGGTACGGATTTAGTTTATATAGTACACCAAGTGAAAATTTGTGTGACCGTTTTTGCCGCCTTGATACTGCTGAATTTGGCGTGATCCCAGGCGTGACAGATAAGGGGTATTACACCAACAGTTTCCATTTGGATGTCGAGAAAAAGGTAAATCCTTACGAGAAAATCGAGTTTGAAAAACCGTATCCTGAAGTGGCGAGTGGTGGATTTATTTGTTATGGCGAATACCCGAATATGATTAATAATGTCAAAGCACTTGAAGATGTATGGGATTATAGTTATACACGCGTTCCTTATTACGGTACCAATACGCCAATCGATGAGTGTTATGAATGCGGTTATGCTGGTGAGTTTTCATGCACGAGTAAAGGCTTTGTGTGTCCGAGCTGTGGTAACCATGATTCATCAAAAGTTTCGGTGATTAGACGTGTTTGTGGGTATCTAGGCAGTCCTGATGCACGTCCGTTTAATGCAGGTAAGCAAGAAGAAGTGAAAAGGCGAGTTAAGCATTTAAATAATGGTCAAATTGGATAAAATCCAAAGAGATAGTTTATTTATGTTATTAACCATAGGCGTTATGTATGAATTATCACCGTTATTATTCCGTTGATGTCGTGAACGGTGAGGGGACTCGCTGTACCTTATTTGTTGCTGGCTGTGTGCATCAGTGCCGAGGATGTTATAATAAAAGTACCTGGCCGCTCGATTCTGGGCATTTGTTCACGCAAACACTTGAAGATCAAATCATAAGCGATCTACAAGATACTGAGATTAAACGTCAAGGTTTATCGCTTTCTGGCGGTGATCCGCTTCATCCAGAGAATCTCTCGGCAATATTAAAGCTGGTAAAAAGAGTCAAAACAGAATGCAATAATAAAGATATTTGGCTTTGGACAGGTTACAAGCTCGGTGAGTTAAGTGCAGAGCAACAACGCGTAATTGCCTATATTGATGTCTTGATTGATGGTAAATTTGAACAAGAGCTTGCTGATGCTAAGCTCTTATGGCGTGGCAGCCGTAATCAAATTATTCATCGCTTTAAATGATAATTTTTATTCAGTTGACTTTTTAGTACTGTTATCGTCATAAAGGTCATGTTGATTGAGTAAATAAGAAATCGCTTCACGATAATGAATTTCAAGACTTTCGCGACTTGATGATGTGATATGCAAATCGGTGATTTTGCCATTATCAATCCCATATACCCAGCCATGTAAATTGACTTTCTGTCCTCGTTGCCAAGCCGATTGAATGATGGTTGAATGTCCTAAATTATAAACTTGTTCAATGACATTAAGTTCACACAAAATATCCATCCGCTTGTGGGCGGGAAATTCACCAATCAGCGAACTATAACGGAACCATAAGTCTCGAATATGTAATAACCAGTTGTTAATTAATCCTAAATCAGGGTTTTCAATAGCGGCACGAATTCCACCACAATCCAAATGTCCACATATAATAATATCTTCGATTTTTAAGACATCAACCGCATATTGCACGACGGATAAACAATTTAAGTCAGTGTGGATAACAAGGTTAGCCACATTGCGATGCACGAAAAGTTCACCTGGCTCTAATTTAGTCAGTTTTTCAGCCGGCACCCGGCTATCAGAACAGCCAATCCATAGAAATTTAGGACTTTGAGCAACAGAGAGTTTTTTGAAAAAAGCGGGATCTTCTTGTTTAATTTTATCTGACCATTCGTGATTAAACCGAATGAGATCTTGTATATTTGCCATAATTGTATTCTTAATTATTTATTTGGTTATTTTTTCGTGCGCTGATGAGTATATCAGATAAAATATTTGTATTGATACCTATCTAAAGTATCTTCGAATCGAAAATGTTTTAGATAGGATAATATCCTCATTGAATTATGCGTTTATTATATTTAAATTTATTTATCTCTAAACAAATTACCTCTATAATACTAGGCTAATTTGTTATGTCGAAGAGTTATCAATGGAAAAGTTTCACGTTACAGGTCCCACATCGTTATGCGGTGAAGTTATTATTTCGGGTGCAAAAAATGCTGCGTTGCCTATCTTATTTGCGGCAATTTTGGCAGAAAAACCCGTTGAATTACATAATGTTCCTAAACTGAAAGACATTGATACAACATTAGAGCTACTCACTCAGCTTGGTGTTAACTTTGAAAATAAAGGTTATATCCACCTTGATGCAAGCGGAATTGATAATTATTGCGCACCTTATGATTTGGTGAAAACCATGCGCGCATCAATTTGGGCATTAGGCCCACTTGTTGCCAGATTTGGCCATGGTCAAGTCTCACTACCCGGCGGCTGCGCCATTGGTGCAAGGCCGGTTGATTTGCATATTATTGGTTTACAAAAGCTGGGTGCATCGATAATTCTTGATGAAGGCTACGTCAAAGCTTCGGTTGATGGTCGCTTAAAAGGGGCTCACATTGTGATGGATAAAGTCAGCGTGGGAGCAACAGTGACTATTATGACCGCGGCAACACTTGCTGAAGGTACAACCGTGATTGAAAATGCGGCATGTGAACCAGAGATTGTTGATACAGCTAAATTTTTAAACACATTAGGGGCAAAAATCAGTGGAGCAGGTACCGATCGTATCACCATTGATGGTGTGGAACGTTTAGGTGGCGGCGTACATAAAATTTTACCCGATCGCATTGAAACCGGAACGTATCTTGTTGCCGCAGCAATCTCTAAAGGCAAAATAATTTGCCGTAATACCGATCCCACAACGCTCGATGCAGTGATAGCCAAGTTATCTGATGCCGGTGCAAAAATTGAAACTGGCGAAGACTGGATTAGCCTTGATATGCAAGGCATGCGCCCTCGTGCTGTCAATATTCATACTGCGCCACATCCTGGATTTCCAACTGATATGCAAGCCCAATTTTCATTACTCAATATGGTTGCCGAAGGCACAGGCATTATAAAAGAAACTATTTTCGAAAATCGATTTATGCATGTACCTGAATTAATTCGCATGGGTGCAAAAGCCGAGGTTGAAGGTAATACACTCATTACGCATGGCGTTGAACAACTCACCGGTGCACAAGTTATGGCAACGGATTTAAGAGCGTCAGCAAGCCTTGTTCTAGCCGGCTGTATCGCCAAAGGCACGACAACAGTTGAACGCATTTATCACATCGATCGTGGTTATGAACGCATTGAAGAGAAACTTCGTGGTTTAGGGGCGAAGATTGAGCGGGTAATTTGAGTATTTATATATGTCTGAAATTAAA
>JAVSBY010000023.1:0-9902 GCA_031960925.1 Gilliamella sp. CRA003912
GTAAATATGCAAACTCAACCGTGCAAGTCTAATCATCACCATAACCTAGGCTACGTAAAGCGCGCTCATCATCAGCCCAGCCGGCTTTCACTTTTACCCACAATTCAAGGTGAACTTTAGTATCAAAAAAGGCTTGCATATCCTTCCGTGCTTCAATACCGATTTTCTTGATTTTCTCACCTTTATTACCGATGACCATTTTCTTTTGTCCGTCTCGTTCAACTAAAATTAAGCCATTGATTCGATACGTCCCGGTGTTTTCATCGACTTTAAATTGTTCGATTTCAACGGTTACCGAATACGGCAGCTCGTCACCTAAAAAGCGCATGAGTTTTTCGCGGATAATTTCAGATGCCATAAACCGCTGTGAACGATCGGTAATATAATCTTCAGGAAAATGATGAATACCTTCTGGCAAATGTTTTTTGACTATTTGCTTGATAATATCAACACCTTCACCATTTTCTGCACTGATTGGTACAACATCCAGAAATTGAATTTTTTGGCTAATTTCTTGGATATGAGGGAGCAACTTGGTTTTATCAATAACATTATCTATTTTATTGATAACCAATAAAACCGGACATTTGCAATCACGCAGTTTATTGCAAACCATCTCATCGTCTTCGTTCCAATGGGTTCCTTCAACAACAAAGAGTACAAGTTCCACATCACCAATTGAACTGCTGGCAGCACGATTCATCAGACGATTGATCGCACGCTTTTCTTCAATATGTAATCCCGGCGTGTCAATATAAATAACTTGATGATCATCTTGCGTATCTATGCCCATAATACGATGACGAGTCGTTTGCGCTTTGCGAGAGGTTATCGATATTTTTTGACCTAACAACTGATTAAGTAATGTTGATTTTCCCACATTTGGTCTGCCAACGATGGCAACAAATCCACAATGCTGTATTTTTTCTGTCATTTTACACCCAACTGGTTTAATGCTTCTTGTGCGGCGGCTTGTTCAGCTTTACGGCGGCTAAGTCCCCTGCCCAAATATTCACGATCATCATCGTCTAATTTACATTGAATAACAAACTCTTGCTCGTGATTATTGCCAATCACTTCAATGATCAAATAGAGTGGACGTTCCCGATGAACGCCTTGTAGATATTCTTGCAATCGCGTTTTAGGATCTTTTTGTTTAATCCCTGGTTTAATTTCATCTAATCGAGATTGATACCAACTCAAGATTAAACGTCGTGCATTTTCAATATCACTATCAAGGTAAATTGCCCCAATAATCGCTTCAACCGCATCTGAAATAATTGATTCACGGCGAAATCCACCGCTTTTTAACTCACCTTGTCCTAAAATAAGCCAATCACCTAAGTTAAATTCTTTACCAATAACCGCTAAGGTTTGACCACAGACAAGGCTTGAGCGCATTTGACTCAAATCACCTTCATCGACCTCTTTAAATCGATAAAAGAGTTCATCGGCTATCACAAAACTCAAAATGGAATCACCTAAAAATTCCAATCGCTCATTATGCACTTTATGTGCACTGCGATGCGTTAATGCATGTTTAAGCAACGATTCATCTTGAAACTCATAGCCCAATGCTTTTTGTAGTTCACTAAATTTTTTCATAAAACTGATTACTAATGTATTTTACCAATACGACTAAACCGAATTCCTGTTGGCCATTGGTCGGGTTGTTTTTCAAAACTGATCCAAATAGCTGATGCACGTCCAACAAAATTTTGTTCAGGAACAAAACCAAAGTAACGGCTATCTCCACTATTATCTCGGTTATCCCCCATCATAAAATAACTGTGATCAGGAACCACCCAAGTGGCTATTGGTTGACCATTTTGATGGTAGTAATAACTCGGATCTTCTTGCAAATCTTCGGTTATTAATATGTTGTGCGAGACATCGCCTAATGTTTCTTGGCGGATTTTCATATCAAATTTGCCAAATGAATCATCCTTATCAAAGCCTTTCTCATTGTACTGCTCTAGAGTATAAAAATTAGGGCTTGATTTAAACTGTTCATGAACTTGTTTCCAATCACTATTTTCAAGTGGCGTGTAATGCAAATCAAGTGGCTGAGATTGCTGACCTTGACAGTTGTTATCACTCGCTTGGCAAGCAGGATAAATCAGTAATTGCTTTTCTTTAACCAAATAAACAATTTTATCGCCAGGCAGACCAACAACACGTTTGATCAAATCCATATTCGGCACATTAGGATGTTTAAACACAGCGACATCACCACGCTTTGGTTTACCTGTCGCAATCAGTTCATTATTGGTGATAGGGTTACGTAAGCCGTACGAATATTTTTCTACCACAATAAAATCGCCAACCAACAACGTTTGCATCATTGAACCCGATGGAATTTGAAAAGGTTCATAGATAAATGAACGAATCACAAATACAACGAATAAAACCGGAAAAAATGAAGCAAGCCCCTCGATCCACCCTTTCGGTTTAGCGACTTCTGCCAAGATTTTTCCGTCAATATCACCATTACATTGTTGCCGAACAGCTTCAACTTTACGTTGTCTTGCCGGTTTCCACTTGAATTTTTCTAAACACCAAAAAATGCCTGTTATTAATGTTGCCAATGTTAAGATGATGGCAAAGGTTCCAGCCATTATATTTCCTCTTTAACGAATTAATCTTTTCCAACATGTAAAATAGCTAAAAACGCTTCTTGTGGTAATTCAACATTCCCCACTTGCTTCATGCGTTTTTTACCTTCTTTCTGTTTCTGTAATAGTTTCTTCTTACGGCTAACATCACCACCGTAGCATTTTGCTAACACATTTTTACGTAACTGTTTTACTGTTGAACGCGCAATAATATGATTACCAATAGCCGCCTGAATTGCGATGTCAAATTGTTGACGTGGAATGAGTTCTTTCATTTTTTCGACTAATTCACGTCCACGGTAAGCAGAGTTACTTCGGTGAGTGATTAATGCTAACGCATCGACCCGCTCGCCATTAATTAACACATCAAGACGAACCATATCAGCAACTTGGAAACGTTTGAAGCTATAATCCAATGACGCATACCCACGCGAGGTTGATTTCAATTTATCAAAGAAATCTAAAACAACTTCGGTCATTGGTATTTCATAGGTTAAAGCCACTTGATTTCCATGGTACACCATATGCGTTTGCACACCGCGTTTTTCAACACAAAGGGTTATCACGTTACCTAAATAAGTTTGTGGCACTAAGATATTACACTCAGCAATTGGCTCTCTTAATTCCAAAATATTATTTATCGCTGGTAGCTTTGCAGGGCTATCAACGTAAATGACTTCGTTTGAGGTATCCAATACTTCATAAACTACCGTTGGCGCAGTAGTGATAAGATCGAGATCATACTCACGTTCGAGCCGTTCTTGGATAATCTCCATATGAAGCAAGCCAAGGAAACCACATCGGAAGCCAAACCCTAATGCGCCAGAATTTTCGGGTTCATAAAAAAGCGATGCATCATTAAGGCTCAATTTTCCTAATGCATCACGGAATGCTTCGTAATCATCAGAACTGGTTGGGAAAAGTCCTGCATAAACTTGCGGTTTAACTTTTTTAAAGCCAGGTAAAGGTTTTTCAGCTGGCATGCGCGCTGACGTTAAGGTATCACCAACCGGCGCCCCTAAAATATCTTTAATGGCACAAACCACCCAGCCAACTTCACCGCAGTTTAGCTGATCTTTATCAATTTGTTTTGGCGTGAAAATACCGAGTCGATCGACATTGTAAATCATGCCCGTACTCATCACTTTGATCTTTTCGCCCTTACGCAGCACACCATTTTTAATACGGATTAAAGACACGACACCTAAATAATTATCAAACCAAGAATCGATAATGAGCGCTTGCAATGGAGCATCGGCCTCACCTTCTGGTGGGGGAATTTCTTTAACCAGTCGCTCAAGCACATCTTCAACACCAACGCCCGTTTTTGCTGAGCAGCGCACAGCATCTGTTGCATCAATACCGACAATGTCTTCTATCTCAGCGGCAACCCGCTCTGGCTCTGCAGCCGGTAAATCAATTTTATTTAAAACAGGCACAACTTCAAGATTCATATCCAAAGCTGTATAACAGTTAGCTAATGTCTGAGCTTCAACGCCTTGTCCAGCATCAACAACAAGCAATGCGCCTTCGCACGCGGCAAGGGAACGAGACACTTCATATGAAAAATCAACATGCCCTGGGGTATCAATAAAATTAAGCTGATATGTTTGACCATCTTTAGCATGATAATCAAGCGTCACACTTTGCGCCTTGATAGTAATGCCTCGTTCGCGCTCAAGATCCATTGAATCCAGAACCTGCGCAGCCATTTCGCGATCGGAAAGGCCCCCGCAAATTTGGATAATGCGATCTGACAGTGTTGATTTGCCATGGTCAATATGAGCAATAATTGAAAAATTTCGGATATTCTTATTCATAATAAGTGATTATTATTCGTTTTAGTTATGTGCCTGTAACTGCTCAATCTCTCTTATTCCGAATAATAAGGATTTTAAGCAATCATGAAATTAAGAAAAGCATTCTACACATTAATGAACATTAAGCATAGTCTTATCGAGATTATTGTGGTGGTTTCTCAGCAATATTTCGTGCTATTTGTTCAATTGTTGTGAGCGGCAAATTACCGATAATAACGACATTTTTGTTGGCGACGTGGGTTGAAAAAATAGTGCGAGCACCTTGTTGAATCACTTCATCTGATTGTTTTATGTTTTCGTCAGAAATATTAACTGTGAATGAAAACACCCCATCAGAATATAATTTTGTGGCAATATCATCGCTATAAAAACTCACGTTATAAGCGGCAATTTCTTTAAAACCTTTTGGTAACCATAGCAAGTGCCAATTATCTAGCTCATCATCTTGCTTTTCAATGGCTAGTAAAATCGGATAGTTTCGAGTATTGATATAGTCTTTCATTTTCTTTTTATCGAAATTAGAATCCAATTCAATCACTTTAATTTGCTGCACAAGTTCATTATTGAGATCGGTTAGATCGATCCGGATAGGGAGATGAGTTTCATCATCAATCCAAATAACATAACTGTAACGATCTTTGTCTTTAGCCACAATTCTGACCAATTGCGCGGTTCGATTTGCTGTTCTTGTTTTACCTATTAACACAAAATCATAACTATCTGATAATTCGTTAAAATTATTGTAGATAACATCAGGAAATGCTTCGGTAATACGTGAACTGCTGATTGAGAATGAAGTACTATCAGGTTGAAAATAACTGGTGACACCATTGTGTAAAATGATCTCTTTCGCCGGCCCTTCAAGGTAAAGAAGGTGAGCATAACGATCATTTTGCTGTGAACCTAAATGACTGTATTCATAGGTTGTCACATATTGATCTTTTTCTTGTGTTAAAAAGTACATCCGGTAATTTTGCGTCTGTACTGCTTGGTTCATTTTACTCAGCAGTTCAATAGCAGCATCTGCTGCAAGCGCTGCCGGTGAAAACACAACACTAGCTAGCAGAGTAAATAAGATAAAAAAAAGCGTTGAGATAGACACTTTACGCTTTTTATTGACTACTCTTTGCAAAATTAACTTCATCTTAATGCGCATTTAATCTTTTTTGTAATTCATAATCTTGGACAAGCAATCTAATTTTATCATACTGTCTTTTTTCGATTAATTGCTGATCATTTTTAGATGGCAATCCACCAACAGGTGCGATATTCACCCCAACAGGCACGGTATTAAGCACAGGTGAACTGCTTGTTTGGTTACCTTCGCCTTGATGATATTGAACGCCAGCAATGATGCCTAAGGTCACGCACGCAGCTAGCCCGACTTGACTAATTTTGGAAATTACTTCTTTTGCACGCACCCAAAATAAACGATCTTTATTCGGTAGAACTTCATCACTTGTTATCGGCTGATCAGCAAGTTTGGATTCATAGCACGCTTCGTTCGCTAGCGACTCGGCAACAGCTTGAGAAATATCAAATGTCAATGAACAATCATGTAACTTTCCATGCATAGCATCTCTTGCGATATGATAACGGCGCCAACATGCTTGCAAACACTCATCTTTTGAGACCGATTCGACAAAAGCTGAATCTGTTGTCTCTCCATCCATGAATGACGAAAGTTGCTCTATGTGTTCTTTTTGCATAGTAGATCCCTTAAATTAACGACTACTTTATGAACTTAATCTTTTTAATCAGCTTAAACTAATTAATTAATGGCTTAATTTTTTCATCAATTATGTCACGCGCCCTGAAAATACGTGACCTAACGGTCCCAATTGGCGTATCCATAATCTCAGCGATCTCTTCATAACTTAAGCCTTCGATTTCACGCAGCGTAATAGCTGTTCGTAAATCATCAGGCAACGATTCGATCGCTTGAAAAACGACTTTTTCGACTTCTTTTGAAAGAACTAAGCTTTCGGGATTATCAATATCCCTTAGTGACTCAGCGCCTTCGTAACTTTCCGCCTCACTCGCATCAATATCAGAAGATGGCGGTCTTCTCCCTTGTGCGGTCAAATAATTTTTTGCCGTATTCACAGCTATGCGATAAAGCCATGTATAAAAAATACTTTCACCTTTGAAAGATTCCAAAGAGCGATAAGCCTTAATAAAAGTCTCTTGTACAACGTCAGGCACTTCTGACGCCAAAACATACCGAGAAACCAAATGAGCTAAGCGGCTTTGATAACGAACCACCAACAAATTGAACGAATTTTTATCTCCATTGAGCACCCGTTCAACTAAAACTTGGTCTGTTACTTGTTCCCTCATTTAAGGCCGTTCCTCATTATTTTCTAACTTTATACGTGGCCTAAAAAAATTATGCTCGCTTAAGTTAGATTGCAAATTGATTAAAAAGTTCCAATTATTTTAATGGAATTTTGATAATTTAATATATGAAAAACCGTTTTTATTACAAAACTTTAGATAATACCATGATTTAATTGTTAATATTTATTCGGGTCGCAGTGAAAATTAATTTAACGGACTAATCTTTCTTTGTCCATCTGGGTGAAAATTGATTTGATAAAACTGAGGTAAGTTAAAATTGATTGAGCTACTTGAGGCAAAACTAAAACGATCATTTGATAACGCGTAAAAATGGTTGATGTCTTTGACCATATCATCTTTATTGCCATTACAGTTACGGTAGATTTCAACTTGATTATGTTCATTTAAAATGTAGAGATCAAATCCTGCTTGTGTCTCTTCAAAAAAGAACTGGATGATCCCCTCACAAGCAACACTATCAATCTCTTTTGGTAGCTCATCAGTTTCATCTAGCATATTAAGCGCACGACCTTGCACTTTATTATTTGACACCGCTCCGTAAAAATCAATTGTGTTTTCAAATTGATGGAATGTCACACCCAGCCGTTCAAAAAAGAGGTACCACGACGCGCCATTTATTCGCAGTGGTTTAACTTGTGTTGAATTATCTTGCGTTGTAGTTAAACGTAATTCAATACATGCATCTATCAGTTCTTGAAGCTGATTTTTTATATCCACTTGTAAATATTTGCTGTAGCAAAATAGTTCTATCGATTCAGGTAAATCGGCATCTTTATGCATGCGATTAAGTAGGGTCTGTATCGCTTCAAGTACACATTGGGTTCCACTAAAATGCAGTACACGAATCTCATTCCATGAGTTGCGATAAAGCAAATCAATGGAACCAACTAAACTTAACTCTTTTGCACCATAATTAAGGACATTATTACTGACATCATATTCAAAGCTATCGAGCGAGGTAGGATCACTTTCAAGATTAAGCATAATCGCTAGATGACGGATCTCACACGGCCCATAAAGATCGGACTCACTCACCGCAGGCACATCGATTGGAAAATAGCCCTGTAAATCCGCAATTAGCTGCTTTATTTTTGAACTATCATGATTCATACCATCGTAACAGTAAAACTCGGTCGATTCAGAAATCAACCCATTGAAATAACTCCAACCAACGAGTTTGACCAGATATTTACTGTATTCTAGGTATTGATGGCTAACGATGGTATGTAAGGTTGGTTTTTGATTATACACATACCAACCCGCGCGGTTGATACGGTTTTCTTGCACATGAATGAACGTTAATGCATCTTCACAAAGGCAGCTAGAATTATTTAGCTTTAATACGGTAATTTTACCCGGTAATACTTCAAACTCTGCATACAACTTGCGGGTCAAAATCGCGAGATCTTGGGGACTTACTCTCGCGTTAAGATTATTGCGGCGCCCAAAGTTCAACAAAGTTCGATAGCCTGCCATCATGGTTTCTAACAACACTTCATGCACTTCGCGCACTTGTTCAATTTTCCACTTATCAGAAGAATCTAACTTTTCAATCAGCGCGAGATCCCAGCCCCATTGTTTAACTAATTTACTCAATATCTTTCGGCGCCAGGTAGGTAATGGGGTTGGCATCGATAATTTTTCATTCACCTTTAAGTAAAAACAGAGCCTGACTAGCTTTAAACGCTGTACGTCATTAATTTTTAGTAAATAAGCTGTGATCCTCTCTAACAGCATATAATACGAATCTAACTGTTCACTGGCAAATTCACCTTGCTGCACACATTGTTTCATTTGATAAGCAATAGGTAGGTTTTGTGGGTAGATAGATGAATACGCTTCAAGTAGTAAGGTTTTTAAAACCGCTTTAAAGGGTGAATCAATACTTTTATATAATTGCCATAGACTTGCCCCAAAATATTCTTCTGCTGACAGCCCCGTTAATGGACCAAAATCAACCCACTCATCGCGATTGATGATTTCCTGATTGACTAACGCATTCACACAATCACTATAACGTTTGTAATTCACGCCATTGACGGTAAAATCACAGGGAACAACAAACCATAATAACAGTTTACCGGCAAGCAGGTTTGCGGATCGATAAAATTCTTCAAGCAACAACATATGTTGAGCAGAACCGCAGTTTTCGCCCATTAAACATTCGTGATGTTTTTTAACAAAGCGATCAACATCAACAACAAACAGTGTCAATTTAACACCAAGTTTTTGTGCCCACTCTTCGATAGATCGGCATTTTTTTTGTAATGCTAATTTTTTGTTATTTGATAAACTATTTTCAATGCAAATCCAAATATCCAGATCCGATTGATTAGATTGACCAATCGAACCGGTACTGCCCATTGAATAGATTGCTGATATATCAGCTCGAACAGCTGCGCTAGGCGCTTGGATGAACTGAAACAGCTTGGCTAAAAGGGCTGCCGCTTCATCAGTGACTTGGTAATTAAAAATTCCATGCGGTATATCGTCATCAATATAACCTGGGAGGGCGGTATGGTTATAATGCAGTAAAGAAGGCAGCAATAGGAACACATCTTGAAATGCAGTAGGCATACCAACTAATGCTCGCTCACGTTTCAACTGAGCAAGATCTCCAAGTCCATTTTTTATTTTGTTGATATTATATTGCATGACATAACTGAGATAACAAGCCCAAACTAAAGCACAAATTTCAATCTAACATTTTATTTTAGCGCAGTAAAGAACCATTAATATTTAATCGAGATAAGAATAGATAACGATGATAACAATAACAGAAATTACGCAGAAGATCCAAGACTCAAAACGTATAGAAGAATCCGAAAATAAAGCGGCAATTTTAGTACCTATTATCACGATCAATAATCAATTGGAATTAATTTACCAAATCAGATCTAAGTCGCTTAAATGGCAACCGGGAGATATCTGTTTCCCTGGTGGGCATATTGAGCAGAGTGATTTAAATCCACAAGCGGCAGCAAGGCGAGAAACACATGAAGAACTGGGTATCCCACTCGATGAAATAACGGTGATAGGCAAGTTGCCCGAAATAAAAGCTACTTTTGGCCTCCACATCTATCCTTTTGTCGGCCAAATAGCGTCG
>JAVSBY010000024.1:0-4238 GCA_031960925.1 Gilliamella sp. CRA003912
GAGCCATATGTAATGTAAATATCAATAAGATCGCCTGATTTCAGGTTGTCGAGTAAGTAAGCGTCTTGAACATCTATATTAATAGGAAATACATATTCACCAGGTTTAAGTATAAGAGATTGGTACTCTGAGCTAGTCGGCGAAGCAATAAATTGCTGTTGGATAATTGTTTCTTTCTCAATATTATTTTTAGTTACATAGTTATTAATTTGATCCGGATTTGATATATATAGCGTTTTATCAAAATCATTTTTATTGACTTCCATTGTCTTAAAATAATAATCAGCAGTAGTCATGATTGTTCTATCCGATATATCTCTTTTTGCAACTGCGACAGTAACAATCTCCTTAGAGAGCTGTTCTTGTTTGATTTCTTGTTGTATTTCTGCACTTTTTTCTTTGTCTACATTCGTTTCCGTTGAGGTATTACTAAATAGTAATACACAACCGACGACTAACATCAAAATATACAGAACTATGAGTTTTTTATCTTTCATAAAGTGATTCGCCTAAAGTCGATTTTTATTAATCAATTAATCTGTTATTTTTATTTGATTCATTGAGGACTATCTATATTTTTTTCAGTCTCATAAATTCGTTTTATTTCTTCAGGTGTTGTGCGCAATTCGTTGCTAAAATGGACTGTTTTGCTCGATTCAACCTGCTTTAATTCCTCAATTAATATCGCAGGTTGATTTGACATTTTATTCTCGACACAAAGCTCTTTAGCAACCGATTCTTTATTAAGTTTAATTAATGTAAAAACAAGATTGTATAATACCGTTTTATTACGGTAACCTTTATTATAGAGAATGTTCAAATAATCATATGCTTTCAAATAGTTTTTATCTAAAATGGCTAGCATGGAAAGATTATTCAATACTTTATTTTCATCATAAAATAGGTCACGAGCCTGATTGAAAGAGTAGTCTGCAGCATCATATTGTCCCGACTTTACTTCGATGATGCCTTTTAGATTATAGGCTTCGCCATTTTTAGGGTTGATTAGCAGCGCCTTTTCTAAATATTGTTTAGCTTTATCGTAGTTTGCTGAATTAATTCTTGAAGAGCTTGTTTGTGAATATCCATCGACAGAACCATAAGAGGATTTCATCTTAGATAAAATATTTGCATACAACACTAACATTTTATCATCTTGCGTATTATCAATAACTGGCGATAAAATTCGAATCGATGAACCATAATCCTCTGAAAGATAATAGGCTTGTGCCAGTTTAAAACGGGTCTCTTGCGTGTCAGACTTTCTTAATCTGTTTTTATATAACTCAATCAGTCCACCGTAATTTTTAGTTGTCTCATTGATATATATTTTTTGTTCTTCATCTAGATTTCGTTTCAACGCGTTATTTTTGCTTTGACAACCCGTGATTACAAATAAAATAATCAGTATGTATAGATAATTCCCTTTCATAACGCCTCTTGTTTTTATCGTTTTATTATTGATTGTGAATGTTATTTTTCGTTTTGACTTACGTATCTGGCTTTATAATTAATGTCCGCCCATATCCATGATTTTTAAGCCGATTGGTCCGGCAACAATAACCAATGTTGGAAATAGTATAAATAACATCATTGGAATGGTCATTTTTGCTGAAACGGCTGCAATTTTTTCTTCGATATCTAACCGCTGCATTTCTCTCATCTCAGCGGAAAGTTCAAGCAGAACATCATAAATAGAGTTACCATAGCTAATGCTTCTTTTAAGCGTAGCACAAAGCATTCGCATCTCTTTACTTGGCACTTGCCGGTATATTAAATCGATGGCGGGCTCAATGCCATTTACATCCATCATCAAACAAGCACGTTCAAGAATGGTTGAAATATCTTTGTTGATGGGGTCGACACGCGTACTGAGATATGAAAAACAATTCTCAATTGTCATTCCTGACTTGATCATAATAGCCATAATGTCAACGACTAAAGGAAGGTCGTTTGACACCCGTCTTACCTTTTTATCCATCTGTTTTTTAACGATTTTTTGCGGAACTAAAATCACTAAAATGATAATTACCATTAAAGATAGAATGATGGTAGATTGATCTAGCTCCATCAAATGAAAAATGCTATTAGCAAAAAATAAGGTGGAAAAGAGGATTACCATTGCATAGATTTTCCACAATTGTTGTTCTTGAAAACGGCGCATGAACTCAATTCCAACACTATTTTTTGCCATCATTTTTTCAAACGCGACATTTTTATTTTTCTCAGGTTTAACTTTGACATCAACTTGCCCATCGTTAATCAAAAAATCAAGAGATTGCTTGTTGCGCAAATAGTGATAACTATGCAAAAGTTCCTTTACTGCAAATAAAATAAGACAAAAAGAAATTAAAGTATCCATTACAACGACCCAATTTAGACGATTTTACTGATCATTTTTTTTATTAACAAAACACCGAAAACAACACTGCCAACCACGTAATAGAGGATCTTATGACCCCCATCGGTATCGACCAAATAGTGATAGTTCTCAGGTACAATGCCTTTTAATATAAAAATAAAACCTATCGGTATTGCAGCAAGCACCCAAACTGTCATTCTTAGCTCAGCAGTTTTACTGTCACGTGTTTTAACTAAGATACGGTTGTTGGTTAGCATTTTGGATAACCGAGATAACACATCTTTAAGCTCGCCGCCACCATCTAAGTTGACAATAATTGTGAGAACAAAGAAGTAATATTCAGGAAAAGGTAGACGACGGTATGAATTCAATAATACAGTTTGCGGATTTTCACCGATGTCCCATCTGCCACAGATATCGCGCATAACTTGTGCGACGGGCCCGTCCATTTTGTTTGCGCATTCTTTAAAACCAACTGAAACTGAAGAACCCGCTGATACAATCCCTGTGATTGTATTTAAAGCTTCTGGAAAATTATCGTAAAAACGTTTCGCGAGAATGAACTTTTTCACAAATATTAACACATTGATCGTGATAAATAGACCACCGAAGAACACTAGGTAACCATTCAAATTCAAAAACATAAAGTTAGCAACAAAACAGGCGATAATGCCTAGCATAATCATTCCAATTAACTTTAGTTTGTCCTGTGACTCACCAAGCAATAAGTAATAATTCGTCTTTATTTTGTTTGCTATGGCTTGATTAACGTTTTTAATAAATGATTCTTTATTATCATTTATTTGCGCCTCAACAAGTGATAAGAGCGATACTTTTTGTTGAGTAATTTTATTGAAAATACTTAACCGCTCTTTTTTCTTTCGTAGTGATAAAAGACTCATTATGGCAGAAAAAATCAGTGTTATCGCTAGGGTGAGTATCATTAAGCACCTCCACCGGCTTTGGCCATTAATGTTTCAAGCACATCGGCAAGTTTATAATATTGCGCTGCTTCATAAAGGGCTGAACGCCTGACTAAACCATTACAAACAAAGGAACCTTGAATTTTACCGTTAGGTTCTCTTTGCTCTTCATCGATTTTGAATTTAAATACGTCATGCGTGACGATATTGTCTGATTCCATTCCAATAATTTCGGTAATACTCATTACTTTACGTTGTCCATCAGGCAGACGTGAAATCTGAATAATGAAGTTGACCGACGAACTAATATAACGTCTAATCGCAGGCAGAGGTAACTCTGATTGCCCCATAATTACCATACTTTCTAATCGAGATAATGCATCACGCGCGGTATTGGCATGCAGTGTTGACATCGATCCATTATGGCCTGTGTTCATAGCTTGTAACATTTCAAAGGCTTCTTCACCCCGGCACTCACCGAGAATTATTCGGTCTGGACGCATACGTAAGGCATTGACGAGTAAATTACGCATGGTGACTCTGCCACGGCCATCTTCACCCCCAGACCTTGTTTCCAGTCTCACCACATGATCTTGTTGTAATTTTAGTTCAGCCGCATCTTCAAGTGTTAATGTCCGTTCATAATCATTGATAAACTGAGAAACGACATTTAACATGGTGGTTTTACCTGCACCTGTACCACCCGATACGATAATGTTCATTCGGCTTCTTGCTGCGATAACCAAAAAATTAGCCATGTCTTCGGTCAATGTTCCATAGTTAATTAAGTCAGAAAACGATTTATTTCCTGTACCAAATTTACGAATAGACATTGATGTACCATCAATAGCAATAGGGGGGATGACGACGTTTAGTCGGCTACCATCGGGCATTCGTGAGTCAACTAAAGGATGGGCTTCATCGACATTTTTGCCAATTTTATTAACCAAGCG
>JAVSBY010000025.1:0-7042 GCA_031960925.1 Gilliamella sp. CRA003912
ATTTAGCCTATTTTTTAATCAATCAGCCCGGATACTTACATCAATACGATAAGTTGATTGCAATTTGTTTTTTTTTCGCTCAAAATTGCCCGGCTTTTTTGTCCCCGGGGACTTGAAAGAAAGTAATTTTAAAAGGTTACGAGTATTTAGAGTGTGTAAAAGCCATTTTAAATGTTGGTACATTGAAAGGTCTGTATGACAGCGACGTGTCGATTTTGATGTTGCCGAGTCTATATTTAAATGAGATTTGTTGATAAAACAACTCGATAAATAAGGCGCAGGTAGCAGAGAAATACATACGCATAATCAGAGTAACTTTTAATTTTTGGGGCTAGTGATATGACTTATATCCTAGTTTTTAAGATACTGGCAGATTAAAAGAACATTAATAATTGAAAAACGGTGTTTTCGGTAATTGAATTTTACATAAAGCAGCAGACATATCTTTTATATTATAAAAGATCTTCAATAAATAGGTCCTTTTATTTCCTCAGTAAAACTTTTTTGTGTTGTAGCAATAAGAGGGTTTGACATGGAAAAAACATTATTTTCTCAAAATAATGACTATTATTTAGAAAGACAATCTCAGTTTGAATCAAACGCACGCAGTTACCCGCGTAAATTTCCTATCTCAATCAAATCAGCGCAAGGTGCATGGATAACTGATGTTGAAGGAAAACAGTATTTAGATTGTCTTGCAGGGGCAGGAACCTTAGCGTTGGGCCACAATCATCCCGCAGTGATTGAGGCAATAAGGCAGGTTCTTGATAGTCAATTACCATTACATACGTTAGATTTAACCACGCCGCTGAAAGATAAATTTTCAGAGACCGTATTAAATCTGCTGCCAGGCAGTGCCGATAACTGGCGCTTGCAATTTTGTGGACCAACCGGCGCTGATGCCAACGAAGCCGCGATCAAATTAGCTAAAACCGCAACAGGACGTACTGGCGTTATTAGTTTTTGCGGCGGTTATCATGGTATGACCAATGGTACACTGAGCTTAACTGCCAATTTAGATGCAAAAACACCAATCGGCGGACTAATGCCAAATGTCCAATTTATGCCTTATCCGTATTCTTACCGTTGTCCATTAGGATTGGGGGGCGAACAAGGTACGCTTGCGCTGGCAACGCTATTTGAACGTTTCTTAGATGATGTCGAAAGTGGCGTTGTCAAACCGGCTGCGGTGATATTAGAAGCGATTCAAGGCGAAGGCGGCGTGATTCCTGCACCTAAAGTTTGGTTACAAAAAATACGAGAAGTAACTAAGCGTCACGGCATTGTGCTTATCTTGGATGAAGTTCAAGCCGGCATTGGGCGCAGCGGGCAGTTTTTCGCTTTTGGTGAAGCCGGCATTGTGCCAGATATGATTGTAATGTCAAAAGCGATTGGCGGTGGATTACCGTTAGCATTAGTCGCTTATAACGCCGAGCTTGATGTTTGGAAACCGGGGGCACACACAGGCACTTTCCGTGGAAACCAATTAGCCATGGCAACGGGACTTGCAACCTTAGATATGATTGTCAATCAAGGCGTGCAACAAAACGTGAATGTGGCGGGCGATGCGCTTAAAAAGGGGTTATTTGAACTGCAAAAACAATTCCCATGCATTGGCGATATTCGTGGCCGAGGCCTGATGTTAGGGATTGAGATTGTTGACACAAAAGGTCAACCAGATCATTTAGGAAGCAGGCCTTTAGCACCAACACTGTCAGTTGCACTGCAACGAGCTTGCTTTAATCATGGATTAATTGCCGAACGAGGTGGACGTCAAGGGTCAGTGTTACGCTTTTTAGCGCCATTAACATTAACGCAAGATGAAGTTAAAGGCGTGTTATCGCGTTTAGAATCGGCACTCAAAACTATCACACAAAACCACTAGGAGTTTTAGGTATGACAACCCCTGTTTTTCATGGTGTGACAACAATCGGCACGCAAGGTGCCGAAACTTACCGAACATTGATGAAACATGCTGTTGATATTTCAAGTGACTGGCTAGCATCGGGCACTATGTTTGATGGTGCCCAACCAGATACCGTCAAAAGCTTGTTATCGCAAATTGATCTGTTTGCTAAAAAAGGTGTGGGTGACAAACAAGCATTGGATGAAGCGGCTGAATATTTTTTAAAGCATGCACTGCAAGTGCACCATCCGCTTTGTTTTGCGCATTTACACTGCCCAACAACCCTTGCCTCACAATTGGCCGAGGTATTAATCAATATTGCCAACCAATCGATGGATTCATGGGATCAAAGCCCATCTGCCACGATGTTTGAGCAGCATATTATTCGTGAATTACGTAAACATATCGGGTATCCCGACAGTGATGCCGGCGTTTTTACCAGCGGCGGCACACAAAGTAATTTTATGGGATTACTGTTAGCGCGTGAATATTTTGTTAAGTCAAACCCCGCGTGTGATAAACGTAACTTGGTTGTGCTTTGTTCTAATCAAGCGCATTTTTCGGTTCAACAATCGATGCTGTTACTCGGCTTTGATGAAGACGCAACGGTTGCTATCGATTGCGATGAGGGCGGCTGCATTAACGTTGCTGAACTTAGAAAAACCATTGCTGCATTAGCTGCACAAAATAAAATACCTTTTGCGTTAATTGCAACGGCAGGCACAACAGACACCGGCGCCATCGATCCGATTACCGAGCTTGCAAGTATTGCTAAGCAGCATTCGATTTGGTTACATATTGATGCGGCATGGGGTGGGATTTTACTTTTTTCCCAAAAATACCGTCATCGCATCGATGGCATTGAACTGGCTGACTCGATTGCGCTTGATTTTCATAAGCAATTTTTACAAACAATCAGTTGCGGTGCTTTTGTATTGCGTGATGCTAAGCGTTATAACTTGATTTGCCGTCACGACGACTATTTAAATCCTGTCGAAGATGAGTTAGAAGGATTTCCTAACTTAGTGGCCAAATCGATTCAAACTACGCGGCGATTTGATGCGTTAAAGCTTTGGATGAGTTTTCGCAGTATTGGTCTCGATGGCTATGCGGCAATGGTGGATTATTCGGTGGATCTGGCTCAGCAAGTGGCGCAGTTTATCCGTCATTCATCGACCTTTGAGCTGGTCAATTCAACCCAAATTGCCAGTGTTTTGTTTCGCGTTAAAGAAGGCCAATTGAAGGGTAAAGATAGCACCAAGTTTCACCGCTATATCGCCCAATTGTTGTTTGATGAAGGCTCGGCTAATCTTGGGGTGACAAGGCGTAATGGTGATGTGACCTTAAAGATGACATTATTAAATCCAGCTACACGATTTGAGGATGTTGAAAAACTGTTACAAACCATTGAACAGTTATTAAAACGTTATACTCAAACCGCTTAAGTCGAAACCATGCCGCTGCGGATAGTTGCAGCGGCGTATTGGGCACCGTTACGCTTTTTTAACAAAACACGCTTTAAGCATAATTTTCATACCATCGATTTTACAATCAATTTCATGATCCCCTTCAACTAAACGAATGCCTTTCGCTTTCGCCCCTTTTTTGATAACCGTTGAAGAGCCTTTTAATTTTAAATCTTTAATCAGTAATATATCATCACCATCGGCTAATAAATTACCGTTACTGTCTTTGACATCTAAGCCCGATGCTGGGTTTTGTACCTCTTTAGGATCCCATTCATGGGCACACATTGAACAGATCAGTAAATTGCCATCAGGGTAGGTGTATTCCGATGCGCATGCAGGGCAGGTTGATATTGAGTCCATCTTAATACCTAATAATTTAAAAGCAGGCAGTATAGCAAAAATGCGGGCATTTATCGACGCGTTTATTTTAGGCAACGTATTGGCATTGAAAAGATCGCTGCTGAATTAAGTAATAGGGATAAGGCAAGGCTGATAATTGGCGTAACGCCTAGATAAGCCGTTTAGATTTATTGATTTATTCTTTGCACGCCTAGGGGTATCGTGTAATATAGTCGAAGTCTAACTAAATTTGAAAATTGTGATTATAACTATGAGACAACATATAAAGTTAATTTCAGCTATATTGATGGTGTTAAGCTTATCGGCTTGTGGTTTAAAAGGGCCGCTTTATCTGCCGTCAGAAAAAGTTGCCGCAGTATCAACATCCCACTCTCATACCTTAAACAAAACAGCGTAATGGGATAATCGAATGGAATTTTTACATTATCAACAAGGTCATCTATTTGCCGAAAATATCGCGATCAGTGAGTTGACTAAGCATTATGGTACGCCGCTTTATGTGTATTCCAAAGCAGCCATCACACAGCAATTTTTGGCATTTGACCGCGCCTTATCGCATCGTAAACATTTAGTGTGTTATGCCGTAAAAGCTAACAGTAATTTGTCTGTACTCAGTTTGCTGGCTAAATTAGGTTCTGGGTTTGATATTGTGTCTCAAGGCGAACTTGAGCGCGTGCTTAAAGCGGGCGCCGATCCCAAAAAAGTGGTTTTCTCAGGCGTTGCAAAATCGGTTAGTGAAATCGAACGCGCATTAACTGTTGGCATAAAATGTTTCAATGTCGAATCCGATGCCGAGCTAATACGAATCAATCAAGTCGCCATGCGACTTGGCAAAAAAGCCCCAATCTCATTAAGAATTAATCCAGATGTGGACGCTAAAACCCATCCTTATATCTCAACAGGATTACGCGAAAATAAATTTGGCATCAGTTATCAATTAGCCCCTGAAATCTACCGTCAAGCCAGCGCCCTATCTAATATAGATGTGGTTGGGATAGATTGCCATATCGGTTCACAATTAACGCAGTTAACCCCTTTTATCGATGCCGCAGACAGAATTTTGGCCTTAGTTGATAAATTACAGGCTGATGGCATTGCTATACAGCACATCGATTTCGGTGGAGGACTAGGCGTTCGTTACGATAATGAGCAGCCGCCAGCCGCTATAGAGCTGGTGCGCGCTTTAGAGCAAAAATTAACGAGCTACACCGATATTGAAGTTTTATTAGAACCTGGCCGTGCAATTGTGGCTAACGCCGGATTTTTAGTGACTAAGGTTGAATACACTAAGCATCAAGAAGGTAATCACTTCGCGATTGTTGATGCCGGCATGAATGACTTAATTCGTCCAGCACTTTATGAAGCGTGGATGCGCATTTTACCCGAAAAAGCACCAGCAGACACAGATAACACTTACTCGTACGATGTGGTTGGCCCCATTTGCGAATCCAGTGATGTTCTCGGTAAAGCACGGCAATTATCGGTCGAGCAAGATGACTTATTGGTAGTTTGTAGCGCAGGTGCTTACGGATTTAGTATGGCGTCGAATTATAACAGCCATCCACGTCCGGCCGAAGTCATGATAATGGAACAGCAACATTTATTAATTCGTCAGCGTGAATCGTTTGATGATCTATGGCTTGGTGAAGTAATTTTATAATAAAAGGTAATTGATGATGAACTTCTCAAAAATGCATGGACTTGGAAATGACTTTATGGTTATTGATGCCGTAACGCAAAATGTTCATCTTTCAACAGAAATGATAAAGCGATTGGCTGACAGATATACGGGTGTTGGATTCGATCAGTTACTCATCGTTGAACCCCCTTATTCACCCGATTCTGACTTTCATTACCGTATTTTTAATGCAGATGGTGATGAAGTTGAGCAGTGCGGCAATGGGGCACGTTGTTTTGCCCGTTTTGTGCGGTTAAAAGGCTTGACTAAAAAACGCGTTTTAAAAGTCAGTACCATGAAAGGTAACATCATATTAACCGTTAACAAAGATGATACTATTTGCGTCAATATGGGCGAACCGATTTTCGAACCGAGTAAAATTCCATTCAAAGCCATAAAAGAAGAAAAAACCTATATCATTCGCGCACAAGAACAAACTATATTATGTGGCGTTGCATCGATGGGTAATCCGCACTGCGTCATTCAAGTTGATGATGTCGTCACTGCACAAGTTGCAACCATTGGGCCTTTACTTGAGCGGCATGAACGGTTTCCTGAGCGTGCAAATATCGGTTTTATGCACATTATCGATCGCAGCAATATTAATCTGCGCGTGTTTGAACGCGGCGTTGGCGAAACCAAGGCTTGCGGCACGGGGGCTTGTGCGGCGGTTGCAGTCGGTATTAGCCAAGGGGTTTTAAATCCGCAGGTTAATGTAAATTTACCCGGCGGAAAACTGCTTATTGAATGGCAAGGCCAAGGACAGCCGCTTTATATGACCGGGCCGGCTACCCATGTTTATGACGGTTTTATTGCGCTTTAATCGCATCAAACCCCTTTGTGATGTAGGGTAAAGATAGAAAGAATAGATTATGGTCTCAAAAAATACACGTCCGTTCCCGCCTAAAGTGCGTCGGCGCTTAACACCCAAAATAACATTGAATGATGACACAGTGAGTCAATACCTTAGCTGTCATCCTGATTTTTTTATCCGACACGCAGCGCAAATTGAAACCATGCGTATTCCGCATCCAGTCCGCGGCGGCGTGTCATTACCTGAATGGAAAATGGCTAGGCAGCGTCATAAAATCTCGCAGTTAGAAGCCGAAATCACATTATTAATGGAACATGCCAGTGCTAACGAAAAACTCTTCAACCAGTTTATCGATTTGCAAATGCAGCTGATAAAAACAACAAATCTTATTGAACTTGAACGTGTACTTAACCATTGGGCCAAGTCACTGGGTTTGCAAGGTGCATACTTGTACCTATTTGATGATAAATGGCAACTCGATGCGCCGCTTAATTATCACCGTTTTCGACTCAATTCTTCGCGCTTTGATTTCATCCGGGTTAGGCATTTACAGTATAGCCATCAATATCTAGGACCACTTAATTCAACCGAGCTTGATCTTTTATTACCTGATCGCTTTGAAGTGGGGTCGGTTGCGCTTTCCTTATTCGGTGAGTTTGGTGATCTTGGGCTTTTAATGTTTACCAGCCGTTACCCTAAACATTACCAAGCTGGGCAAGGCACATTTTTAATTGAAAAAATCAGTGCCATGTTGCCGATATTAATCAATAAGTGGATCATGCGAAAAAATAAGGAGCAATAATGAATGACCTCGA
>JAVSBY010000025.1:7142-12164 GCA_031960925.1 Gilliamella sp. CRA003912
AATCCTGCCCGCGGGGTACTGAATCCCAAATCCGGCAAACATTTACCGAAAAATATCGATATTGATGAAATTAATCAATTGCTCGATATTCAGTATAATGATCCGCTCTCCGTGCGCGATCGCACGATGCTTGAAGTCATGTACGGGTCGGGATTACGTCTTTCTGAACTGGTTGATCTAAATTGCCGCGAACTTAATTTAATCGACGGCGAAATTCGGGTTGTCGGTAAAGGGAACAAAGAACGCAAATTACCGCTAGGGCGAGAATCGATCAAATGGATTAAACACTGGCTTTCTATGCGTGATTTTTTAATGCCACATGATGATGCGCTGTTTATTTCCAAACTGGGTAGGCGAATTTCGGCGCGTAATGTCGAAAAGCGATTTGCCTTATGGGGCATCAAACAGGGATTAAGCACCCACATTCATCCCCACAAGTTACGCCACTCATTTGCAACCCACATGTTAGAATCGAGTGGCGATTTGCGGGCCGTTCAAGAGCTACTTGGTCATGCTGACTTATCGACCACACAAATTTATACCCACCTTGATTTTTCGCATTTGTCAGATGTGTATGATTCAGCGCATCCAAGAGCCAAAAGAAGGAGTTAACCATGCATTTTTATCGATCATTAACGACCATTAAAGCCATCACCTTTGATTTGGATGATACGCTATATGACAACACAATGATCGTTGAACGTGCCGAGGCAGAATTAATTGCCTTGTTACAGCAGCAGGCGGCGCTCAACGGGTTGACCCTTGACACCTTTTATCAGCACAAACATGCTGTTTCTGTCTGTATGCCAGACATTTATCATGATGTGACTGCTTGGCGCATTGAAACGTTGCGATATTTATTACAGCAAAGCAGCTTTAGGGCTGATAAAATCAATCACATCGTTGATGAGTCGATGGCGTTATTTAACACCTGGCGGCACAAAATCACCGTACCTTCTGTGACTCATAAAATTTTAACGCAGCTGTCTCAAAACTACCCTTTAGCTGTGATAACCAATGGCAATGTTGATGTTAATCTTGTTGGGCTTGGTGACTATTTTCAATTTTCACTGCGTGGCGGGGCGGATGGTCGCAGTAAACCGTTTGGTGATATGTTTGACTTAGCCGCTCAGCAGCTCGGAATCGAAGCTAAGCACATTTTACATGTGGGGGATAACTTATCGGCAGACATTAACGGGGCTGTGCAAAGTGGCATGCAAAGTTGCTGGATCAATATTTTTGATCACGATATCTTGCAGCTTTCAGACGCGCGCTGCTTACCTCATATTGAAATAAGCAAATTGTCAGAACTGTATAATCTGCTATAATTTAGCAAAATCTGTATAAATAGACAGTTCAATTTGCGTCTTTTGGCGATTTATCATCGTGAATCTGTTAATCAATTCGGTGAGTTGCCTCACGTGAACACAACCATCAATAACAAAACACATGCCAAACCAATTGGGGTGTGATTGACATGGATCAAAATACATAACACATGAAAACAGTATTATTAACCGATCTCAATAATGAGCAGCAACAAGCTGTAACAACCGATAATCAGCATACGCTTGTTCTTGCGGGAGCCGGCAGCGGTAAAACACGGGTGCTTGTGCATCGTATTGCGTGGTTATGCCTTGAAAAGCATTATGCGCCAAATTCGATTTTTGCGGTGACATTTACTAATAAAGCCGCAGCTGAAATGCATGAGCGTATTCAAAATTTGGTTGGTGAAGGTTATTTTAACGGCATGTGGGTTGGCACATTTCATGGTTTAACTCACCGACTGTTACGCATGTTTTCAGCGCAAGCAAAGTTACCGTCAAACTTTCAATTGATCGATACAGAAGATCAAAATCGCTTAATAAAACGGATTTTTCGTGAACTGAAAATAGATGAAAAGCAGTGGTCACCGAAAGAGTGTGCTGGTTTTATCTCAACGCAAAAAGAAAAGGGGTTAAGAGCCGATGAGCTTACGCCAGAAGATCCTAAACAAGTGTTATGGCAAAACGTATATCGTGATTATCAAATGATATGCGATAGAGTCGGTTATGTTGACTTCTCGGAACTGATTTTAAGAACCTATGAATTGTTATCAACGAATCAAGAAGTCCTTAATTACTGTCAGCAGCGCTTTTCCAACATATTGGTTGATGAGTTTCAAGACACGAACCATATTCAGTATCGTTTAGTTCAAAAATTGGCCGGTCATACTGCAAATATTATGATCGTTGGCGATGATGATCAGTCTATTTACAGCTGGCGTGGAGCCAATGCCGATAACTTACAGCTGTTTATCCGTGATTATCCCGAAACGCAAATTATCCGCTTAGAGCAAAACTACCGTTCCACCAGCATGATCTTAGCTGCAGCCAATGCCTTAATCAGTCATAACCAAAACCGGCTTGGAAAAAACCTTTGGACCCAAGGTGAAAAAGGCGAAAAAATTGCATTTTATGCCGGATTTAATGATATTGATGAAGCCCGCTTTGTTATTGGTCAGATTAAAAAACGCCATGATGAGGGGGATAAATACGCAAGCTGCGCGGTGTTATACCGTAACAACGTACAATCAAGGTTATTAGAAGATACCTTATTGCAAGCGGGATTACCTTATCAAATTTATGGTTCGATTCGATTTTACGAGCGGCAAGAAGTCAAATTAGCGCTGGCTTATTTAAGGTTGCTGCATGATCACAGTAACGATATGGCATTTGAAACGACGGTCAATACCCCAGCAAGGGGCATTGGTCATGTTACGTTAGATAAAATACGGTTAACCGCAAGGCAACACAGCATTTCACTTTGGGATGCCTGTTTGCTGTTAATTGAACTTAAAGCGGTGACCGAGCGGCAAAGTTCAGGGATTCGCCGTTTCCTTGAACTGATTGAATCGATTTATCATGCGGTTGTATCATTGCCATTTTACAAACAGCTCGATGAACTGGTGAAGCTATCAGGTGTGATTCAAATGTATGAGCAAGAGCCGGGAATAAAAGGCCAGTCTCGACTTGAAAATATCGAAGAATTGATTTCAGCAGCAGAACAATTTTATCGTGATAATGAAAATACGGTTATTGAAGATACTGAGACAGGTAAAACCTTGACTGTGCTCGAATCGTTTTTGGCTTACACGTCGCTCGAAGGGCGCGATACTACCAAGGATGAAGATGCAGTGCAACTGATGACTCTGCATTCAGCCAAAGGGCTTGAATTTGATAATGTGTTTATCGTTGGATGGGAAGAGGGTATCTTCCCCGCTCAGCGATCGGTCACCGATATGCAGCGCATGGAAGAAGAGCGCCGCTTAGCGTATGTGGGCATAACGCGAGCTCGTAAACATTTAACCTTAACCTTGTGTGAATTAAGGCGGCTTTATGGGCGTGAAGAGCGCAATTTGCCATCGCGTTTTTTAGCAGAATTACCAAGTGAAAATTTAAACGAAATCAGTTACCGTGCAACAATTAGCGCGCCAGATAACGGATTTAATCACCCTCAGCAACATCAAAACAGGGATTTTTTTACCGAACGTAAAAATGCTTATATTGAAAAAACACGTGAAGCTAACGGTTTTACACTCGGTCGTAAAGTCATGCATCAACGTTTTGGTGAAGGGACAATCATCAATCTTGATGGCGAAGGCGATCACAAACGTGTTCAAATCGCCTTTGTTAATGAAGGGGTAAAATGGTTGGTGATCAAATTAGCAAACTTAACCTTACTTTGAATATGACTCACTTTATTGCCTGTTTCCGTCTTGGTTTTTGTCTAGGCGGAAACCCCAATATCAATTGCCAGCTTGCTCGTTGACCGCGTCAGCAAAAATCTGATCAAAACGTTGATCGGTTCGATTACAGATCCAATCATTATTTTGGTAATCAAAATGGTAGCCCTGTTTACGCGTTGCAAGCCAGATTTGAAATAACGGTTCTTGGGTGTTAACGATGATTTTACTTTGATTTTCGAAGCTAATAGTGATGACATTACCGTGTGTTTCATAATCAATATCCACATCGTGACGCGCAATATAATCATCAAGGAAAAGTTCAATTTGGCTAAATAAGTGCTCAGTCAATGAATGAAACTGCGTGATATCCATAAAATGCTCTCAATAGAATGATAATAAAAAAAGGGATTAGGCGAGTTTAACATAGACAATAATCGCTTGCCACAGATGATGTGGCAAGGTGGATAATTTGATTATTTAGCCAGTGGCAGATCGCAGGCAATCACTAAAAGGCGACGTGAATCATTGCCTTTTATGGTTGATTCCCAGCGTTTAGGAAAATTATTGGTGCTTTGCAAATTGCCTTCACCAAAGTAGTTCTCATACAATTTAATTTGGCCTTTGACGATTTCTTGCTTGTCACAGTTTGCCATTTGTTGGATAACCATTGAGCGATAAGGAACCGATTTGCCTTCTTCGGTTTCAAGTGACAAACTCGGCGTATAATTGATCACTTCGTTAAAAAGTCGGATTTTGTCATTGTAGGGATGCAGCGAAACAGACTGGCGATCAATGAAAGAATAAGCGACGGCACTTTCTATGTTGGTTTTTAAAACAGAGATAAATTGATTGCCAACGCGAGGATCTTTTAAGATCTGATTAAGTTCATTATTGGCTGTGCTGGTCTTGTTTGTGTTATCTGGGCTTACGGTGCTAACTTCTGCACTTAGAGCGGAAAAAGAAAACAACATCGAGATTAAAAGTAAATTTTTCATTTAGATTTCACTCCCACTTTTTTCGGTTTTAGGGGCGGTTTGATTATCATTAGCTGAATTATTTTGTGATTGTTTCATTTTAATCTTTTCGAGCAATTTTTTTCGTCTACTATCAATCTTTTGATCAATAAACTTCATATCGGGTCGAAATTGATACAAAATACCTTTATCCAGATCCCCTTGCAAAGAGCAAACTAAGTGGCTGTGATTAGTTGGGATGGTTTCTAAATAGATTGACTTTTCAACAGTCCAGCTTTTAGGAATCGTACCATCAATGGTATAAGGATTATCTTGCCAGCC
>JAVSBY010000025.1:12264-14634 GCA_031960925.1 Gilliamella sp. CRA003912
GGTGTTTCAGAAATATCAACATATTCACTTAACGCAGTTTTGTTTTCAGCCAAAGTTTGGAAAAATTGATCATTGCAGTTAAGAAATGAATCTATAACTTGATCTGTTGGATTTTGAGCGAAAGCAGAACAGGTTATAAATAATGCACAAACAGATAAGGGAATGGTTTTAAACGACATAATATTTCCTTCGATTTTGGTCTTAATTTCTTGTAAAATATCGAACAAACAATACGTTAAACTCATATTTGTGTCAATCGCAATTTATTTAGCGTTCTGTTGAAATTAGTACCAGAAGGTCGCCATTTTTAAAGGATATCGTGACCTTATCTTCGATTGCCTCATTGCGCAGGCTCGCCAATCCCCCTAGTGACAAGGTTTCGTTGATTAAAGGATATTTAAACCCAGTTAAGGTCAGCGAATCGACAACGGATAAAGCTATCAATGAAATAGTCTTATTATTAGCATGAGAAATGACTTGATAGGGATTTGCAAAAAAGAAATAACCGTAGTTGTCATAAAAAGTGAACTTATACTGCTTGTAATAGCGCATCGCGACGGACAAATTACCCAGAAAGTGATCGGTCGCGCGGCCACTAGCACCATAAATATCAAATTCTGCTATACCTTTATCGGCCAAGAATAAAATTGCTTTTTCAAAATCAGTTTTATTTTGATCCGGCGTTATGATTACCTGAGTCTGTTGTGGAATTGATTGTTTTGTCTGTTCAAGGCTATCAAGATCACCAATGATATAATTCATTGGTATACCTGAATCGGATAAATAACTCGAATAGGCACCATCGGTGCAAGCGATGATATCATAACATGCTGTATCGGTTGGAAGCGTGTTTGGCGGTTCACCATTAACAAACAGTAACGCTTTTTTAGAAGCCATCTTTTCTCCCTTACAAAATACAAGTATAGGTCATAATAATCGCATCTTCACGTTGACCATTCGTTGTTGGGTAATAGTTTTTTCGAACAGTAATTTCGTTAAATCCCAGCGAATCATAAAGTGTAATTGCCCCTTTATTTGATGCACGCACTTCTAACCAAAGGGTGGATATTGGCATGGGGCCCCCTTTTTGCTCTAACTTTTCGATTAGATGACTGAGTAAAGCACGACCAAGCCCTTGTCGCCTGAAATCAGGATCTATCGCGACATTAAATAGCGTAGCTTCGTCAGCAATAATTTGGCAAATACAAAATCCGACGATTTTATTTTTCACGGTGATTTTGAGATTCAGATAACGATCGCCGTGATTTGAATAAAAGGTCTCTTTTGACCATGGAATTGGGTGGCAACGTTTTTCGAGTTGATAAGCCTCTGCAAAATCAGTCGGCGTTAGGATGGAAATTGTGTTCATATTGACATAATTGTTGCCATAATTGGCGCTTTTCGTTGGGTGAATGAGCGAGCTTATCTAAGCGACAAGTCGCAATGACTAACGGTTTATTCTGCCATGAAAGCGGCTGATCGGTATCAATAAACCAAGTGACAACATTGATATCTGCTGCTGGCATAATCAGCTGCGATGGGGTTAAGCAAAGCACCTGCTGCTCGGTTAAGGCGATGGCATTTAATATATCGCTGTATATTTTTTCGGTTGGCTTGGTTTCACTCACCACAATCAGACGAATTTGAGAGTTGATGTGCGCTGTTAATTCCCCTTTAAAGGCAGTGGAATTACGCAAAACATACTGCGTGATACCGCACTTCGTTAAATACCAATCTTGTTGATTCATTTTATCGACTTAATGTTTTTATTAGAGATTACGATGAGTTAATTGTATAATCAGCCAATCAAATTATAAAGGTTTTTCATTGAGGCAACATGGCAACATCCGCTTTTACCCCTGCAAGTCAAGTTCTTGAGCGTCATCCCGCTTTTTTCGAGGACAAAAATATCATCATCGCCGGTGATATTCAAGATGACTATCCGGCTTTTATCCCCGCAAACAACGTCAATATTCACTGTACGCAGTTTCACACTTATTTGCGTTTAAAAAATTCAGCACGTGGCGAGCAGGCTCTATTTACCTTAATACCCGATCCTTCATTTTACGCCGAGATGAACACGCTAATTTACTATTGGCCAAAAAGTAAAAGTGAAGCCCAATTTCAGCTCTCGTATTTACTTAATAATATGCCCAAAGGTAGCGATATTTTCATTGTGGGTGAAAATCGAACCGGCGTAAAAAGTGTTGAAGCGTTATTGGGTGAATTTGGCACTATTCAAAAAATAGACAGTGCACGTCGCTGTGGACTCTATCATTTTGTGGCCGAATCGCGATTAGCCTTCGAGTTAGCGCCATGGTTCCAGCCGTATCATTTGACGATTGACAATACCGATATCACCATTCAAAC
>JAVSBY010000026.1:0-15413 GCA_031960925.1 Gilliamella sp. CRA003912
AGGGGTTTAGTTACTTATCAAAGTATTGCTATTACAAGGTTTGATTTATTGTAGGATTTTAATGAATATCGAATTGGTGCCGTGGGGGGGACTTGAACCCCCATGCCCTTAGAGCACTACCCCCTCAAGATAGCGTGTCTACCAATTTCACCACCACGGCACGTATTTTTATTCTGGAATATCTGATGTTGGATTTGTTGTTACCGGTTGTTGGTTACTTTGCTGTGTTACAGCAGGCACTTCATCACCAATTTGATTAAACTCACCACTACTTGACGTATGTGAACGACTTCCTAAATTAGATAGCAAAATGCTGAGTATAAAAAATAAAATACCCAAAATAGTTGTTGCTCGTGTTAAGAAGTTTCCACTTCCTGAAGATCCAAATAATGTCGCTGATGCGCCTGCACCAAACGAAGATCCCATATCAGCCCCTTTACCGCGCTGAATCAGTACTAAAACAACTATCGCTAATGCGACAACTAAATATCCGATTATTAAAAGTTCGTACATTTCGACCTGTCAATTTTATACAACAGAAATTATTGATGCGAAATATTAACGAAAGACAAGCCAACAAGCAAGTATATTTTCGCATTTATGTAATTAATTGTACGAATTTGGTCAAAAATCAGTATAATGCGCGCTTTTTATTGTTATCAAGTTCTATTATGAAATTTATAGTTAAACTCTTTCCTGAAATCACCATCAAAAGTGATTCAGTCCGTTTACGGTTTATCAAAATCTTAGCCAGTAATATCCGTAACATTTTAAAACACAATATTGAACACGTGGCGGTGCTTAGACACTGGGACTATATTGAAGTTCGCCCTAAAGTCCCTAACAGCGAAACACAAATCTTAGAATTACTTTGCCGCGTGCCCGGGATCCATCATATCCTAATGGTCGATGAAGTTGATTACACAGATATGCACACCATTTTTGAAAGCGTGCGGGATTACTACGCGCCGCTGATTGAAAATAAAACTTTTTGTGTGCGAGTAAAACGCCGTGGTAAACATGAATTCACATCAATTGATGTAGAGCGTTATGTGGGAGGGGGACTCAATCAGTTCGTTCCGTCAGCAAAAGTTAAACTGACCAAACCGGATATCACCGTTAACTTGGAAATAGATAAAGATAAATTGCTACTGGTTAAAGGACGTTATGAAGGCATGGGCGGATTTCCAACAGGCACGCAAGAAGATGTTATCTCGTTAATTTCGGGCGGTTTTGACTCAGCCGTTTCAAGTTATATGTTGATGCGACGTGGAAGCCGTGTGCACTATTGCTTTTTTAATTTGGGTGGCAAAACCCATGAAATCGGTGTGAAACAAATGGCACACTTTTTGTGGAGTCGTTTTGGTAGTTTGCACAAAGTTCGATTTATTGCGATTGATTTTTCGGATGTGGTTGGTGAAATCCTTGAAAAAATCGATGATGGTCAAATGGGCGTTATCTTGAAACGGATGATGGTTCGTGCAGCTTCAAGCATTGCACAGCGTTATCATGTTGAAGCCCTTGTCACCGGTGAAGCACTTGGTCAGGTATCGAGTCAAACATTAACTAATTTACGCGTTATTGATAACGTCAGTGATACGCTAATTTTACGTCCGCTTATCACCCATGACAAGCAGACGATTATTGATCTTGCACGTCAAATAGGTACCGAGGATATTGCCAAAACGATGCCGGAATTTTGTGGCGTAATATCGAAAAAACCAACGGTAAAAGCCGTTAAAGAGAAAATCGAAGCAGAAGAAGCAAATTTTGATTTTTCAATTTTAGACAATGCAATTGCTAATGCTGAAAATATTGATATTCGTCAAATTGCGACACAAACGCAAGACACTATTGAACAAATTGAAACCGTCACCGAGTTAAGTGATAATCAAGTTATTTTGGATATACGTTCAAGCGAAGAACACGAAGACAGTCCGCTCGAACTATCAAATGTTGAAATAAAACATATTCCATTTTATAAACTGGCAACACAATTTGGTGATTTGGATCAATCAAAACAATATTTACTTTATTGTGCACGCGGCGTGATGAGTAAATTACAAGCACTTTATTTGATTGATAACGGATTCAATAACGTCAAAATTTTTAAACACGCATAAATTAACATTCAACATTTGGGGGGATAATAATAAATTATCTCCCTCCTATTGCGCCTATCCCTATCTATATAAATAAATATAATTAATTCTTCATTTTGATAATAATTTGACGCGTTATTATCTGCTAAATCGATATCTGTTAATAAAAAATCAAATTTTACAAAAATATAAGGTTTGCTTCATTCTTCTTCACAGATATAATGGAATTATTGATTTGAATTAATCATGCTTTAAAAACTATAAACATAAAACACGTGAATTATAAGGTTAAAATTAAAATGAATAAATTACTTATTGTTGATGATGACCCAGATATTACCTCGTTGTTAAAAGAACTGTTAGAGTTAGAAGGCTTTCAAGTTGAAACTGCAAATAATGGTGTTCAAGCGCTTTCAAAATTAGATAAAACTATTGAGCTCATTTTGCTTGATATCATGATGCCAGAAATGAATGGTCTGAGCGTTTTATCGCAACTAAGAACCAAATTCACAATTCCCGTTATATTTTTGACCGCCAAAGACAATGAATTCGATCGAATTATTGGACTTGAACTCGGTGCCGATGACTATATTTTAAAACCGTTTAATGATCGTGAACTTATTGCACGTATAAAAGCGCTTTTGCGTCGAACTCAGTGGGATAATTCGGCCAATGAAAATAAAGATAAACCTCTCCAGTATGTTGTTGATAAATTGGTCGTTAACCGTAAACAGCAATCAGTTTATTTCGATAAAAAATCGATTGAACTCACCGGCACTGAATTCCAAGTGTTACTTAAGCTACTGGAAAATGTAGGCACCATTATTTCGCGTGATACACTCAGTGAGACCGTTCTGGGTAAAGAGTTTATCCCTCTTGCACGTTCAATTGATGTCCATGTCTCAAATTTACGGAAAAAACTGCCTCCGCGCGCGGATGGATTACCCTGGATAAAAACACTGCGTTCTAAAGGTTACCTGTTAGTAAACGATGATAGCAGCATTGAATAAATATAACGGAATTGTGACATGATGTTGAGGAAATAAAAAATGTGGATACTTGATCGATTAACAATCCGAATATTCATGATATTTTTATTGACCTTATCGTTTTTGATGATCTTAATCATGATGTTGCCAAATCTGGATTCTCGTAATCTTACTTACTTAAGTAATAAGGAAGAAGAAGCAGGAAGATTACTTGCACAAGCCATTGAAAAAGATTTGAGCAACGTCCCTAAAAATAGTTTTCGTTGGTGGATGCGATTCATTGTTGTGATGGATAATTATCAAAGGCAAGGACAATTGTTGTTCATCATGACACCAAACGACCAAATCATTACAGCAAATACCAAAGACATTGAGCAGATCCGTAATTTTAGTGAAAAATCACATGATATTGATAGCCCTGCTAAAAAGATCTACGATTTACACGAGATTGTCGGTCCTTTTTCAATGACCTATAATAGTGAACAATATAAATTATACGTACTTCAACCCTCCTCAAATATACAATCACAATTTTTTGATTTACTTTTTGATCATCCTTTTTTGTTGCTCTGTTTTACCATGCTCGCAAGTTCTCCGCTGTTACTTTGGCTGTCTTGGAGCCTTGCTAAACCGGCTCGGCGATTAAAAAAGGCGGCAGATCAAGTTGCAAAAGGCAATTTGCAACTCTGGCCTGAACTTGAAAGGGTAGGATCATCTGAATACAAAGCCACTGGTGCAAGTTTCAATCATATGCTTAGTGAATTAAAGCGCATGCAAGAGTTGCAACAGCGCTTATTTTCGGATATTTCTCATGAGTTAAGAACACCACTGACACGATTACAATTGGCTGCGTCCTTGTTACGTCGTAAGCAAGGTGAAAGCAACGAAATTATTCGAATCAATGACGAAGCACAAAAACTCGATTCAATGATTGGTGATCTCCTTTCTCTTGCTCGGCAACAATATGACAATAAAGAGATCCGTGAATTTAAACCTCTTAATGTGCTATTCAAAAGTGTGATTGAAAATGCGTTTTTTGAAGCAGAGCAAATTAATAAACGATTTAGCATGACGCAAAAACCATCTGCTGATTTAGTGTTGTGCTATCCGATTGCTTTATGCAGTGCACTGGAAAACGTGATAAGAAATGCATTTCGTTATTCAAACGATCAAGTGATTATTAATTTTATCTTAGAAAATCAATCCGTTAAAATCACAGTTGATGATGATGGTAATGGCGTTCAAGAGAGTGAACTTGAGCAAATTTTTCGCCCTTTTTATCGCACGAGTGAAGCGCGCGATCGTGAATCTGGCGGCGCTGGACTTGGACTTGCTATCGTTGCCAACGCAGTCACCCGAGATAATGGCTCGGTTAAGGCCGAAAAAAGTCACCTTGGCGGGCTGAGAATTGTGATAGAATTGCCCATCCAAAAATATAAACACTACGCCTATTAGCAAATAAAGAGAACTTACCGTGTCATTAAATGCGCCTTTAAATATTGTTTTATTTGAACCTGAAATCCCGGCAAATACGGGCAATATCATCCGCCTTTGTGCAAATACAGGGTTTAACTTGCATATTATTGAACCAATGGGCTTTTTTTGGGATGACAAAAAGTTAAGACGTGCAGGGTTAGATTACCAAGAATTTATTGATGTAAAACGTTATAAAAATCTCAATCATTTTTTAGATGAAAATAACCTTGATCTTGCAACTCAAGTGTATGCGCTAACTACAAAAGGTAAGAAACCGCACAGCGATGTGCACTATAAGCAAAATGATTTTTTGATGTTTGGACCTGAAACGCGCGGATTACCGGCTGCGATTTTAGATAAGTTACCACAAGATCAAAAAATTCGAATACCAATGCAGGCATGTAGCCGCAGTATGAATCTTTCTAACTCGGTCGCTGTTGTGGTCTACGAATCGTGGAGACAACTCGGTTATGTAGGAAGTGGAGCCTAAGCTCCACTTTATAGCAATTACTTAACGCGTGATACATATTCGCCTGAGCGTGTATCAACTTTAAGTATTTCGCCAATTTGAACGAATAAAGGAACGCGTACAACAGCCCCTGTTGATAAGGTTGCCGGTTTACCACCTGTTCCAGCTGTATCACCTTTTAAGCCTGGATCGGTTTCAATCACTTCAAGCTCAACAAAGTTAGGTGGCGTAACGGCTATTGGTTGACCATTCCAAAGCGTTAAAATACACTCTGCTTGTTCAACTAACCATTTTGCATTGTCACCAACCGCTTTTGCATCGGCAGATAACTGCTCAAATGATTCATTATTCATGAAGTGCCAGAATTCACCATCAGCATAAAGGTAGGTTAAATTCATATCCATTACATCAGCCGCTTCAACTGATTCACCGGATTTGAATGTTTTATCAACGGTTTTCCCTGAAAGCAATTTTTTGATTTTAACGCGGTTAATTGCTTGGCCTTTACCCGGTTTATAAAATTCATTTTCAACAATCACACAAGGTTCACCGTCTTGCATTATTTTCAGACCGGCTTTAAACTCATTAGTACTATAAGATGCCATAAAAAGCTCCTAACTAAATTCTAAATGACAAAAATGAACCGCATTATACAGCAAAAAGCAGAACTACCCAATAAAGATGAATGGATTTTTGAACTTACTAATGTTGTTACCGATCTCAATGCGCTTTGCCAGCGATTAGCCCTCGATTCATCGATGCTTTCAAAAGCCATGTTAGACGCTAAAAAAGCGTTTCCACTACGCGTACCATCTGCATTTATTGACCGTATGAAAAAAGGCGATCCTAGCGATCCGCTGTTATTGCAAGTTATCTGTTCTGCTGATGAAATGTTGGAGGTTGACGGTTATAGCGCAGATCCGCTGAATGAACAGCATAATGATATTCCTGGATTGCTGCATAAATACCATAATAGAGCATTGATGATGCTAAAGACAGGCTGTGCAATCAACTGTCGTTACTGCTTTAGGCGGCACTTTCCTTATCAAGAAAATCAAAGTAATAAACAAAATATTAATGCCGCACTCAATTACATAAAATGTCATCCTGAACTTGATGAAATTATTTTATCTGGCGGTGATCCGTTGATGGCGAAAGATCACGAAATGGCTTATCTTATAAATGAACTTGACAAAATTTCACATATTAAACGTTTACGTATTCATTCTCGCTTGGTTGTGACAATTCCATCGCGAGTCACTGAATCACTTTGTCAACTATTCAAGCAAAGTCGTTTACAGATTTTGTTAGTGACGCATATTAATCATCCCAATGAGATTGATCAACGGGTAACTACCTCGATGCAAAAATTACGAGAAATTAATGTCACGTTACTGAATCAAAGCGTCTTGTTAAAAAATATTAATGATGAATCGGCTGTTTTAGTCGAATTAAGCAACAAACTGTTTAACAGTGGCATTTTACCGTACTATTTACATCTATTAGATAAAGTAAAAGGGGCCGCGCATTTCTTTGTTGACGATAAAACAGCGAAGAGATTAATGCGTGAACTTGCGCAGCAAGTCTCTGGCTACTTAGTACCAAAACTAGCCCGTGAAATCAGTGGAGAGAGCAGTAAACGAATCATCGAATTTAATGAGTAATGATTAAATTAAGCGATAAAGTCATTCGTTTAACCTATGGATATCGTTAATATTAATATCATAAAATATGATTGACGAATAATCAAAGAGACTCTATAATTCATGCCTCTTTGATTAAAGCTGTAGGGTTTACGCTCTACGATCTGTTGATAAATTAGATTTGGATATAAATCGTCATGAAACGCACATTTCAACCATCAGTATTAAAACGTAATCGCGCTCACGGTTTCCGCGCTCGTATGGCTACTAAAAATGGTCGTCAAGTTCTTGCTCGTCGTCGCGCTAAAGGGCGTGTTCGTTTAACTGTTGCTAGTTAATTTAAAGTTGAGTGATTAGACTCACTTTTCCTCGGGAGTTAAGATTATTAACTCCCCAAGACTTTAATTATGTTTTTCAAAACTCAATTAGAGCGGGCTCTCCATACATCACACTTGTGGTTCGAAAAAACCATTTCAGTTTTCCTCGCCTAGGATTTGCTATTGCTAAGAAGCAAGTTAAACGAGCTCATGAACGCAATCGTATTAAACGGATAGCAAGAGAATACTTCCGTCATAATCAAGATAAATTGTCCGGTATTGATTTTATTTTAATGGCAAGACATGCCGTCATTGAGTTGGATAATCAGAAACTTACCGCTATCTTAGATAAATTATGTCAGCAAATCATCGTTCAAAAAATCAAATAAACCCAGTTATTTTGTTTTTTAAAAAATATGTCTTAGCATGTCAATTGTTAATCGTAAATGGGTTTGTTTTATTGATTCGGGGCTATCAGCATTTTATTAGTCCGTTAATTGGCCCCAAATGCCGTTTTACGCCGAGCTGTTCGCATTACGCGATTGTTGCACTAAAACGCTTTGGATTAATAAAAGGGTGTTGGCTAATAGTCAAACGTGTATTAAAATGTCACCCTTTACACCAAGGAGGAGAAGATCCTGTTCCTCCTAAAACTAAAAACAATAGAGAAAAAAACTAATGGCATCTCAACGTAATATTTTAGTTATTGCTTTACTTTTTGTATCTTTCTTAATTTGGAAAGCATGGCATGCGGATCATGCACCTAAACCACCTAAAGAAAATCAATTAATTGAGCAAGTAATAGGTGCAGAAGCACAGCCAAATGACAACGCTGTCAACAGTAAAGCAATCACCATCAAATCTGATGTGTTATCACTCAATGTTAATACGTATGGCGGTGATATTCAATCAGCACAATTATTAAAATATGAGCAAACTTTACATTCAGGCACACCTTTTACACTTTTAACATCGAATCCAGAATTTGTTTATGTCGCTGAAAGCGGCTTAACTGGCAAAGATGGACCTGATAATCCGTCACTTAGCAATAAACGTCCAATCTACCAAACGACACAAAATGAATTTGTTTTAGCTGATGGCCAAAACGAATTGAAAGTGCCATTAACGTATGAAATTAACGGCGTTAAGTATACAAAATATTATGTTTTACACCGTGGTAGTTATGCAATTGATGTACAATACAGCATCGATAACCAAAGCAGTGCGCCAATTGAAGTCTCTTTATATGGCCAGCTAAAACAAACTATAGAACTGCCGGCAGATGCAACCAAAGAAGGTGGCGGTGGCTTAGGATTAAATGCCTTCCGTGGCACAGCATATTCAAGTTCAAATACTAACTATACTAAATACAGTTTTGATGAAATCAAAGATAAAAAATTATCGGTTGAGACTCAAACTGGTTGGATTGCGATGCTTCAACACTATTTCGCATCGGCTTGGATCCCAGCACAAAATCAAAATAACTTACTTTACTCAAGAGCAACAGCCAATAATTCACAAGCAACCATTGGATTTAAAGGTGAATCAACAACAGTTGCGGCCGGTAGTACACAAACTATCAGTGCCAAATTATGGTTAGGGCCTGAGATTCAAAGTCAATTAAAAGAGACAGCAAATCACCTTGATTTAGTTGTTGATTATGGTTGGTTATGGTTTTTATCACAGCCACTATTTCATCTCTTAAAATTCATTCAAAGCTTTATTGGCAACTGGGGTGTATCGATTATTATCATCACCTTTATTGTTCGTGGTATTTTATTCCCATTAACTCGCGCACAATACCGATCGCTTGCAAAGATGAAACTATTGCAACCTCGTTTACAAGCATTAAAAGAGCGTTACGGTGATGATAGACAAAAAATGAGTCAAGAAACAATGGCGCTATATAAGCAAGAGAAAGTTAATCCACTCGGTGGCTGTCTTCCATTGCTTGTTCAGATGCCTATTTTCCTGTCGTTATTCTATATGTTAGGCAATACCGTCGAGCTTCGTCATGCCCCATTTGCACTTTGGATCCATGACTTATCAGCGCAAGACCCTTACTATATTTTACCGTTATTAATGGGCGGTACGATGTTCTTGATTCAAAAAATGTCACCAACGTCGGTAACCGATCCGTTACAGCAAAAATTAATGACGTATATGCCGTTAATTTTTACTGTGTTCTTTTTATGGTTCCCATCTGGGTTAGTATTGTATTATACCGTGAGTAACTTATTCACAATTGCCCAACAACGCATTATCTATTGGGAATTGGAGAAGAAAGGACTTCACGAAAAGAAAAAGAAATAGTTTAACAGGAGGGGAATTCCCCTCCTTTTTTATTTGATGATGTTTGGCGGTGGATTATGAATATAAATCAACAACAGCGGTTAGTGGGTGATGAAAAAGGGTACTGGTTTATTAGCTTGCACGGTCGATTGTGGTTACCTAACGGCGAAGTGCCTCTTGGAACCGCTCACGAACTCGGATTTAAAGATCAACTTGCACAGCCAATTGGGCAATGGAACGGACATACAGCTTGGCTAATATGTAAAGAAATAAAAAATGCGATGAGTTCAATTCGTCCATTACTCAGCACCGCTGATCCATCTTTATTTTATATGGCAGGGCGAGCTGTACAACTGGCTGAATTTTATCAATCACATAAATATTGCGGGTATTGTGGCCATGAGATGTACACAAGTACAACTGAATGGTGCTGTTTATGTAATCACTGCCATCAGCGCTATTATCCACAAATATCGCCTTCAATCATCGTTGCAATTCGGCATCATAATAAAATCTTACTCGCTAAGCACGTTCGTCATAATCAAGATAACTTATACACTATTTTAGCCGGGTTCACTGAAATTGGGGAAACGGTAGAGATGACGGTAGAACGTGAGGTTTTTGAAGAATCAGGCATCAAAATTAAAAATATTCGTTATGTTACATCACAGCCTTGGCCTTTCCCTAATTCGTTGATGATGGGCTATTTAGCTGATTACGATAGCGGTGAAATCGTTGTTGATAAAAATGAACTGCTTGAAGCGAATTGGTATCACTACACGGAGTTACCTAAAATTCCTGAATACGGCACTGTTGCAAGGCGGCTTATCGAAGATACTATCGCATTGTGCCGTCACTATGATGAAATCAATGCATAACTCATTGACAAAAGGACTATCATTTCGACACTGAATTGACTATCAGTGTCGATTACAACGAGCAAACAGATCCTTTTTTATTTCTGACAGTATTCACAATAAAACGTATTACGCTGCCCAAGTTTTTGTGACTTAATTTGGTTTTTACAAACATAACATTGTTCGCCTGCTCGACCATAAACTTGCAATTTCTGTGCAAAATACCCCGGTTTGCCATCGGATTGAAGAAAATCTTTCAATGTAGTGCCGCCTTGTTCAATCGATTTAGTGAGCACTTGCTTAATAGCAATAACTAACTGTTGTAATTCGAGAATACTCAGTGAGTTTGCTTTACGATTGGGATTTATTTTAGCCATGAATAATGATTCTGACGCATAAATATTGCCCACACCAACGACCACCGAATTTTCCATGATCATTGTTTTTATCGGCACTTGCCGAGTTTTGATTTTTTCGTATAGGTAGTCAGCGGTAAAATCGTCACTTAACGGCTCGGGTCCAAGCAATTTGAGTTGCGGTAAATCATCAATTGCCGTTGTCCAAAGCCAAGCTCCAAACCGCCTAGGATCGGTATAACGTAGCGTTGTACCATTGTTTAAAACCAGATCTACGTGGTCATGTTTATTCGCTGCTTGCGGTGTTAACAAAATACGTAAGCTACCTGACATTCCCAAATGTATCACAATCCAACCCTGAGTGAGTTGTAACAATAAATATTTTGCACGTCTTTTAACATCGACAATGGTTTGACCTTGTACGCTAAAAATTGCTTCATCGATCTCCCATCTTAATTTCGGTTGACGAATCACAATTTGCTTAATTATCTGTCCTTTTAGATAAGGTAATATTCCTTGACGACTTGTTTCAACTTCAGGTAATTCAGGCATATAACGTGTTACTCCCCAAACATTTCTGTGACCCAGGTTGGAGCTGGTTTATCAGTAACGACCGGGGCACTTTGTGAACATAAATTTTGTGGACTCGTTGTCCATACAGCCAGTGTTCGACCACCACTACTACCGTTACACAGCCATTCTCCATCACTGCTTGTGCCATTCATGAAAATATTGGGGGGAACAGGAAGTTCTAACTTTTTAGGTGGATTATTTTGTAAGTATTCACTATATATTTTCAATGCTCCCGTTGCACCCGTTAATTGCATCGGAGAGTGATCATCAAGACCAATCCAAATTATCACAACATTTTTTCCATCAATACCTGCAAACCAACTGTCTCTGGAATCGTTACTGGTTCCGGTTTTCGCCGCTAATTTGAACGCACCATATTTTGCTTTAAGTGAACGCGAAGTCCCTGACTCTACCCCTTGCTGCATCGCAAACGTGGTTAAATAAGCAGGCTGCTTAGATACTGCTTGAATCTGTTGTGGATAACTTTGATAAACAAGGTCCCCTTTTTCAGTCAGTACATAACGCAAAATAGAAAGAGGCGCCCGTTGACCATTATTTGTGATTGTTTGAAACATTTGAGCGGTTTCAAGTGGTGTTAATTCAAGTGCACCCAATAACCGCGATGGTAAATTAGGAATACGATCAGCCGGAATACCCAGTGCTTGTAACGTATTTTTCGAAGCATCGAGCCCGATTGCCATCCCTAAATTCACTGTCGGAACGTTGAGTGAAAGTGCTAGCGCATCAACAAGCATCACTCTGCCTCGGAATTTTCGATCAAAATTACGTGGTTCCCAATACGTGCCATTATCGAGTTTGATAGATAAAGGATTATCTTCAAGCCACGTATTTAACTGATATCGATCGGGCTGAGCCAACGCGGTTAAATAGGTTGACGGTTTTGCAAGCGATCCGATTGCACGCCTTGTTAACCAAGCACGATTATAACCTGCATAACGCGGGGTCGCGCTGCCAATTAGTCCTTTTATTTCACCGGTTTCACGGCTGACAACAACCATCGCTGTTTGTAAATCTTTGTTGGTGGATTTACGTAATAATTCGATTTCATCGGTTACCGCTTGCTCAGCCGCGCTTTGGGCTATAGGATCAAATGTGGTGAAAATTTTCATCCCTGATAAATTATCCGCTTGATCACCAAGTTGCTTACGTAACTCATTGCGAACGACTTGCATAAAAGCCGGTTGAGGGGAAATAACGCCGCCTTTAGGCAAGACAGATAGTGGGCGCTGACTTAATAAATTATAAAGCTCATCGTCAAGAATACCTTGTTGCTGGCTCAATTTTAACACAACGTTCCGTCTTTCAACTGCGCGTGCCGGTTGACTCCAAGGATTATAATAAGAAGCGCCTTTGACAATCCCCACTAATAATGCTTGTTGATCTAGCGTTAATTCATTTACAGGCCGGCCAAAATAGTAAAGACTCGCTAACGGAAATCCATGGATTTCTTCATCACCGCTTTGACCTAAATAGACTTCGTTAAAATAGAGCTCTAAGATACGCTCTTTACTGTAACGAGCATCTAATATCAAGGCCATATAGGCTTCGCGCAGTTTTCGAATGATACTTCGCTCATTACTTAAAAATAAGTTTTTTACCGTTTGCTGAGTGAGTGTACTCCCACCTTCCATACGTCCAGTTGTGAGGTTAACAAACATCGCCCGCCCAATAGAGTATAAACTGATGCCATCGTGTTCATAAAAACGTTTATCTTCTGTCGCAATTAGCATCTTAACTAACGAGTCAGGAAATTCTTTAAGAGGAACAAATAAGCGCTGTTCGCCATTCGGAGAGTGCATCATGGTGATCAATTTAGGGTCAATTTTTAATAAACCAAAATCACGACCCGTGTCTAAATTAGTAATGCGATCAATTTGATTTTGATAAAAGGTAATTTTGACGCGAAATGCTTGTTCTTCGCCATCAGGAAAAACAAATGGCCGACGATAAATTTCGATGCTATCTTGGCTAACCACAAATTCACCTGGTCGGGTCGCTTTACTAGTTTGCTGCCGATACTGAGAACCAATCAAAATAGAAACGACATCACTTAGTCCATACTCACTATCGGGCTCAAGATTCGTAATTTGACCATATACAGCTGCAGGTAAAGCCCATACATGACCATCAATTCGTTCTTTGATTTGCTGATCAAGATAAATACCATAAACAATAACGACAGGAACAAGAATTAAGAATAACCGAAATACCAAAGAAAACAGTCGCCGCACCAATGAACGATTCGGTTCCTTTCTTTTTCTTGAGTTTGTTTTTTTCTTTATCACTTTTGTTGACTTGTTCAAACTGCACCTGTTATGTTTTGTTAATGAAAGGTGGGCTATGATAACACAATTTTCTCAAGATTTTCTTGCCTATACCTAATCACAATTGAGGTATAGGCAAGAGAGGTTATAAGCCCAATTGAGGTTTGATCGCTTTAACTTTTGCCACAAATGCCGATTTAGATTTGCCCGTTAACCCTTCAGAAATTGGTAGACCTGCTGTGATTGGATTGACAGGTTTATTATTAATATGTAGCTCAAAGTGCAAGTGTGGACCGGTTGAACGCCCTGTATTGCCAGAAAGCGCAATCTTATCCCCTCGCTTAATTTGTTGCCCTGCTTTTACTAATAACTTATCTAAATGCATATATTTAGTCATGTATTGACGGCCATGTCTAATAACAATGTAATAACCGGCTGATTCACTGTATTTCGATACGATAACTTCACCATCACCGACGGATATCACTGGTGTACCTCTCGACACTGCAAAATCGATACCATTGTGAGAGGTAACAACTCTCGTCACCGGATTAAGACGCCTTGGATTAAATCCAGAGGAAATCGGCGCTTGTTTTAGCAGTGGATAACGGAGAAAACTCTGAGATAAACTTCCACCATTAATATCATAATATTTGCCATCATCAGCTAAAATAGCGTAATAATCTTTTGAACCACTTTTTACTCTGACGCCAAGCAATTGGCTGTTTGTTAAACGTTTACCGTGCATTTCGCGAGACAATAACACGATAAATTTATCGCCCGGTTGAAGCCGTTTAAAATCCAAACGCCATTGTAATGCGCGAGTAATAATTCCGATTTCATTACTGGTTAGGCCACTTTTACGAGCATCAGCAACGAAACTACTCTTAATTTCACCTTGAATGGTGACATTTTGAGATACCCCTTCTGCAAGATCTGAGCTTTCTACAAATTTATCCCCTGACTTTTCGTAGATGCGAATATTGTTTGTCGAAATTGTCCAACTAAAATTGAGAAGATTGTGATCATCATCTGTGGTCCAACTCACTTGTTGACCAATGCGTAAATTGGCAAGCTGCTTAAATTGTGAGGTGAGCTGATAAATATCATTGCGATTGATGTTATAACGCATCAACACATCATGCAGGGTATCTCCACGCGCAATTGTGTATTGTACCGTGTTGCCTTTCTCATCGATAATATCATCTAATTCATCTTTGGCGATATCTTCTTCTGGCGTATCGGACGATTCTGTTGTTTGTTGTGATTTAGATTTGTCATTAAGAATTTCAATTCTTGCGCTGCCAAGTACAGTTGTTTCAACTTGTGGAGTCAACGGCAAGTAAACAGTGCGATCAAGATTTAATGGTCGCCACAGGCTTGTTAATAGCAAAACAACAACAAGTACACCTAATACCGAAAAATAGGGAACTTGAACATTATTCTTCATAATATTAGGTGATTTAATTTGTTGTATCAAAATTAACCTTACTATTTATTATCCAAACAATCCAACAGCTGCTGCGCTAATGCGTACAAAAATTGTGGGTATGCATCTTTTGATAACGTAATCCCCATTCCTAGTGGATCAAGCTCTCCCACCTTAACACCCGTTCCATCCACAAGCTTATCAATCACTGCTGGATTAAACTGAGGTTCTTTGAAAACACAAATCGCTTGATGATTTTTTAATTGCTGTTGAATTTCATAAATTTTTTGAACACCCGGCTGTACGGCTGGATTAATGGTAAAACTACCTAGATGATTCAATCCAAAACGTGATTCAAAATAGCCATAAGCGTCATGAAAAACAAAATACCCGCTATTTTGTACGCTAATTAATTTTTTTGCAATATTTTGTTCTGTCTCAGTCACTTTTACAATAAAGTCTGCTAAATTTTCATCAATAATTGCTTTTTTGGCTGGATACTTAGCAACCAATAGATCATGAATACGTTGAGCTATGATTTTCGCAATATCGGGCGATAGCCAAATATGTTCATCGTATTGCCCATGGTGGTCATGGTCATGGTCATGGTCATGGTCATGGTCAT
>JAVSBY010000026.1:15513-19955 GCA_031960925.1 Gilliamella sp. CRA003912
TGGTCATGGTCATGGTCATGGTCATGGTCATGGTCATTATCAGGTTGAGCGACATGACCGGTTTGAAGAAGAGCTTTTATGGCAGGATCATCCATTAACGCTATTTTCTTATCCTCTGTGACACTTTTTAAAACGCTTGGCATGAAAGTTTCCATGTCTTTTCCTACCCAAATAATCAAGTCTGCCGATTTTAGCTTGATGAGATCTGAGGGTTTTAGCGTATAAGTGTGAGGGGATGCATTATCGGGCAATAAAATATCTGTTTCTGTTACGTTCGATGCAATCGCTTCAGTGATAAACCCTATTGGCTTAACGGATGTGATAATGTTAGCTTGAGCACTAGAGAAAAAAGTGGTTACTAACAAAAATGAAATTGATGTGATTAACAGCTTAGAATTGGTTACAATAAATCCGCTCATTTTATTACCCAATAGTTATTATCTATTTTTAGCATAGCAAACGCTAATTTGTTATGTTATATTATAACAAAACATATCGATAAGCAAGGATAGCAATTACCATGCCGCCATTAATTTCGCTTCATGATGTTGCAGTAGACGTTAACCACCAAAAAATCTTATATGATATTTCTTTCGCTATTCACTCAAATAAAGTGATTACACTACTTGGCCCAAATGGTGCTGGCAAATCAACACTCGTTAAAATCATTTTAGGCTTGATTGAACCGACATCAGGAAAAGTGGTACGTGAGCCTGGATTAACTATCGGCTATGTTCCACAATCGATTAACTTGAACACAACGCTCCCTATTACTGTTAGACGTTTTATGCGTTTGAATCGAACATTAACAGATCAAAACGTCATCGATGTGTTGTCTTTAGTTGATGGAGCGCGGTTAATCGATAAATCAATGCATCAATTATCTGGGGGAGAATTACAGCGAGTATTATTAGCACAAGCATTAGCTAAACGCCCAAAGCTATTGATTCTTGATGAACCCACTCAAGGCGTTGATGTCAGCGGTCAAATATTGTTGTATGATTTGATTGCAAGTACTTGCTCACAATTCAATTGTGGGGTGTTGATGGTGTCGCATGATCTCCATTTAGTGATGGCAAAAACAGATGAAGTGATTTGTTTGAACCATCATATTTGTTGTTCTGGTTCACCTAAAATGGTATCCAATGCTCCTGAGTTTATCTCTTTGTTTGGCAAAGATGCAGCAAAAAAAATAGCTGTATATGAACATCATCATAACCACCAGCATGAAGTCACCTACCATGGTCGTATCGTGTTACCCAACTTTATCAGAGGCAACAAAAATGATTGAATTATTGCTTCCATCCTTACTTGCTGGTCTGTGTTTAGCCTTTGTTACAGGACCACTAGGAACCTTTGTTGTATGGCGAAAAATGTCTTACTTCGGTGATACATTATCCCATGCTGCATTACTGGGTGTCGCTTTCAGCTTTCTTTTTCACATAAATTTATTTTATGCCATCATTTTTATCACACTAATCTTGGCGGTTGGTTTAATTTGGCTTGAATCACAAAAACAGCTCCCTATCGATACGTTGTTAGGGATTTTGGCACATAGTGCACTCTCTTTAGGTTTGGTTGTGATCAGTTTAATGAAAAATATTCGTATTGATTTGATGGGATATTTATTTGGTGATCTTTTGTCGGTTACAATGACTGACTTTTATCAGATATTCATTGGCGTAATTTTGATTGGAGCTGTCTTATTGCTTCGTTGGAATCAATTTTTATTTATTACAGTCAACGAAGAATTAGCATTCAGTCATGGTATCAACATTCAACTAACAAAACTGATTTTGACACTTTTACTCGCGTTCACAATTGGGCTTTCAATGAAATTTGTTGGTGCTTTAATTATTACCTCTTTATTAATTATTCCAGCAGCAACAGCCAAATATTATTCAAAAACACCCGAAAGAATGGCATGTATGGCAATTATAATAGGGTTGCTATCTGTGTGTTGTGGTTTGTGCTTTTCATTTATCTACGACACACCAACCGGGCCTTCGGTTGTTCTGTCAAATACACTACTCTTTTTTATCACAATAGTAGTCATGAAATTGAGACCCAATGAAAAATAATTGAATAGAATGAAAGATTAATATTATCAATGTGAGTTGTAATTGAATATGACTAACTGATAATAGGTTATCGTTGGTAAAAAACTAATATAGCGTCATAATTTTTAAATGGTTAAATAATTATGTCGCTATCTGTTGTTTACACTCGAGCCTCTATCGGGGTTCAAGCCCCACAAATTAATGTAGAAGTACATATCAGCAATGGTATGCCTGGTTTTATATTGGTTGGATTACCAGAAACAAGCGTAAAAGAAGCGAAAGATCGCGTTCGCAGCGCGATCATTAACAGCGGTCTAAGTTTTCCCTCTAAAAAAATCACCGTAAATCTGTCACCTGCTGATTTACCCAAAGAAGGCAGTCGATTTGATTTACCGATTGCTATCGCTATATTAGCGGCAACTCAACAAATTCCAACAAATGATTTATCCAACTATGAATTTTTAGGTGAGCTTGCTCTTTCAGGCAAAATTAGAGCGGTAAAAGGGGCGATTCCAGCCGCAATTGAATCAAGCAAAAAGAACCGGAAGTTGATTTTATCCATCGAGAATCAGTCTGAGATTTCACTCATCCATAATAACAACACAATTATTGCACCAGATTTGATGGCGCTATGTCAATATTTACATAATCAAATTACACTGCCCACTGTCGCATATAGAGAGTATGACAATATTGACACACCATCTTTCGAGTTAGAAGATATCGTAGGTCAGGATAATGCTAAAAGAGCTCTTGAAATCGCCGCTGCCGGTGAACACAATTTATTGTTAATAGGTCCTCCTGGCACAGGTAAAACAATGCTTGCAACACGTTTAACTTCATTATTGCCGCCATTGAGTGATGAAGAAGCCCTTGAAAGTGCAGCTATTACAAGTTTAGTCAATTTGAATGGATCAATTAAAAATTGGCGAAAAAGACCTTTCCGCTCACCTCATCACAGTGTGTCGGCAGCCGCCCTTGTTGGTGGAGGTTCAATTCCTAAACCAGGAGAAATTTCGTTAGCCCACAATGGCGTTTTATTTTTGGATGAGTTACCAGAATTTAACAGACGAGTATTAGATGCATTAAGAGAACCAATTGAATCAGGTGAAATCATTATATCTAGAGCTAATGCAAAAATTAAATTTCCTGCTAATTTCCAATTGATTGCAGCGATGAATCCTAGCCCTACAGGTCACTATCAAGGAATGCATAATCGTACTACCCCACAACAGACTATGCGATATTTGAATCGACTTTCTGGGCCACTCTTGGATAGATTTGATCTATCCATAGAAGTCCCTTTATTGCCTAAAGGTGCATTGATCCAAAAAAACCAACAAAAAGAATCAACTGAATCGGTGAAAAATAGAGTTTTACAAGCACGTCGAATACAATTAAAACGTAATAAGAAATTAAATAGTCAATTGAATCATAATGACATTAACAAATATTGTGAACTGAATAAAGATGATAGTGAATATTTGGAACAAGCTTTGCTTAAATTAGGATTATCAACAAGGGCATGGTATCGAATACTAAAAGTATCACGCACTATCGCTGATTTGGCACTTTCAGAAAAAATAGAACGAAAACATTTAGCTGAAGCTTTAAGTTATCGTTCTATGGAACGTCTGTTGATTCAATTACATAAAAATATCGGATAATGATGATTATTCATCACTATCGACAAAATCATCACCTACATCAACTTGTGGCTTACCGCCAGAAAGTGTATGGAACCGTTTAGGTCTATTTATACGAGAAAGGTATTTTATCCAAATTTTTTCGAAGTCTGTACTAGGCTCTTTTTGACCTTTGCAGACATCGACAAACGATTTTTCTTCTGGTGTTGTTGGTTTTTTCTCTTCAGTATCAAGAGCTTTAAATGTACAACCATATTTTTCTAAAACTTGAGCTTCTTTAATAGTAAAGTCGCCATGTCGAGAAAAACCACGTGGATAATTCTTATTATCAAAAAAACGTTGTTGACTTACAAAACTTTCAACCATTTTGTATCCTCTATTGTTACGATAATTTTGGCGGAAATTATAGATAAGCTATCGAATCTGTAAATAGTTTTTTTAAATATTTTTGGAAAAAGTTGACTAAATGAACAAATTTAATACAGATAACGATTGGCAGGGGCGGAGAGTCTCGAACTCCCAACACCCGGTTTTGGAGACCGGTGCTCTACCAATTGAACTACGCCCCTAGAAAGAAGGTGGCGGAACGGACGGGGCTCGAACCCGCGACCCCCTGCGTGACAGGCAGGTATTCTAACCAACTGAACTACCGCTCCACCGTATTTGGTGTGTACTCTTTTTATATTAATTAGTCTGGCGGCTCCCTACTCTCACATGGGTAATACCCACACTACCA
>JAVSBY010000027.1:0-16179 GCA_031960925.1 Gilliamella sp. CRA003912
ATTCCCGAGGTTAACGTGCCAATTCCTAAACCATAACGCTGCCTTGGTACATGTTCTGCGATAAAAACCCAAGCACCGGGCATCTCACCACCAATCGCTGCGCCTTGTAACATACGCATAAGCAAAAGTAGCAGGGGTGAAAAGATCCCAATTGATTCATAAGTCGGTAATACACCGATAATAAAGGTCGGTAGCGCCATCATTGCAACACTTAAGGTAAACATTTTTTTGCGGCCTACCTTATCACCAAAATGCGCCATAATAATGCCACCAACCGGTCGAACTAAATAGCCTGCAGCGAAAATGCCCCATGCAAACAGATCTTTTGTTATTGGATCAAGGGATTGAGGTAGAAACAGCGGTTTAACGATAGCATCAATATATAATGCGTAAATAACAAAATCATAAAATTCTAAGGTACCGCCTAACGAAGATAAAACTAATGTTTTTAAATCTTTCTTATTCAAAGGACGGGCAGCGGGCTGCCATTCGGCACTGATATCGGATTGACTCATGAAAAAACCTTTATTTTGAAACAAAATATAAAATAACCTACTGGTTACTTACCCTAATAATCGGTATACATTTTGCCATAAATAAAGGTTTTTTTTTACTCGATAATTAAATTTTATGTATACATTAAATATAGTAAATAGGCTTATCAAGTGACAATGGTAAACTAAACAAATATTATTGATATTAATCAACGCGTTAATCGTTTAGCTTAGCTTTAATAAGCAATGCCTACAAACTCAAATCCAGCGTCATTGATTGCAGCAATGGCCGCTTCTTGTGACAGGCATTGACTGTCAATATCCACTTCGTGCTTAGCTAAATCAACCGAAACATTAGCACTGGGGTCGATTGATTTTATTGCATGAGTAATGGTTTTGACGCAATGTGCGCAGGTCATATTGTCAACAATCAATTTCATGTTCTGTCTCCTTATCTAAACAAAATGATGATGGCTTGAGTATAAACTCACTTACCAATACAAAATGATCCAAAAATGCGCCCTAATAAATCATCGGAACTGAACGCGCCGGTAATTTCACTGAGTGCTTCTTGAGCTAGTCGCAATTCTTCTGCTAACAATTCACCAGCTTGAAAAACAAGCAATTGTTCCTTGCCACTTTCTAAATGTGTTGCCGCTTTTTCAAGGGCATTCAAATGGCGACGACGCGCTAAAAAGCCGCCTTCGGTACTGCTACTAAAGCCCATCGCTTGTTTCAAATGAGCACGCAGATAGTCGACGCCATCACCGGTTCTTGCCGATAAGCGAATAAGCGAATAACCATTATCTTCACTGTAACCAAGCACTTCATTGGTTAAATCGGCTTTATTACGAATCACGGTCACAGGCAAATGTTTAGGTAACCTTGTGATAAATTCTGGCCATAACTTTTCTGGATTAATTTCACTTGTTGTTGTGCTATCAATCATAAATAGAACGCGATCCGCTTGTTCAATCTCTTGCCAAGCGCGCGCAATACCAATACGTTCAACTTCATCACTGGCTTCACGTAAACCCGCTGTATCAATAATATGCAGTGGCATGCCATCAATATGAATATGTTCACGCAATACATCACGGGTGGTACCGGCAATATCGGTTACTATCGCAGCTTCTCGACCCGCAAGCGCATTGAGCAAACTCGATTTGCCCGCATTAGGACGCCCGGCTATCACCACTTTCATGCCTTCACGTAACAGCGTGCCTTGCTTTGCCTGTAAACGAACATCAGCTAACTGCGTAATCACTTCATTAAGCTTTGCTTCAATTTTTCCATCAGAGAGAAAATCAATTTCCTCTTCAGGAAAATCAATGGCGGCCTCAGTAAAAATTCGAAGATTAATTAACGATTCGACAAGGGCATTAATTTTATTGGAAAAAACGCCTTGTAGTGATGACATGGCTGATTTTGCCGCTTGCTCAGAACTGGCATCAATAAGATCAGCAATCGCTTCCGCCTGCGCGAGATCCAATTTGTCATTCAAAAAGGCACGTTCAGAAAACTCTCCCGGCCTTGCTATACGCACATGAGGAATTTCAAGAATGCGTTTAAGGAGCAAGTCCAAAATAACCGGACCACCATGTCCTTGCAGTTCAAGTACATCTTCACCGGTGAAAGAGTGTGGATTAGGGAAAAATAAAGCAATGCCTTGATCTAAGACAGAACCGTCTGCCGCCAAAAAAGGTAAATAATCGGCGTAACGCGGCTTAGGTAATTTACCCAATACCGATTTTGCAACGCTTGACACGTTAGGGCCTGAAATACGTAAAATACCAACGCCCCCGCGCCCCGGCGGCGTTGCTTGAGCAACAATAGTATCTAAATTCATTTTAACAAGTATTTTTTAATCATCATGGTTTATCATACCACGCTCATCAAGCAAATACAGCATTCACGATATATCAGTCTCAAGGTGAAGTGGGCGTTTTAAAAGCGTTACTCTTGGGATGATCAAATAATAACGAATTCATCAATGCTAAAGGTTCACGCCATAAGGCAATCAATTTATCTTTATTATCAAAACCAATACCAGCAGATAACCCCGACACGTCTGTGAGCCCTGAACGCTTTGCGAGTATGATAGCGCGTAATAAGTGAAAATCAGTGGTCACAACCACCGTTTTACCTAATGGCAAGACATGATTTGCATAAACAAATTGATGTGCCGTTCTTGTCGATTTATCTTCAAGATAAATCCGTTTTGATTCAATGCCTTTGGCAATTAAATAATTTGCCATAACGCTAGCTTCCGTTGCCGATTCATTTTTACTCTGCCCACCACAAACAACGACGTTTGTACGAGGATTATTTTGTAAATAAATAACGGCAACATCAAGGCGACTTTGTAATGTTGGGTGAGCAACAGCTGGCGTATGGATCACCTTGGCGCCTAAAATCACCATCGTATCGGCATCACTTTCTGGTTTTTGCTGTGCATAAATATAAATAACAATATTACACATGACAAAATAAAGTAAAATGGCTATAACACCATATTGGATAAGTTTTATAATTTTCATCCTGTTATCTCGTAATTTTTTTAAAACAGTCTTCAACGTGATCATTAACCAGCCCCATTGATTGCATAAACGCATAACAAATAGTGGCCCCGACAAAAGTAAAGCCTTTCTTTTTTAGTGCCTTAGACATTTTTTCTGCAATCTCGGTACTAATAGGAACCTCGCTCAAATGTTTATAATGGTTGACAATAGGTGTGTGATTGACAAATGACCAAATAAACGCGGAAAAATCTTCACCACGGCGTTGCATAGCCAAATAAGCATGCGCGTTTTTCAAAATTCCATTAAGTTTTAAACGATTGCGAATCAACCCTGTATTTTGCAATAATCGCTCAATATCCTCGTTACTTAATTGAATAATTTTTTGAGGGTCGAAATTATAAAAGCAGCGCCGATATTCCTCACGCTTTTTAAGTACAGTTATCCATGAAAGTCCTGCTTGCTGCCCTTCTAGACAAATTTTTTCAAATAATTTCAAACTGTCATACTGAGGAACGCCCCACTCATTATCATGGTAATTAATATATAATGGATCGCTTGAAACCCAACTGCAACGGCGTTTTTGATTATTTGAATTGGTCATTTTTCATGTCTCTTTTTTGCTTAAAATCTTAACGATTTGATCAGATGGCAATATGCCGAAATTGGGGATTTCACAAGAGTCGATAAACAGTATAAAATAGTCAATTATTTAAATCATCACCATCAATTGAATATTGAAGAAAATACCATGCAAAAGTTTAATGTAAAAACCTTCCAAGGATTAATCCTAACCTTACAAGATTATTGGGCCAATCAAGGTTGCACTATTATTCAACCTCTCGATATGGAAGTCGGCGCGGGCACATCGCACCCTATGACCTGTTTACGTGCACTGGGGCCTGAGCCAATTAATGCCGCTTATGTTCAGCCATCACGTAGACCCACCGATGGCCGTTACGGTGAAAACCCTAATCGATTACAGCATTATTATCAATTTCAAGTGATCTTAAAACCCTCTCCAGATAATATTCAGGAACTGTATTTAGGTTCATTAAAAGAACTTGGGCTCGATCCTACCATAAATGATATCCGATTTGTTGAAGACAACTGGGAAAACCCAACACTGGGTGCATGGGGACTTGGCTGGGAAGTTTGGTTAAATGGTATGGAAGTCACGCAATTTACCTATTTTCAACAAGTTGGTGGACTTGAATGCAAACCGGTAACAGGTGAGATTACGTACGGTTTAGAGCGCTTAGCAATGTACATTCAAGGTGTGGATAGTGTGTATGATTTAATCTGGAGTGATGGCGTTTTTGGTACGACAACGTATGGCGATGTGTTCCACCAAAACGAAGTGGAGCAATCAACTTACAATTTTGAATATGCCAACACTGACTTTTTATTTTACTGTTTTGATGAACATGAAAAAGAAGCAAGACTCTTGCTTGAACTTGAAAAACCGTTACCGTTACCGGCTTATGAACGCATATTAAAAGCCGCACACTGTTTTAACTTACTTGATGCACGTAAAGCGATCTCAGTCACTGAGCGTCAACGTTATATATTGAGAATTAGAACATTGACAAAAATGGTGGCTGAGGCTTATTACGCATCGCGCGAGGCGCTCGGATTCCCTATTTGCCAAAACGTCGTAAGCTCAAACAAAACTGCATCAAAATAAGTAAGGATTAAATATCATGCAAAAAACATTTTTAGTTGAAATTGGTACTGAAGAACTTCCACCAAAATCGCTCCGAACACTTGCTGAAAGTTTTGCAGCTAATTTTATCGAGCAACTTGATAGTGCTAACATTGAGCACGGTGAAGTACGTTGGTATGCATCGCCCCGCCGCTTAGCATTGAAAGTTGCAAACCTAAGTGATACACAACTTGATAGCCAAATTATTAAACGCGGGCCGGCTGTTAGTGCTGCATTTGATTCAAATGGTCAGCCAACAAAAGCCGCCGAAGGCTGGGCAAGAGGTTGTGGCATTACCGTTGATAAGGCGCAGCGCGTTCAGACAGAAAAAGGGGAATGGTTGTCCTACACACTTAATCAAAAAGGGCAGCCTGTTGTTAATTTACTCTGCGACATGGTCAAAGCATCATTAAGTAAACTACCGATCCCAAAACCTATGCGCTGGGCCGCAAGACAAGTCGAATTTATTCGTCCAAGCCACACAGTCACCATGTTATACGGTGATGAGTTAGTGCCTGGGACCATTCTTGATATCGAATCAGATCGAATTATTCGTGGACATCGTTTCATGGGAGAACAAGAGTTTACCATCAATAATGCCGATGAATACCCTGAAATTTTGGAACAACGTGGCAAGGTGATTGCCGATTATCAAAAACGAAAAGCGCTCATCAAAGCGCAAGCAGAAGCTGCGGCCGAAAAGCTAAATGGTAAAGCAGATCTCACCGATAGCTTGCTTGAAGAAGTCTCATCACTCGTTGAATGGCCCGTTGTGCTTACTGCCAAATTTGAAGAAAAATTCTTAGCGGTGCCGGCCGAAGCGCTCGTTTACACGATGAAAGGCGATCAAAAATACTTTCCTGTTTATGATAAACAAGGCAAATTATTACCTAATTTCATCTTTGTTGCCAATATTGAATCTAAAGATCCACACGTTGTTATTTCAGGTAATGAAAAAGTGGTTAGACCACGACTTGCTGATGCCGAATTCTTTTATCAAACCGATTTAAAACAACGTTTAGAAGACCGTTTACCTCGACTTGAAACAGTCCTATTCCAGCAGCAATTAGGCACAGTTAAAGATAAAGCATTACGTATAGAAGCATTATCGGGTTGGATTGCAGAGAAAATTGATGCCAATACCGAGCACGCTAAACGTGCAGGAAAGCTGACCAAGTGTGATTTAGTCACTAATACCGTTTTCGAATTTCCTGAAACGCAAGGAATTATGGGACGCTATCTTGCATTAAAAGATGGTGAACATATAGACGTTGCTATGGCAATTGAAGAACAATACAAACCTCGTTTTTCGGGGGATGAGCTTCCAAATACGCGCGTTGCCTGTGCAGTTTCTATCGCTGAAAAAATCGATACTTTAGTCGGTATTTTTGGTATCGGTCAGCATCCTAAAGGCGATAAAGATCCTTTCGCATTACGCCGTGCAGCGATTGGTGTTTTACGTATTATTGTTGAGAAATCACTTCCTCTTGATTTAGTCGAGGTGACCCACTATGCCGCGTCACTTTATGGTGATAAATTAACCAATGGCAACGTGGTCTCTGATATTGTTAGCTTTATGCAAGGTCGATTTAGAGCTTGGTATCAAGAGCAAGGATTTGCAATTGATACCATCCAATCAGTGCTTGCACTTAACCCAACTAAACCGGCAGATTTCGATGCCAGAGTTAAAGCTGTCAGCCATTTTAGAACGTTACCGGCTGCATCGTCTCTTGCTGAGGCAAACAAGCGTGTTTCAAATATACTGTCAAAAACAACATTAATCGTACCTGAAAAAGTGAATGCCGCATTGCTTGAAGATGGCGCTGAAGCTGAACTTGTAAAACAGGTTGTTATCTTAAGTGATAAACTTGAGCCTTATTTTTCTCAAGGACGTTATAAAGAGGCACTAATTGAATTATCATCGCTACAAGAGCCTGTTAATCAATTTTTTGGTTCTGTCATGGTAATGGCTGATGATGAGAAAATTAAACTTAATCGATTATCATTACTCAATAAGTTGCAAAATTTATTTTTGAGAGTGGCTGATATTTCACAACTACAATCGTAAACATAGTTGACTTGGACAATAGGAAAAAAAATGAATACACAATTATCATTTTCATTGATCTTTAGCCAAACAATTAACTTTGTAAAAAACCGATTTTTACAAATTATTATTGTTTGTGTTTTATTAGGTATACTAAGTATTGTTTTATCTGATATGTTTCTTAATCAAGCTGTATTACATGAAATATTAATGATGTCTGATGTACAAATGGCATTACCTTTATTGAGTAAATTATTGCTCATCTTGTTATGTATCTCTTTTATTACAAACTCTATCATGATTGCCACTGTGTATAATTTATCACGGTCAGCTTATCTAAATCCTCAAATGTTAATCTCAAGATTACTTCCTATCTTACTAAATATTTTAGGCTTTTTTATAATCTATGTGCTTATCTCCATTTTAGCTATTGTGATTTTGAGCTTAGCATTATTCTTAATTGGGTTTATTTTTCCATCATTAGGATCCACCTTATCACTTTTAGGTGGCCTAATTATCCTTATTGGGATGATGACTGTTTTCTATTTGTTTGTTGGATCACTTGTCGATCCATCAACAAAAAGTTTCTTCACCCTATTTTTAGAAAGTCATCATTTCGCTAAAAAATGTTGGAAATCAAGTGTTTTAATGGTGTTGATTTCATTATTGGTCATTACTGTTATTACCGCTTTAGAGCAAGTCGTTGCTAACCAAAATATTTTTATTTCTACGCTATTTATTTCATTATCGAATCTAGTGAATATTTTTGTGATCGTTTACTTCTACAGGTCATATCAACTTGTTAGCGAACAACATAGCCCATATAATTAATTGATAAAAATCGTCTTAGCCACACTATGTCCATCTATTTGATTATTCAGTAGATGGACAATAAATTAAATGGCGCATTTTTGGAGGTATAATGATGACACCTGCAATTAATTTATTAAAAAAATTAAAAATCAACTTCTCTGTTCATCAATATGACCATGATCCGAATGAAACTCACTTTGGAAAGGAAGCGGTCGAAAAACTCGATCCTCGTTTAGGCGCTTTACCCGAACAGGTTTTCAAAACATTAGTTGTCAGCTTAAATGGCAACGAGAAAAATCTTGCCGTATGCGTACTTCCGGTCGATGTGCAACTCGATTTAAAAAAAACCGCCAAAGCATTAAATTGTAAAAAAATCGATTTACTCAATCCCATTCTAGCTCAAAAAATAACAGGATATCTAGTGGGCGGTATCAGTCCGTTTGGGCAAAAAAAATTGCTGCCAACACTGATTGACGAAAAAGCGTTATCTTATGATTGGATGTTTGTTTCTGGTGGACGTCGAGGGCTTGAAATTCAAATTTCACCGCAAGATCTAGCGGGTACGTTGAATGCTAAGTTTAGCGATTTAGCGGCATAGTGATAATAAAATAATAAAACGATTAAACTCAAGGGTTAATAAGTGTTTTTCGCCTTATTAACCCCAATTGCTTCCATCAATAAAATTTAATAAAAGACAATTGATAATTACTTGATTGCTTCTTTCAAGCTTTTGCCAGAAACAAATGCAGGCACTTTGCTTGCTGCAATTTTAATTTCATCACCCGTTTTAGGGTTACGGCCAGTACGCGCTTTACGGCTATTAACTTTAAAGGTACCAAAACCAACTAATTGAACAGAATCACCCGCTTTTAAAGACTCAGTAATCGCTTCTAATGTTGCTTCAAGCGCAGTTTTTGCCGCAACTTTAGTGATATCCGCTTTACTCGCAATAGCATCTACAAGTTCTGTTTTATTCATGGACATATCCTTACATATTTTTTAGTTAAAGTTAAAATAGATAAGACCAATAAGCTGATCTTATCTAAAGAGCTGTTAGTTTTTCTTTGACCGTAAATGTAGTCTATATTTACCTAATATTAAAGTGAAATTTGGTAAAAATAAAAAAAATCGTTATTTACCGTATTTAATTGGTCAAAAAAGCACCTATATTACTTGTTTCTGTTTCTCGTATATCGTCCCGAAGGCCTTTAATTAGGTCAATATTGTGCTCTTTTTCATCACGTAAAAGACGGAAGATTTCCCATTGTAAATCAAATTCATCAATCACTTCAGGCAACTGTTTTTGTTCTTCTTCAGACAGGAGTTGATCAGATTTAGTCATCTCAAATTCAGCAATTGTCATAGCCGAAATCGCACTCACTCGTGCGGAGTGTTCAGTCACATCATCTGTCAAATAGGAGTGCAACAGCTCACTCAATGCCTGACACGCATCAATTGCGGGATGAATCATATAAGGGCTATCATCATTGATTGTCGGAATAATATCTTCCAGCTTTTCAAGTTGTAAATCAAAGTTGATTTTCGCTTTTTTTACGAGTAACGACTCCCAAACTAAATCAAGTATTCGTTTATATACTTTCGCGTTATCATTATCGGCTATTTGACAATAAAGTGCAAAATTAATCGACATACGTTCGCACAAACACGCCATAAATGCACGCTGCTGCCAAATGGCTAATTTTTCTAATCTTACTTGAACTGGATTTTTAATCATGATGGAACCTTTTTGATTGATTATGCACAGCATCAATGAGAATTTGTACATGTTCAACCGGAATATCTTTGTGAATACCGTGACCTAAATTGAAAACATGACCACGTTGAGCACCAAATTCGGTCAATACATTGTCAACTTGAGATTCGATTGTGTGTTTATCTGCATATAAAATGGAAGGATCAAGGTTTCCTTGTACAGCAAAGTTTTTGCCTCGACCGCTAATGGTACTAAGATCAACCGTCCAATCCACACCAACAGCATCACACCCGGTTTTGATAATGCTGTCTAGCCAAAGCCCACCACCTTTAGTGAACAAGGTGACAGGAATGTAACTTTGTAAATTATCACTGCCTTTTTGACCACGATTTAATTGGGATAAAATTTGATTCATATAAAACAACGAAAATTCTTGATAACAGCGGTGGCTAAGCGCCCCGCCCCAAGAGTCAAAAATCATCAACGATTGTGCACCAGCCTTTATCTGTGCATTCAAGTACAAAGCTACGCTATCAGCAAGTTTTGAAAGCAGTAAATGCAGGGCTTTGGGCTCGCTATACATCATTTTTTTAATCTTGTTAAATACTTTACTACTGCCGCCTTCTATCATATAAGTAGCAAGGGTCCATGGACTGCCTGAAAAACCAATAAGCGGGACTTTACCAGCAAGTTCTCGACGAGTGAGACGAATCGCATCCATCACATAAGTTAATGATAATTCTGGATCGGGAATCGGTAGCTTTTCAATATCAGATAGTTGAGTTATCACCTTGTCGAATTTTGGACCATGACCGGTTTCAAAACGTAATCCTAGCCCCATCGCATCAGGAATCGTTAAAATATCCGAAAAGATAATCGCTGCATCTAAATCAAAACGTCTTAATGGCTGTATTGTCACTTCACACGCTAATTCAGGAGTTTGGCATAGGGTCATAAAATCGCCCGCCTTGGCTCTCAATGCTCGATATTCTGGAAGATACCGGCCAGCCTGCCGCATCATCCATACTGGCGTATAATCCACAGGCAAACAATTTAAGGCGCGTAGGTAAGTGTTATTTTTTAATCTTGTCATTATATTAACTCTTTTAATTGTCACGATAATTATGCCACCTTGACCTTAAGTAAGATGACAAATCATCTAAAAATCATCATTCAAATAAGACGACTAAGGCTCTTTAGGTTGAGATAACGTGTTGCGAGCATAATTAATTAGCGTCTCTGAAATATTTTGCATGACACTGCTCTCTGGCGCAAAGCGGTGCCAGTAAAGCATTCGCCGTTGATACAAACCTTCGGTCAAGTTAACCAATTCCCCACTTTTTAACTCTTTCTCAACTTGTAAAATCGGTAACATACAGCAAGCTGAACCTTGTTTTGCGAGTTGTACAAAAGCCTCGGATGAACTGGTAATATGACAAACAACACTGCCTGGTGCTAGGTTGAAATTTTCTTGTAAAAAAGCTTGATGCATATCATCGAGATGATCAAACGCTACTGCGGGTGCCTTTAATAGCGATAATCGGGTAACGCCGTTAGGAAAATATTTTTTAGCAAATTCAGGGGACGCCACAAAGACATAATCTAATGCACCTAATCGATTGGATAAACAACCTGGTAAGGGTTGGACTTGTATACTAATTGCGCCAACCACGGTACCTAAACGGAGTAAATCTAAGGTATGCTCTTCATCCTTAACTTGAATATCAAAACGAAGAATATTTTTATCAAGTACCGGTTTTAATGCAGGTAATAACCATGTGGCAAGAGAATCGGCATTGATAGCTATCGACAAGGAGAGTGGTGTGGTATTTTGCTCATTATCCCCTAGCCATTGCTGCTCAAGTAATTCAACTTGATGTAATAGACCTAAAAGATGTTCACCTTGTTTGGTTGCCTTCGGCGGAATGGTTCTCACCAATAACTGCTGGCCAAAAAAACTTTCTAACTGTTTAATACGTTGTGAAACGGCGGGTTGAGTAATACACAACTTGTCTGCAGCGCGTTCAAATCCTCTTTCTTTTATAACGGCATCTAATGCTTGCAATGCTCTATAATCTGGACGTTTCATATTCTTATCAATAATTTAATGGATGCGGCATATTTATTTAATAAAATGATAGCGATAACTAAAAAACTAGTTTGTTTTATTAAAATTCTAATGATTTTTATTCCTCAATTGTTTACTATGCCATATCTTAAGCAATATTGCTTTCAAAATTTTTATTTTAATAAAAAATCCTCTCTAAAAACGGTGATCTCATGACACAAGATGAATTAAAAAAAGCAGTAGGTTGGACAGCGCTCAACTATGTAAAACCTGACTCAATTGTTGGCGTAGGTACAGGTTCTACCGCCTCACATTTCATTGATGCACTTGCCACCATCAAAGATCAAATTATTGGGACGGTCTCTAGCTCTGAAGCATCAACACAAAAATTAAAAAGTTATGGCATTCCCGTTCTCGACTGTAATGATGTGGACAGTTTAGATATCTACGTTGATGGTGCAGATGAAATCAATCACCACTTACAAATGATCAAAGGGGGAGGCGCTGCGTTAACTCGAGAAAAAATTGTCTCTGCGCTTGCTAAACAGTTTATCTGTATTGTTGATGAGTCAAAAGTGGTTGATGTGCTCGGTCAATTTCCACTGCCGGTCGAAGTCATCCCGATGGCCCGTTCTTATGTTGCACGTGAACTGTTCAAATTAGGCGGTAAACCAATTTATCGCCAAGGTGTGGTCACCGATAATGGCAATGTTATTTTAGATGTCCATGATTTAATGATTGCCGAGCCTATTGCACTTGAAAATAAAATCAACAGTATAGCAGGCGTTGTAACTGTTGGGTTATTTGCTAACAAAGGCGCCGATATTGCATTAGTTGGTTCACATTCAGGGGTTAAAGAGATTAAACGAAAATAATCTCTTTTGCCTTTTATATGATGCGCTGCAATACAATAATAATAAAAACCGATAGAATAAATACGAAGTTCAAGCATTAAACTCAGGAAAATAAACAGTAACGATGAAAACCTTAGCCAAGTTTTCGTCGTTGTTTGTATCTATTATTTAATAAGATAAGAGAGGAAAAAATGGTTGTTCAAGCATTAACAAAAGAGGAGAATAAATTTCTATTACTCGAAGGCATTCACCCAAGTGCAATAGAAACATTAAAATCAGCAGGTTTCACCAATATTGAGTATTACAAAGGGGCTTTAGAAACAGAGCAACTTAAACAAGCGATTAAAGATGCCCGCTTTATCGGAATACGATCGCGAACTCATTTATCCCAAGAAATTATCGATGCTGCGCCAAAGTTAGCTGCTATTGGTTGTTTTTGTATCGGAACCAATCAAGTTGACCTTTCAGCCGCTGCAATGAAAGGGATTCCTGTATTTAATGCCCCATTTTCAAATACTCGCTCAGTTGCCGAGCTGGTATTGGCCGAAGCAATTTTACTATTAAGACGGGTGCCCGAAGTGAATGCACAAGCACACAAAGGACAATGGAATAAAATTGCAACAGGTTCGCACGAAGCTCGAGGCAAAAATTTAGGAATAATTGGCTATGGACATATCGGTAGCCAACTTAGCGTACTTGCCGAATCACTCGGTATGCAAGTTTACTTTTATGATGTTGAAACAAAATTACCACTCGGCAACGCGAGACAAGTTTCGACAATGAAAGAATTGCTCAGCCTAAGTGATGTTATCAGCCTACATGTTCCCGAAAATGCATCAACCCTAAATATGATAAGCACTAATGAGTTAGACATGATGAAACCCAATGCCATCATTATTAATGCATCGCGTGGTAAAGTCATCGACCTTAACGCTCTAAAAATGGCGTTAGACAATCAAAAACTCAGTGGCGCAGCCATTGATGTATTTCCAACTGAACCGGCAACAAACCGAGATCCCTTTGATTCGCCTTTATGCCAATTTGACAATGTAATCTTAACGCCACATATTGGTGGTTCAACCAGTGAAGCTCAACAAAATATTGGGGTTGAAGTAGCAAGTAAATTAGCAAAATACTCCGATACCGGCGCCACATTGTCTGCGGTTAACTTTCCAGAGGTATCGTTGCCCATTCCGGCAAAAGGTGCTAGTCGATTTTTACATATTCATCGCAATCAACCCGGCACATTAACAGCGGTAAATACCTTGTTTGCCGATCAAGGGTTAAACATTTCAGCGCAATATTTACAAACGGATTCACAAGTGGGTTATGTGGTGATAGATATTGACCGTGTCGAACAAAGTCAAGCAGAAACGCTACTTGCCAAATTAAAAAATGTCCCAAATACCATTAGGGCAAGGTTACTGTTTTAAATATATTGCCACTATCAATAATAATAGTGGCAATCTTCTTCCTGTATCTGCTATTTTATTTGGTTGTTGCAGCAAGTTCGATGATTTTCATCGTGACGTCAAATGACTTTTGAAAGGACGACAACGGTAAAAATTCAAAGCAAGAATGGAAATTATGTGCACCCGTAAAATAATTCGGGGTGGTCAATCCTCTTGCTGACAGCGCTGAGCCATCTGTTCCACCTCGCATAGCAATCGTGTTTGGTTTGATATTCAATTGTTCAAATGATTGATAAATAAGATCTATTGAACGTCTATCTTGCCCTAAAAAGTTAGCAATATTGCTATAGGTATCTGATATGCTGCACACAATTTTCGCCCGTGGGTATTTGCGGCTGATAAAATCAATCACATCTTGAATATAAGCTTTACGAGCTTGATATTTTTTCAGATCAAAATCACGAATATTCATTTTCAATGTTGTACTGCTTTGATTACCAATAATATCATTAAACCAAAAATAGCCTTCTTTACCTTCGGTATGTTCTGGCGTTTCGTAACTATCGAAACAATTAATGATATCATTTGCAATACGAACGGGATTAACTAATACCCCTTTCGCTGACATTGGGTGAGCTGTCACTCCGGTAATCTCAATCTTTGCAAAGCCTGCATTGAAAGTTTCATACACCACTTCGCCAAGTTCACAGCAATCAATGGTGTAGGCAAAATCAGGTTTGAAACGATTAAGATCCAATTTCTTGGCTCCATTTAATCCCACTTCTTCGTCTGGTACAAAAGCAACATAAATATCGCCGTGCGGTGAATTATGCTGTTGTAACTGCGCAAGCATGGTCATAATAACCGCAATTGCAGCTTTGTTATCGGCACCTAAAACGCTGGTTCCATCCGTAACAATTAACTCATCATTAACATAGTTATTCAATTCAGGATGTTCTTCTACTTTAAACCAGATATTTTTTTCAGCATTTAATAAAATGTCCTCTCCGGTAAATTTCACCCGTTTAGGGTGAATCTTATCGGATAACGAAACATCCACGGTATCAAGATGGGCAACAAAACCAATCTTCGGTGCACTTGGATTATTGCCGGGTAATTTTGCAGTTAAAATACTGTGCTCATCCAAATGAATTTCGTGCAAATTGAATGCCGTCAATTCTTGCTGAAGTAGTTTGGCTAACTCTCTTTGTCCTTCCGTTGAGGGCACGGTCGCCACACCAAAAGCACTTTGGCTTGGAATGCTGACATAACGTAAAAAACGCTCAACAAGTTGTTCTGTAATATTCATCATAATTGGTCCAATTTCTATTTATCACTAAGGTTTAGGGTACACATAACCACTATCAAAACCAATCGGTAATTCTAAACTCCAAAACAGGAATAAATTGGCAGTCAGTGCAATCAATAATGCAGCAGTATAAGGAATCATCATCGAACTTAATGTACCAACACCAGTATCTTTACAATAATGTCTGCAGTAAGAAATAATTAATGGGTAAAATGCAAACATTGGCGTGCTCACATTTACCGCAGAACTAATACGATAAGCTGCTTGCGTCAATTCTGGCGAAATACCTACTGACATTAACATCGGTACAAAAATCGGGGCTAAAATTGCCCATTTAGATGAGGCTGATGTAATTAATACATTTAACATACTGGTTAAAATGATAATACAGAAAATCGTCACTGCCGATGGCATATTTAACGCTTTGATAAAATCTGCACCAGCAACCGCAATTAATGTTCCAATTTCAGAGTGTTTAAATACAAACAAAAACTGCGCACAGAAAAAGGCAAAAACAATAAAAGGAATCAGTGATTTAGTGATTTTTTCCATCGCTTGCACAACATCACGGGATGATTTAAATACGCCGGTTAAAAATCCGTAAACCAATCCAGGTAACGCGAAAAAGAGGAATAATAATGGCACGATAATTTGCATAATCGGTGCTTTATTACTGGTCATGCTTCCATCTGGAGCTCGTAGTAATGAATGTTCAGGTAATAACAAAACAACCAGACCAATTGCCATAATCATAAAAATGATGGAAGCGACACGAAACGCTCGTGTTTCTGTTGCACTAATCGCCGCGGAACTTGATGGATTTTCAGATTGTAAATCACTATTGAGTGGCATACTTGCATTCAAACGTGGCTCGACAATTTTATCTGTGACAAACCAACAAGCCGCTAAAACAAAAAAGGTTCCGCCAAAACTTAAAAAATAGTTACAAAGCACATTCACTTGATATGTGTGATCAATGATTTGCGCTGCACTTTGGGTAAAACCTTGCATAATTGGGTCAATAATCGATGGGGTATAACTTGAACTAAATCCACCAGCAAGTCCAGCAAAAGCAGCGGCGATACCAGCTAATGGGTGACGACCAGACGCATAAAAAATCATCGCGGATACGGGCATTAAAATTACATAGGCCGAATCGGATGCAATATGACACACCATACTGACAAATATAACAGACGGCGTGACTAATTTTTTTGGTGTCACTGCAAGTAATTTTTTAAGTA
>JAVSBY010000027.1:16279-32876 GCA_031960925.1 Gilliamella sp. CRA003912
TTTTGTTGATTGATAAATTTTTCTTTTCATTCATAGATAACATCGTTCAAATATTTATAGGGTTAATCAATTTAGCATGCAATTTTATAACACGCAAATAATGTATATCTGATCATAACTAACATTAATATAAACAATCATTTCATTAATAAAAATAGTTAAAAAATGCTGAATTATCCATCGTTATAAGCCGTTCATTTTTTGCTTTTTACAAAGTGAGCAGTATATAATTGCATCATCAAACAGCGAGGGATAAAACCGTGATTTTAATGATTGTCAGCGGCCGTTCAGGTTCAGGAAAATCGATTGCACTAAGAGCACTTGAGGATATGGGATTTTACTGTGTTGATAATATCCCTGTGGTTTTGTTACCCGAACTTGCCAGTTCATTAAAACATAGTAATACCCCGGTTGCGGTTAGTATTGATATTCGTAATCTTCCGAGTAACTTTAGTTTCAATGATGATATTATTCAGCGGCTTCCTGACACTGTTTTTCCAGAAATGATTTTCTTTGATTGCCAGCGTAATACGTTAATTCGTCGTTATAGCGAAACGCGGCGAATACACCCGCTTTCCAACGAAAAAAACTCGCTAGAAGAAGCTATTGATCTCGAAGCAAAATACTTAGAGCCGCTAAAAGCACACGCCGATTTGATCATCAATACCGACAATCTATCCGTTCACGAACTTTCTGATATATTACGCTTGCGAATTCTGGGTAAAAAAGAACGTGAACTGACAATTATTTTTGAATCGTTCGGTTTTAAGTATGGGCTGCCAACCGATGCTGACTTTGTGTTTGACGTCCGCTTTTTACCTAATCCACACTGGGATCCTAGTTTACGTCCACTCACTGGCCTTGATGAAGATGTTAAGCAATATCTATCTAAACATTGGGAAGTTAATAACTTTATCTATCAAACTGCAAGTTACTTGCAACACTGGTTACCCATGCTTGAAAAAAATAATCGTAGCTATTTAACCATTGCAATCGGTTGCACTGGTGGGCAACATCGCTCGGTTTACATTGTCGAGCAGCTCGCTGATATGTTTAAAAATAGAGGAAAACAAGTGCAGACACGGCACCGAACTTTAGAGAAAAACACTTACTCTTTATCTAAGGCATAAAGAGCAAGAACCTGTTGCCATTTTTTTTGATAGGTTTCGATGATCATATTTAATGTCACTTTGGGTTTGACAGGTGATGGCGTCACTAGTTGACTGAGCTTAATAAGCTCAATATCTGCCGGCAAATTTGCAAGTTTATTTTTCAACGCACTCACAGTCTGCGGATGAGGGTGCCCAATTGCAATCGCCTCACCGCGCTTACGTGCAACCGCGATAGCTAAGTCTAACTGCTGACTAATCGCGCTTTCAATCTGTTTATCATCAAGAAAAACATCACGAGTAATGATTGGCACATCATACATCGCAGCAGATTCTTTAACCTTGCTTTTGCCAATTGTTTTACTGTCTAAGAAAAAAAAGGCCGAGTTGGATAACGCTTTCATTACCCGCTGCATGCCAGCAAGATCAGCGGTCATTAAACTCCCCATGTGATTGTTTACCCCTATTGCATAAGGTACTCGTTCAACCGCATTATTAATTATACGTTCAATTTGTCTTTCATCCATCGATGGAAATAGCGTATCGACCTCCAAAGGCTGTTTACTGATGGGTGCCATCGGTAAATGGATGATGACATCATTGCCATTTTCATGCGCACGCTTAGCAATTTGTTTTGCATTTGGCGCATTGGGTAAAACCGCAACCGTAATAAAAGGGGAAAGTGATATAATTTGTTCATCGTTATGTTTTCGATAACCAAAATCGTCAATTACAATCGCCAATTTAGCAGCCAAAACACATTGAGATGCAAATAAGCAAAGAAGAAAACAACTAAAAAAAGCCCATTTTTTTAAATTTATCATCGTGTTAACCATAAGCTAGGATCTAATGCCCTACCATCTCGGCGGATTTCAAAATAGAGTGATGGCGTACTTTGCCCGCCACTTGAACCGACTAACGCAATTGGCTGACCTGCGTGAACTTTATCATTAACCTCAACCAAAACACGCTGATTATAACCATATAAACTCATATCGCCTTTACCATGCTCAAGTACCACAACAAAGCCATACCCTTGTAACCAGCTTGCTAAAATTACCCGTCCATCTGCAATAGCGCGCACTTCTGTGCCATCTTTTGAATTGATGACCATCCCTTTCCAGCGTAACTCACCTTGCAGCGCATCACCAAAATGATGAACAACTTGACCAGGAACCGGCCAGCTTAACAAGTTTTGTGGTTTACCAATACCGCTAACCCGGGCCATTAATGCTCGCTCATTGGCATTTGGGGTATAATTATAGGTAGTTTGTTTTTGTTTTATTTCTCGAGCTTGCCGCGCTTCTTCCTGCGCTAAGCGTCGACTTTCTTTTTCTGCTTGAACAATTTGTGCTTGGAGTTTGCTTTCGTTTTCACGCAGCTCACTCAATTTTTGCTGATTAACCTGCATCGAAGAATCAAGAGATGAAATCGTTTTTTGACGGTTTTGACGATTTTTCTCTAAGCCTTCTTGAACCTCTTTTTGCTTTTCTTGCAGTTCTCTTTGCGCTGTTTTTTTACTTTCCAGTGCAGTTTTTTTCTCATTGAGCTGCAATTTGGTCTCTTTTAATAGGTTAATTTGCTCGAGTCTGGCTTCGTTTAAATATCCATAATAAGCTATAATACGTTCGTTGCGCTGACTTTGCTCACCAGAAAAAATAAGCTCCATGCCGGTTGTTCGTCCTAACCGAAACGCCATTTCTAATTGCTTAGCCAAAACATCTTGTTGTTGTTTTTGTTTGACTTGTAATTTGGCGACTTGATTAGTTAATCCATTGATTTCGTTTTCTACTTTCTTGAGTGAGACACTATTTTTTTCAATCGCACTGAGTAACGTTGCAATTTCTGTTTCTTGTTGTTTTAAATCATTGACCAGCTGTAACCGCTGTTTTTTTTGTTCAGCAAGTTTATTTTCCTGCTCTTGAATAGACTGACGAAGAAATTGTAGCTGTTTATTATCATTCGCAGTGGCCGTGTTTGAGCTCAGCAACCCAACCAAAGCAATTAGCAAGATTTTTTGATAAATGGGCATGGCGTTTTTTATGATTTCTTATTTAAGAAATTGGGATAGCGTTACTATACTAGAAATCGTTACAGATGCAAAATAAACAAGGCACATAGCAAATTATTTATCAACATCTATTGGTTAAATTGACTGCCGCTAAAAAATGTTTAGGTATATAATTATGTTACCTATACCCTTATTCGTATCTTTATCATGAATCAACTTCTCATTACGGTCTGTTTACTAACGTTTAGTAATATTTTTATGACATTTGCTTGGTATGGACATTTACGTTTCTTACATAATCAAATGTGGATAGTTGCGGTATTTATCAGTTGGGGAATCGCTCTTTTTGAGTACCTGTTACAAGTGCCCGCCAATCGAATTGGCTATGAAGTTGCAAGCGCTGGGCAGTTAAAGATTATTCAAGAAGTGATCAGTCTATCGGTCTTTATCCCTTTTTCAATTTATATTTTAAAAGAACCCTTTAAGATGGACTATATTTGGGCTGGTCTGTGTTTAATGGGCGCAGTATTTTTTATGTTTCGCGACAAAATAATGAGCTAATTTCCGTTACAACGCATTGACGATGCAACGGAAAAATAACTCACTTATACCGCTTTAAAAGCAATGTCTGCTAGCACTCTCGTGCCTTGCCAATACAGCTCAGATGCTATTCGGCTAGCAATTTGGCGATAAATTTGACTAAACTCACCATTCGGTTGATTAACAACGGTGGGTTTACCTTCATCTAAATCTTGCCTCAATGAGCGATGTAAAGGGACTTGACCTAACAACCTTGTATGAAATTGCTCAGCTAACTGTGTTGCTCCATTTTCACCAAAAATAGCTTCATGATGACCACAATTTTCGCAAATATGGTAACTCATGTTTTCAATTACCCCAAGCGTTGGGATATTGACTTTATTGAACATAGTTAGCCCTTTTTTTGCATCAATTAAGGCGATATCTTGTGGTGTTGTTATAACAACAGCAGCAGTAACGGGAATATTTTGTGCAAGCGTAAGCTGAATATCGCCAGTACCAGGTGGCATATCAATCACTAAATAATCAAGCTCAGGCCAAAGGGTATCTTGCAATATTTGCAATAATGCTTTACTAGCCATTGGACCACGCCACACCATCGCGCCATCTTGTTCAACCAAATAACCAATCGAATTAGAAGCTAGTCCATAAGCCATAATGGGAGCCATATGCTGATTATCCGGTGATAGTGGATGCTGATCTTGGGTACCTAACATCGTTGGAATAGAAGGACCATAAATATCTGCATCTAAAATCCCAACACTTGCCCCTTCTTGTTGCAGTGCAAGAGCCAGATTCACTGACGTGGAGGATTTACCAACGCCCCCTTTACCCGAGCTAACTGCAATGATATTTTTAATTCGATTAATAGCCTGCTGACCGTTCGCCCGTTTTAATGTTGCAATATCATAAGTCAGTGACCACTTTACGTCATCAACACCATTATATTTTATTAATTCAGGCGTCATCGTCGATTTCAGTGTTTCAAACGGAGTTTGCCATGCGAACGGCATCACCAAGTCTATCAACAATTGGCCATTCTCTATCCGGCAGTTTTTTACTGCGCCAAGCTCAATCAGATTTTTTTGTAATGTGAAATGTGAAAATTGCGCAAGCCTGCCTTTGACATCAATCATGTTTACCTTTTCCAACGCTTTTATATTTTATAAAATTATGGCATAAATCTGGAGATAATCCCACGATTGATGTACTATTTCCGCTATTGTGTAACGAAAGGTAACAAACAAACATGACAACTCAACGCAAAATATTGGTAACTTGTGCTCTCCCTTATTCGAATGGTTCGATTCACTTAGGTCATATGCTTGAACATATTCAAGCCGATATATGGGTTCGTTACCAACGTATGCGTGGCAATGAGATCTATTTTATCTGTGCCGATGATGCACATGGCACACCAATTATGTTAAAAGCACAACAACTCGGTATTACACCTGAACAAATGATTGATGCAGTCAATGCCGAACACCAACGTGATTTTGCTGGATTTAACATTAGTTATGATAACTATCATTCAACTCACAGCCCAGAAAACCGAGAAATTGCGCAGCACATTTATAAACAGTTGAAAGCAAATGGCTATATTAAAACAAAAGTCATTTCACAACTTTTTGATCCCGAAAAACAGATGTTTTTACCTGATCGCTTTGTCAAAGGAACCTGTCCTCGTTGTAAAGCGGTCGATCAATACGGTGATAACTGCGAAGTCTGTGGCGCAACGTATAATCCGACTGATTTGATTGATCCTAAATCGGTGGTATCTGGTGCAACACCAATTATGAAAGAGTCTGAGCACTTCTTTTTTGATCTTCCTGCTTTTTCAAACATGCTACAAGAATGGATTCGTTCTGGTACGCTACAAGAGCAAGTAGCCAATAAAATGCAAGAATGGTTTGAAGCTGGATTACAACCTTGGGATATTAGCCGAGATGCCCCTTACTTTGGTTTTGAAATTCCAGATGCGCCGGGTAAATATTTTTATGTTTGGCTTGATGCGCCAATTGGTTATATGGGTTCATTTTTAAACTATTGTAATAAGCATAATAAACCTCTTTTTGATCACTTCTGGAATAAAGACTCAACGACTGAGCTTTACCACTTTATTGGTAAAGACATTGTCTATTTTCATAGCTTATTTTGGCCAGCCATGTTAGAAGGAAGCGGATACCGCAAACCTTCAAACATATTTGTGCATGGCTATGTCACGGTTGACGGCGCTAAAATGTCAAAATCACGCGGTACCTTTATTCAAGCAAGTACTTACTTAGCGCACCTTGATCCAGACTGTTTACGCTATTACTATGCGGCAAAATTGTCACCACATATCGATGATATTGACTTAAATCTTGAAGATTTTGTGCAACGTGTGAACAGCGATTTAGTTAATAAAGTTGTCAATATCGCATCGCGCACAGCTGGCTTTATTAATAAACGATTCAATGGCAAGTTATCTGATCAAATTGCAGATCCTAAACTTTATGCATTATTTGTCGAAAAATCGGAGACAATCGCTCATTATTTTGAACAACGAGAATCGAGCAAAGCGATTCGAGAAATTATGGCGCTTGCCGATGAAGCAAATCGTTATATCGATGAAAAAGCGCCATGGGTGGTTGCTAAACAAGAAGGCCAAGATAATGCCTTGCAAGATATCTGTTCAATGGGAATTAATTTATTCCGCATTTTAATGACCTATTTAAAACCGATCGTTCCCGCCTTAGCGGAGCGCTGTGAAGCATTTTTAAATAGTCAATTAGAATGGAATACCTTAAATACGCCATTAATCGATCATAGTATCAATGGGTTCAAAGCCTTATTTAATCGAATTGATATGGATAAAATTACAGCGATGATTGAAGAGTCAAAACAACAAGCCGCGTCAGTGACACAGGCACAGTCCAAAATTGCAGAACCAATTGCTGAGACAATCAATTTTGACCAATTTGCAAGTGTCGATATGCGCATTGCATTAATTAAAGAAGCTAAGGCTGTTGTCGGCTCTGATAAATTATTACAATTAACACTCGATATTGGCGATGAAACCCGCAATGTGTTTTCGGGTATTAAGCAGTATTATCCTGACCCTGAAGTATTAGTTGGACGCTTAACCGTTATGGTAGCTAATTTAGCACCGCGTAAAATGCGTTTTGGTGTTTCAGAAGGTATGGTGCTTTGTGCAAGTGGCCAAGACGATAAACAGGGCATTTACCTTTTATCTCCGGATAATGGGGCAATGCCAGGAATGCGAATTTCCTAATATCAATCAGGCTTTCCGCAGCCGTATTGTTGCGGAAAGCATCAGACAATACCACAAAAAAATCTAATATACTCAGAACAAAATAGGACAAGTATTAATGACTTGTTAGCCCATATCATATAAATTCAATCCTTCAAACTAAATAAATAAGTTGATTAGCTAATGTTCTGCTATTATATTTAGCAAAACAAAACGTGCGAATATAATATGAAAATTCTTTATGGTATTCAAGGAACGGGCAATGGGCATATTAGCCGTTGTCGTACGCTGGCAAATGCATTACAAAAAGCAGGTGCCGATGTTGATTATATTTTAAGTGGACGTGATCCGAAAGATTACTTTGACATGCAAGCTTTCGGCAATTATAAAACGTTTAGAGGCGTCAGTTTTGCAACGTTAAATGGCAAAATCAATTTACGCAAAACCATTCAACGTATTCGTGCTTTTCGGTTGATTAAAGATGTGCGTGAACTTGATTTATCGCGTTATGATTGCGTAATTAGCGATTTTGAACCCGTCAGCGCTTGGGCCGCTCATCATCAGAATCGAAAATGTTTGGGTATTAGCAATCAATCTATTTGCCAATACCTAAAACCGAAAGAATATGGCTTACTTGCCAATGTCATCATGAAATATTATGCGCCTGTCTCTGACCCGATTGGATTGCATTGGTTTCATTTCGGTCAAAGCTTATTGCCCCCAATGATCGATCCTTTACATTCAACGCCAGAACAAGATGGCAGCATTATTGTGTATCTTCCTTTCGAGTCATTGCAAGATATCAAAGCACTGCTTACGCCTTTTACACATCAACGTTTTATCTGCTTTCACCCTGAAATTAAAAGTCCTTCACAGCAGGGAAATATAGAATTTAACCCGCTTGGACGAGATAAATTTACTGACAGCTTGATCCCCTGTTCCGGAATTATTGCAAACACAGGCTTTGCATTAATCTCGGAAGCGTTAGTCCTTGGTAAAAAGATTTTAACCAAGCCGGTTGCTGGCCAATTTGAACAAATTTACAATGCTAAATGCCTTGATAAATTGGATTTAGCAACAGTTATGTATCATTTAAACAGTGAAAAACTCACGTCTTGGTTAGAACTCACATCGCCACAACCTGTTGTGTATCCTGATGTGGCCAGCGAAGTGGCTAAGTGGATTGTATCCGGTCAGACAAAATCACTCCACACATTGAGTGAAGAACTGTGGCAACAAACGCAATTCCCTGAGCACGTCAATCAACGAATTAAACAATTGGGTTTTGCCATTAACTAAAAAAGGAAACAAAAATGGTTTTAAGCATTATTGTGGCGATGGCCCATCAACGCGTTATTGGCCTGAATAACAAAATGCCTTGGCATTTGCCTGCTGATTTAGCTTGGTTTAAAAAAAATACGCTAAACAAACCGGTTATTATGGGCCGTAAAACATTTGAATCAATTGGTCGACCATTACCGAATCGACATAACATTATTATCAGTCGAGATCCACAACTCAGTGATAATCCTGCAATCACATGGACCTCCTCGATTGATAAAGCGATAACAATGGCAAAACAATCATCCTCTGAAGAGGCGTTTATCATTGGTGGCGGAAATATTTATCGTCAAGTATTACCCATCGTTGATCGCCTTTATCTGACACACATTGATGCAGAGCTTGCCGGTGATACATGCTTTCCTGATTATTCGGATGGTAAGTGGCAATCTGCCTATCAAGAAAATCATCAGGCCGATGATAAAAATCCTTATGATTATCAGTTTGAGATTTTGACGAGAACCAAATAATGTCATGTCTATTTAGCTGATTTTGTCATCAATATAATAGCAAGATGAGGTGCGCGTTAACACCTCATCTTGCTAACTACCGATATGTGAGCTATCACCCTGAATAACGCTTTGCTTCAATTACATCGGGCATTTGTTTAATTTTACTCAGTACACGCGTTAGCGAATCTTGATCAAAAATTTCCATATCCATATCAATTGTTGCCAGTTGCTGCTTTATGTCACTGCGGCTAGCAACGCCTAACACATTGACTTTTTCATTCGCTAAAATGGTTGTGATATCACGTAATAAACCGCTACGATCATTTGCAACAATGCGAATAACCATAGCATAACTGCCTTGTCCATCACCGCTCCACTGCGCATCGACAATTCGTTCTGGTGCATGGCTTTTGAGATCCAGTAACTGCTCGCAATCGGCACGGTGAATTGAAATGCCGCGACCTTGTGTAATAAAACCAACAATACCATCACCGGGTATAGGACGGCAGCAATTGGCAATTGAGTGCATTAAATTACCGACACCTTCCACAATAATTTCGCTATTATTTTTATGGGTATTTTTGGTTTGTAAATTCGATTTTTGAGTAAACTGTTTTAATACTGCTTCATCTTCTTGCTCTGCGGTTGGTTTATTAAAATGTGCATTTAAAAAATTAATCATTTGATTAATTCGTACATCACCACTGCCAATGCCAGCTAACACCTCATCGAAGGAATGAGCATTGTATTTATTGATCAGAAGTTTATCGACATCTTTTACATTCAAATTCAATGACTCAAGTTCACTTTCAAGAATCTGTTTGCCTGCGGCAACATTTTTTTCGCGATCTTGTTTTTTAAACCAAGCTTGGATTTTTGCTCGAGCACGGCTGCTATTTACAAAACCGGTATTTGGATTTAGCCAGTCGCGACTTGGATTCAATTGTTTTTGCGTAATAATTTCAACTTGATCGCCCATTTTCAATACGTAAGTAAAGGGAACAATGCGACCACTCACTTTGGCGCCAATGCAGCGGTGCCCTACGTCACTATGAATATGGTAGGCAAAATCGAGCGGGGTTGATCCTGTTGGTAAGTCAACCACATCGCCTTTAGGAGTAAAGACATAAACTCTGTCATCAAAAATTTGGCTTCGGATTGTCTCTTGAATTTCACCGCTCTCTGACATTTCTTGTTGCCACGTCAGCAGTTTACGCAGCCATGAAATACGCTGATCATAAGCAGTCATCTTATCGGTACTGCCTTCTTTGTACTTCCAGTGTGCGGCAATACCTAGCTCTGCATCGTTATGCATTTGTTCGGTACGAATTTGGATTTCGATTGTTTTTTCAAACGGTCCATAAACAACAGTATGAATTGATTGATAGCCATTCGGTTTAGGATTAGCTACATAGTCGTCAAACTCTTTGGCTATATGAGGATAATGGCTATGCACAATCCCTAACGCGCCATAGCAATCCTCAACACGATCACAAATAATTCTGACCGCACGAATATCATAAAGCTGTTCGAATTTAAGGTGTTTACGCTCCATCTTACGCCAAATACTGTAAATATGTTTAGGCCGTCCATAAACTTCGGCGCGAATGTTGTCGCGATCCATTAACGATTGTAAATGGCTAACAAAATCATTGATGTAAGATTCTCTAACTAAACGTTTTTCATGCAATTTTTTGGCGACAAAACGGTATTCATCGGGATGAAGATACCGAAAACAAAAATCTTCTAGCTCCCATTTGAGCTGGCCAATACCTAACCGATTAGCCAAAGGTGCATAGATATTAAAACACTCTTTTGCCGCAAGAACTTGTTCTTCTTTGGTCGCATTCATTAAATTACGCAAATAGGTAATTCGTTCAGCCAGTTTGATGACCACGCTGCGGAAATCATTAACCATCGCAAGTAACATACGACGAATACTATCTATCTGTTCCGTTGTCGCATGACCATTACGTATTGCACGTAGCTGGCGGATCTCTTTCATTCGAACAATGCTCGACACTAAATGGACTATTTCGCGATCGAAATCTTCTTGAATATCCTCGCGTCGAATAATTTTCGCATCAAGAAAAGGGAAGAGCAGTGAAGCACACAAACTATCAATATCCATGTTAAGGACGGATAAAATTTCAACCATTTCAACCGCATTTTGAAAACAGAGCATCTGCTCTGGCGCACCTGCGCTATTTTCAAAACAAAAATCCCAGACATGTTTAAATTTTTGGTACGCTGCCGGATTGGTTAATAACAACTCTTGCACAGCCCACTGTTCAACATCAAATTGCGCTAGCGAATAATGCTCTTCGCTGTGTTGATGAGCACCTCTTATTGATACCATAATTTATGACCCTGATTTCATAAACAATAACATAGATTCAACATGTTTCGTTTGTGGAAACATATCCAAAATAGCCATTTGTACAATACGATACCCAGCCTCAATCAATTGCTTGCTGTCTCTGGCTAAGGTTGCGGGATTACATGAAATATAAACAATATGCGATGGCTGAATCTTTACAATTTTCGCTATCGCATTCAATGCACCTGAACGAGCCGGATCGAGTAACACCTTATTAACACGCACTAAATCGTGTTGGTTTAACATTTCAAATGGCTGATTATCATCAAGATTACTAACAAAAAAATCAATCTTTGCGTTATTTAATATGCCTTGATTTCGTATCACATTTAATTTTGCTTTTTCAACTAACGCATCTACTCCTTCAATACCTATCACAAAATGGCTCTTTACAGCGATTGGCAGTGAAAAATTACCCATACCACAAAACAGATCAAGCACCCGATCGGTTGGAGTTAACGCGAGCCAATCTAACGCCTTGGCAACCATTTTTTGGTTAATATTTCGATTTACCTGAATAAAATCGAGAGGACTGAATGTTAATTGTAACTGTTCAATCTCGTAATAATGCTCGTTATTGTCTGTTAACGCAACGCAGTGTTCACCTTGCAGATAAAATGAAACCTGATTTTGCTCGGCAAATCGCGTTAATCTGTCCTTATCTTCATCATTAAGCGGCGTAACATGTCTTAATAACACAATCACCCCACTTTCAACCGAAATTAACTCAACATGCCCTAATCCCTTTTTATTTTTGAGTTGGCGTAAGCAGTTTTGCAGTGGAATGAGTAACGATTCTAATTCATGAGTCAATATCGGGCACTGCTGGATATCAATGATTTGGCTCGATTCTGACTGCCGAAAACCGATCATTAATCCATTTTTCACCCAGTTAATGGCCAGCCGTGCCCGCCGACGGTAACCATAAGGTTTATCGGCAATTATCTCTGTTTGCAGCGCGGATAAATCCGACGGAGACAAACCGCCTTCTTTTTGCAGCAAATTGATTAAGGCATTCGCTTTTGCCTGATGCTGCAAACGAGAAGAAATATGTTGCATATCACAGCCGCCACAAACTTGATAGTGGTGACACACGGGGTTGACACGCTCAGGGCTTTGATTATGGTATTTTGTGGTTTTGGCCTTAGCATAGCTCTTTTTGCTTTCTGTTAGCAAAATATCAACTTTTTCACCGGGTAATGCCGATTTGACAAACACGGTTTTACCTTGATGATGTGCAACACCTTGTCCAAATGCATCAAGATCATCGATTGTCACGGTCAGTTTTTCAGTGATCCGTTTAGTCTTAGGAGGAGAGTAAAAATTGACCATTTTATATTAAGATAACCGTGCTAATAATGCTGTTTGTACATGCTTAGGAACAAAACTTGAAATATCCCCCTGATGATAGGCGACTTCTTTGACAATTGACGAAGAAATAAAGCCCATTGAGACAGATGGCATTAAAAAGAGTGTTTCTAAATCAGGATTGAGTGTTCGATTCATTTCGGCAAGCTGCCTTTCATATTCAAAATCATGCGTTGTTCTCACGCCGCGAACAATCACCGTTGCTTTATGTGTGCCAGCAAAATCAGCCATCAAATCACTAAATCCAATCACTTCAACATTCAACAAATGTTCAACTGCGCTAGACGCTAAATCAATGCGCTGCTCTAAATTAAATAGGGTATTTTTATTTGGGCTATTTGCAACAGCAACAATTAAACGGGGAAATAAGAATGACGCTCGAGTAATTAAATCGACATGTCCATTCGTGATGGGATCGAAAGTTCCCGGAAAAACAGCAGTCAATGTTTTATTTCTCATGATTTATTCTACTCAGTTTATAGAATCAAAACGACATGATACAAAATTTTAGCCTAAATTGTTAGCGTTACTGGTTATAAAACATCCACTTTACTGATTTTTTTCAGCGCTAATTACGGTTATTAAATCGTTTGATGCCGATTCGAGCAGATGTTATATATTGTTTATACCCCTGCATTTTTAGTGCATTTACGTATATACTATAGCTTTTCGCATTGAGGCTATCTGCATGTTACTGGCATTTTGTATTTATAAATATTTCCCATTTGGTGGGTTACAGCGTGATTTTTTACAAATCGCAAAAGCATGTCAAGCTCAAGGCCATCAAATTCGTATTTACGTGATGTCGTGGCAAGGTGAGATTCCCTCAAATATAGAAATTATTCAGGTTCCTCAAAAAGGGTTGACTAACCACAGTAAAAATCAACATTACGCGACGTGGGTACACCAACATTTACTTGCTCATCCCGTCGATAAAGTGGTCGGTTTTAATAAAATGCCTGGGCTTGATGTCTATTTTGCTGGAGACAGTTGTTATGCTGAAAAAGTCTCACACAAGGGCTTTTTTTATAAATTATCCAAACGCTGCCGGCATTATCTTGCATTTGAAGATGCCGTATTTAATCCCGTTAGCAAAACGCAATTGATGATGCTAACCAAGAAGCAGATTACTGAATTCAAACAACACTATCACACGCAAGACAACCGTTTCCACCTGTTACCCCCGGGAATCGCAATGGATCGTAAATATCATCAAGGAGCTATTGAGAAACGGCAACAATTTAGAGCTTCCAATCATCTTGGTGATAGTGACTTTATCATCATTCAAATTGGTTCAGATTTTAAGCGTAAAGGGGTTGACCGTTCATTATACGCAATAGCTCAGCTACCAGACGAATTAAAACAGCGAGTGACATATTTAATTGTCGGGCAAGATAAACCAGAGCCATATCAAAAATTAGCCAAAAGCTTAAATATTGATAAGCAGATACGTTTTTACAGTGGTCGTAATGATATCCCCGATTTTCTCTTCGCAGCTGATTTGTTGCTTCACCCCGCTCGGCAAGAAGCCGCTGGCATGGTATTAATTGAAGCTTTGGCCGCGGGTGTGCCTGTTATCGTCTCTGGCATATCGGGGTATGCTTACCATATTGCTGATGCCAAGGCTGGAATAGTATTATCCGAGCCATACACACAATCTGAACTCAATAACGCATTACATATCGCAATAACCGATAAAATGCAAAGAGATGATTGGCATCAACATGCCATCGATTACAGTGAAAAAAAGGATTTATATCACTTAGCAAAGTGTGCAGCTCACCTCATTTTGGATTCAGCAAACCATGAATAATATAGAACTCAAATCGCCTTTTGATATTAAATGGCAAGATAACGACCCTTTTGTTGAAGTAGAGCACCTATCAGGTGAAATCTATCGCGCTGTCAAACAGCGAAAAACATTGCGCTTTCGTTTTGATGATGCAACGTATTTTATTAAAATTCATCGAGGAACGACGGTTAAAGAAATATTAAAAAATCTCCTCTCTTTCCGCATGCCGGTTTTAGATGCCAAGCAAGAGTGGGATGCCATTCACCGTTTAGCCACGGCTAATGTCAACACCATGAATGGACGCGCGTTTGGCCGCAAGGGACTTAATCCCCTCACCCGTCACTCATTTATTATTACCGAAGATCTCAACCCTGCCATCAGTTTAGAGGATGTTACTCAAACATGGTTAACATCGCCACCGCCTTATACCTTAAAACGGGCGTTAATCACTTATTTGGCAAAGATGGTTGCTAAAATGCATTTAGCGGGTGTCAACCATCGTGATTGCTATTTATGCCATTTTCTGCTTGATACTCAACTGTTCGAGGATAATCAAACCATTAAATTATCTGTCATTGATTTGCATCGCGCGCAAGTTAGAAACAAAGTGCCAACACGCTGGCGTGATAAAGATCTCATTGGGCTCTATTTTTCATCGACCAACATTGGATTAACCGAGCGTGATATTTATCGGTTTGTTAAAACCTACTTTGATAAACCTTTAAAACAAATTTTTCATGATGAGAAACACTTAATTAATACCACGCAGCAAAAAGCAGAGCGTATTCGTAAAAGAACGGAGAAATATCACCTTTAACGCAATAAGGATCCACCATGCTGATAGAACAAATTGATATTGTCGGATTTAAAGGAATAAATCAATTATCCTTAAGACTCAATCCCGAGTTCAGTGTTCTTATCGGGGAAAACCGTTGGGGGCGTTCGAGTTTAATTAGTGCACTTACCTTGTTATCATTTGATAATCAACTTTATCACTTTGTTGACGCTGATTTTTATCATGATGAACAAGCAAAGTGTTGTGATAACATTTTGATAAAAATCACCTACTGTGAATCGCATCCTAACGAATTAGATAGCCAAGATTATCAGCCACTTTGGCCTGTTGTGATTTCGTCATCGCTCGATCATAAACGACGTATTACGTATAAAATTACCGGAATTAAGCAAAACGGACGTATCATTTGTGAACATTTTTTAGTTGATTCATTGGATGAGCGGTTCAATATTGAGGATGAAAAATCCTTAATTGCAACACTCATCAGCTTAAATCCTGTATTAAGACTAAAAAATGCCATCAACATCGACAATAACAATATAGACAATGTTGCAACCCTACATAAGTCGTCATCATCTGAATATTATATTGAACAGTTATCAAATCAACTTAAAACCCATTCAACCGAATTGACTCAAGAGGAATTACATCGTGGCTTGCAAGCGGCCAGTGCATTACTTGAATACTATTTTGTTGATCAGCAGCGTCGTCATCACTATAAAAATATTGCCAAGAAAAATAGCCCTCAGGCAGCAGATTGGTCGTCATTAGAACACATTAACAATACCTTAGATGATCTGAATAACGATTATTTACGCAGGGTGCTTTTAAGTATTTTAAATTCAATCGTTGATGCCAAAGGTCATTATTCATTATCAAAAAGTGCTGTACCTATCTTAGTTTTAGAAGAGCCCGAAAGCTTGTTACACCCGATCATTTTATCGATCGGGTTTCGTTTACTTAACAACCTCCCAACTCAGAAAATTGTTACATCAAATTCAAGTGATTTAGTCTCACTGTTTCCCCTTGACAGTATTTATCATTTGATTCGTTTACAAGATCACATTGTGGTAAAAAGTATAGCGCCCAATACACTTAGCATTGGTGATAGCCGTCGCATTTTATTTCACATCCTTTACCGGCACTCGCGCGCACTTTTCGCACGTTGTTGGCTGTTAGTTGAAGGTGAAACCGAAGTTTGGTTACTTCGAGAGCTGGCTCAGCAAAGTGGTTATCACCTGAGCTCAGAAGGCATACAACTGATTGAATTTGCACAGTGTGGTTTAAGACCGCTGATAAAATATGCCAGCGAAATGGGGATTGATTGGTATGTAATCACCGATGGCGATGAGGCAGGCAAGAAATATGCGAACACGGTACGATCATTTTGCAGTGAAAATAGCGAGCTTGATAACTATTTAACACTGCTCCCCGCCCTTGATATCGAAAATTTTCTTTTCAAACATGGGTTTAGCCATGTCTATAAATTAGCGGCTTATAATACAACAGATCATATCGATATGCCGATATCAAAGATAATCCAAAAAGCTAT
>JAVSBY010000028.1:0-4327 GCA_031960925.1 Gilliamella sp. CRA003912
ATTTTTTAGCAAGCTAAATTCGCAACTTTTATTTCATCTGCTCATTTTTTAGCTTATTGGGTAAATCAGCAAGACTATCTAAAACCCAATCAGCAACAGTTTCCGCCTCGGGTGTAATCACATCGCCCGTTCTAACAAGTACTGTTTTTTTAACGCCCGCATTTTTTCCCGATAATAAATCAGAAACACGATCACCAACCATATATGAATTAGCCACATCGATATTTAAATCTTTTGCCGCCGTTAAAATCATCCCTGGACTTGGTTTTCGACATTCACACTCTGACTCTTTAGGATCATGTGGGCAAAAATAGACCCCATCAAGTTCAACGCCACGATCCATTAAGGACCAATCCATCCACTCAGTTAATGTATCAAATTGCTCTTGTGTAAATACGTTTCTTGCAATTCCGGATTGATTGGTTGTAATGACGAGTAAATACCCCATTTTCTTTAATTCGATAAGTGCGTCGATAACACCATCAATAAAATCAAACTTATCTATAGTATGTACATAGTTGTAATCAATATTAATCGTACCATCACGATCTAAAAAAATGGCAGGTTTCATTTTAACGTTTTAGCTCACTTCTGTTTATTGTGGATGCATAGCATAATAGTTATTGACTTAGATGTCTAGACGTCTTAATATTTCTTTATTCAAACTCTACGTTTCAATAATATGATACAGTTACAACATATATCCAAAGTATTTGAACATAATAATAAGCCAATATATGCATTAAAAGACATTAATATCCATGTGCCGCAAGGACAAATTTATGGTGTGATTGGTAAATCAGGCGCAGGGAAAAGCACGCTTATCCGTTGTATAAATCTTTTAGAAAAGCCAACCGATGGCAAAATCTTTTTTGAGAACCAAGAGATCACAAGCTTATCAAACCGACAGCTTATCGCGGTACGTCGAAAAATTAGCATGATATTTCAGCATTTTAATTTACTCTCATCAAGAACGGTATTTGAGAATGTTGCCTTCCCTTTAGAATTGAGCCGCACACCGAAATCAGTGATTAAAAAGAAAGTAAATGAACTTATCGAGTTGGTTGGATTGACTGAAAAATCGGATGTTTATCCAGCTAACCTGTCTGGCGGACAAAAACAACGCGTTGCGATAGCACGTGCCCTTGCAAGCGATCCTAAAGTACTATTATGTGATGAAGCCACCAGCGCGCTCGACCCTGAAACAACCCGTTCTATTTTGACATTATTAAAAGATATCAATCAAAAATTGGGGTTAACGATTTTACTGATTACTCATGAAATGGATGTCGTCAAACAAATTTGTGATCAAGTTGCAGTTATCAGTGATGGCGTATTGGTTGAACAGTCGTCGGTTGGAGAGATATTTTCAAATGCGCAAACCGATATCGCAAGACAATTTATTCAATCAACTCTGCATCTTAATATCCCCGATGATTATGCAAGTAGACTGCAAGCAAATTACCAAGAAGGTCTAAATCCACTACTTCGTTTGGAATTCAGTGGCGTTAACGTTGATTCACCTTTACTTGCTCAAATCGCGAAAGAATTTAATATTGATACTAATATTATAAGCGCTCAAATGGATTATGCCGGTGGCGTGAAGTTTGGTTTGATGTTAACCGAAATGAAAGGGAATACAAAAAGTACTTTATCAGCAATTCAGTTTTTACAAAAAAATAATACAAAAGTAGAGGTTCTTGGTTATGTTTGATTTTATTCCTTCGTTTAAACCTTTTGAATCTTTATTAAGGTACTTAGCTCAATTTGATTTTTGGGCGAATTTCGTTGCTTTCTGCTCATCTTTTAATGGATTTAATGAATCGATGATCTTTAAAATGGCGCAAGCAACTGATGAAACAATCTATATGATTATTTTATCGGGTTTTTGGGGAATCGTTATTGGCTTACCAATAGGTATATTGTTATATACAACACGAAAAGGACAAATTTTACAATGTTATTTTGCAAGTAGCATTATTTCTTTTATTACTAATATTTTCCGATCTATCCCGTTTATTATTTTGATTGTATGGATTATTCCCTTTACTACATTTTTGATGGGCACATTTATTGGCAAACAAGCTGCGGTTGTTCCACTTAGTATTGGCGTGTCGCCACTTATTGCTCGAATGATTGAAAATGCTCTGCTTGATATACCGAAAGGATTAATTGAGGCCGCTCGTTCAATGGGGGCAACCCCCTTTCAAATTATCTATAAAGTGCTTTTACCAGAAGCTTTACCGGTAATAATCAATAGTATGACGATTACCTTAATCACGCTAGCTAGCTATATCGCAATGGCGGGAGCTGTCGGGGCTGGAGGCCTAGGACAACTTGCGATCCAATATGGTTATAACGGCTATAAACCTGCTATAATGAACACAGTTTTAGTTATATTAATTATTATTGTTTTTATTATTCAATATATTGGTAATACGATAGTAAAACGTGTTACTCATCACTGATAATTTTGAGAGGAAATCATGACATTTAAAAAGCTCGCTCTTATTACAACGTTACTTAGCACATTTTTTTTGACCGGATGTGATGACAGTAAAAAAAATGAAGTGACAGAAAATAAACCTGACGAAACCACACAAGTTAGTTCAATTAAAGTAGGGGTTATTTCAGGACCAGAACAAGACGTTGCTGAAGTGGTAAAACAACAAGCTAAAAATTTATATAATTTAGATGTTGAGTTAGTTATTTTTAATGACTATGTTACTCCAAACCAAGCGCTTAACGATGGTCTGATTGATGCAAATGCATTTCAACACAAACCTTATTTAGATCAACAAATGACTGAGCGTGGTTATAAGTTAGCCGTTGTTGGTAACTCATTTGTGTATCCAATTGCAAGCTATTCGCATAAATTAAAGCCTATTGATATTACAGCTGAAACCAGTGAAGGCGTTAAAGTGACCTCGCCTCGTGGTGAAACCTACTTTATTCCGGCAAATTCAACGATTGCCATTCCAAATGATCCAACCAATTTAGGTCGTGCATTGCTTCTTTTACAACATGAGGGAATGATTACCGTTGATAAATCGAAAGGTTTATTACCGACAGTTCTTGATATTACGAGTAACCCTTATAATTATAAAATTGTCGAACTTGAAGCGCCGATGTTACCACGTTCATTAGACGATACTCAAATTGACCTTGCTATCATCAATAATGCTTTTGCTGGACAAGCAAATCTAACACCAAGTAAAGATGGTATTTTTGTCGAAGATAAAGAGTCACCTTATGTAAATATTATAGTTGCACGTGAAAATAACAAAGACAGTGAAGATATTCAAAATTTTGTCAAATCGTATCAAACAGAAGCGGTTGCTCAAAAAGCAGATGAAATCTTTAACGGCGGTGCTGTTCGCGGGTGGTAAGTCTTTGAAAAAGTAAAGTGCTACTGCAAAGTAGTACTTTATACCCAAACATTTTAAAATATAATCTTATGATGACATATCAAATTGACCCCATTGGCGTTATTCACTCACCTTATAGCGAAAAATTTGCAGTCCCCCGGCAACCTAATTTAGTATCTGCTGGTCAAGGGGAATTACATTTGCTGCCACCATTTAACGATCCTCTAAGTATCAAAGGACTGGAACAATTTTCACATATTTGGCTACTTTTTTTATTTCATCACATCGAAAATGATAAATGGAATATGACGGTCAGACCACCAAGACTTGGTGGCAACAAGAGCATCGGAGTATTTGCAAGTAGATCGCCATTTAGACCCAATCATATTGGTATGTCTGCTGTTGAGCTGCTTGACATAATTGTTGAAAAGAAACAGATTATTTTAAAACTAGGCAGCCTTGACTTGGTCAATGGTACGCCAATTATTGATATTAAACCTTATTTACCGTACAGTGACAGTCATCCAGATGCAAAAGCAGGCTATGCACAGCTTATTCCAAACGATATGCTTACCGTCGAATTTGCTCCAGAAGTATGCCCAATTATCGCAAAGTATCAGTCAACTTATCCTCAGTTAGCAGAACTTATTTCACAAGTTATTTCACAAGATCCAAGGCCTGCATACAAAAAAACAAGCTCAGAATCGCAAACTTATGGAATATCACTTTATCATTTCAACATAAAATGGAAAGTCATAAACAAACACGCAGTCGTTTTTGATATTGAGTAATATCTATAACGACTGCTTTATTCATATTTAAACGCTTGTTATACAAAATCCACAATATCATTTCTAATAATCGCTGATCTGAGTATAAACTAATTTAGTATGATGAATGATCATCAATGATTAGTTTTTATAAAGTCTACTTTTCCTCTATAACAAAGCGCTCTTTCT
>JAVSBY010000029.1:0-25213 GCA_031960925.1 Gilliamella sp. CRA003912
AGTTTATCGGCACCAATATCTTGAGCAATTTGCTCAACAGTGCGATTGTAAGCAATTAATTCACTTGCAACCGGCATATCAATACCATAAACGTTAGGATGGCGAACTTCTGGTGCGGCAGAGGCTAGATACACCTTTTTAGCGCCAACTGAGCGTACCATTTCTAAGATTTCTTCCGATGTTGTACCTCGAACAATCGAATCGTCGATGAGTAAAACATTTTTTCCTTCAAACTCAATCCGGTTAGCATTGAGTTTTCGTTTGACTGAACGACGACGCGCTGTTTGTCCCGGCATAATAAAGGTTCTACCTACATACCTATTTTTAACAAAACCTTGCCGATAAGGTTTATTGAGAATCCGAGCGATTTCGAGTGCGGCATCGCACGAGGTTTCAGGAATGGGAATGACCACATCAATATCGAGATCTTTCCATTCTCTCGCTATTTTATGACCGAGTTTTTGTCCCATAAGAATGCGTGCTTGATAAACAGAGATACCATTCATCAAAGAATCAGGCCTTGCAAAATAGACATATTCAAAAATGCAAGGATAATGCTGAGGATGATTAGCACATTGGCAAGCGTAAAACTGCCCATCTTCTGTGATATATATCCCCTCACCGGGTTGAACATCTCGAACTAACTCGAAATCCAATATATCAAGGGCCACACTTTCTGAAGCGACCATATATTCAATTTTACCATTATCCAGCTCACGTTTACCAATGACAAGCGGACGAATACCAAATGGGTCCCGAAATGCAACAAGTCCATGTCCAATAATCATAGCAACGCAAGCATATGCACCTTTGATTATTTGATTAACCTGCTTTATTGCATCAAAAATATTATCGGCACTAAGAGGATAGGTAGGGAATTTATCGAGTTCACTAGCAAAAATATTGAGTAAAACTTCAGAGTCTGATTTGGTATTAATATGACGGCGAGCTTGCTTAAATATGGCTTTACGCAGTTCATCGGTATTGGTTAAATTACCATTGTGTGCAAGGGCAATACCATAAGGAGAATTGACATAAAATGGCTGTGCTTCTGACGGGCTTGAACTTCCAGCCGTCGGATAACGTACATGCCCTATACCCACATGCCCCTGCAACCGCTGCATGTGATGTTCTTGAAAAACATCTTTAACAAGACCATTTGCTTTACGTAATCGAAAACAGTTTTGTTGATCGATGGTCACAATACCCGCCGCATCTTGTCCGCGATGCTGTAATACAGTTAATGCATCATAAATGGACTGGTTAACTGTACTTGTTCCAACTATACCTACCACACCACACATAATATAACTCCAATTATTATACGCTGCATAAATAAATCATGAAAAGTCGCGATGAATCAATCACCGACCCATTTAATTCTAAACAGGATAAGCTAAAAATGAAGAGGAATTTTGTAAATAATAAAAGAACCAACGAATGATATAACTAAAATGAGGAATCAATATGGATTCAGTCCAATCAGTTTTTTTGGATAACGGGGTAAAGGTATCAACAAAAAAGAGTATCGCTGCGACAACTAAAATGCCTCTTAATATACCAAAGCAAATCCCTAATACTCTGTCAGTTCCAGATAGTCCCGTTTTATGGACAAGATCGCTAATGATATAGGTCACGATCGAACAAACCAATAATGTTGCAATAAATAAAATACCAATGGCGACCGCATTACGAATCTGATCACTATGAAAGTAGGTTAAATACTCGGTAATGTATTCATAAAATTGGCTAGCAATGATAAAGGCAAGTGCCCAGCTAATCAGGGACAAGGCCTCTTTTACAAATCCGCGAACAATACTAACTAATGCGGAAAATCCGATGATGCTAATAATAGTAAAATCAACCCAATTCATAATAATAACTCTGTTTGTATACCAATAATTTTATGTATTAAAACCGGAATCTTCGGTAATGTGCTTAGTTTGTAACGATAAGACCATTTAATTTCGTTAAATTATATAAATCGATAATGACCTGTTCAGCTTGTTCTTTTTTTGCATAAGGACCAACTTGCAGTTTCACCGCTTGATTTGGCGATGGGTTTTTAGGCACTAAAACAACGTCATAGTTATTTAATCTTAATAACGCAACGAGCTCATCAATTTTTTGTCTATTTTTTAACGCCACCAATTGAATAATATACGCTTTCCCATCGACCGTGGTAGGCGCTGAGTCATTGATTGTCTCATCGGGCACGTCTACCGATTTATCCGAAGGCTGGAGTGCATTAATGGCATCATCATCTGGGATATAAGGGATATCGGGTGTATTGGTCGAATTTCCGTTGCCAATTGCATCAAGCGTATTGGTATCGATATTTTGCTCGTGACTTAATTGACTTACAACATTCGATTGTAAAATCGGGGTCGTCTGGGCTCGCTGCTTGGATTTATCGGTCAAGCACCATGGCATGATGATTGCCATAATAAGCAGAAATGTTGCAAAACCAATTAGCTGATTTCTAATTTTGTTATCTTTTTCTCGATGATTAGGCATTTTCGACACAGTTAAAGTTAGTTAACATAGTAATTTAAGTTAAACATTAAGATCATTTAATTGGCTAAGTACATCTGCGACAGTATAAAATGATCCACATACGACGATAATATCTTCCGGTTGCGCATCTTGCATTGCCGCAGTAAAAGCCTGACTGACATCATCAAATACGGTGATTTCAGTCACACCATTTGCGTAAAGACAATCACGTAACATTGCCGCATTCGCTCCACGCTCACCATACAATGAAGCACAGTACCACACATCGCCTTTTAAAGCAGATAACGTCATTTTAATATCTTTATCTTTTAACATGCCAACCACAAATCGCACACTGCCTACCTGTTGTTGACGATTTTTCAAACTCTCAAGTTGTGATTGTAAATAATGCGCCGCATGCGGATTATGCGCAACATCAACAATAACATGAGGATGCTGCTTGATAGTTTGAAAACGCCCCATTAAACTGACTTGTTGCAATCCGGTTATGATTGCTTGTGGCGTTACATTTAAGGATGCATAACTCAATGCGGCAACCGCTGTCGCTGCATTGGGTAACGGAATATTGGGAATGGGTAAATGTTGATAATGTCTTTTTGTTAAACAAAAATCCCAACTGTTATCAGGATTAAGCGAGTATTGCCAATCAGAATTAACCGAGAATAAAGGACAATTAACACGCTTTGCCACCTCAAAAATGGCCGAAGGAACATCTGGTTCACCAACGACAGCAACACTTTTCGATTTAAAAATTCCGGCTTTTTCTTGTCCAATACTTTCCCGAGTATCACCCAAATAATCAACATGATCGATGGCTATACTTGTAATAACGGCGATATCAGCGTCAATAATGTTTGTCGCATCAAGGCGTCCACCCAATCCCACTTCTAAAATCACAACATCAAGATTAGCTTGTTTGAATTGATAAAGGGCAGATAATGTGCCATATTCAAAGTAAGTTAACGAGATATCTGAACGTTGACGCTCTATTTCAACCAATGATTGAACCGTATCTTGTTCGCGCGATTCTTGATTATTAATACGAACTCGCTCAGTAAAACGCAGTAAATGAGGTGAGCTGTACACACCGACGTTAAATCCGGCTGCAAGTAACATCATTTCCAGAGCCCTGCACGTTGTTCCTTTACCGTTCGTGCCAGCTACAGTAAAAATATAAGGTGCCGGCGTCAATAAGTTCATCCGCTGGGCAACGGTTTTGACTCGATTCAACCCTAAATCAATGGTTTTGGGATGAATCTGTTCTAAATAACTGAGCCAAGTTGCTAAATCAGACTGACTATCTGGCATGATGACTTGCATAGTTAATTATACACTCTCATCTCGTGTCATTTCATTAAACGGGTCAGGTAATTTCATCAATTTAGCAATAAGCGTTGCCACTTTTGAACGCATCTCTTTACGATGAACAATCATATCAAGTGAACCTTTTTCTAATAAAAATTCACTTCGCTGAAACCCTTCTGGTAACGTTTCACGTACCGTTTGCTGAATCACACGTGGGCCTGCGAATCCAATCAATGCTTTAGGTTCAGCAATATTAATATCACCAAGCATCGCTAAACTCGCCGAAACACCGCCCATGGTTGGATCGGTCATAACTGAAATATAAGGTAAACCTTCATCTTGCATTTTGGCTAAAATGGCACTGGTTTTGGCCATTTGCATCAACGAGAATAGGGCTTCTTGCATACGTGCACCACCACTGGCAGAAAAACAGATAAGTGGGCATTTATCAGCAATCGCTTGTTCTGCTGCGCGAACAAATAAAGCACCAACAACCGATGACATCGACCCGCCGATAAAAGCAAATTCGAACGAAGCTGCGACAATTGGCATTCCCATCAAGGTGCCTTTCATGACGACCATCGCATCTTTTTCATGGGTTTCTTTTTGCGCAGTGGTTAAGCGATCTTTGTATTTTTTAGTATCTTTAAATTTTAAAATATCTTTAGGCGCAAGGTCCGTGCCAAGTTCTACATTCGAACCTTCATCTAAAAAGCGGCATAATCTATCCCGTGCAGAAATGTGCATATGGTGATCACACTTAGGGCAAACTTGCAAATTTCGCTCTAACTCAGCTTGATAGATGATCTGATCACAACTGGTACATTTTGTCCAAACTCCACCTGGAATATTCGCCTTTTTGTGATCTGACGAGATATTATTTTTATTTAGAATTTTTTCAATCCAACTCATTATTTGTCTCTCATTCTGGTTTTTACTACACAGCTTGGGTTATTGTATAATAGATTATTCTATTTCTTAACCTTTGTTTTTAGTTTTTATCAGTTAAATTAAGTTTTGTAATCAAATTTATCATTAAACAAATCGGATTATCCTTTGTTTAAATGATCACTCAAAAATAACGGACCAATTGACATCTTGGGAATATCATACCGCGCGGGATAATCCACCTCAACTAAATATAATCCATCAGGCTTAGCTGTCGCTGCGGCAAGAGTTCTGTCTTTCGCTTGTAACAATGCCGAGATCCATTCTTTCGGTTGATGACCGTAGCCAACTTCAAGCAAACTGCCCACAATATTTCTGACCATGTGATGAACAAAGGCATTAGCCTTGATATCAACAATGATAAACTCACCTTGCCGAACCACATCAACACGATGAATATTTCGCCACGGCGTAAGCGATTGACATTGTGCGGCGCGGAACGACGAAAAATCATTTTCACCCAATAAAAATTGAGCGGCTTGATGCATCAAATCAGCATCAAGGGGGAGATAATAGTGCGACACGCCCTTTGCCATAATCGCCGAACGGCAACGGGCATTATAAATCACATAACGGTAACGCCTTGCTGTTGCACTGTGCCTAGCGTGGAAATCGTTCTCAACCGGTTTTGCCCAGCGCACAGCTATGCCGTCTGGCAAATGCGAATTCACGCCCATCGTCCATGCGCCAGCTGCCCGCTCGACATCGGTTTCAAAATGGATAACTTGCCCTGTTGCATGTACGCCAGCATCGGTTCGACCCGCACAAAATACCGTTATCGGCTTATTTGCAATAATGCTTAGTGCTTTTTCGACCCACTCTTGTACTGATGGCACCGCTTGTTGTCTTTGCCAACCGTAATACTCAGAGCCATCATATTCAATTCCTAAAGCAATTTTAGAAATAGTCATTAATCAGGATCTCAAGTGTCTCAATCAGCATCAATGCACCTAAATAACGGACATTATCAGCAACTGACCAAAATTGGATTTGTTCGTAATGACCATAACTATGGCGTAAATTAGCCATTTTAATTTTTAAGATGCTGCTATCTTCTCTATTTTCAACGTTTCCTTCTGCAACCGGTGTAGGTAAATCTTGTTGCTGTAATTCAATACCAAATTGCTCAAATTTTCCGGTTTCTAACTCAACAGGCACATTGGTTAAAAAATTAACCGATTGCGAAAAGCCATAAAAAACCGGTGCAATAATTGAATCGATGGAAATGGCAAGTTGATAATTATGTGTAATTTTACGAATCTGCTCAACCAACGCTTTTTCGTTAAGCAGTGGATTATCACTATCATGGGCTATGGGTAAAAGATTAAAAGCCAATTGCTTATCAAAAAATGCATTATCAACCGGTAATCCATTTAGCAAGCGTATACTTTGGCCGGCTAAATCATCAACCCCTTTTTTACCATAAAGCGATGCGGGAATAAAATTGGTAACATGAAGCTGAGTTAGCATTTCAATGTCAATAAGTGCAGCAACTGAACGCAACAATTGGCAAACAGCCGCACTTGCAACCGCAATAATATTATCATTACGATATTCCGATAAAATGGCATTATTCACATTAGGGACAATCAATGGAATATTTTCTTGCTCGAAAAAATAACCGCTTGAATCAATCACAACACACCCTGACTCTGCGGCAACTTGAGCGTATTTTTCTGTCACTTTCTGATCTGTTATAAAAAAAGCAAAATGACATAAACTCCAATCCATATCTTGGCTGTTTATTACAGTAAGATTTTTACCTGCAAAGCGAACTATCTCACCTTCGCTGTTATCACTACCAACCAAATACAGGTTGTCGACCTCTATTGTACTTTTTTGTAATAACTCAACTAATGCTGAGCCCACTTGCCCTGTTGCGCCAACAACAGCAATATTCCATGCAGACATATTCATAACCTAAATTGAAAAATTGACAGCAATTATAGCATTAATTATAAAAATTAAGGAAAAAATAGGGCAAAAGATTTTTGGATGTTAGTTCTCAATAAACTCCTATTCAAATTGAAAATTGGCTAATTATTGTTATGGTGATTATTCCCTTAATAAAATGATAAGCTCACTCACGATGACCAAATCTAAAATCACCTTAACTGACATTGCAAAACAAGCTGATGTCTCTATTGCAACTGTTTCACGGGTGATGAGAACACCGCATATCACCTCTTGGGCGACACAAAAACGCGTCCATCATGCGATGACATTATTAAATTGGCATGGCAACAATAAGCTCAAGCCTCATTGTGGGCAGATACAATCAAAAACGATTTTAGTGATTGACAATCAGCTCATTCCACATAGTTTAATCAATATCGGACTTGAAGAAAAACTCAATCAGTATGGGTATAAAATAGTCTATTTACGTTTTGTGTATTGTGATGAGAAAGATATTTATCAATTGATCAATTTCACATTAAATCATGCTGTTGATGGCATTATTATCATCAATCATGCCCCTTATTTGAAAAATTTAACCACCTATACCTACGCCTTACCGCCGATAGTATTAGTCAATCAATTTTCACTGAAATTGCCTTGTGTCTATTTTGATCATCTAACAACAGCATACCAAATCACCCGGTACTATCTAAATAAAAATCATAAACGAATCGCCATTTTACTCAATAATGACATCAGCCAAAGTGCTACCCATTTACTGCAAGGTTATCAACAAGCACTGCAACGAGGAAATATTCAAATAGAACCAGATTATATTATGCCGAATTGTTTTTCTTATCAGCATGGTCAACTTGCGATCAAAACATTAATGACACATCAAAAACCGCCGACCGCAATAATTATCACTGACAGTCTTTGCCTTAATTACACTGATATGACCTACAGAACATCACATACCCCTTGTTTATATCACAGTGCTTTGCTTGGCGCATTACATCAATGTAATCAAATGGGCATTACAATTCCGCATCAACTCGGCTTATTTTACTTTAGTCATAATACTGAAAAACATCATAATCAATTAGATACATTAAACACGGCGAGTAAACCTTTAAAAAAAATGGGCGAAGATGCGGCTGATTTGCTGTTAAAATTATTTGGAAAAACTACACAACGAATCCAAATTGCAACCCCTATCGAAACCGCACTCATTTATCGTGATATTTGAAATAAACGAGCTGTATCGGGCGATAATTACGCTAAGTAATACACATAAACAAAAGGGCGTGTTCAAATACCCATCCGCTGAATCATTGTGAACCTTACCCGATGTGTGGCATAATCAATCAATTTTTAGCAATGTTTAAAATAGAAACAACGTAAATAGCCTGAATATTGCAAATATAAAATATTGTAACTCGTACATTTAATAGAGTCTATTTATATCAATAGACATTTCCTATCATATTATTTGTTTTACCTAGCATCTTATAAAGATGGGATATATTTTATTTGAACTCAAATTCACTCGATAATCATTAAGGTGTTAATTATGGTTATCTTATAAACTTAAAATAATACCGACATCATAACTTTATGAAAAAAAATAATATTACATTAAAGAAGTTAGAAATTTTTCTGGCTTTTATGTCTAAAAAAAATATTAGTCAGACAGCTGATGAGCTTGAACTTAGTACGGTAAGCGTTCATCGTTCTTTACATACGTTAGAAGAAGACATTAATTGCCCACTATTTATCCATAAAGGTCGTAATTTACATCCTATGCCATCCGCTTATAAGTTTAAAGAATATGCCCAGCAGATACTTGAACTCACCGATGAAGCGATCGCAGCAACAACGCTTGCTGCCGGCATTGAACAACATCAATTAAAAATTGGCGCGCTGTATTCATTAACACTCGAAGTTTTACCTCAGCTCATAATGGATTTTAAAGTCCGTAAACCCGAAACCCATATCGATCTTAGCATGGGGTCAAATTCTGAACTTTTGATGAGTCTTGAGAATAATCAACTCGATGCGATTTTTATTGAAATAAGTCAAAACGAAATTGACCACCATCGCTTTGAGGTGCTGCCAATATTTGATGATAAGCTATTTGTTGCAGGGCCAATAACTAGCCCATTATTAAATCATTCAACGATCGATTTAAAAACCTTGAAAGAGAATAACTTCATTGCGTTAGCTAAAGGGTTCGCAACCAATAACAGCTTTCAGCAAGCCTTCGCTAAAGCAAACTATGAACCCAATATCACCATGTATGTTAATAATATTTTTTCACAAATTAATTTAGTCAGTGCTGATATGGGGTTTTGCTTGTTGCCTGGAAGAATGAAAAATTTCTACCAAGACAAAATCAAAATGGTTGAAATACAACAAGATGAACCGGTTATGCAAACCATTGGCTTAATGTTCGCTAAAAATAGAGAATGTGACCCCAATATTTTAGCCTTATTAGCTTCTAGCCGTATGTATTCACTTAGTGCTTCAAAAAAACAGTAACTAGTAGACAGGACTAATTAAGCCTGAGTTAATACCTTAACTAACGCGGCAACAGAAGCAAGACTACTTTGGTGTATAGCAACGGCTTCACCATTGATCATCGCTTTTTTAGTTAATCCGGTTAAAACAGCACCCGGTGGCATTTCAATCGCTAAGGTAATGCCGCGTTCGTTGGCTGCAACCATTGAATCAAACCAGTGTACAGATCGGCACATATTAAAAGCCAAATCATCAGCAATACGCAAAGGATCGTATATCACCCTAGCACTGCTGCCACTTAAATAATGCATTATTGGACGATGAAATGGGGTTTGTTTGATAGCCTGATAAAGTTTAGTTGCAGGTTCGTCAAGCAATGGGCAATGTGAAGGTACACTCACCGCTAAATGCGTGATGCGCGAGGCGCCCTTCTCTTCGGCCAATTTTGCCACTTTTTGCATCGCCGCATCACAACCTGAAATAACAAATTGTTTTTCATCATTCAAATTGGCTAAATAAACCGGCTCATCATTTGAATGCACAGCTTGAATAATTTGCTCAACTTGTTGTTCAAACAAGCCTTGGATAGAAGTCATACCATAACCTGATGGATACGCTTGTTCCATCAGTTCACCACGTAAAGAGACAAGTCGAACTGCATCCTTGAAACTTAACGCGCCAGCGGTCACCGCAGCAGGAAAAGCGCCAATAGATAAACCACAAACCATGTCGCCGATAACGCCCGATTCCTTGAGTAACTCGGCATAAATGACCCCAGTGATGAGATCACACAATTGTACAGCACGAGTTTTTTGTAAGGACTGCTGACTATCGAGTTGTAATACATCCTCATTCAATACGTCACTTGCTTGTAGTAATAATTCTGTGGTGAGGGGTGATTGTGGTAATTGATGTAACATACCCACAGTTTGCGTGCCTTGTCCGGGAAAGGTTAATAATATTTTCATTCATTTGCCTCCAGCTGCCAAGGATCGGTTGTTATTATCGGGCCGCATGATGTTTTAAGCATAACTTTTTTATCACGTACCCATTCATTTAATGCAAAGCCGCCGTTTGGTGTTTCGATTTGTGCATCTGCACGGCAAGGTAGTTCACCGAGTATTTGCGATAGATCCTTGAAATGGTCAAACGATAACGGATTACGACACCGAAAGAGCAGATCTAAATCGCTATGTTCGCTCATCACTTCAATGCCTGTCGCAAGTTGATATCCAGTACTTCCGGTTACACCCCATACATAGGGCAAATCCTTTGCCACAAGCGAATTTAATGCGGTAATAGCCGGAAGCCCTGAAAAACGTTCCATGTTACTGATCGTCCTAGATACGATATCTTCTGGCGCTAAACATGCAATTAAATCACTATAACGCACTTTAGCGGCCAAACGCTGTGAACGATTTTCCCCACGAATTCCTACTGGGATCCAATTTTCGGGTAATAACTCTCTGCGAACAACTACCGGATAATTAGCAATACCTTGACGAGTAAACCACTCAGGTAATTCGCCATCAATGACTATCGCATCATCTTGACTCACCCAAAGTAAATCGTGAGGATAAATGTCCACTTGCTTTACCTCGTTTTATAAACCAGATGTGAAGGTAATAAATACCGGTAAAGTCACAATACAAAGTATTGAACTGATTAATAATGTTGCTTCAGCATCGGCGGATTGCACACCAAAACGGTTACCAAATACCACACCGAAGAAACCAGCCGATAATGCAAGCATTAATACAGCAGTTATAGCAAGTTCACCGTGTAAACCAAGTAACAATACAATTCCCCAAGCAATGATTGGTTGAATAACAAGTTTAGTAATAAAAGAAAGCGTCACAACGAAGTTCACTTTTAAGGTACGTGCAGATAAAATCAAACCTGTTAAAAATAACGCCGATGCCGTTGCAGAAAGACCAAGTGGTTTTATCGCAAGTAAAACGATTTCTGGCATTTTAAAGCCAAATGCAGATAACACAACACCAAGTAACGGTCCCCAAACGATCGGTTTAGTTACAGAGCGCCAAGCTAAAACAGGTAACATAGCTAATGATGAACCTGTTACAGTCCCATTTTCACGCGCTTTTTCACGTTCAAGGATAAGTAAACAAAGTGGGGTTAATAGAACTGAACCACACGCGATAGAAATCGCAACAGATAATGAAACGCTTGTATTTTCACCAATAACACTACTTAAAATCGGTAAACCTAATGCAGCATAGTTTGGTAAGGCAACCGTTAAGGTTAATACCGCCGCTTCTTTCGCTGATTTTTTAAAAACACTGGTGCTGATAAAGTAAATAGCAGCAAAGATAATCCACATAGAAAGCGCAAGAATCACGATCAAGAATGATTGTTGTAAAATTGCATCCCATGGCGTTTGAACGGTTGCACTAAATAAGGCTGCAGGCAGTGCAAAATCCATGACAAAAATATTTAATAGCGATACATTTTTATTATCAACCATGCCGCGCTTACCAGCAAAGAATCCTAAAAACATAATCACGAAAATTGGCGCGAGCGCCTTAATAATGATATAAGACATATATCGATCCTTATTTTGATGAAAATCATCTATTAAAAAAATGTTATGTTATTCGATAAGCTAATCATCAAAATCATGATTAGCTGTATCTGGTTAAAATAATCCAATTACCATTGTTCGCGCATTTTTTCTCTTACGAGTAGTGATGCGTGACGATCTTTCGCTTTTAAGCGATTTTGTAAATAGACACCGTCTTTTAATGTGTCATCAATTGCTTCAATCAGTGTTTGTTTGACTAATTCGATCTCACTCGCATTAGGTTGTTCTACATTACCTATTTTCAGTAATTTATGTAACAGACCCAATTTGCTGTAGTTTTCGATGTCATAAGCCATCGGTGGAATCGTTGCCGCAAGTTTTTCTAGCGCATCAACAGAGCGAAGTGTAATACGTGCAGCCGCTTCTTTACCCATTGCATGAATCATGACTTTCGGATCATCAAATGCAATTAAGCGATTGGCTTGGTAACCGTGCGCTAAAAATGCACCTGACATTGCTTTACCAACGATTAAACCAATAACCGGGTGACCGGCTAAACGTGCATCGGCATAAGCACTTGCCGCTCCAGCCAATGCTTGGTGAATAGCAAACGCTTCTTCACGTCGACCATAAGCTTGGCTTGGCACATCAATCACTGCAATGATTGGACGTTTGATCTCTTGATTTTTATCTTGTTGGATGACATCTCTAACCACTTTAGCCAAAGCCCATCCTTCAAGCAATCCTACTTCACCCTTTTTAGCTCTTGGATAAAGGTTGTTTTGATCAGGAACCACAGCGATAAAACTCACTTTTTGGCCATTTAGCTCACCGTCTGCTGATTTGACAGAAGCACAGACACTTGGGCAGATTGTGGCATCTTTAGTTAGTAATGAGAACCAATAATCTCCACGACTTACTGTTGTTGAACTCATTGGTGGCCTCCTTTAGCAAATAGTTTTTTAGCACCCTCTTCATCAACTTGATTGCGGGTATCAACATTCATTAATTTATCTAAATAATAATCATATCGTTCAGAACGGAATGTAGTAGGAACGCCTTTATTTAAACACGCTTTCATCGCTTGTTTCACTTGATCCAGTGAATCAGCAACAAACTCATCAGCAAAACCCGTTTCATAACGTACTTCACCACCAGTCATGCTCCAAATAAACGGTCGATTACGTGAGTTATACTCTTCAATCCCTGCTTCTTGTTCAATAACTTGTGGGCCGTTAAGTCCGATACGTGCTTCACGAGTGACAATCAGGTAACTACATAGACCCGCAGCGATTGACATTCCGCCAAAACATCCTACGGTACCTGCACTGATACCAACCACCGGCACGTAGCGACGTAAATCAGCAATCGCAGCATGAATATCAGCAATTGCAGCTAAGCCAAGGTTTGCTTCCTGCAAACGTACGCCCCCTGTTTCGAGCAGTAAAATAGCTTGGGTTAATTTTCCTTGCCTACAATCTTCAGCGGCAAGCTCTAAAGCTGCTGCCATTTTCGCACCCGACACCTCGCCCATACTGCCGCCTTGGAAGACCCCTTCGATAGCAACCACAACCGTCGGTTTACCATCAATTGTTCCTTTTGCAATCACCATTCCATCATCGAACTCAGGAACGATACCTTGCTGTTCAAGCCAAGGGGAGGTGATTTTATCAAAAGGTCCTAGCAATTCACGAAAGCTCCCTTCATCTAACAGATTACGTGCGCGTTTACGTGCATTTAGCTCAATAAAACTAACATCATTATTTTGCATGACGAGCCTCCTCAAAAACTTGTTCAATACGAAGTTTTGCAACACCTGGCGTTGCAGAGAAATCATTAATTTCAAGTGTGCCCATAGGTAATGAATTGAGTAACACTAAACGGTCAAAAAGACGTGTCCAAAGTAACTGACTTCCATCAACCGATGTTTTAATAATAATGTTTAACTCTTGTTTATCGTGAGGCTGAAACATAGCCTCAAGATCACCAGAACCGACAACCCCAGCTAATGCCCGATTAGTTAATTTTTGGGTTGCAGGATAGCTTAATTCGATTCGTTCCATAATATCCTCTTATTTTTTAAAGATTGATTCATTATCAACGATAGTTGTTCTATCTAAAAATAACGTTGCGGCCAATAGATCAGCAGCGCCGCCCGGAGAAACATGGCAAGCTAACATCTGCTGTTCAAGCTTATCAAAAGCTAACTGTCCTTGTTTAGTTTGTACTCCTCCGGCATCCAATACGGCTTGCGCCCCTTGTTGCACCATAATCAGCGCAGGCATGCCACCGCGAGATAAAATACAGGTGTCCGAAAGTGAACGCATAATCGCTAACAGTGCATTTACTTGCGCGCACATTTCGCTATCGCCACGCTGACGACTTAATAACAACATGGGCAATGCTTGGTTTATAATGTGAGGAAATCCTTGCTGTGCTTCTTCACGCGCACCTGGCACATTAAAACGCTGACAAACACGAAGACCATTGCTTTCCTTAGGCGTAAAGTGATTGTCAGATAGCATTGCTAAACGACCTGCTAACTGAGTGACCGTTGTAACAGCAACTCGCTGATCAAGTGATGCTAGTGCTGTGACTAATAATCCTAATGCCCAAATTGCACCTCGGTGGGTGTTGACGCCGTTTGTGGCCTCTAACATTTGACACTCACCTTGACGCCCAATCTCGCCAATTTGACTTCGTAGACTTGGACTAATTGGTTGTCTAAATCCCAATATTGCCATGTCATAAAAAGTCCCTGTTAAACTAGTTGCTGAACGGATCATAAGTTCTAAATTCAGATCCTGATGTGCACCATTGCCTCGGCTATCAACCAAACCGGGTTTAGGACTCAAGCGCGCTTCATCAATTAACGCCTTAGTCGCTTGCTTGGCTAAAAACAGGGCCAGTTCAACAGCATGTTTAACATACGGATTGGATTGGGCTTTCATTACCAGCTCCTAAATTTTGCTGGAGGATTATATAAACCACCTGACCAATCAACGAGCTCTGAAATACTGCTTGCAGCCAACAATGAACGATCTGCATCAGCTGGATTTATTCCCATATCTTGCGGATAAACCACTTTACCTTCACGGCGGAACTGCTCAACGCGCTTAGCATCAACACCTAAACCAATATCGGTAATACCAGCAACAGCGGCAACCATTGCACGTCTTTCCTCTAATGATTTAGCTTGATATAAGTAAGCAATTCCTTCTTCGGTTAATACGTGAGTAATATCATCGCCATAGACCATCACAGGCGGTATTGCCATACCTGAGTCTTTACCCACTGACACGGCATCAAGTGTTTCAACAAACGTTGGTTTACCACCGGCTTGATAAGTTTCGACCATTTGTACAACCAATTTGTGACCACGACCAATTGGGTCTTCGCCCCGTTGCATCATATCAAGCCAAGCGTCAGTAACATGACGACGACCATGTGGATCGTGTCCCATATTTGGTGCGCCACCAAAACCAGACAAACGGCCACGTGTTACGGTTGATGAGTTTCCATAGCCATCAACTTGTAAGGTCGAACCAACAAACATATCAACCGCATATTGACCCGCTAACTGACATAATGTTCGGTTTGAACGCATGCTACCATCGTGACCAGTGAAGAAGATATCTGGACGCGCAGCTACGTATTTTTCCATGCCTAACTCACCACCAAAGCAGTGCACACTTTCAACCCAACCGCTTTCAATCGCAGGAATTAATGTTGGATGTGGATTAAGTGCCCAATATTTACAAATCTTGCCTTTAAGTCCGAGTTTTTCAGCATACGTTGGGAGTAACAATTCAATCGCTGCGGTATTAAATCCAATACCGTGATTTAATGATTGAACTTGATGTTTAGCATAAATTCCTTTAATTGCCATCATCCCCATTAAAACATGAATCGGTTTGATTAAACGCGGATCACGGGTAAAGAGAGGTTCAATGAAAAACGGTTTATCGGCAACAACAACAAAATCGACCCATGAAGCAGGAATATCAACGCGCGGTAAATCTGAAACGTCATCAACAATTTCATTAACCTGTGCAATAACAATTCCGTTTTTAAATGCGGTTGATTCAATAATTGAAGGGCTGTCTTCAGTACTTGGACCGGTATAAAGATTACCATTTCGGTCTGCTTTGTATGCAGCAACTAATGCAACATTCGGTGTTAAATCAACAAATAAGCGTGCATACAGCTCGATATAAGTATGGATAGCACCGATTTCTAATGCACCATCGGCCAACAACTGGGAAATACGCAAACTTTGAGTACCTGAAAACGAAAAGTCCAGTTTTTTGGCAATGCCTTTTTCAAAAATATCAAGATGCTCAGGTAAACCGATACTTGGCATCAACATATGAAGGTTATTGACTTTTTTAGGATCGACTTGTGATAGCATTCGAGCTAAAAAATCAGCTTGTTTTTGGTTGTTCCCTTCAAGAACAACTTTATCCCCTGAAACTAATAGTTTTTCAAGTGTTGCAGGGAAATCTTGTGTAGGTAATACTTTACCTTGAGCAATGTTCTTCACTTCGTCAAGACGACGTTTTTTTTCATTTAACCGATTGTTCCAAATTCGGTCTGAAGTTTGATTGATTATCATTTATAAACCCCCAAGAATTAGTTAACTCTATCAAGCAACTACATTTATTCGGTAAATGAATAGTAAACATCTAGGCAAGTCTCATCAATTAACCAAACGTTATAATCATTAACTTTTTAGTAACGATTAAACCATTACGTTACGATTGAAAACGCCAACATCATAAAAGAGGAACCAAAACTTGAAAGCGTAAATGGCTTATGCGATCCTTAATATTGGTCTATATTCAGCGTTTATATAGAACCTTGAAAGCAAGATTTGAACAGCGCACAGCGATGATAATAAGAGGTTAACATGACGTTTAATAACAATAAAATTAATTTATCGAATCATATCTCTTTTTGTCAATTAGGGTTTGGCACGTATCAATTGACAGATCAAAAGAGAGTAACAGAGGCCATAAATACAGCTTTTAAAGCTGGGTATCGCACGTTTGATACCGCGCAACTTTATCAAAATGAAAAACAAATTGGGCTGGCAATTAAGCAGTGTCAAATTGATCGTAAAGCACTTTTTATCAATACAAAAATTGCCAACACAAACCAAGGGTATGAAAACACGTTACGAAGTTTTGAAAAATCACTCTGTGATCTCAAACTTGACTATATTGATTTACTTTTGGTTCATTGGCCTTTAAGCAACCATTTTTTTGACACGTGGAAAGCACTCGAACACATTTACGAACAGAAAAGTGCGCGTGCAATTGGCGTGTGCAACTTTGATATCATGCATCTAGAACTTCTTTCAACTCGTGCCAATATTAAACCGATGCTCAATCAAATTGAACTTCATCCCTATTTTTCACAAAAAATTTTAGTTGATTATTTGCGTCAACAAAATATTGCGATTCAAGCTTGGTCACCCCTTGCTCAACGTCAAATTATCGGGGATCAATTGTTGATAGAATTAGGCAAAAAATATCAAAAAACTCCCTCACAAGTGGCACTACGCTGGCATATTCAACAGGGTTTTAGCGCAATACCTAAATCGAGTCATCCTGAGCGAATCTATGAAAATTCGCGTATTTTCGACTTCACATTATCTGGTGAGGACATGATTCAATTGAACCTATTGAATCGTAATTTGCGAATCGGCCCGATACCGAATCAGGTTTATCGACATAACGGCTTTTAAACCCGTCAATGTGTGTACTGGCCGATTAGATAAAATCGTATAACTCTTAAAAAGGCACCGGTGAACCAACTAGCCACAGCACAATCGGTAAGGTAATTAAACTCATTATTGTACTAATAAAAGTCGCACTTGAAACCAGTTCAGGTTTGGTATTAAATTGAACTGACATTAATGTTGTGTTGGCAGCAGTTGGCATGGCGGCCAATACAATCAGAATTTGCTTATACATGTCATCAATTGGCATAAAGTAAACCAAGCAGAAAGCAACCATCGGCGAAATAACCATTCGGGTTAATAGTGCAAATGAAATTTTGGGGTAATCAAGCGATTTGATCTGTAATTTTGCCAGTTGCATTCCTAAAATAATCATAATCACCACAATCGAGGCATCACCTATCATCCCAATCGAAGTCATTATCGATTTAGACAGGGGAATATGACACAACTGAAAAATAATTCCTAAAAATGCACCATAAGCAACAGGCATGCGAATCACTTTCATCATGACCTGTTTTTGGGTAATATTATCACCGTATCCACTTCCTTTGGCCGCATAATAAATTCCAACTGTGCTCATCACAAACTGCTGTAAAACCATCATAATCACGGCCAAATCAAATCCCATTGCACCGAAAAAGACCAATATAACTGGGGTTCCATAATTACCATTATTCATGAAACACGAACTTAATATCATTGCGCAGCGTTCTTTAACAGAATATTTCATCACCCAAGACCATATTGAAACGATAATTATTAGCACAAAACAAAAAGTGAAAATATAAACAATATAATAAAAATAATTGGTGGTTAACGTATGTGTATAAAATGTTTTAAACGCCAAAAATGGCGAAAGCACATACAGTGACATTTTGGATAAATTAGCCGTATCAAAATTCAGTACTTTTTGCGCAATAAAGCCAACGATGAAAATACAAAAAATCGGAAATAAAATAATAAAAAATTGCATAATGTTATCTTCTAATCATTAATAAAATGGTAAGTTACTTAATGTCGTGCGGTTGATAGTCCCTTGACCAAACGACATCGCCTGATTCACTCGTTCATTGAATCAATCGCGCTTAACATTGCCTCACGCAGTTCGCTGCACGATTTATCATCAAGTGCGTTGTTATCTTTATCTGTCAAAATAAATAAATCCTCTACATGCTCACCAATTGTTGCAATTTTGGCGCTACGCAGAGATAAATCTAAGTCAGCAAACACTTCTCCAACACAAGCAAGTAAACCTGGCCTATCTATCGCAATTAATTCCATGTAAGTTTTATGATCGCTAAGTGTTGATAAAAAATTAACTTGTGTTGGTACCGAAAATGATCGTAATCGCTGCTTTAATGGCTTAATCGAAGTCCCTTTATAGACCGGTTGCAAAAGCGCTCTTTCAAGAGATAGACCAATTTCTTGATGACGATCTGAGCTTACTGTTTTGCCATTGGGTTCGAGCACAATAAACGTATCAAGGGCGAATCCTTTTTTATTCGTGGTAATTAAAGCGTCATGGATAGTTAAATTGCGCATACTGAGTTGATTACATGCGGTTGCAAATAAATAAGGTCTATCGGGTGAATAAACAAAAATCTCGGTGCCACCATAAAACGGCTCGGCATTAATTAACACAAGCGTTTGACTCAAATCATGATTAAGTAAGTGATGAACATGCCAAACTATTTGCTCTGTTGTGTAACGTAAAAAATAATCAAAGCGATAATCGCGCCAAAACGTTTTAACGGCCTGCACATCAAAACCTTGCTGTGATAAGATGATTAATGCTTCTTTTTTATGTTGCCGTGCGATTCCTCTTTGTTCAGGGATTTGGTGGATCCCTAAATCAAATGAGCGTTCAGCAGCAAAATAGAGCTCACGCATTAAGCTTTGTTTCCAACTATTCCATAATGTTTCATTGGTTGCGCACACATCAGCAACAGTCAAACAGAGTAAATACTGTAAGCGGCGCTTGTTTTTCACTTGGTGCGCAAACTCACGAATAACCGACGGATCTTGTAAATCACGGCTTTGTGCAGTAACAGACATCAATAAATGGTACCGAACTAACCAGACAATCAATTCCGTATCCCGTTGATCAAGCCCATGCTGCTGACAAAATGGCTCCACAAGCAGCGCCCCTAATTCCGAGTGATCACCTTGTCGACCTTTCGCGATATCATGAAATAGCCCGGTTATCACCAATAATTCAGGTTTGGACAATTTTGCAAACACATTTGAGCTATTTGGATGTTTGTTTTTTCCGTTCGGCGTTTTTAAACTATCCAGTTCAAGTAACAACCTTATTGAATGCTCATCAACCGTATAAGCATGGAAAAGGTCAAATTGCATCATACCCACAATGTGTTTCCAGCCGGGAATATATTCGGCTAAAATTCCATATTGATGCATAGGTAAAATGGCTTTTTTGATGGCATCTGGATGTTTGATTATCAGCATAAAAAGCGTTCTTGCTTCAGGATCTTCACTCAATAAATTAGGCAATTTTCGCCTAGCACAGCGCAACTGCCTTATGGTATTAGAATAAATTCCAATCACGTGTGGATTAAGCAAAATAGTATAAAAAAGTCGCATAATCATGACATGATTTTTATTGAACAAATCGTTATCTTTAACATCAATTAGCTTATCTCTAATTTGAAAATAGCCATCAATATCATAGGGTTTATGTGCCGGATTTAAGGAGAGGATTGACTCATCAAAAAGTTGCAATAACATTTGATTTAACTCACTGATGTTATGCGCCACGCGGTAATAATCACGCATCATTTTTTCCACCGGCGCATTGCGTTCACCTTGGTACCCTAGCATTTTGGCTATGCTTAATTGCCGATCGAAAAGCAACCGATTATCATAACGTGTAATCACTGAATGCAGCGCAAAACGGATTTTCCATAAAAAACGCTGACACCGTTTAAACTCCTCGATTTCATCTGGGGTTAAATAGTTAAAACGGGCGATTTCTTTCAAGGTCACACCACCAAAGTGACGCACAGCAATCCACTGAATGGTTTGTATATCGCGCAAACCACCGGGGCTATTTTTGAGATCTGGCTCTAGATTATAACTGGTACTGTGATACTGCTTGTGTCTAGCTTGTTGTTCTTCAATTTTTGCTTGATAAAAAATAGGCGAAGGCCATAACTTATTAGAAAAAACCTGCTTACGTAATCCATCAAATAATGAAGGGCTTCCAACTATCGATCTTGACTCAATTAAATTGGTCATGATGGTGATATCGGCTTTAGCTTCGTCCAAACACGCTTTAAGTGTTCTAACACTTTGCCCTACATTAAGATGTAAATCCCAAAGCAGACGAATAAATTTTTCAACTTGTTTTGCTAGTTGTTGGCTTAACTCGCGGTCACTCAAAATTAAGATATCGATATCAGATAGCGGATGTAATTCGCCCCGACCATAGCCCCCAACTGCAATTAAACTGATTCGGTTACGTTTAAAAAATAGCGATTCATAATCGGGAATTTGGTAATAGCGCCACAACCGTTCTAATAATAAATCAATAAATTTACTCCGCAAATGAACCAATGCTTCAATCGATGCATCTTGCTCAAATTGCGCAATTGACCATGCTCGAAAATCATCCAATTGTTGTTTTAAAAAAACAACATTGAGTTGTTTATCAGAAAAATTCAGTGGTGATATTGGGTAAGATAAGTGCGTTTCATTCATAGCGATCATATCGAATAATAACAACTCGGATGGATTATCGTCGCTTTATTTTACATGGCTGTCAAGTTACCGTTTACAGGTCGGTGTATTTTGTATTTCGCGCCGAGGTATAAAACATAAACTGGGCGGTTTCGAGGCAAATAACCAAAAGGTCGGTGCCTTTTGATTATTTATGAGACAATGCAGTATGAACTATTCGATACGTTTAATTATAATTCGAAATTACTGAGATCATCTTCGTTAATTTCAGCATCAATTTGACCAACAAGATAAGAACTCATTTCAGCCTCTTGCGGTGCAACTTGCACATTGTCCGATACTAGCCAATTATTAATCCATGGGATCGGATTGGATTTGGTTTCAAACGGTAATTTAAGTCCGACCGCTTGCATACGAATGTTGGTGATATATTCAACATATTGGCATAGAATATCTTTATTCAGTCCAATCATTGAACCGCCTGAAAACAGATACTGAGCCCACTCTTTTTCCTGATTTGCAGCTTGTAAAAACAGATCATACGCTTGTTGTTCGCACTCTTTAGCAATTTCGGCCATTTCAGGATCATCATCGCCACTGCGTAATGTATTGATCATAAATTGCGTGCCGGTTAAATGCAGCGCTTCATCACGGGCAATTAACTTAATAATTTTCGCATTGCCTTCCATCAGTTCGCGCTCAGCAAATGCAAACGAACACGCAAAGCTGACATAAAAGCGGATGGCTTCTAACGCGTTAACACTCATTAAACAGAGATAAAGTTTCTTTTTCAGCTCACGTAAATTGATCGTTTTGACTTTACCATTTATGGTATGTGAACCTTCACCTAACAGATTGTAATAACTGGAATAATGAATTAAATCATCATAATAGCCGGCAATATCTCCAGCTCGTTTTTGTATCTCGGTATTGGTCACAATATCATCAAACACGACCGAGGGATCATTAACAATATTACGAATAATATGCGTATAAGATCGTGAATGGATCGTTTCTGAAAATGACCACGTTTCAACCCACGTTTCAAGTTCAGGAATTGAGATTAAAGGTAATAATGCCACGTTAGGGCTACGTCCTTGGATCGAGTCAAGCAAGGTTTGGTATTTTAAATTACTGATAAAAATATGTTTTTCATGTTCAGGAAGACTTGCATAATCAATACGATCTTGCGAAATATCCACTTCTTCTGGTCGCCAAAAAAACGAAAGCTGTTTTTCAATCAACTTTTCGAACATTTCATATTTTTGCTGATCATAACGCGCCACATTGACCGATTGCCCAAGAAACATCGGCTCTTTGAGTTGATCATTGTGTACTTGCGAAAAAGTACTGTAATTCATGGTCATCAAAACACCCCTTAATCCATTGTGTTTTTTATTTGTATTCGTTATTTATAAACGTAATTATATCGCTGATCGGGTCGACTAAATCTTACATGCGCCGCCTTCACAACCGTCATCACTCGGTGTCGCAACGATATCGCCTTGAATATCTTCCGCCCCATCACGCGTATTATGATAATAAAGCGTTTTTACACCGTACTTGTACGCGGTAAGTAAATCAGCAAGCAGTTGTTTCATCGGCACTTTATCATTTGGGAATTTTATCGGATCGTAATTGGTATTGGCCGAAATCGACTGATCGATAAATTTCTGCATAATCCCAACCAACTGCAAATAGCCGGTATTATTCGGGATTTGCCACAGTAATTCATAAGAGTTTTTCAATTCATGATAATCAGGTACCACTTGACGCAAAATACCATCTTTAGACGCTTTCACACTCACATAACCGCGCGGTGGCTCAATACCATTAGTTGCATTGGATATTTGTGAAGAGGTTTCTGACGGCATTAAAGCTGATAAAGTTGAATTACGCAATCCGTATTGGGTAATCGACTCTCTCAAGGCATTCCAATCATAATGAAGTGGCTCATTTGTTAACGTATCGAGCTCTTTTTTATAGCTATCAATCGGTAAAATGCCTTGCGAATAAGTAGTTTCATTAAATAATGGGCACGCACCTTTCTCTTTAGCAAGGTTATTCGACGCTTTCAATAAATAATATTGCATCGCTTCAAACGTGCGGTGGGTTAAGTTATTCGCGCTGCCATCAGAGTATTTCACACCATGTTTAGCCAAATAATAAGCATAATTGATAACGCCTATGCCGAGTGTACGGCGATTCATTGACGATGTACGCGCAGCAGGGATTGGATAATCTTGATAATCTAACAATGAATCAAGGGCACGCACCGCCAGATCAGCGAGCTCTTCAAAATCATCTAACGATTCAATTTCGCCCAAATTAAATGCCGACAACGTACAAAGGGCGATTTCCCCATTTTCATCGTTCACATTATTAAGCGGCTTTGTCGGTAACGCAATTTCCATGCATAAATTTGACTGTCTAACTGGGGCAAGCTGCGCATTGAACGGACTATGCGTATTACAATGATCCACATTTTGAATATAAATACGGCCTGTTGATGCACGTTCTTGCATCAATAATGAAAACAGTTCAACCGCTTTAACTTCACGTTTGCGGATATTTGGATCTTGTTCATAACGGGTATAAAGCGTTTCAAATTGCGTTTGATCCATGAAAAAAGCATCATAAAGTCCCGGCACATCTGACGGGCTAAACAAAGTGATATTCTCATTTTTTATCAGGCGCTGATACATGAGTTTATTAATTTGCACGCCGTAATCTAAATGACGAACTCGGTTTTCTTCAACACCACGGTTATTTCTTAAAACAAGTAAACTCTCAACCTCTAAATGCCACAGCGGATAAAATACCGTTGCAGCCCCACCACGAACCCCGCCTTGTGAGCAGGATTTAACCGCAGTTTGAAAGTATTTATAAAATGGAATGCAACCAGTATGGAACGCTTCACCGCCACGAATTGAACTGCCTAATGCGCGAATTCGACCAGCATTAACACCGATCCCCGCACGCTGCGAAACATATTTCACAATCGCACTGGCGGTTGCATTAATTGAATCTAAACTGTCATCACATTCAATTAAAACACAAGAGCTAAATTGGCGTGTTGGCGTACGAACTCCCGCCATAATTGGCGTTGGGAGCGATATTTTAAACATGGAAACAGCGTCATAAAAACGCTTAATATAACTTAACCGAGTCTCTTTTGAGTAGTTGGCAAATAAGCATGCGGCAACTAAAATGTACAAAAACTGTGCACTTTCATAAATTTCACCTGTGACGCGATTTTGAACTAAATATTTGCCTTCTAGCTGTTTAACCGCCGCATAAGAAAAAGCCATGTCGCGCCAATGATCGATAAATTTATCCATTTGTTCAAATTCATCTTGGGTGTAATCACTTAACAAATGTTCATCATAACGCTGCATTGCCACTAATTTTTTGACATGGTCATAGAGCGATGGTGGCGTGAATTGGTTGTAAGCTTTTTTACGTAAATGAAAAATGGCTAAACGTGCGGCAATATATTGGTAATCAGGTGCATCAGATGAGATAAGATCAGCGGCTGCACGAATGATCGTTTCATGGATGTCTGAAGTTCGAATACCATCATAAAACTGAATGTGTGAACGTAGCTCAACTTGAGAGACTGACACGTTCTCTAACCCTTCTGCTGCCCAATCGATAACTCGATGGATTTTATCCAGGTTTATCGGCTCTTTTTGCCCATTCCGCTTAGTAACTAGTATCGATTTATTCATTATTCCACCCATTTTTACTGTATTTGAATCGCGCCCATAATAATTGATATTTATCGAAATATACAATATATAGTACCTATTAATTTATTTTCCACTACATATAGTAAATTTATTGAACAATCACTGTGTAATTAAAATCGTTATTCCTGTATATGACCCCAAAATTGCAAGATTATATCAGTATACCTGTTTTTGAAAATAAAGATAAAATGATCGCAATAAAAAAAACAGATAAAAATAACATTGCACATTAATTCGGATGCGTGCTTTTTTATAACATGATTTAAATGAATAACTTGTTAAAATTAC
>JAVSBY010000029.1:25313-28962 GCA_031960925.1 Gilliamella sp. CRA003912
TTACGCAATCTGGGAACAGATTTAGGCACAGCGCTTAAAGGATTTAAAAAGGCGATGAGCGATGATGAGCCTGACAATCAAGACAAGAATAAAACAGATCGACTTGATAATAAATAATCGTGTTACAGCCAAAATGTGTTAAATATACTGCTTAATTTTAATTTACTGCTAGTAAAATAACGCGCCCAGCACGGCTCTACTTTCAATTTACGCTATCCTACTTAAGAAACTCTCTGTATGACGGCGTAAATGATGCTCTCAATTTTAGCTATTGATTATTCTCACCACATTTTTTTCACAGACTAAACATCTCACATCAACCTGTGATTTTGACTAAAAAGCCGCCAACATGCAGGTGGTTATTTTCCAATAAACGGTGAGCTGTCACAAAACACAACAATAAATAATCGGTTTTATTTACATTTTTATCTTTTTTATTTTAGAATTAGTTTCATAAAAAAATCAAATAACAGGAAGGCTTATGAAACTGGAAAGAAAATACATTTTATTATTACTTTTATTTGTTGGATATCTGGTTGTCTATATCGATAAAACCGTCATTGGTTTGGCAATGATAAATATCAAAGATGATCTTAATCTCACTCCGAAAGATATTGGTAATATAACCGGTTTCTTTTTCCTTTCCTACTCCTTGTTTCAAATTCCAGCCGGCTGGCTAAATGATAAAATTGGTTATAAAAAAGTTTTGTTACTTTCGTTAACCTCAATTGGACTATGTGCCTTTTTATTTGGCTATATTGGTACAACCATTGCATTATTACTGACATTCCGTTTTTTAGCTGGTGTTGGCCATGCAGGTTACCCGTGTTCAAGTGCTAAAGCGGTGGCCTCTAATTTTAGTGTCGATGAAAGAACATTCGCACAATCAATATTATTATCCTCTGCTGGTGTTGCCATGATAGTGGGTCCAATTGCTGTAAATTACACCCTTGGTACGATTGGTTGGCGCTGGACTTACATTAACTTATCGATTATTGCTATCGTTGTGATGCTGCTAATCTTTGTCGGTGTTCGCCATTCTCAACATACAAACCAAGCAAATAAAACCGACTCTGAGGCTAAAATTTCTTACTGGACGTTATTAAAAAATCCTATTGTAATCTTACTTTTTATTGCTATTTTTGGCGTCAATATTCCCGCTTATGGCTTAATGGTCTGGCTACCTAACTATCTGGTTGATGTTCGAGGATTAGATAAAAACTGGGCTGCTTATATTATGGCAATTGCAGGGGTTGCCCAGTGGCTATCTTCCATTGGAAGTGGCTGGTTTGTTGGTAAATATATGAAAAATAGGGAACGAAATGTGATTTTAGTCAGCTCTATTATTTCAGCTGTGTGCATTTGGTCGGTATACATGAGTTCCAACATTGTCATATCTACCCTGTGTTTGTTCTTTGCTTATATCTTCTTAATGGTTTCATTTATTACCATTTTTACTTTACCGATGAAGTGGTTACCTTCAAATATCACCGGTTCAGCTATAGGATTAGTCAATACAGGTGGAACACTCGGTGGATTTGTATCACCAATTGTTATTGGGCATTTGATTTCGAATGACAGTGGCGGCATGTCTGGCGACTTCTCATATGCATTTATGTTTCTTGCTGGCGGTATGGTTTTATCTGCACTCGCCGTGCTACCCTTAAAAAAAACCCAACATTGATGATATTAACGCGTTCAAATAAGGAATTAACACGATGGAAAATATACATAATTTAATAGAATCAGTTGAGAATGAAGTCATTCAATGGCGTCGTCATATTCATCAAAATCCTGATTTAACTTTTCATGAAGAAAAAACAGCAGACTACATTGAGCAACAATTAAAGCCATTTTCAGGTTTAACGCTCAGTCGTCCAACACCCACTAGCGTGGTTGCACGCCTTACAGGGAGCAAACCGGGAAAAACAATCGCACTACGGGCTGATATTGATGCATTACCAATTACTGAAGAGAGCGGCGAATCGTTCAGCTCAGTAAATCAAGGCGTGATGCATGCTTGTGGTCACGATGCGCATGCAGCCATGTTATTGGGCGCAGTAAAAGTATTAACTCAGTTACAACATCAAATCGCAGGTAATGTTGTGTTTATCTTCCAACCAGCTGAAGAAGTGCCACCGGGCGGGGCAAAATCGTTAATTGAACACGGCGTACTTAAAAATGTGGATATGATTTTTGGTTTACATGTGTTCCCAACCATACAAACTGGGCATGTCGCCTTAAAGTATGGCGTATTTTGTGCATCAAGTGATAATTTTGATATTACCATTAACGGTGTGGGTGGTCACGGTTCAATGCCACAATCTTGTGTCGATCCTATCACCATTGGCGCAGAAGTTGTCTCGGCTTTACAACAAATCGTATCACGCAATATCGACCCATTATATGCACCCGTATTAACGGTCGCTAAGTTCCAAGCGGGCGACAGTTACAATGTTATTCCCGGCTTTGCACAGTTAGCTGGAACACTGCGAACTCATAATAAAGATGTCCGTGAAAAAGTGCATCACTTAATGGAGCGCATTATTGATGGGATAACTAAGGCGCATGGTGCCACTTATACGTTGAAATGGACATCTGGCTATACCATTGGTAATAATGATCAAGCTGCATCAGATATTGCTAAAGAAGTGGTTTGCGATGTGTGCGGTGAGCAAAACTTAATTTTACCTAAGTATCCATTATTTGGCAGTGAGGATTTCTCATCTTATCAAGAAGAAGTCCCTGGCGCTTTCTTATTCCTCGGTTCGGGCGATAAAGAAAAAGGCACAACGATTGGATTACATAACTCAAAATTTATTTTGGATGAACGCGTTTTAAAAATTGGGGTTAATATGCACGTAGGATTAATTCGTAAAATTCTCATGTCTAATTAATACCCTGCAAGCTTGGTGAGATAAATCTCACCATTGCTGATTAAGATTGAATTATTTTTAACCCATGAATCAGTTAGAAATAATTCAATGTTAACAATGTACAAAATCAACGTCTAATTTCTATCATTTAAAAACCATGATGAGGACACTATGACTTATAAAGCGGTTGCATTCGATATGGATGGCACGTTATTAAATAACCAACGGCATATTTTGCCTGAGACCATTGCCGTTATTGAGAAGATAAAACAAAAAGGCATCGAAATCATTTTAGTCACAGGGCGTCATCACACCGTGGTTTACCCTTATTTTCATCAGCTACAGTTAGAAACACCGACTATTTGTTGTAACGGCAGTTATCTTTATGATTTTAACAAGCAACATTACTCAAGTGAGCGCCCGTTATCCAAACAGCAAGCAAAAACACTTCTAGACCTTGTCAATCAACATAAAATCCACACGTTACTTTATACTGACAGTTACATGACGTATGAAGTGCTCGACGACCATCTCGGCGGACTGTTCAATTGGATTGCCTCCTTACCGCAACAGGTGCAACCTAAGATAATCAAAGTCGATAGTTTTCTCGATGTGATTGAAGATAGCAAAGCTATCTTTAAATTTGCAACAAGCTCGCATGACATTCCTGCTTTACGCGCATTCTCGGATGCAGTTGAAAAAACGGGACAATTTGAGTGTGAATGGTCTTGGAAAAATCGTGCAGATATTGCTTTAAAAGGCAATAGCAAAGG
>JAVSBY010000029.1:29062-33798 GCA_031960925.1 Gilliamella sp. CRA003912
ACGATGAATACGCTGCTCAGCAACCGCCAAGAAAATGATACCAATAATGATCGCAAGGCCACCGAGTAAACGGTTCCATGTTATTTCTTCATTAAATAAAATAACCGAAACAAGCATAACAGTCACAACTTGTAGATGAGATACAGCAAAGGCAGGCCCTACTGGCACTTCCTTGAGTAAAACCATCCAAGTAATAAACGCTCCGCTATACCCAAGTATCACCAAATAAACCCAATAATGGCTAAAAATGCGACTTAGCCAACCGAGATTAAATTCAAATGGCATTGCCGCTAATGAGGTCAGCTTAAAACTGGTTTGCCCAAATGTATCAAAGAATAACAGCAATAAAAAACCGATTAGATAAAACTTTTTCATGGCAACATCCCAACTAAAATCACCCCACCAGTAATAAAAGTGATACCTATCAACCGAAAAAGTGTCATTTTTTCATCGAATAAAATACGCCCAGCTAACATCACCGAAATCATATTAAAAGAGCCTAATAGTATGGCTTTGGATAATGGCACTAAGCTCAAAAAAGCCAGCCAAAAGAGGAAACCAACAAAATAAGATAAAAATCCTAACCAAAGCCAATAATTACGTAATAAGCGATACCAATAACCATCGCCTTTTTGGCTTTTAGATGTGATAGCTGCATATTTAAAAGCCACTTGACCGACTGTATCACAGGCAATATTGATCAGCCAAAGTGATATAATTAGGACTGACACAACTTACATAATCCATGCAATTCAAGCACGCTGTGCTTAATTAAAAAATCGCTTTGGCTTGCGAGTTTTTTAAGATTGACTTCAATATCTGATGAGTGTTTTTCAATGATTTTTTTGCATTTGTCACACATAAATAAAATCGAAATATGTTCAGGATCTTGAAAATGTGGACAAATAATGTAACTGTTTGACGACTCAACCTTATGAATAAAGCCTTGTTCAAGCAAAAACTCAAGTGCACGATAAATCGTTGGCGGCTTAGCTTGTGGCTCTTTTAATTTGAGTAAATCAAGCAAATCATAAGCTGTCATCGCCCTATTTGCCGTTAACATAATCTCTAACACCGTTTTACGTTGCGTGGTCAGTTTTATGTTGCGCATTTTGCATAAAGTCTCAATCTTTTCCAAAAAAGAATTGTGCATTATGATTCCTTTTTATTTTAGGTGACGATTTTTTAAGGCAGCTTTCTTACGCCGAATTTCTTTGGGATCATTGATTAATGGTCGATAAATCTCAATACGATCACCTTCTTTGACTAGGTCGGTCAGCTCACAGCGTTTACCATAAACACCAACGGTATGGTTATCTAAGCTAATTTGGCATACGGATAAGATATTGGATTTTATAATCGCTTGCAAGATATTACTCGATGCATCAAGCGAACAATCAATTAGCGTTGCTTGATTGGGTAATGCATAAACCACTTGAACATTTATCATGAATATATCTGCCTTGCACGGATTGAAAAAGCGCTAACCATATTGTTCATAACTTCTTTGAAAACCGGTGTAAACGCTAAATCGAGTAATTTGTTTTGAAATTCAAAATCAAGACTAAAACTAATTTTACAACTCTTGTCAGACAGCGCAATAAACCGCCATTTACCGAGTAATTGCTTGAATGGACCTTCAACGAGTTTCATATCAATTGAGTGAGGTTCATTAATATGATTGATCGTTGTAAAAGATTTTTTAAATCCTAATTTTTCCACTTTAATAAAGGCTTTTACAATGTTATCTTGTTTGCTAATAATACCGGTTGCGATACAATCAGGAACAAACTCAGGATAACTGGCAATATCATTGACTAATGTAAACATTTGCTCAATAGAATAAGGCTCGGTGACTTCGTGAAAAACATGTGTCATAAAAATACAATCTGAAAAGATGAAATTCGGTGGCATATATTATCACGTAACTTTATAATAACGCACATTATGACGAAGAAAAAATTACACAAGCCGGGTTCGGCAACAATTGCTTTGAACAAACGAGCACGCCACGAATACGCTATCGAGAAAGAAATCGAGGCGGGATTATCTTTGCAAGGTTGGGAAGTTAAATCACTGCGTGCAGGTAAGGTCAATATTAGTGACAGTTATGTTTTGCTTAAAAATGGCGAAGCATGGTTATTTGGCGCAACAATTACACCACTCAACGTTGCATCAACGCATGTTGTGTGTGAACCAATGCGTACTCGAAAACTACTGCTTAATCAGCGTGAATTAACGACACTTTTTGGTCAAATCAACCGACAAGGTTATACCGTTGTTGCCCTTTCCCTCTATTGGAAAAATGCCTGGGCAAAAATCAAAATCGGTGTCGCCAAAGGTAAAAAAGAGTACGATAAACGATCGGATATCAAAGAACGCGAATGGCAAGTAGACAAAGCCCGAATTACAAAACATGCCAATCGTTAAGTGATGAGTCATCTGGTTGAGTCAAAACCGAGCGCATTGCCGAGCATTTTATACAATTTTTGATGAGTTATCTTATATGAATCCAAGTCACCTGCCGAAGAAGCCCACAATTAGTGACGTTGCTAAACTTGCAGGGACGGGAAAAACCAGTATTTCACGTTACTTAAATGGTGAATACAATGCGTTATCAGATAAGATCAAAGCCAAAATCGAAGCGGCGATCAAAGCGCTGGATTATCGTCCCAATCAAATGGCACGGAGCTTAAAAAAAGGCAGCACAAAGTTAATCGCGTTTATTTTGCCTGATATCACTAATCCCTATTCTGTCGAAGTCATGCAAGGGTTAGAAGCCACTTGCCAAGAACATGGTTATACGTTGCTTGTTTGCAATACCAATAAAGACAGTGATCGAGAAACCTATTATCTCCAATTATTAATCAGCTATAACGTCGAAGGGGTGGTGATTCACCCCTCACTTGACATGAGTGAACAAATCGCTGCACTGCCCTTTCCTATCGTGCTCATTGACCGTAAGATGAACAATCTTGATGTTGATCGGGTCGGATTAGATAATGCGCAATCATCAACGCTCGCTGCAAACCATCTTATCGAATGCGGATTTGATGCGGTGCTATTTCTAACTGAACCGGTAAATGATGTCAGTACCCGGATCGAGCGAATGACCACATTTAAGACTGTTTTTGAAAAAAAGCCCAATACCTATTTTGAATTGGTTGAGCTGAGCACAAAAAACCAAACGGAGATTCAAACAGAGCTCGAACACCACATTGATCGATTTAATAAAACTCACAGCAAGATGCGAAAAGCTATCGTAACCATTAACGGCTTTGTCACCTTAAATGCCGTACTTGCGATGAAAACACTGAACATAAAGTTAGGGCAAGATGTTGGTTTTCTAGGATTTGACGATCCCAAATGGGCCGCAGTTGTCGGCACAGGCATTACGACAATTCGTCAGCCCACCTACCAAATCGGCTGCGCTGCGTTTAAGCTGTTACATAAACGCATTACAGGAAATCATCCAAAATCAAAGCAGGTATTATTTTGTGGGGAATTAATCATACGCAGTTCAACAGCGCCCTGTTATCAAGCTGAAATGTCGAGACACCAAACAGATTGATAACCGTTACTTCCTAACAATTAAGACGACGTTAAACAGACCAAACACTATCAGGTTGATAAAAAGACAGGGTTATTTAGATGATAAGTTATCAATATTAACAACGGGATTGTCCGAAAACATATAACGATCAATATTCGTTTCAAAATCATCACTCGCTGCATTAAATAACATTTTTTTAGTATTTTCTAAATGCTGCCACATTGCATGTTTAGCCGCATTGGGATCGCGATTAATTAACGCATGTAAAATATCATCATGCTCTTTGCACCAACTCTCAATGGATTTGGCATCAACATGTTCGTGCAGTTTTCGCCAGTAAGGATTTAAAATGCGTTGACTCCATATTTCCTCAACAATACGAATAAGCGCAGTGTTACGCGTAATTGACGCGATTTGTACATGAAATTTTAAATCCCACTGTGAATCACGAAAGCGATCTTCTTTTTGTGCATTATGTTGAATCTCAAGTAGCTTGACAATATCTTCTTTGGTGATTTGCGTTGCAGCAAATTCCGCGATGTGACTTTCAATTAGCTGCCTTGCTTGCAACAGTTCAAAAGGACCACACATCGCAAACTCAAGTCCTTTGTTCTCTTTTTGATCATCCTTTTTAGGATCACGAGAGATAATATGAATCCCCGAGCCTTTTCTTGCTTCAACAAAGCCTTCTACCTCTAACATAATGATAGCTTCGCGTACAACTGATCGGCTAACATTGAATTCTTCACAGATAAGGCGCTCAGCAGGCAACTTACCACCTACATGATACGTTTTATTAAAAATCTGCTCTTTCAATTTGGATGCAACAATTTGATACAGTCGCTGATTTTCATCACATTGTATTATAGTCATAATCGTACTGTTTTCTACCTAGACAAAGATACCCTATAAAATAACACGTTATTATATTGGTTTGAATAACTAAAAAGACAAATATTATAACGTTAACATTAGACATAGCATCCACCCAACATAACCAAGTTATCTTACAAGTTGTACCTTTTTAATTTCAATTCAATGTTCAAAACTGTGACATAGGTTAGAAAAAACATATCATACATAAGCTATTATTTGTCATATATTTTTTAGTTATTGCAAATAAACTTGAGGGTTGTATGATAAATAAGATAAAAAATCTAAGATGGTATATGATAGCTTTAGT
>JAVSBY010000029.1:33898-41447 GCA_031960925.1 Gilliamella sp. CRA003912
TTTGTTTTATGTGGTTTATTAAGTATGGTGTGGGGAATTGCTTGGTTTTGCTTATATCGTCATCCAACTGAGCAAAAGCACCTTTCCGAAGAAGAGAAAAAATATATTTTGTCAGGACAAGAAGCGGGACATCATGAATCTAATACCCAAAAAATGTCAACAGTGGATATTTTAAAAACGCGCCGATTTTGGGGTATTGCCATTCCTCGATTTTTAGCCGAGCCAGCATGGGGAACCTTCAATGCTTGGATCCCTTTATTTATGTTTACAGCCTATGGCTTTGATTTGAAACAAATTGCGATCTTTGCTTGGATGCCAATGTTATTTGCTGATTTAGGCTGTGTATTAGGCGGCTATATGTCACCTTTCTTCCAAAAACATTTCAACATGAATTTGATTAATTCAAGAAAAATGGTGGTGACCGTAGGAGGCATTTTGATGATTGGACCGGGGCTTATTGGTCTGTTTTCAAGTCCTTATGTTGCTATTTTCTTATTTTGTATTGGCGGGTTTGCCCATCAAGCGTTATCGGGCGCATTAATTACGCTTTCATCAGATGTTTTTGGGCGTAACGAAGTCGCAACCGCAAACGGATTTACCGGCATGGCTGCATGGTTAGCTAGCACCATATTTGCCCTTATCGTTGGGGCTTTGGCTGATACCGTTGGATTTAGTCCACTGTTTGTTATTTTATCTTGCTTAGATATTTTAGCCGCCATTGCCGTTTGGACAATATTAAAAGCCCCTGCTGAGCAAAAAACAGCAGCAATCAATTAAATAGAATTAGGTTGTTATATTTAAGATTATGTCATGTCACACATGCCAGTTATCTTAACTAAATTAGGCTAAACAGATCATTATTCAGCCTAATTTTAATCGAACAGAACAAGGAGAATACCGTGCATTTTTTAACTGACGATTTTTTATTAGACACTGAATTTTCGCGTAAGCTTTATCACGACTATGCCAAAGATCAGCCAATTTTTGATTACCATTGCCATCTCCCACCCGAACAGATTGCAACCAATTACCGTTTTAAAAATCTGTACGATATTTGGCTTAAAGGTGATCATTATAAATGGCGAGCCATGCGGACACATGGTGTGTCAGAGGCGCTTTGTACCGGCGATCGTGATGATTTTGATAAATTCAACGCTTGGGCACAAACGGTTCCTTACACAATTGGTAACCCACTTTATCATTGGACGCATCTCGAGTTGCGTCGACCATTTGGTATCAATGATACCCTACTTTCACCGTCAACAGCAGAGGCAATTTGGCATCGCTGTAATGCACTTTTACAGCAAGATGATTTCACTGCGCGTGGCATCATGCAAAAAATGAATGTAAAGATGGCCGGTACAACCGATGATCCTATTGATGATTTAAACCATCACCGAGCCATTGCTAATGACCGTGACTTTAAGGTAAAAGTCTTGCCTAGCTGGCGTCCTGATAAAGCATTTAATATTGATCTTGATGCTTTCGTGCCTTATATGAAAGCATTAAGTGCAGCTGCTGATGTGGACATTGTTGACTTCAACAGTTTATGTGATGCACTAACTAAACGTATGGATCATTTTGCAGAGCACGGTTGTAAACTATCCGATCATGCATTAGATACCGTTGTCTATGCTCAAGCGGATGAAAAAACATTAACTGCAATTTTAACTAAACGATTGCAAAATGGGCAAGTCAGCGAACTCGAAACGGCTCAGTTCAAAACGGCTGTTTTACTGTTCTTATCGAAACAATATCATAAGCGTAGCTGGGTTCAGCAATATCATATTGGTGCAATGCGTAACAACAACAGTGATATGTTTAACCGATTAGGACCAGATACCGGATTTGATTCGATCAATGATACCGCAATCGCGATGCCACTTTCTCGTTTATTAGATGCTCAGGCGCGTGAACAATCGCTACCAAAAACCATCTTATACTGCTTAAATCCAAAAGATAACGAGGTGCTTGCAACCATGCTAGGCAATTTCCAACAAGGCGGAATTGAAAGCAAAATGCAATTCGGTTCAGGTTGGTGGTTTAACGATCAAAAAGATGGCATGAAACGTCAATTAACACAATTAAGCCAATTGGGTCTATTGAGTCACTTTGTCGGTATGTTAACTGACAGTCGTAGCTTCTTATCGTATACCCGTCATGAATATTTCCGCCGCATTTTATGTCAAATGATAGGGCGTTGGGTCCATGATGGCGAAGCGCCTGCCGATATAACATTACTTGGCAACATGGTAAAAAATATCTGTTTTGATAATGCAAAACGCTATTTTTCAATTGAACTAGATTAAGATATAGGATTCATCACATGCAAGAACTTAACCGAAAAAACTTCCCTGGTGCGTCATACCCAACCAAAATTGTTCAATTTGGTGAAGGAAACTTTTTACGAGCCTTTATCGATTGGCAGCTTGATTTGCTTAATGAACATACCGATTTAAATGCGGGCATAACCATTGTTAGACCGATTAATACGGATTTCCCCCCTTCTCTCAACACGCAAGGCGGGCTATACACAACCCTTATTCGTGGATTGAATGAACAAGGAGAAAAAGTTAAAGACTACCGCATTATCCGTAGTGTGAATAATGAAATTAATATTTATCAGGATTTTGATGCTTATTTGGCTTTGGCTAAAAATGAAAATATTGAGTTTATTTTCTCAAATACGACCGAAGCGGGCATTAGTTATCACGTTGGTGATGCGTTAAGCGATACCCCAGCAACAAGTTACCCAGCTAAATTGACCCAATTTTTATACACTCGCTTCCAACATTTTAATGGCGCACAAGATAAAGGACTGATTATCATTCCATGTGAACTCATTGATTATAATGGTGAAGCCCTGCAAGCATTAGTGCATCGTTATGCCAAAGAATGGCAATTACCGAGTCAATTTTTGGATTGGCTTACTGATTGTAATACTTTTTGTTCAACTTTGGTCGATCGAATTGTCACCGGCTATCCCAAAAATGAGGTGGCTGAATTACAGCAAGAATTACATTATCAAGACCACTTTTTAGATACGGCGGAGTATTTTTATCTGTTCGTTATTCAAGGACCAAAGCATTTAGCACAAAAATTACGTCTTGACCAAATCGATTTAAATATTCTATTAGTTGATGATATTAAGCCGTATAAAGAACGTAAAGTGGCAATTTTAAATGGTGCTCACACCGCCATGGTGCCGGTCGCTTACCTTGCAGGACTCAATGATGTCGGTAGCACCATGCAAGATGAACAGCTTCTCGATTTTACCTTGCAAGCGATTTATAAAGAAATTATTCCAGTGCTATCTTTACCTAAAGATGAATTAGACGCTTTTGCGAAGGCCGTAATTAATCGGTTTAAAAATCCGTACATTGTCCATCAATTACTGTCTATTTCGTTAAATAGTATGACTAAATATCGAACACGTATTTTACCTCAGCTCCTTGCTTATGAGCAAAAGTACCAGCAATTACCGCCGTGTTTAACGTTTGCGCTAGCGGCACTGATTGTCTTTTATCGTGGGCAACGCGGTACCGATGCGATCCCACTTCAAGATGATGAATGGATCTTAGCGATGTATAAAAAAATATGGCAACAGCACGCACAGCAGCAAATCTCAACCCAACAACTTGTCTCGGTTGTTTTGAGCCAGTCCAAGCATTGGGGTACCGATTTGACCGAAATTCCAACTCTGGTTGATACTCTTGCTAAACAAATCGATACCATACTTTCAGAGGGTGTTCGTGCTGCATTACAATCTAACGGTTAAAGTGAAATATGAAAAATATAATCAAAATTAACAATAATGATAATGTTATCATTGCCTTAGAGCCCTTAGTTAACGGGGATGAACTCACGGTTGATGATCGGGTGATTAAGGTATTGCAAGATATTCCATCTGGCCATAAAGTGGCCATCCATCCGATTGCACAAAGCGACAATATCATTAAATACGGTTTACCTATCGGCCATGCAACTGTGGCTATAGAGATCGGCCAACATGTCCATACTCATAATGTCAAAACCAATTTGGCCGAGCTTGATACTTATCACTATCAACCCGTGCCTATTGATGTGCATACTTCGATCGCCGATCATGATATTCAACTTTATCGCCGCAAAAATGGGGATGTTGGGATCCGCAATGAACTCTGGATTGTGCCAACGGTTGGCTGCGTGAATGGCATTGCTCAGCAGATAAGTAAAAAGTTTATCGCAAAGCTAGCTCAGCAAGGCGAAGATTACGAGCACGTCTACGTTCTTTCTCACCCTTATGGCTGTTCACAGCTTGGACAGGATCATCAAAACACTCGTACCATTTTGCAAAATATGGTTAAGCACCCTAATGCTGGCGGCGTGTTAGTCATTGGGCTTGGTTGTGAAAATAATCAACTTAATGCCTTTCGTGACACACTGGGTGAATATGACGATCAGCGCGTACGTTTCATGATTTTACAAGATGAACAAGATGAAGTGCAGGCGGGGTTAAACCACCTCGCTTATTTGTATCACACGTTAAAACAAGATAAACGCGTATCTGGTAAACTCAGTGAACTAAAATTTGGTCTTGAATGTGGCGGTTCTGACGGCTTATCGGGAATCACAGCCAATCCTCTGCTTGGTCGATTCTCGGATTATGTGATTGGGCATGGTGGCACCTCGGTATTAACTGAAGTGCCTGAAATGTTTGGCGCAGAAACCATTTTAATGTCACATTGCATTAATGAGCAGGTATTTGATAAAACCGTTGAGATGGTCAATCAATTTAAACACTATTTTATGGCTTACAATCAGCCAATTTATGAAAATCCCTCCCCTGGCAACAAAGCAGGCGGTATAACAACGCTTGAAGATAAGTCGCTTGGCTGCACACAAAAAGCGGGCAACAGTCAGGTGGTGGATGTTTTAAATTATGCTGAACGACTAAAAAAACCTGGGCTAAATCTATTATCTGCCCCTGGAAATGATGCTGTTGCAACCGGCGCTTTAGCTGCGGCGGGCTGCCACATGGTATTATTTTCAACCGGGCGAGGTACGCCTTATGGCGGCATGGTTCCTACTGTCAAAATTGCGACCAATACCGCCCTTGCGGATAAAAAGAAAAATTGGATTGATTTTAATGCCGGTCAATTGATCAATGGCGTTACCATGGATGCTTTGCTCGATAAGTTTATTGAATTGATCAGCGAAATAGCCAGCGGCAAACCGACTTGCAACGAAATTAACGAATTTCGTGATTTATCTATCTTCAAAAATGGGGTCACTGAATAACCACCCCGCGATTTAATTTATCACACCAATCTGCGAATTAGCTTATCAGCAGATTGGAATTTTATGTTATAAATAATCACCTTACCACGCCCTATCTAAACGCCATTAATAAAAAACATATAAAAAACAGAAAAACATTACCTTTCCCACAATCACCTAAAGTATTTCGTCATTCTTGTCTATTTTTTCTATTATCTAACTCTTAAATTGATTGATTTTTTACATGACGTATTCAAGCCATCACGTGACTTAACCTCAAATTGAGTCGCAATCAGCATGAATATCTTATCAAATTATATTTTCTAAACGAGGTGGTTATGCCCAAACAAACTAGTCGTATTCGATTTCATGTCGCAGCGCTGATGTTATTCGCGATAGTCATCAATTACTTAGATAGAACGGTGATGTCTGCTGCAGCACCTATCATTGCAACCGATTTGAATATCACCCCACAAGCGATGGGATGGATTATGTCTGCATTTTTCTTAAGTTACGCTTGCTGTCAAATTCCGGCTGGCTTTATTGCTGATAGGTTTGGACAACGTAAAACCTTAGCGGGATCGGTGACATGGTGGTCTTTGGCAACTGCCGCAACCGCACTTGCCACGTCACCAGCAGGATTTATCTTTGCGCGCGTATTTATGGGCATGGGCGAAGCGGCGGCTTATCCTTGTAATGGTGGCATTGCAGCCAAATGGTTCCCAGATAGAGAACGCGGCCGCGTAACCGCGCTGTTTGATAGCGGATCTCGATTTGGTACTGCCTTTGCCATGCCGCTGGTTGTTTGGATCATTGCCACTTGGGGATGGCACGCTTCATTTTTCCTGTGCGGTGCATTAGGATTGATTTGGGTTTGTTGGTGGTTATGTGTTTATCAAGATCCAGAGAAACATCCGAAGATTAGCGCGACTGAATTAAACTATATCCGTGATGGTCAATTAAAAAAAGAAGGTATAGACACTATTCAACCCATGAAATGGTATCAACTTTTAACCTATCGCAATGTGATTGCAATGTGTGTTGGTTTTTTTATGTTGAATTATGCTGTGTATTTTTTCATCACATGGTTCCCAACTTATTTGATGAAAGAGCGCGGATTTAGCTTAACAGAAATGGGATTTTTAGCGATGTTACCCCCTTTATGCGGCATACTCGGCCAATGGATAGGGGGCTGGCTTACTGACTTTATCTATATCAAAACCAATAACATTAATTTAGCCAGAAAAATCAATTTAGTGTGTGGCATGCTAGTTGCCACCTCGATCTCTTTAGCTGGATTAGTCGATTCGGTATCTGTGATGATGGGATTACTTTGTATTTCCTACGTTGGGCTTGCTTTTGCTGGCTCGGCAATATGGTGTTTACCCGGTGATATCACACCAAGAAATATGACCTCCGTTTTAGGGGGAATTCAAAATACGGTTTCAAATTGCGGTGGAATACTTGGCCCAATTGTTACCGGTTATATAATTGGCACAACGGGATCATTCATGTATGCGCTGGTTGTTTCAGGCATCGCGTGTGCTATTGGTGCACTGGTTTATTTATTTGTACTCAAAGATATCAAACCGATTACAGCTAAATAAAAGCACTAAGTGGATTTATCAACATTGACCGATAATAAGAGCATCCGCCAAGGATTTGGCGGAATATTGTCTGATTAGCGAATAATGATCACATTAAGGAGAAATAAAATAATGAGTCGGAGCCAATCACTTAGAGAAAATACCATTAATCAATTTATCGATTGTATAAACAACGCTATTTTTTCATTTCCACTGCCGTCTATTTCTATTCTTGCCGATACCTTTAATGTCAGCCGCACAACCATCCGCGCAGTTCTTGAACATTTATGTCAATCAGGCATCTTGGCAATCAAAAACGATCACTATCACCTTGCCCGTCAGCCAACCGATGATGACAAAGTATATTGCCTATTTGAGAAAAGAACCGTACAAGATAAAAAATTTGAGCACTATTTTTATCATTTAATTAACAGTAAAAAGCTATTACCGGGGGATAAATTTAACGAAATTAAGCTTGCCAAAGATGCCAAAGTCAGTCCAATTATTGTGCGTGAATTTCTATTACGATTTTTACATTACGGCCTAATAAATAATTTCAAAAAAGGAGAATGGGAGCTAATAACGGTTGATAAAGATTATGCCGAAAAACTCTATGAATTTAGGACCGTTTTAGAAATTTATGCTTTAAAAACATTCATGGCCATGCCTGATACTCACATTAACTGGACCAAAGCACGAGAATT
>JAVSBY010000029.1:41547-59035 GCA_031960925.1 Gilliamella sp. CRA003912
GCCCTTTTTAGTTCTTATATAGTTCTTTTTACTTACTGTTTAACGACTTAATTAAAGAGAACGCAAATGCATACCCCCCTTAACTGGCAACACGTTGTTTACCGTAGTTACCCAGAAAAAAGGCTTGAAATTAAACAAGGTCTTTTTTTAAAGCATTGGTTAATTGGATTGTCAATCCGCGCTTACTCGTATCCCTGATTTAAACAAGCTAGTGAGCGCGCATCTCACCCCTATTTTGTCAAACGGATACCCAAAATCATCTTCCACCAAATTAAGTTAAAGGAGCTCAGTCATGTCTAAAATGAAATATATTGTAATACCCGAGCCGGGAAAAGTTGAAATCAACGAGATGGAAAAACCTACGCTAAAAAGCGGCGAAGCAATCTTGAAAGTATTATATGGCGGGATTTGTGGTTCGGACATGGGAACGTATAAAGGCACGTTTCTTTATGCCAGTTACCCGCGCATTCCAGGCCATGAATTTTCGGCCGAGGTGGTCGACGTTGCGGACAATGATTTAGGCATAAAAAAGGGCATGATAGTCACGGCCAACCCGTATTTTAACTGTGGCCACTGTTATTCTTGTCGTCGGGGGTATGTCAATTGTTGCACCAGTAATCAGACACTTGGTGCACAGCGTGATGGCATCTTTCGTGAATATTATAGCATGCCACTTGAACGAATCTATGATGGCAAGGGATTAGACCCAATCACGTTATCGATGATTGAGCCATTTTGTATTAGTTATCATTCTATACAACGTACATCGGTCAAACAAGGCGATAACGTGTTAATTATTGGAGCTGGGCCAATCGGTTTATTTGCAGTGATGGCCGCGGTACTTAAAGGGGCCAATGTTTACGTGAGTGACGTAATGCCAAGCCGATTAGAAAAAGCATTAACACTTGGCGCTACAGACGTTATTCAAACAGATAAGCAAAATTTTGACGATCGCGTAAAAGAGATAACCAGTGGTAATGGGTTTGATGTCTGTATTGAATGTGCCGGCCTACCTCAAACATTTCAAAATTGTATTGATGCTGCAGCTTATCGTGGACGCGTTGGGTTAGTTGGGGTCAGTAAACAAAAACTAGACTTTGCCTTTACTCAAATTCAGACTAAAGAATTGGATATTTTCGGATCGCGTAATGCGCTGAAAAAAGATTTTGTTGAATTAATTGATTTAGTCAGTTCAGGACAATGTGATGTTAAACGCATCATCACCGATATTTATCCGTTATCAGAGGCAGAAAAAGCCTTCCAAGAGATGCGCGATGATCCCAATAGCCGGCTTAAATCAGTAATAAAAATAGGCTAATTGTTGTATTTTTCCGTCAACGTTAAATGTTGGCGGAAAAATCGTGATATCTTGTTTCGAAAAATTACAGCAAACTCAAACAGTCACGTTACCTTTTAAAGACGCTGAGCTTGTTACTGTTATCCCTTAACGCTGATCATCAATTGTCACACCTTGAGGAGGCGTAAATTTAAATTTGCTCAGTTCAACCTTTCCTAACTGCTGGCGGGACAGGTCATAGAAACTGCGTTGCCCGTCTTCTTCAATAATAGTAAAGTTAGCGATCATCCCCGTTGGCAAGACTGAAATTTCAAAATCTTGATTGGTCCCATCCGTTGGTTTTAACGTAAAAGAATCTTGCTTACGTGTAACGGTGTAAACATCCCATATCGGATTTTGACTATCCGTAATTAAAAGCAGCAAGCGATTGTCAACCGCCTTTTTGAGATCCATGATGGTCACTTGCTCAACCGCTGGCGTGTAAACCCACATCGTTTTACCATCAGAAATGATTGACGTCACATCGGGCTCATTCATTGTCCAATTAAAATAATAGGGACGTGTGACCCAAAGATCGCCCTGACCTTGCTGCACTGGCTGATTATCGGCTGTTTTTACATCCTGCGAAAAGCGCGCATAAAAACCATCAATTTTATCTAAACGTTGTTTCAATACTTCTTTGTCACCCGCAAATGCGAATAAACTTGTGAACAATCCAACTAATAATAGCAATTTTTTCATGACCAATCCTTATACTTAACAGCTACCCGTCAACTATTTGGCTTAAATAGCTTCTCTTTGATAGCTAAAAATCGAATCAAATAGTACCGTTTTTTAGTTTAATGGGAAAGTGATTTTGACTATATTCTTAGCGCTTGATGCCATAATAGAAACAAAATGATCAATTTGCTCAAAGCGCTGATTGCATTGTAAACAATATTGATCTTTTGCTGCCGTGACCAGTAGTTTAAGTGTATAATAAGCTTATTGTTTATAATCATGGAATAGACTATGTCAAGCCTTTCATTCGACTTTTCAACTAATGAGTTTAAACCGCTTGCAGCGCGCATGCGTCCACGTACTTTAGCTGAGTATATTGGACAGAGCCATTTATTGGGGGCAGATAAACCATTACCTAACGCGATTGAGGCCGGTCATTTACATTCAATGATTTTATGGGGGCCACCTGGCACAGGTAAAACTACCCTTGCCGAAATTATTGCCCACCATGCAAATGCAAAAGTGGAACGGCTTTCGGCGGTAACCGCTGGAATCAAAGATATTCGAGAAGCAGTTGAACGCGCGCGAATTCATCAACAAGCGGGCATGCGAACCATTTTATTTGTTGACGAAGTTCACCGATTCAATAAAAGCCAACAAGATGCGTTCTTACCGCATATTGAAGATGGAACGATAACGTTTATTGGTGCAACCACTGAAAATCCGTCTTTTGAATTAAATTCTGCACTTTTATCAAGAGCAAGAGTTTATCTGCTCAAGTCACTTTCCGAACAAGATATTGAAACGGTGCTATCACAAGCCATGATGGACAGTGAACGCGGTTATGGTAACAAAAATATTGTCTTACTTGATGAAACCAAAAAACAGATTGCGCAATATGTCAGTGGCGATGCGAGAAAAGCCCTCAATACTCTCGAATTACTGGTTGATATGTCAACCTCACCGGAACTCAGTCCATCATTGCTGAAAGAAGTGATTGGTGAACGCAGTGCAAGATTTGATAATCAAGGCGATCGCTTTTACGATCTTATCTCTGCTGTGCATAAATCAATTCGAGGTTCAGCGCCAGATGCGGCACTGTACTGGTATGCTCGGATCATAACAGCCGGCGGGGATCCGTTATATGTTGCCCGGCGTTTATTAGCTATCGCTTCTGAAGACGTTGGTAACGCCGATCCTAGAGCCATGCAAGTTGCACTTGCTGCTTGGGATTGTTTTACGCGCGTTGGCCCGGCCGAAGGTGAAAGAGCCATAGCACAAGCGATTGTTTATTTGGCCTGTGCTCCGAAAAGTAATGCGGTATACCTTGCCTTTAAACAAGCAATCATTGATGCAAAAAACAACCCAGATTTTGATGTGCCTAATCATTTACGTAATGCGCCAACTAATTTGATGAAAGAACTGGGATATGGTCAAGAATATCGCTACGCGCATGATGAACCCAATGCCTTTGCCGCTGGCGAAAACTATTTTCCAGAACAAATGGCAAGCACAAAGTACTATCACCCAACAAACCGAGGGATCGAAAAAAATTACAGGGATAAACTGGCTTGGTTGGATGAACAAAATCAATCAAGCGACATCAAACGTTATAAATAAATAGGATCGCATTGCTTTAAGTACACAAATTGAGAGAAAATTTTGCCAAATTTTATTACTCCGGTGAGATTACTCATGATTTTAAACAAAAATACTATTCGCATTCTATCCATTTATGTATAATCACCGTAAATATTATTATGCATAATAGATTATGACAAGATTACAATTCTTACTTATCTTACTATTGCCTTTTTCCTGTAGTTTGTTTGCAGACACATCTAAAACGCTAACTGATACCAAGTTGATCGTGAAAGATCCGAATACCTATATTCCGGCATTGCGTTTATCTGCAGAAAAAGGGGATGCTAACTCTCAATACACGCTTGGAAATCTTTATAAACAAGGGACTGCGGTTGAAGTCAGTGATATCCGCGCAGCATTTTGGTATAAAAAAGCCGCTGATCAAGGTTTAGCCAAGGCACAAAATAATTTAGCGTACATGTATCAAATTGGTGCTGGTGTCCAAAAAGATCTCAAAGAAGCGTTCCATCTTTTCACTCTCGCGGCTGAGCAGCACTATCCTTTAGCGCAGTATAATTTGGGATTAATGTATAAAAATGGCGAAGGCGTCAGCAAAGATACGGCAAAGGCGATCGATTATTTCACGAAAGCCGGAGACAGTGGTGTATCTGATGCTTATGTCAATTTAGGGATCATGTACTTTTTTGGTGATGATGTCACTCAAGACAGAATGGTCGCTGCCGATTGGTTTAGCAAAGCCGCCAAAGAAGCCAATTCAGAAGCGCAATATTATTTGGGATTAATGTCAGAGCATGGTGACGGCTTAACACAAGATTATGTTGCTGCTGTGTATTTTTATACCCAATCAGCCGAACAAGGTTATGTGCTTGCCATGTATAATTTAGGCATTATGTACGCAACTGGCACTGGCACTAAGCCTGATAACATACAAGCGGCAAAGTGGTTTACCAAAGCAGCTGAAGCAGGCAATCCTGATGCACAATATAATATTGGCGTCATGTATGAAGTCGGCGGTGGGGTTGAAAAAGATCTCAATAAAGCGGTTGAATGGTATACCAAAGCTGCTGAACAAGGTAGTGTTGATGCACAATATAATTTAGCTGTTAAATATTTAGATGGCGAAGGAACAACCAAAAATAAAAGCCGTGCAATTTATTGGTTCACTAAATCGGCAGAACAAGGCGATCCCGATGCCAAAGCCTATTTAGAAGAATTATTGAAAGATCAATAAACCAATATCAATGATGTTTAGGGGAAATTGCTTTCCCCTTTTGTTTTTCTGCTATATTTGTAACTTACCCTGAATTACGCATTCCAGCGGCAATACCTGAAATAGTAATCATCAAACCTTGCTCAACCGTCGGGTTTTCCCCACCTTGTGCGCGCGAACGATTAAGTAATTCAACCTGCAATAAGTTCAGTGGTTCAATATAGGTATTACGCAGTGCAACAGATTCTGCAATCCAAGGCAAATCAGCCATCAAACTAACATCATCGGTTATCTTAAGCACGGTATCAATGTCTTGTTCTAATAACTGACGAAGCTCATCACCCAACGGCCACATTGATGAATCAACTAACCGCTGCTCATAGTAGTGATGAATTGCAGGATCAGCTTTTGCATAGACCATTTCTAACATACCTAAACGTGCATTAAAAAATGGCCAGTTATGATACATTTCTTTTAATAAGGTTTCGTGCCCTTGTTCTATAGCCTGTTTTAATGCACTGCCCGCTCCTAGCCAAGATGGCATCATTAACCGATTTTGTGTCCAAGCAAAGACCCAAGGAATGGCGCGCAAGCTTTCGATTCCGCCTCCAACACGTCTTTTTTGAGGACGCGATCCAAGGGGTAATCGACCTAATTCAACTTCTGGGGTCACTGCTCTAAAATAATCGACAAACTGAGTATGATGGCGCACATATTTTCGATAGCAGTCACAAGAAACCACAGACATACTATCCATAATATCTCGCCACGCCGGTTTAGGCTCTGGTGGTGGTAATAAATTCGCTTGTAAAATGGCAGAGGCATACAGCATTAAACTACTGAGTGCAACTTCTGGCAGGCCCAATTTGAAGCGAATCATTTCACCTTGTTCAGTAACGCGCAATCCGCCTTTTAGTGAACCAGGGGGCTGCGACAGTAATGCTGCATGTGCCGGTGCGCCACCGCGACCAATCGATCCACCACGACCATGGAATAAGGTTAAATTAATGTCATGTTTTGCAAATAATGCCACTAACGCTTCTTGCGAACGATATTGTGCCCATGATGCAGCCAGTGTCCCTGCGTCTTTAGCAGAATCGGAATAACCAATCATGACCATTTGTTTGTTATCAATCTTTTGTCGATACCAAGGAATGTCAAGCAGACATTGCATCACCGATTCCGCATTATTCAGATCGTCTAGTGTTTCAAATAGCGGCACAACGGGCACATTTTTTTGGCAGTTAACAATTTTTAACAATAAGTAAACGGCTAAAATATCTGAGGGGGCTTTTGCCATCGATATAACATAAGATGCAATAGACTCTTCGCCGGCTTTACTAATAACGCGGCAAGTATCAAGCACCTCTTTTACCTTGTCATTGGGTTGCCAATTATGCGGTAATAACGGTCTTTTTGATTGTAATTCAGCGAGTAAAAACGTCTGTTTTTCTTGCTCGGACCACTGTGCATAATGCCCTAAACTCAGTTCACAAGTGAGCGCATCGAGTGCTTCGGTATGCACTGAACTATCTTGACGGATGTCGAGACGAACAAGTTGTAAACCAAAACTTTTGATTCTGCGTAACGTATCGAGCAACGGACCATGTGCAATCGTCGACATACCATTTTCGATCAAAGATTGATAACAAATATAAAGCGGCTGCCAAAGTTGTTGATTGTTGACTAAAATATCGCTAGGGGCAATCACTTGCTCATTATTTATCTGTGAAATAATATATTCATGCGTTTTTACCAATCGGGAACGCAGTTGCTTCATCACCACGCGATAAGGTTCAGAGGCATTTTTATTCGGTTCATCAAGCAAATCAATGACAGCCGGACTGCATTCAGTCATCGAGAGTTCTCTAACTAATATCTGAATATCCGTTAAAAACAGTTCTGTCGCTTTCAATCGAGCTTGTAACATAACCCGCTCGGTAATTTTTGCCGTAACGTTAGGGTTACCATCACGATCACCGCCCATCCATGACGTAAATTTTACTGGCACTTGCTCAACTGGCAGTTGTTCATTAAATGCAGTGACTAACTGATCATTAAATTCCCTTAAAAATGAAGGCACCCCATCCCACAGGCTATCTTCGATAACAGAAAGTCCCCATTTTGCTTCATCTAAGGGGGTCGGTCGTTGTTTTCTAATCTCATCGGTATACCATACTTGGCACACTAGTTGGCGTAAGCGTCGCATGATACGATCCACTTCATAATCGGCTAAATCATCATGATCAAGCTGGGATAAACAGGTATTAATATCTGCGTAAGTATTAATCATGGTGCGACGATTGATTTCAGTTGGATGCGCAGTTAAAACTAATTCTATCGAGAGATCATTTATCGCTTGACTGATTTGTGAATTAGGCAATTTATGTGCTTTTAAAGTATCGAAAAGTTCCGTCATTTTCTTCGGGCTACTGGCGGCTTCGCCATGAGGCGAGATCCCATAATATTCAGCAGAAGTATTAACTAAATTAAGGAATTGATTGAATGCTCGCGCAACAGGTAATAATTGCTCATCGCTTAGATTTTCGATTAATTTAAGTAAATCGCTATGCGCTTTTTTATCCCCTTTTTGTGCAGCTTTTGACAAAGTGCGTACTTTCTCGACAAGATCAAACGTCTCATCGCCCGTTGCCCGCTTGATTGCATCACCAAGCAGCGTTCCTAGCATGTTGACATTACTTCGCATGGATGAATATTTGCTGTTCATTTTTTTTCTCGTTTTCCATTTGCCATTTCGCCAGTATAACCGGCAGAATGAGTGAAAAAAATTTATCAGGACAAACCCCAATAACCGGATAATTTCGATCTTAATCTTATACTTTATAACAATCTTCAAATGAGGTTAAATTATAAAATCTTATATTTGCAAACTAATAAGCCGGTTTTTGTTATAGTCGTTCGTTCAAAAAAACAATAATACGTCAATAACACGAAAACTAACCCACAAGCTTTGTATTATTTTATGTACAATAGACATCATATTTTCTATTTTTTAAGAAATGGCACGACTGACAATCTGTATATTACTTTGATTTGAGTATATACTAGGGGCAATTGTAAATAAAAGTGATTTGGGCCCATTTGATGAATGTTATCTTTTACGTTGCATCTATTGCTGCAATATTTGCTAGTATAAAAGTCATCAGTTCGACTCGTGTAGATAAAGCAATTTTGTATTTAATTATTTCGCTTTCTGCTTCATCTTTGATATTTATTCAACTTGATGCGTATTTTTCTGCCGCATTATCCGTTATTTTGTTGATTTGCGGCGTAGCAATTTTGTTTTTATACGTTGCCTCTTTCTTGAAAATAAAAATAGATTCTGTTGAAACAAGCCAACGTGGGATCAGCCCTCGAATTTGGCTAGGTCCGCTTGTTCTTGCTTTCATGCTGCTCGTCATGTTGATTTATGGTATTGTGAGTACCGATTACACTGAAATCACAGATAACCATGAATTGAAGAGTGAAATGTCTTTGAATGCTTATATCTTGGTGGCTGAATTAGCCGGCTTTTTGCTCTTAGGCACCCTCGTAATTGCTTACCATTTTATGCGACGACTTTTTAGAGAGGTAAGAAGATGATCCCCCTCATGTATAGTTTGATATTGGCATCATGCCTGTTTGTTATCGGCTTGTTTGGCGTTATCATTCGTCGAAACTTATTCTTTTTACTGCTCAGTTTAATGATAATGAACAACGGTGCTGTTGTTGCACTGGTTTCTGCTGGCAGTTATTGGAATCAATCTGATGGTCAGATGATTGCTATTTTAGTCATGAGTGCCGCTTTAGCTCAAGCGGGTGTTGGGCTTGCGTTATTAACCAAAATATTTTATCGCCGTAAAACGTTAAATATTGATTCATTGAGTGAAATGAAAGGATGAATTTACTTTACTTAACTATCATTATTCCGTTGTTGTCCTTTTTGCTACTTGTTTGCATTGGTCGACATATCCGATCCCTTAACGTAGCAATTATTGGTATCAGCACGATGCTAATAATCTGTTTATTAACTATTTTCACTTGCATTGACTACGGGGTAAATACAGTTCCTGATATGACTCTAGTTTATTCCCGCTATTTGTGGGACTGGTTTAGTGTCGGTGATTTTACGGTGCAACTGGCCCTTTCACTAGATGGTTTATCCCTGATTTTTCTAGCATTGATTGCTTTTTTAGGCACAATTATCTATTTTTTTGCAGCATTTTATCTCACCTCTAAAAAAGACATTTATACATTTTATGCCTACAGCAATTTGCTTATCGCAAGTATGTTAATGTTGATATTGGTTGATAATTTACTGGTTATGTTAATTGGCTGGGAAGGGGTGAGCATCAGTACCTATTTGCTGATCGGCATTTACTATAAAAACCTCCGTAATGGTTATGCCGCGGTCAGAGCATTTGTCATAATGCATTTAACCGATGTCTTTTTGATCATTGGTATCTTTCTTCTTTATCAAGAGCTAGGTACATTAAATATTCGAGAACTCCTAACGAATGCACATGATAATTTAGCCGTTGATTCTGATATCATGTTTTGGATAACCTTAATGCTATTTTTGGGTGCTATCAGTAAATCTGCGCTATTCCCCATGCAAACATGGTTTGTCGAAACCACTTTAGCGCCAATGCCAGCTGTTGCTTTGTTGCAATCATCAACCGTTGTGCTCGCTGGGGTTTACTTAGTATTAAGGTTAAGCAACTTATTTATGATGTCGAGTGATGTGCAAGTTGTCATGACCATCATCGCATCTTTGACCGTGATTTTTGCAAGTACAATTTCATTAGTGCAAGTCGATATTAAACGAATCATTACTTATATCAACTTAAGCCAAATTAGTTATTTGTTTCTCGCTTTTGCGACCCAAAACTGGAATATGTCGCTAAACTTTTTAATCAATTATTCTGTTACAAGTTCATTATTAATTCTGTCGTCATCCATATTGGTTAAAATGTGTCATGGTGAACGAGACATCAGTAAATTAGGCGGTATTATCAAACAATCCCCCGTTCTTTACATCTGTTTTTTAATTATCGCCATGTCTTTAAGTACCATGCCGTGGATTTCATCGTCTTTTTATATCAAAGGCGATATTATTTGGGGATTAATGGCTCAAGGTAAACTCGGTGCTGGCACCATTGGATTAATCGGAATTTTGTTATCAACATTAGGCGTACTTCGTTTAATATTCTTAGTGTTTCATCACAAACAAAAAATCCATAATTTCATTAAAATACCGTCGCTCAGTTACGTGCCATTGTGGATACTGTCGCTGTTTACCACGGCATTATTTATCTATTTATCGTTGCCAACGCAAGGGATCATTCCAACTATCGATTTAGATACCGATGGCAAGCTTCCATTCCAGCTGTTATTGGCTTCTGTGACATCACTTGGTTTTTTCATTGCCTATGTCTCTTATGCACATCGAAACAGTGAAGTACAAGAAATAGTGAACACCCCAATGAGCAAAGCGTTGATTCGTTTTTGTTCAAATGAGTGGTTTTTCGAGTTTGTATTACAAAAAGTATTTGTCAAACCCTATTTGTATGTTGCTAATTTGGTGAGAAAAGATCCGTTAGCCAAATGGGATCGCTGGATACTTTGGAGTGTTAAAAAAATCAATTCCTACATTGTGACACTCGAAAATGGGCATTTAAGATGGTATATATTATCGATTGTCATCGGTAGCATTTTTGTCTTAATGTTGCTGATATTTATTTAAATAAGGAAGTAATCTTTCATGTTGTTATGGCTTATTTTTCTACCCATAATTGGCGGTTTTATTAGTTGGTCGTGTCATATTTCTTCACAACGACTTACGCACCGAATGCGTTCTCAACGCTTAGGTGAACAGCTGTCTGTTTGGTTAGCGATGATAACGATTGTTATCACATTGATGCTTGCATTAGAGTTATGCTTTGATGCACTAGGTTCATTGCGGCTTGATGATAGTTGGAACCAAGAAATCGACGTTGAATGGATCCCTTTGCTTGGCATACGTTTTCATCTTGTGCTAGATGGCTTTTCAATCATTATGATTACCGCTGCCATACTGATTGTCATGCTCACTATTTTCTATTCACGAAAAGAAAAACCGAATAATAGTGGCTTATTTTATTTCTGTATCTTGTTTATGACATCAGCCATCACGATTTTATTTGTAATCAAAGATCTTTTCTTATTTTTCTTTTTTTGGGAAGCCGTTGCCATACCGCTTTATTTTCTAATCTCACTCTGGGGTCGACGCGATTCGAGTGCACAGTTGCGGTTTAATGGCGCAAGTAAATTCTTAATCTATACACAAATTAGCAGTTTGCTGATGTTAATTTCTATTGTGTCACTCGCGCTAATTAACTGGAATCTGACTAACCATTGGACATTTGATTACCAAATACTAACCAAAACACCGATCTCAGCAAATGTCGAATTTTTATTGATGTTAGGATTTTTAGCTGCATTTATCGTTAGAATTCCCCTTGTTCCTTTCCATCGATGGTTTATCGAGGCACACATTGAATCGTCAACTACAGGGTCGATGATGATAAGTGGCTTACTTATGAATACGGCAGCTTATGGCCTATTGCGCATTGTTATCCCGCTGTTTCCAAATGCATCGTATATGATTATGACCTTAATGTTAGTGCTTTCGTTAATCACCTTATTTTATGCTGCGTTGGTCGCATTCAATCAAACCGATATCAAAAAACTTATTGCTTATACCCATATTGCTTTAATGGGTTATGTGACTGCAATCATCTATAGTGGGTCATTGCTCGCTTATCAGGGCGTTGCAATACAGATGATTGCAATCAATCTTTCAATCGTTGGTATGTTTATCATTAGTGGATTGTTAGTGGAGACTTACTTTACACGTAATATAAACCAATTCACAGGACTGAAAGAACATGTCAGATACTTATCGACTTTCACATTATTTTTCATGTTGGCAGTCTTAGGGGTTCCGGGCACCGCCAACTTTGTCGGTAATTATATGATGCTGCTCGGCAGCTACAGCACATTTTCTTACGGGTCAATTTTATTAGTGATGGGACTCTTGCTTTTGTCAATTTCATTAATCATTCGCATGCAACCTATCTTTTATGGCGCTGTTGATAAACATCTCGTTAATAAACGCTCACTCGCTAAAAAAGATATTTTATTGCTGGTTATATTACTTGGCATTTTACTTGTTATTGGCTTATATCCAAAATTTATCCTCGATATGTCTTATTCTGTCATCAATCAAACTATGCAGCATTTCAATGTTGCTCGCGTCGGAGATGTATAATTTATGTTCGCGTTATCTCCTATGTTTATACTGAGCATTGCAATTATCGTGCTACTCTTTTTATTTTTTGTGATAAAAATCAATACTAAATGGTACATTTTTATTACAACCTTCAGCTTAACGTGTGCACTTTTGGTCTCGATGTTTATGGGTTACCAAATGGCAATTAATGCTAAGACAATCACCGATATTAGCGCCGACGATATGCAAGCGGTATCGGCTAATTCAAATACCGTGCCGAGTGATGTTAAGGAAAGCACAACTGAAATTCTGACAACACCTATTGCAAGTCAAGTCGATTTGGTTGACGATCAAAATCAAACAACGGTTACTGAGCCGGTTCAAAATAGCGCGAGTGCCCAAAATGAGGTAGAAACACCGGTTAAAGAGCAAGTGATTCAAGACGATAATCCATGGCGCGCAAGCTATATCACAACCCTATTTACTTGTGATGGTTACGGGCTGCTTTATACCTGCTTAATTTTGATTATCTCAATCATTGTGTCTTGCTTTGCATACCAATGGTTTAAGCTTGAAAAAGCAAACCATGGACTGTTTTATATCATTTTGCTATTTACCGCATTAGGTGGCATTACCTTGGTTTATGCTAGCCATTTGATGTCACTTTTCATTGGTATTGAGTTGTTATCCATTCCGTTTGTTGGACTAATTGGTTATCAGTACACGCAAAGTCACTCGTTAGAAGCCGCCATCAAATATATGATACTGTCGGCCGTTGCGAGTGCCTTTTTGCTAATGGGCATTGCATTTTATTATGCCGCAACCGGTGAACTCACATTTAGTGGGCTAAGTTATCAACTTTCAACTCTGTCTTATCCAAGCACGTTATTACTGATGGGAGTCTGCTTGATGTTAGTTGGAATTGGATTCAAATTATCGTTAGTCCCCTTCCAACTTTGGTTACCCGATGTGTATCAAGGCGCATCAACCGCCGTATTATTGATGTTTTCAACCATTGGTAAAGTAGCCATATTTTGCGCAGTAGCAAGATTATTTTTATTAGCGCCGATTGTAAACAATGATACTATCCGCATTATCTTAGTCATCATGGCATTTTGCTCTATTTTATGGGGCAACTTTTTAGGATTAATGCAAAGCAATGTAAAACGTTTACTCGCTTACTCATCCATCGCTCATTTTGGGTATTTGTTAATTGCTTTAATTGCGGTGCAATATCAAGTTCTTGCATTAGAAACTATTGGCGTTTATCTCATCAGTTATATCCTTGCTAATATCTGTTTACTTGGTGGGATCAGTTTAGAATCACACTCAAACGAGCAACAAGATCATGAGCGAGATATTGATCTATCTGGACTATTTTGGCGAAGACCTGTCCTTGCACTGTCAATGGGGATTGGATTATTGTCTTTAGCCGGTGTACCTTTAACCATTGGATTTGTGGGGCGTTTCTTACTTGTTTTACTTGGTGTCACCGCCGAGCTATGGTGGTTAGTGGCCGCTATTGTTATCGGAAGTGCGCTTAGCCTTTACTTTTATGCTAGATTAATCATAAACTTATATATGAGACCTGCATGCAAAGACGACCAGCTTTTATCAAGCAGCGTAATTAAAATCAAATGGCGTGATCTAACTTTAAGCGAGTGCTTTATTGCGTTTTCAGCGTTCATGATTTTACTCTGCGGAATTTATCCTAAATGGGTATTCAATTTGGTCAGTATTGCGCAGTATTTAACCCCTTAAACGACTGTTAAGTTTAAGCAAGTATTGTTCCAGTTATCTCGACAATAAATAGTTAATCACTCATTTATTGTGTTATAATTGCGAGCTTACCAATAAAAAGTAATTTTGAACAAAGAGGAAAAGTATGGACTTTTTTATTTCTAAAGCTTACGCAGAAACAGGTCAAACTTCTGCTGAGAATCCTTATTTCTTACCTATTATGTTAGTTGTGTTTGGTTTATTCTTCTATTTTATGATTATGCGACCACAACAAAAACGCGCAAAAGCACACCGTGATTTAATGTCTTCAATCTCTAAAGGTGATGAAGTATTAACTAATGGTGGTTTAATTGGTCGTGTTTCTAAAGTGAACGATAATGGCTATATTGCATTAGAATTAAATGATACAACTGAAGTTGTGATAAAAAGAGATTTTATCGCATCAGTTTTACCAAAAGGAACAATGAAGTCGTTATAATTAAGTGTATCGTTAGTCGATCGCTTTTTTATCATTCATTGAATTAATCAGCTAATTCCACAAGAGAATACGTCGTGTTAAACCGTTATCCTTTGTGGAAGTACATCATGTTGGTCGTCGTCATTTTCGTCGGCCTACTTTATGCACTTCCAAATATTTTCGGCGAAGATCCCGCCATTCAAATTTCAGGCTCTCGTGGTTCTGAAGTTACTGTTTCTACACAAGATAAAATCAAAAAGCTTTTAGATGATAATCACATCGAGACAAAATCATTGGTGTTCGAAAATAACTCGGTGCTGATTCGTGTTGGTGATAATGATACACAGCTTAAAGCAAAAGAACTGATCGCATCAACGCTCGGTGAAAATTACATTGTCGCACTAAACTTAGCACCGGCCACGCCAAAATGGTTGTCTGCTTTAGGCGCTGAGCCAATGAAATTAGGTTTAGATTTACGCGGTGGTGTTCACTTTTTAATGGAAGTGGATATGACAACGGCACTCAATAAACTCGTTGATCAATCCGTTGAAAATTTAAAAGCCGAATTCACTAACAATAAAATAAAATTCAATTCTATCGTAAAAGATAGTAACCAACAGATCATTTTACAATTTGGTAATACTGATGAGCGAAACAGAGCAATCACCAAACTCAATGGATTACAAGATTTTAAAATTGCATCACAAACCGATAATTCTTTAATATTAAATATTAGTGAACAGCGCTTACAACAAACCAAAACTGACGCGGTTCAACAAAATACCACTATTTTAAGAAATCGTGTTAACCAACTTGGTGTTGCAGAACCGATTGTACAAAGACAAGGGGCAGATCGCATTGTCGTTGAATTGCCGGGTATCCAAGATACCGCACTTGCGAAACGAATTTTAGGCGCGACAGCGACGCTTGAATTTAGACAAGTCAATGAAGAAGGTAGCGCGAATTTAGCCAGCATTATTAATGGTGAATCACGCGTTCCTTATGGTTCAGAAATCCAGTATATGGCTGATGGTCGACCGGTTTTACTGTACAAACGTATTATCCTAACAGGCGATCACATCACTGACTCATCTTTCAGAGCCAATGAATACGGTCAACCAGAAGTGGCCATTACGCTTGATAGCAATGGCGGTAAAACCATGTTGGATTTTACCCAAAAAAATATTCATAAACCAATGGCAACCTTATTTGTGGAATACAAAGATTCGGGTAAACGTGACGAAAATGGTAAACCGATTCTTGAAAAACATGAAGAAGTCATTAATGTCGCAACAATCCAAGGTATCTTTAGCGATCGTTTCCAAGTTACCGGCATTAGCAGTATTGATGAGGCGAAAAACCTTTCTCTATTACTTCGCGCTGGTGCATTGATTGCGCCGATTCAAATTGTTGAAGAACGTACTGTTGGGCCATCAATGGGCCAAGAAAACATCACTCAAGGCTTAGAATCTTGTGTATGGGGTCTTTTGATTTCAGTAATATTCATGTTAATCATGTACCGTCTATTTGGGCTTTTTGCTGGCCTTGCGCTGGTTGCAAACCTGATTTTAATTGTTGGTGCGATGTCGCTATTACCAGGAGCAACATTAAGTATGCCCGGTATTGCTGGTATTGTATTAACTGTTGGGATGGCAGTTGATGCTAACGTACTGATTAATGAGCGGATAAAAGAAGAACTGAGTAATGGTCGGGGCGTTCAACATGCTATAAACGAAGGCTATGCCGGCGCATGGAGTAGTATTTTTGATGCCAACATTACAACGTTAATCACCGCGGTCATTTTATATGCAGTAGGAACCGGCTCAATCAAAGGCTTTGCTATTACCTTAGCTATCGGAATTGTCACCTCGATGTTCACCTCAATCGTTGGAACTCGAGCATTAGCCAATCTGATTTATGGTGGTCGCCGCGTGAATAAATTATCAATTTAGAGGTTATTGTGATTATTGATAAAAAAGATAACTCTGATGTCAGAGAATTGAATCATGGACGAAACGTCCTTGATTTCTTAAGATTTGGGTTTGTTGCTTTCGTCATATCAATGATTTTGGTTGTGGCCTCATTTGTTGTTATTTTCGTAAAAGGCTTTAACCTTGGACAAGATTTTACTGGCGGTACTACGGTTGAAATAACCGTGACGAAGCAAGTCAATCTTGATGATATTCGCGAAAGCTTACGTGTTGCCGGTTACCATGAACCTATCGTGCAATACTATGGTAGTAGCACAGATATCATGATTCGTCTTCCACTTGATAAGGAAAATTCAGCCAATTCAGCAACCGTTAATGATAACGGACTAGGTGCTAAAATCTCTGATTTGATGCATAAAGATATCGATTCGAATGCTGCAATTAAACGTGTTGAGTTTGTTGGGCCAACTGTTGGGGCTGAGCTTGCGCAAGATGGTATTTTAGCGATTTGCGCTGCGCTCATCTGCATTTTAATCTATATCGCATTCCGTTTTGAATGGCGATTTGGTACAGGTGCTGTGGTTGCCTTAGCGCATGACGTTATCATTACCGCTGGCTATTTATCGCTGTTCCAACGCGAGTTAGATTTGACAATCATTGCTGCGATGCTGTCAATCATTGGTTATTCGCTTAATGATACCATTGTTGTATTTGACCGTATTCGTGAAAACTTCCGTAAAATCCGCCGTGCATCCCCTTATGATGTCATCAACATCTCATTAACCCAAACATTGCATAGAACCTTAATGACGTCGGGCACAACGCTTGCTGTTGTTATCATTTTATATATCTTTGGTGGGACAATGCTGAAAGGATTTTCCGAAACATTGGGTGTCGGGATTTTACTTGGAACGGTTTCATCCATTTATGTTGCAGCGTATATGTCGCTAAAACTAGGGGTTAAACGTGAATACTTTATTCCACAAAAAGTGGAAGCTGAAGGTGCTGATCAACCCTCCATTATGCGTTAATATTTCTGTTCCGCCGTTGTTGGCGGAACAAAATTGACACTTTTTTATACATATAAAATCAAATAGATTGACACATGTCGACGAGTTGCATATTATGACGTTCGACTTAGTCTTATCGATTGGGGCCATAGCTCAGCTGGGAGAGCGCAACGCTGGCAGTGTTGAGGTCAGGGGTTCGATCCCCCTTGGCTCCACCAATCTACCTTTGTATCCCCCCTCTTTGA
>JAVSBY010000029.1:59135-64081 GCA_031960925.1 Gilliamella sp. CRA003912
GGATTTGAATTATCACCTAAACTGATAAAGCCCGCATTACTCAAATCTCTCGCTGATGCTTGTTGATAATTGCCAAGGCCTTCGCACCATGCTTTTTGAATACTGGGTTGGTTGGTTGTTGTGCCCCGATTAATAAACCACTTTGTAATTCTAAATTTATAACTTAGCAAAACATCTTGTTTGGTAATACCCACAAGCTCGATATCAACCGGCAGCTGCGCTGTAGGCGCTGTCGCTTGATCGATAGCTGTTTTTGACGAAGCATCAGGCCCTTTTAATGTCACAAGTACCATATTTTTTTTATCATAAGGCTTGAACCCTGCAATACCTGGAGCTTGTGATTTGGTGATAGTCGCGGTTATTGCACTCGGCGAACTGTCATTTGAATTCGATGTTTTCACAAACCATTTAGTTGTATCTAAGGAATTATCTATACCATCGGTAACAATATAGAAATAAAGCCCATTTGCCCCGGTAGTTGGGAAATTATTGAGGTAATTATTTTGGGGGAGATAGCCATTATATAAAGTCGGATCAAAGACCGTTGTATCATTATAAGTATATCCACCAGCTGAATATAACATTTCAGGGCTTGCATATTTTATCGATTCGCCGCCTATAGCAATATTAAAATTTCGATAAGGCACTTTGGTGACAGCAATTTGGCTATCTGGATACGTTTGTACCCTTGGATCACCGAATCGTTGTGTTAAAGCTATCGGTCCGCTCACTTTAATATAAGGATAAATTCCACTTTTGAGTAAGGTACTAAAGATTGTTTTAGTTTGAGCGGTGGTTAACTTAATTTCATTCGTATTGACATCTTGATAATACCAGTCTAATGAAACTGAATTGGTCTTATTCTCGATTAACGCAATTGGGCCATCACCATTTATATCATAAACTTCGGCATCGGTTGGTTGTTTAAAAGCTACCGACAAGCCTAATTGTTCTGGGGTTTTAGATGAAATATCGCCACCTAACGCGACATTGAGATCGGTTTTGTCGAAATAAGATTTACCATTATAACTAACACCGAAATAACTAAATTCCTCACCCGCTTCGATATTTTTTTCGATCGAATTAATAAAACGAGGACTGTCACCTTTTATTGTATTAACAGAAATGGCGGTTAATGCAAATGACTCTATAGAGAAAAAACAGATAAAAAAAACGACTAAAAAAGTTAAGCAACATTCCTTGATGCTTATTTTTTTACAACACATTTTTGGCTTCCTTAATTACACATTTAATATTTTTTAAACTATTTTCGAATATAGTGCGGTCGCTTTTGATAAGCTTCCAATTTATTTGAATTGATTTTTACAAAATGATTAAAGTCAATTTAAATTGGCGCATAATTATACTGATTTAAATACCTTATTTAAACAGATTTTCACGAAGTATTTAAAAGTGGGAAGCTACGCAAACAAAATGGAATTTATGCTATTTTTTTGGTATAAAAAATACATATATTTCAGATAGATGTGGAAACCAAGGAAACACTAGTTTTATTTTAGCATATTGTGCTAATTCTTCCCTAATCGTTAAGATTATCACTAAAAAAGCCTAACCGGCTAAGAATTAACAACTATTTAATCTGTTGGTGGCAGTAAGATGATGATATTGACCTCGAGATCAGCACGTAATTGGATCGATTTTATACCATACTGATATCGGTCTTGTTGACTTTACTTTACTTGAAATGAATTGAGTTGAATGAGCACAGTAGCAAGTCAATTAATAAGTTCTGCGAAAAATTTGTTGTTTTCATTCAGAATAGTGCGATTAAATGAGAGTGGGCACTTATTTCAATAACGTGACTCACCCTCTATAACAGGATGTGGCTGCGGATAACAGCAAAGTTGATAACTAGACTGAAAATCGATTATTGGATTTTTTTGAGACTATAATCTATTCCATTCACTATCGGATTACCTTCTGTATCGTAAGCAATCACTTTATTTTCGCCAACGAAAAAGATGGATTGCTCAGAACCTGATTTCAAGTAAATAAGGGGTTTTGTTTTATCCCATTCAATTTGGCCTGTTTCTGGTTGCGGTATGTAGCTATCCTTGCCTTTTTCATAGACTTGTTCAAGCTTATACCCACCGTTTTGATGTAACGTTAATGTGGTTTTTATCCCCTCACAGTCTGCACAAGGTAATACACCTTGATACACGCCAGGCCAATCAAGCGCTAATCGAGCCGAAGCATCATCAATCGGTTTATTCCCATGTGATGAAGCGCAGCTAGCCAAAACAACTGATGCAAAAATAATAGTCAGCTTTTTCATATAACCTCCAATTTAAGTCATGATACACAGTAAGTGTTTACTCCATTAAACATTAGTAGGTCGGCGGTAATACTATCCATCTTATCGCGTTATTCAAAATAGCACACGCTTAGTTTAATACAATCTTTTGTATTACAAAACTTCATTAGTCTATCCAACGTCCCGTTTGTTAAGATTAGTCGACATAACGTTTTTTTATTACTATGAAAATTCAACGATACTATCAATAATATTGGTTATAAATTGGTGATGCGGACTGTTATATTTTTATGATATTATGTGGCTATTTCAAGCAGTCAAACGATAAATATGATGAAAAAACAGATTATTATTACAATCACTTCTTTTTTTATGCTCGCAACGCAGGTGCACGCTGCAGATAAATATGTGACGGATGATGTGAATATTTACTTACGTCGAGGCCCTGGCACACAGTATGCCTTTTCTGGTGCAGTGAAAGCAGGTGATAAAGTTACAGAACTTGAGGTCAGTGCAGATGGAAAATTTGCGCGAATTCAAGATGCAGATGGCCGCATCGCATGGATTGAAACTAAACAGTTAAATGATTCACCTAGTCTAAAAGAGAAAGTGCCGGCTTTAGAAACCGAACTTGCCAAATACAAAGATCAAGTTGACAATGGTTCTCAAAACCAAAAGAACATGGTCAACGGGAATGTTGATAAGTTAAATATTGCTGAGCAAACTATCGAAACCTTACAAAAACAAAATGAACAGCTTCAAAAACAGGTCAATGAGCAAAATAAACAGATTGATTCAATGACCACACAAGTTGACGAAAAAAGACAAGATTTAATCTTAACGTGGTTTACTTATGGCGGATTAGTTGCCGGGGGTGGATTACTTATCGGACTCATTTTACCATCAATTATGCCAAATCGTCGTAGACGAGATCGTTGGATGCGCTAATGATGCCAAAAATCTATCTTGTCGGGGGCGCGGTTCGGGATAGATTACTTAATCTGCCTGTAACCGAGCGTGACTGGGTTATCGTTGGCGCAACACCTGATTTACTGTTATCACAAGGTTATCAGCAAGTTGGTAAGGATTTCCCGGTTTTTTTGCATCCCAAAACCAAAGAAGAATATGCCTTAGCCAGAACTGAACGTAAATCAGGGAAAGGCTATACCGGATTTATCTGTGACTTTGATAAAAACATCACATTAGAACAAGACCTGATTCGTCGCGATCTTACCATCAATGCAATTGCCATGGACGATCAAGGGGAATTTATCGATCCTTACCATGGACTTGATGATATTCATCAAAAAGTATTGCGTCACATCTCACTTGCTTTTCGAGAAGATCCGCTGCGCGTATTACGTGTTGCCCGTTTTGCTGCTCGTTATCATCATTTAGGCTTTCAAATCGCGCCTGAAACCTTATCATTAATGCAAGAAATTACCCATTCTGGCGAAATAGCATGCCTTACAGCTGAACGGATATGGAAAGAAACAGAAAAAGCGCTCTCAACACAATCACCACAAGTTTACTTTGAACGATTAGCTGATTGTTCTGCCTTGGCGATTTTGTTTCCAAAGCTCGTGTTAACAAAGCATGTCGTTGCAGGATTACAGCGCAGTGCTTCGCTGACAGATGAATTGGACATTCGTTTTGCACTACTTTGTATTGAAATGGAAAACGCACAATGGATTGAATCGTTATGCGACAAAATAAAAGTGCCTAATAGTTATCGCCGCGTCGCTATAATGGTAAATAAGTATCATCAGTCGATATATAACATTGAACAGTTATCTCCAGCTGATATTATCAATATATTCAATCAAATCGATGTATGGCGTAATCCGCATTATTTAACACAATTGATTGTGGCGTGCCACGCTTATTATAATCAGCCAGTATCTACGCAAGATAATTATCTCTATCGTGCTTATCAATGTGCACGCAGCGTTGATGTCAAGGCGATTATAAATCAGGGCATAACAGGAAAAAATATTCAAATTGAGTTACAAAAACGCAGAATTGAGGCGTTATCACACTAGATTTGATTACATCTTAATCTGTTAAGCTTTTTTTTAAAAATATCTTAAAAAAAGTGTTGACGACAAGGCGTAATACAAGCATAATGCGCGTCGCAGTGTTGGTTATGACGTTGCGAATGAATGGCTACGTAGCTCAGCTGGTTAGAGCACATCACTCATAATGATGGGGTCACAGGTTCGAATCCCGTCGTAGCCACCATTAAGATTAAGGTGTATTTTATACCGTAGTAAATACAGTGCGGGTGTGGCGAAATTGGTAGACGCACCAGATTTAGGTTCTGGCGCCGCGAGGCGTGTGAGTTCAAGTCTCTCCACCCGCACCATTTAATCTTAATGACTCCTTCTATAAATTGGGGTATAGCCAAGCGGTAAGGCAGCGGGTTTTGATCCCGCCACTCCCAGGTTCGAATCCTGGTACCCCAGCCATCTTTGGTATTATATCTTAGATTTCATTGCATATTTATAGACACATATGAATTTGGGTTTAAATCATTGTTTTATAGCGCTTGCTTGAAGACGTGCTTTATCCATAATATTGAACAGTTTTATTTTATTGGGGTATAGCCAAGCGGTAAGGCAGCGGGTTTTGATCCCGCCACTCCCAGGTTCGAATCCTGGTACCCCAGCCA
>JAVSBY010000030.1:0-19063 GCA_031960925.1 Gilliamella sp. CRA003912
TGGCGGAAGCGCAGAGATTCGAACTCTGGGAGGGTCGCCCCTCGCCGGTTTTCAAGACCGGTGCTTTCAACCGCTCAGCCACACTTCCGCAATGCCGCAGAATATTATAGTAGTTGCCGGGGGTTGTAAATACCTAATTTCAAAAAATTGTTTGTTTGCTTTATTTTTAATCAATATTGGGGTGTTTTCACGGTTTGAAGGGGTTTTTAGCGTCAAAAAGAGTGTTGAAATAGATTTAATTGAGTATAATAGCCATCAAATTAAATCGTGTATTTTTATAAAAATGCTTGAACATATTGAAACAGATGACAAAGGTTATTTAAAAAATTGGCAAGATTGGACCGTTGATCTTGTGCCTTTACTTGCCGAAAAAGAATCGATTGAATTAACCGATGCACATTGGGAAGTCATTTTATTCGTTCGTGAGTTTTATTTAGAATATAAAACCTCTCCAGCTATTCGCGCGTTAGTTAAAGCCATGGAAAAAAAATTCGGGCTTGAAAAGGCAAGTAGTCGTTATCTCTACAAGCTGTTTCCTGATGGACCGGCTAAACAAGCAACTAAACTTGCCGGCTTGCCAAAACCGGTTAAATGTATTTAAAGGTAATGATCGAATGATAAGATGGAAATTGCCATTAATCCTGCTCGCGATACTCGGCTATCTACAATATTCATTATGGTATGGCAAAAATAATGTGTCAGACTATCAAGATAATTTGCAGGTGCTTGCAACCATGCACGAAGAAAATGATCAATTAAAAGCGCGCAACGAAAGAATGTTTGCTGAAATTGGTGATTTGCAAAAAGGGTATGAAGCTATCGAAGAGCGTGCTCGCAGTCATTTGGGGATGGTAAAGCCAAATGAATATTTTTATCGAATTATTACTGATTCCAACACATCGCATTAAAGGTTAAGTGTGCAAAAAACGAATAAAATAATCGCAATTGTTCCGGCGGCTGGCGTTGGATCTCGTATGAACTGTGATATACCTAAACAGTATTTAACTATCGGTTCGATGACTGTTTTAGAGCACACGGTTTATAAATTACTTACACACCCTAAAATAGATAGCATTATAGTTGCCATAAGTCCCAATGATAATATTTTTGCTCAATTATCGATTGCAAACCATGATCGCGTAAAAACCGTCATCGGGGGTGAAACGCGTGCTGATTCAGTTTTTTCAGCACTAAAACAGGTCAATAACGATGACTTCGCATTAGTTCATGATGCAGCAAGGCCGTGTGTATCGCATGATGATATCACCCAATTGATTAACCGCGTTACCTTGAATCATGGTGGCGGCATTTTAGCAACAAAAGTCAGTGATACGATTAAGCGAGCTTGCCAAGATGATCCTTCATTGATTGCGCGATCAGAGGATCGCACATTTTTATGGGCAGCAGCCACACCACAGCTTTTTAACGCAAAGGAATTAAGGTCTTGTCTACAGCGTGCGCTTGACGATAATATAGCCATTACCGATGAAGCATCGGCTATCGAATATTGCGGTGGGCATCCATTGCTGGTTGAATGTCGTCGAGATAATATTAAAATTACGCGCCCTGAAGATATCTTACTTGCGACATTTTACTTAACGAATACAGGTAATTAAAAATGAGAATTGGTCATGGTTTTGATGTGCACAAATTTGGTGGTGAAGGCCCCATTACGCTAGGTGGGGTGAAAATTCCTTATCAATATGGACTTATCGCTCATTCTGATGGCGATGTGGTGTTGCACGCAGTGACAGATGCGTTGATTGGTGCATTGGCATTGGGGGACATCGGTAAATTATTTCCTGATACCGATACTAAGTATAAAGGGATTGATAGTCGCGTTTTATTAGTGGATACTTATAAACTCATTCGGTCAAAAGGTTATCATTTATTAAATCTTGATGTGACAATTATCGCACAAGAACCTAAAATGCGTGCACATATTGATCAAATGCGCGTAAATATTGCTGAAGATCTGCATGTTCATTTTGATCAAATTAGTGTAAAAGCAACGACAACAGAACAACTTGGCTTTACGGGACGTAAAGAAGGCATTGCCTGCGAAGCGGTTGTTTTGCTGAAAAAAACAGAATAAAAAAAAGGTGAATGGAGTGTTATCCGAACTTACGTATTTATATGGTCAACCAACGGTTACAGGTCAATATAAGCAGCAATTTGAAGATTTTGTGGTAACAGAAGATCTTGGTTTTGAGTTTACAGGTGAAGGTGAGCACGTTTTAGTCTTTCTACAAAAACGTGATTACAATACCCTTTTTGTTGCGGAGCAACTGGCTAAGTTTGTTGGTATTTCACCAAAGTTAGTCAGCTATGCGGGATTAAAAGATCGTCATGCCGTGACACAGCAGTGGTTTAGTTTACATATGCCAGGTCAACCTACCCCAGATTTTTCAGCATTCAAGCTTGAAGGATGCGAAATTTTAACCGTCACACGGCACAATAAAAAGTTAAAAATTGGTGCGTTGCAAGGCAACTATTTTAAACTTATTGTTCGAGATATTAGTGATAAAAACGCGATTGAACATAAATTCTCTGAAATAAGTCAAGGTGGCGTGCCTAACTATTTTGGTGAGCAGCGGTTTGGGCGCGATGATAATAATATTACCCAAGCGATCAAATGGGCTAAAGGCGAAATTTCGGTTAAAGATCGCAAAAAACGCAGTTTTTATTTATCGGCAACGCGAAGTGCTATCTTTAATCAAATTGTTAGTCAACGCATTTGTGCTAATTTACATAAATCGGTACTTGATGGGGATGTATTGCAATTGATCAATCGTGGCAGTTGGTTTATCGCGAAGGCAGATGAGTTAAGCGCATTGCAAATTCGTTTAGATCAGCACGAACTAACTATTACAGCGCCAATGGTTGGCGACAGTTCGCTTGAAACAGAGGGGGAAGCCCTAGAATTTGAGCAACGCTGTTTGGAAAGCTGGCATGAATTACATGCGCTATTAAAACAAGAACGGTTGAAAACCGCAAGACGAAGCATGATGTTATTTCCTCAACATCTAAGCTGGCAATGGTTAGATGATAAGTCGATCGATATCCATTTTTATTTGCCTGCGGGTTGCTATGCAACGAGTGTTTTACGTGAATTGATAATAGGAAGTGATTGATTTATATGCAAAATATGAGAATGCAATCGTTAATAAAATTACTGCGTCAGCATGGAATCCGAAACGAAGCTGTTTTAACGGCAATTACCGCGGTTCCTCGAGAACGTTTTGTTGATGAAGCGCTTTCTCATCAAGCTTATAATAACCGTTCATTGCCAATTGGTGCGGGGCAAACGATATCCCAGCCTTACATCGTTGCGCGAATGACTGAATTACTGCAGCTGCAGCCTGAATCAAAAGTGCTTGAAATCGGCACGGGTTCAGGTTATCAAACCGCAGTACTTGCTAAAATGGTTGATCATGTCTGTTCGGTTGAGCGCATTAAAAGTTTACAGTGGAACACCAAGCGACGATTAAAGCAGCTTGATATTCATAACGTGTCAACGCGTCATGGTAACGGATGGTTTGGTTGGCCTGAACGGGCGCCGTTTGATGGCATTATTGTGACAGCCGCCGCTTCACAGGTTCCTGAACATTTGCTTGCACAGCTCGCTGATAAAGGACGATTGGTGATACCTGTTGGTGAGCATAAACAAGTGCTACAGCTTATTACCCGAGACGGTGCCCGCTTTGTAGCTCAAAATATGGGCGATGTGAAATTTGTGCCCTTGATTCAAGGGGATATTGATTAGCGCACGTTTTCTCAATTGGTATGCAGCTAAGCTCTGTAAATAAATTAGGGAGGACAAGCCTCCATATCTGATTAAATTTAATTTATAAGTCGGTGTCTTTCTTCTAAGCTTTCGCCATTTCTGATTTTTTCCACTCACAAATTCCATAGATTGCATTGAATAAGTAAATTAAGTATTGAGTGGCCATGATAGGATTATTGGTGTAAATATTTAAGCCAATAACTAAAACATTCAAAATAACCCACAAATACCAGTTAAATGAGTACCGCATCATTAAAAGTAATTGTGCAACTAACCCTAATCCGAATACAAAACAGTTAATAATAAGTTGGTAAAGGGTATTGTCGAAATTAAACGCATCGGTTAGGAAAATATTAAGAAATACGGCAAAAATCAGGAAGATAATGGTAAATAAAAATGAATTTTCATTAAGTGTTCTCACTTTTACTCGCTTTTTATCATCTTGATTACGATTCCAAGTAATCAGTCCATAAATATGAGAGATAAAGTTGTAAAAAGCCGGCATTGCCGCACCAAAATTACCGCCTTGCAAATTAGCAATACATTCGCCTGTCACAGCAAACATACCTAATACATTACCGCTGTTTTTACGTTTAGCAAGTAAGATAACGCATAATAAGCCACATACTGCACCAAAAAAGGAAATGGTGTAACGTAAGTTCAAGCTGGTGAATGGATCAGTGTAGAGAAAAGCACAGGTAACAAACAAAATGCTTAAATAGGGATAGAAACGATTTCTACCTATTGCGATGATCATGTCAGTTAGCTTAGTATTCATTGTTTATGTTCTCCGTCATTGATTAGCTGATTTACCAGTTCGATACATTTTAAATAGCGCTCTTCGTAATCAGGTGAATCAATTTTGATGTAGTTGATGTTATTTTTTTCTAAAAGTGAGATCAGTAATTTCTGAAAATCTTTACGTTGATTGGGATTACCCAAACTTCTTAATCCGTCAGATACCCAAGGCGTATTGTTTTCAAGCAAAATAACCAGATCAAATCGATAATTTTGAATCATTGCTTGCAAAAAAGGGTGCTCCTTACCTTCGTATTTTTTGCAAAAAGCTTGCGTTGTGACAAAATCGGTATCAATAAACGAGACGCGATTAGCGTGTTTAATAGCAAAATCAATATATTGTGCATGACCCAGTGCTATCTTATCGTAGTCAGCAAATTGTAATGCGCGCTCATCTCCCCCGAGTTGTTGGAAGACATAATCACGACCATATTCCCATGCGCTTGTGGTATTAAAAACATTAGCAAGTTTATTGACTAAGGTCGATTTTCCGCTAGATTCGCCACCTAAAATGGCAATTGTTCTAACAAAAAATGGCCTCACTTCAGTTGGAATGTATTGCCAGTTTTTGAGTGGTGCTTGACGGATTTGTGTCGCGTTTACTTGCATAAATTGACGTTTCGGATCGATAAGTTTGGTTTCAAGATTAAACATATTTTTATACATCTCGACATCTTGCGGTTCACTTGAATAAACACAATCAGGGGATATTCCTTTCTCATTAAAAAGTACCTTCACCCGTTCACTCCATTCATGCCAACCGTTTGGATAAGCCGGAATGCCGTCTTCTTCTAACAGCTCAATGTGGATATTTTTTTGGTATTTGAACGTTTGTAATAACCAACGGATCCTGTCGTTTATAGTTGGTTGGCGTGACATCGCACTATTTCTAAACAGATTTAAATCCCGTTTTGTGTCGGAACATAAGATAATATAAAGTTCATCGACCTGACTGATTGCGCGTTGTATCAAATAGATATGGCCGGTATGCAGTGGATAAAATTTACCAAAAATAACGCCGATCTTTTTATTTTTAGCTGGGGATTCGACTTGTAAAAATGCATGCAGAGTTTGTAGTTTTTGGGCGCTGGGATTTTTGACTTTATCATTGACCAATTGACTTAAATAGCCTTTGGTCATATTACAGGCATCAGCAACATGTTGTAATGAGAGATTTTTCCGTTTGATTGCTGCTTTAAGATAGCTGAAACTGTTCATTACGATATTCCCCTTCAATCATGATTTTATGTTTTATATTTAAAACATAATTTACATTAAAAATAATTTTTGTTCAATATAGAAAACAATTATTTTTTTAACACCATAGTGACATCTGTTCACCATTATTCACCAATTCCTACCATCAGTCAGTATAAAATTGCACAAAAATTAAACATAACCTTTGAAAGTATCGATGTATTGTGTATATTGACGGAGGTTATCAATATAAATAATGAAAATTAGAAAAGGAAATAGCATGAAAATAAAAAAATTATCATTTCTAATGTTAATGTTATCGACTTCCGCTTTTGCCGATAATGCGGTAACGTTGAATAAAGTGACGTTATTTTTACACGGTGCTGAGTTAGAAGGGCAATCAACGGTTTCAGTCGCTAAAGGTGAGAATGAGATTATATTAAGTGGCGTTGCAAATGATATTGATCCCAGTTCAATTAATGTGGGGTTTTTCCAATCAGCGGCCCCAATCATTTTGTCTACCACACTAAAAAATGACTATTTAGTCACAAAGCAAGACAGCCCTGAGCTTGTTGCACTTAAAGATAAATTAAAGAAATTAAAAGACAAATACCAAGTTACTGAAATTGAATTTAATGCTATTACTGAGACAGTTTCATTATTAAAAGGCAATCGGATTGACAAATTAATTAGAAATAACGCTGATGCCACAACTGACATGAAAAATATGTTAGAGTTTGTTAAAAGCCAATTAGTTTCATCTCTGACCGAGCAAGCAAGATTGCAATCCAGTCTCGATGAACTTAAAAAACAAATTATGCAATACCAAGCTCAAATTGAACATGAACATCCGCCTTTAGAGCAAACGCAAAATGTCATTGTCGTTAAAGTGCATTCAGATAAAGAGCAAACCTTGCCTCTATCTGTGTCATATGTCACAGAACAAGCTGGTTGGACACCGGTTTATGATGTGCGGGTGAATGACATTAATTCGCCATTGCAGCTCACATACAAAGCTGATGTGTATCAGCGTACAGGCCTTGATTGGCAAAATATTGAGTTCACTTTATCAACGGCAAATCCAAGCGAAGGCATCACCTCGCCAAAACTGAATCCTTGGCGCATTGATCTTTATAATAAAAAAAGTGCGGTTGCGTTAGGTGATGATAAATTGAAAAAAGAGCTCAATTATGTGCAGGCGGATTCACTTACCTTAAGTAAACCACTAACAAGTAATATCAACGTTAATCATTCGGGAATCAGCACCAAGTTTGATATCAAACTGCCTCATACCATTAAAAGTAATAGCGATAATAATGTGCTAACACTGCAAGATAAAAAAGTTGTGGCAGCCTATCGTTATATTTCTGTACCTAAATTAGACAGTAATGCATTTTTACAAGCACAAATCGAAGATTGGGATAAACTGGATTTACTGCCTGGCAAATCAACCGTGTTTGTCGCTGGAAATTATGTTGGAGAAAGTTTTCTAACCACTCAAGATGCTAAAGAAACCTTAAATTTATCACTTGGCCGAGATAAAACGATTATTATCAACCGTCATTTAGATTTGAATCAAACATCGAGACCGTCGTTTTTAGCGAACGAAGTGTCTCAAAAATACGCTTACACGATCAGCGCTAAAAATACCAAAACCTTACCTGTTGATCTGGTGATTTATGATCAATTGCCTGTTATCGACAATAAGACGATTGGCTTAGAGGATGCAAAATATGAAGGCGCAAGCTATGAGGTTGACTCCGGATTGTTAACGTGGAATTTGACCTTAAAGCCAAGTGAAAATAAGGATCTGAATTTCAGCTTTAAATTAACCTATCCTAAAGATAAGATGTCATCAATTATTGGGCTATAATAAAGTCAAAATTATACCATGATAACAATAGGGGGGAATTTCCCCCTTTTTAATGGACGTTTTATTGGTTTATGATAGCGAAGTCAGATTTTAAGGTGAACGTAAAAAAGGGTCTACACGGCGTATGTTAATTCAGTGGTTAAATCAATTTAGACACAATCATCAGGTCAATCTACTTGATATTCATTTGTCTTTATTTCTTGCAAACAAGTTGCAGTTAAAAGATGATTTATTGGGCAAACGGTTTTGTTTTTTGGTGTTATCGCTGAGTTTAGAGGTGAGAAGCGGGCACGTTTGTCTTGATATCCGCCGTTTGAATCAACAAAATATTGATCCCATTATTTGGCTTGAATTGGCCGAGCCGTCGATCGATGATTGGCTTGCTGTGATAACCTTTGCAAATCAACATCAAGCGATCAGTTATGATAATGTTGAGTTAGCGCCACTGGTATATCATTCCTATAAACTCTACCTTCAGCGGATGTGGCTTGATGAAAGGCAAATCGCTAACTATTTCAACCAAAATGCGATCTTACCGTTTGATTGCAAACCGGTGTTAGCTGCACTCTTTAGTCAGGGCCAATCTCAATCGATTATCGATTGGCAAAAAGTGGCGGTGGCAGTTGCGTTAACACGCAAATTTGCAATTATTTCTGGTGGACCTGGTACGGGTAAAACAACCACGGTGGCCAAAATTTTAGCCGGTATTTTGCTGACACAGCCGGGCGCGCGTATTGTTACAGCGGCACCAACAGGCAAAGCGGCATCACGTTTGACCGAATCGTTGAGCCTCGCCATTGAGCAACTTAATTTTCAGTCACTCAATATTGATCGTGAAGCGGTGACATTACATCGTTTACTCGGGGCTAGGGCGGATAACCTTTCGTTTATTTATCACAAGAAAAATTCGTTACATATTGATGTGTTAGTGATTGATGAAGCATCAATGGTTGATTTGAATATGATGGCAAGGGTCATTGATGCATTGCCAAATTCGGCTCGGTTGATTTTATTAGGTGATAAAGATCAGCTTTCTTCGGTCGAAGCTGGCGCTGTCTTTGGTGATTTGTGCGAGTTTATTGAATCAGGTTACAGTGCATCACGTGCAAGTGAGCTATCTGAATTAACGGATTATGCGATACCGTCCCATCAGCAGACATCAATCACCATTGCCGATAGTCTTTGTTTGTTACAAAAAAGTTATCGATTTGATGATTCGTCGGGCATTGGCCTGTTAGCGACAGCAGTTAAAGAGGGAAAACATCAACAAGTTAAAAAATTGTTGGTTGCCGGGACTTATCCTGATATTGCGTATCACCGATGCAGCACCGCATCTGAGTACGAGGCAGTCATACTTGATAGTGTTAAGCAATACCAAGTTTATTTGAGTGCCATCACGGCTGAAACAGTGCCAGATGCAGCCCATATATTGGCGCTGTATGCAAAATACCGATTACTTTGTGCACTTAGAGAAGGGATGTTTGGGGTGACAGGCTTGAATAAACAGATCGAGTCAGTGTTACAAAAAAATAAATTGATTGAATTAAATAACAACGAAGTTTGGTACGTTGGCCGGCCAGTTATGATTCTAAGAAACAGTGCAAGCTTAGGGCTTTACAATGGTGATATTGGTATTGCCTTGCGTTCGGACAAAAAAGGGGGCAAATTGCGAGTCTATTTTCCATTCCCAGATGGAACAATAAAAGGGTTTTCACCTTTTCGACTGCCACAGCATGAGACCGCTTATGTCATGACGGTTCACAAATCGCAAGGCTCTGAATTTGACAACGTCAATATCATTTTGCCTGTCGATTATTCTCCTTTGTTAAATCGTTCGCTACTTTATACCGCCATTACTCGGGCTAAAAAAACAGTTTCGATTTATGCAACAGACTCAATATTGACTAAAGCTGTCAAAACTCAAACCGAAAGGCAAAGTGGCCTAGTTGATCGACTTAAGGCTCCTAATTGGGATTAGACCGCTATAGGTTCAGATAAATTAAGCCGTGTTAGGGGGTATTTTGAATGGCAGTGACTAGAATATAGCGTGCAATATTGATAAACGCCTCTGTTTTGCAATAGTGCTTTTCAAGCTCAAGCAGTTCATCAAATCGGCTTTGCTGTTTAGTTCTATCGATTAGATAATCATGAAAAACGCGGATCCCTGTTTTTTCTGTGATGACAAAATTAGCGTCAGCTAACCAACCATAAACATCATCGGGCTTTCGCGGGTAATCGGGCGACAAGGTTTTCTTCTTTCGTTTGGCAAGCCCTGATTGGGTATAACCAAAATTACCTAAAGTCGCCGTTTTGAATAGCAATCCATAATAATTATAAAACATGAGCGACAAAACTCCGCCGGGTTTGAGTTGTTGGCTCAGTTTTTCAATCAGTTGTTGCGGATTTTCGACCCATTCAAGGACTGCGTGACAAATAACGAGATCAAACGTTCGATTGGGGATATAACTATCGATAGCTTGGATTGGGCAGTTTAAATAATTCAAATTTAGCTTTTCACTTTCAGCATGCTGCTTTGCTAAATCAAGCATTTGAGTTGAAATATCACACACAGTGACATGATGTCCTAGCTTCGCTAGCTTACACGCAATTTGTCCTTGTCCACCGCCTGCATCCAAAATAGAGAGTTTTTGAGTAGTGGGAAAACGTTCAAGGAGGGTTTCAAGCGTTTGCCAAACAACGGTTTGGCGAATTTTGCCTTTGGTTGTGCCATATATATTTTGAGAGAATTTGTGACTTATATCATCAAAGTTACGATCGTTAATATCCATTTTTAAACCATAGTCACACTTAAGCGACTTTATCTTTTTTATTCAATACAGCCACTTCATTGTCGAGCTGTTCAATTTTCGCTGACATGATTTGGTGACAGCGTTCCATCAGTTCGCGGATATCTTCTTTACCCATTCCCTTCGTTTCAATTGGCTCGAGCATTTCAACAATCATATGACCGTTATTCCAACGATTTAACTTAATATTATTGGTATTTGATACACAAATTGGCACGATAGGTACACCCGCTGCGATTGCCGCTTTAAATGCCCCGCTTTTAAAAGGTAATAAACCACGGCCGCGGCTGCGAGTACCTTCGGGGAACATCCACACTGAAATTTGACGGGTTTTAATCGCATCAACAACTTGCGCGATGGTATTGCGTGCTTTTGATTTGTTGTCTCTATCAATGAGGATATTGCCGGTTAAATAATAGATTTGCCCAAAAAATGGGATCCACGCTAAGCTTTTTTTACCTACCGTGACCGTTTTAGGCTGGACTATTTTAGCAGCAACAATCATGTCGTAGTTATTTTGGTGATTAGCAATGAAAAGGCAGCTACCGCGCTGCTTAATATTTTTATACTCTCTTGTTTCAACTTTAATCCCAAAAGCCGGGGTAAGAAAAAAGCAGAACAGATGAGCAAAGCGTGCCACATTTTTAGGATTGCGGGGATTAAATAAACAAAATAGGGTGCCTAAAATACAAATCAATATCCCTACTGTAAAAACGATAATTACTCGAAAAACAAAAGCCATAATTTACCTCACACATTGTTGCGTCATATTATATACTTAATTCATTACAACATACAGGTTTGTGATGGCGCGTTTTACAAAGTATTTATTGTTTGATTTATTAATATTAATGCCACTCATTTTCGTAATGATGAATACGAGTGATAAAATGTTAGAAAATACTCGTTAGGAAACAAGATGAATCAATCCTTTACCTCACCCGTGATTAGTTGGGATAACCAGCATAATCCAAAATCGGTCCATTTTGATGATGTTTATTACAATACGCATGGCGCAATTGAGGAAACTCACTATGTGTTTATTGATGGCAATCAGCTATATCAGCGATTTTTAGCGCACACGCGTGAAACATTCATTGTTGCAGAAACCGGATTTGGCTCAGGGCTGAATTTTTTACTGTTGTGGCATACATTCTTGACGTTTAAAGCGCAGCATCCGTCTCATTCATTAAAAAGATTGGTATTTTATAGTGTTGAAAAATATCCCCTATCAGCGCACGAACTGTTTGATATGCATGCCGATGCTGTGACTGATCCGGCACTTAAAACCCTTGCCGAATTGTTACAAACGCATTGGCCAAAATCTGAAAGTCAATTTGAATCGGTTAAGTTAACCCTTTTATTTGATGATGTTTCGCTGTTTATATCTTGGTTAAAGCAACAAAAGGCCTTAGTTGATGCATGGTTTTTTGATGGATTTTCACCACAGAAAAATCCCGACATGTGGTCACAAGCCTTATTTGATGACTGTTATCAGCTCACACAATCACAAGGGACTTTTGCGACTTTTTCGGCAGCGGGATTTGTACGGCGTCATTTGCTTAATGCGGGTTTTTTTGTCAATAAACGCAAAGGCTATGGCGTAAAACGAGAAATGCTTGTCGGGCATAAATAAAAGCACCTAATTGACCCTATGACTAATGGCATAAAGCTTAAGGAGCAATCTTAATTATAAGTTGCATTCATGCGCAATAGTTATTATATTTCTTGTCATTTGTGTTTTTTAAATGGGGTCTTGCTATGATGAAATTTCTCTCTCGGTTATTGCTTTCCTGTGCTTTTATCTTTGCATTTACCAGTGCACAGGCAACGAGTAAAACGTATGTTGTTGGTGCAGGTGGAACTTATCGGCCTTTTGAGTACGAAAACAGTAATAAACAACTTGAAGGATTTGATATTGATTTGATTAAAGCGATAGCAAAAGTCAAAAATTTCGATATTCAGTTAATTAACACGCCATGGGAAGGTATTTTTGCAACGCTCGACAGCGGCGAGCGGGATATCATCATTTCGGGAATTACCATTACAGATAAACGTAAGATGTCTGTTGATTTTTCATTACCTTATTTTCCTGCACAGCAAGTGATTGTTACCCAGCCTTCCTCATCGATTAAAACCATTGCTGATCTCAATAACTACACTGTTGGGGTCGTTAATGGCAGCACCGCCGATATTATTGTGTCAAAAGAATTAGGTAAAAACAGCACAGCGATCAAACGTTTTGATAATACCCCGCTTTTACTGCAAGAACTCTACGAAGAAGGCATCGCTGCGGCAGTGGGTGACGTTGGTGTCGTTAAGTTTTATATCAAAATGCATCCAGGTAAAGATTTTCATCTCGTTTATGATGATCATTTTGAACAGCAGTATTTTGGCATTGCTGTAGCTAAAGGAAATGATGAACTGCGTAACCTCATCGATTCAGGTTTGCAAGAATTGGTTGCAAGTGGAGCTTATGCCGAAATTTACAGTAAATGGTTTGATAATAATGTGCCATCGTTACCTTTTAGCCGTAATCATTAAGGGATAATTGATGCAGTTTAATTGGGAAATTATTAAAGAGTACATGCCCTTGTTTATTGATGGGGCAATAATGACTGTTCAATGTACGATATTTTGTGTGATTTTTGGCACACTGTGGGGATTATTATTAGGCTTAGGCCGAACTGCATCAGCAAGGCAAGGTTTTTGGAAATATGCCTTGTATTTGGGGGTAAATTGGCCAGTTAGAATTTATGTGAGCTTATTCCGGGGTACGCCGCTGTTTGTGCAAATCATGGTTGTGCATTTTGTCCTTATGCCCATGCTCATTAATCCTAAAACAGGCTTACTGGTTTCTGACAGCTTATTGTCGGTTGACACAGCCCGCATGTTACGTTCACAGTACGGGGCATTTATGTCCTGTGTGACCGCAATTACACTAAACGCTGGCGCTTACATTTCTGAAATTTTTCGTGCAGGTATACAATCGATTGATAAAGGGCAGATGGAAGCAGCAAGATCGCTGGGTATGGGGTATGGTAGCACCATGCGTAAAGTTATTTTACCTCAGGCCTTTCGTCGAATGTTGCCACCGCTAGGCAATAATGCCATAGCGATTTTAAAAGACTCATCATTAGGAGCGGCAATTGGGCTTGCCGACTTGGCCTTTGCAGCAAGAACCGCTGGCGCTGCTTATGGTTCCTACACGGAACCTTATCTTATCATCTCACTGATTTATTGGACGATGACTTTTTTACTTTCTCTGTTGGTTAATTATCTAGAAACAAGGTTAGGCAAAAGTGATTCACATTAAAAATTTACAAAAACAATTTGGCGATATTCATGTGCTTCGTGGTATATCTTTTGATATCAAGGAGAAAGAAGTGATTTCTATCATTGGTCCATCGGGATCAGGTAAAAGTACATTTCTACGTTGTATAAACGGCTTAGAAGATATCACATCAGGGCAAATTGAGATTAATGGTTTTAAGTTACATGATAAGCGTGTAAATATGAATAAATTGCGTGAATCTGTTGGCATGGTGTTTCAGCGGTTTAACCTTTTTCCGCATTTGTCAGTGTTACAAAATCTTATTTTGGCGCCAATGGATGTCAAAAAAATAAGTGAATCTGCTGCGATCGAAAAAGCCGAGTCATTGCTGATTAAAGTGGGACTAATCGATAAAATAGATGCTTATCCTAATCAATTATCTGGTGGCCAGCAGCAGCGCGTTGCTATTGCTCGGGCACTTATGATGGATCCCAACGTGATGTTATTTGATGAACCCACATCAGCATTAGATCCTGAATTAGTCGGCGAAGTCTTGTCGGTTATGAAATCTCTTGCGCAAGAGGGGATGACAATGGTTGTTGTAACGCACGAAATGGGGTTTGCTAAAGAGATGTCTGATCGCATTATTTTTATTGATCAAGGGATTATTCAAGAAGCAGGTACGCCCGATCACATTTTTAATCATCCAACCAATGCACGAACTGAACTTTTTTTAAGTAAAGTGTTATAAACTTGTAGAGTTGTAATTCGAAACAATAAAACCCGATAAAATCGGGTTTTATCACGTTAAATTGGCAAATTAGGCTTGGTATTTTTTCATTACAATAGAGGCATTGGTGCCACCAAAACCGAAGCTATTTGACATAACTGTTGTAAGTTCACGCTCAGTGGGTTCTGTGATGATGTTCATACCGACAGCAGCTTCATCAAGTTCATCGACATTGATACTTGGTGTAATAAACCCATGTTCCATCATCAATAGTGAATAGATTAACTCTTGTGCACCTGTCGCACTTAATGAGTGACCGGTCATTGATTTGGTTGATGATATAGCAGGAACGTTATCACCAAATACTTGTTTTATCGCCCAAAGTTCTTTGACATCGCCAACGGGGGTTGACGTTCCGTGGGTATTGATATAATCAACAGGGCAGTCAAGATCTTGGATGGCAAGTTGCATACAGCGCATTGCACCTTCGCCTGATGGCGCAACCATATCATAACCATCAGAGGTTGCTGCATAACCAACAAGTTCACCATAAATGTGAGCGCCACGGGCAAGCGCATGCTCTAATTCTTCAACCACAACCATACCAGCACCGCCAGCAATAACAAAACCATCACGATTTGCGTCATAAGCGCGCGACGCTTTTTCTGGATTATCGTTGTATTTCGTTGATAGTGCACCCATCGCATCAAATTCACAAGACATTTCCCAGCAAAGTTCTTCGCCACCACCGGCAAAAACGATGTCTTGTTTGCCAAGTTGAATTAATTCAGCTGCATGACCAATACAATGCACTGACGTTGCACAGGCCGATGTCATTGAATAACTTATCCCTTTAATTTTAAATGGGGTTGCCAAACATGCTGAAATAGCCGATGACATTGAGCGAGTTACTGCATAAGGACCTACGCCACGTAAACCTTTTGCTTTCATACCTTCAACAGCGGCGTATTGATTCTTTGTAGAGCCGCCGTAGCCGGCAATTAATCCTGTACGTGGATTTGAAATTTGTTCAGGTGTTAATTTTGCATCATCAATCGCTTGTTGAAGCGCTAAGTAACCATATACTGAAGCATCATTCATGAATCGAGCGACTTTACGATCAATCAGGCCTGTTGTATCTAATTTTACATTTCCCCATACGTGACTACGCATGCCACTGTCTTTCATTTCTTGAGAAAAGGTAATACCACTACGACCAATCTTCAATGATTCTAATACTTCTTTAGTGCTATTCCCAATACTCGAAAGGATTCCTAATCCTGTAATTACAACGCGCTTCATTAATGCTTTACTCCTGAATTGTCTGGCTTCATACAAAAATTGGAGTGATTATAGCGTACACTTGTAAGCTGAACAATACTAAAATGATTTATTTTAGCATTACTTTACGTTTGTAGAGTGAGGTATGTCGCAGCGTAATACTCACGCATCATTATTTTGACAATGTGGTTGCATATTGCAATCAAAACGATTTATACTGTGCATTTATACAGCTTTATTGGATTGTAAAATGAATGAACTTATTGCAAAAAAACTTGAGATACTGGCCGAATCCGCCAAATACGATGTTTCATGTTCTTCGAGTGGTTCGACGCGCCATAACAAAAATGGCGGGATAGGGAGTGCGCATCATTCTGGCATTTGTCATTCATATACTGCTGATGGTCGCTGCATTTCGTTGCTTAAAATTATGTTAACCAATTATTGTGAATATGATTGTGCTTATTGCATCAATCGACAAAGCAATGATATTGCGCGAGCTGGATTTACACCTAAAGAACTGGCTAAACTCACCATTGAATTTTATCGACGCAACTATATTGAAGGGCTATTTTTAAGTTCAGGTATTGTTAGAAGCGCCGATAACACCATGGAGAGAATGATCCGCGTGGTGAAAATTTTGCGCAATGAATATCGGTTTAATGGTTATATTCACATGAAAGCCATTCCCGGCGCAAGCAGTGAGCTTGTTTATCAAGCCGGCTTGTTAGTTGATAGATTGAGTGTCAATTTAGAAATTCCTACCGAGGAAAATCTTAAACTGCTTGCGCCAGAAAAAGATCATCAAAGCATTTATAAACCGATGCGGCATATTGAAAACTATTTACAAGAGAATATTGAAGATCGTAAAAAATTCAAGTCGACACCAAAGTTTTCACCCGCTGGTCAAAGTACCCAACTTATTATTGGTGCAACCAGTGAGTCTGATAGTCAGATCTTGCAATTAACGTCAAAACTTTATAAACGGCGCAGTATGAAGCGAGTTTATTATTCAGGATTTGTGCCTGTCAACGGCTACGACTCGCGTTTACCTGTTATTCAAGAAGTGCCAAGAGTGCGCGAAAACCGACTTTATCAAGCCGATTGGTTATTGCGTTTTTATCATTTTGATGTCAATGAGATTGTTAATGATGACTATCCGGATTTGGATTTAACTGTGGATCCTAAATTATCCTGGGCGATTCGCAATCCGCACTATTTCCCTGTCGATATCAACCGGGCAAGTTATATGCAGATTTTGCGGGTACCGGGTATTGGCATTAAGTCAGCTAAATTAATTGTGTCAGCAAGGCAGCATCGCAAATTAACGCTTGATTCGCTGAAACGTTTTGGTGTGGTATTAAAGCGCGCAATGTTTTTTATTGTTTGTCATGAGATGCGAGAATTTAAATGGCAGGCCAGTTCACCAGAACATATCAAGCTTTTATTGCAAGATACGCCACAACTTGAAAATAAACAATCGACAAAACCTGAACAATTAGTGATGGGGTGGTGATGACTATTTTTTATTACGATAGCACGTTTGAAGGGCTACTTTGTGCTGTTTTTGATTCATTTAAATTAAAACTGATACCCGATCAATTAGTGCATCAAGGCGAAGTTGCCCCTCTTTTTTCGTCACAAGTTCACCATGTTGAGACGGTTACTAGCAAAGTGGATCGGGTTCAAGCTGGCCTCAAAAAGCGGTTAACAAACGTTGCATTAAATCAATTGATGAGCGTATGGCTGTCTGAACTACCCGAAAGTGATTGGGTTATTTTTCGGTATATCTGCTTGGTCTTTCGCTCTAACAATGCAGTCGAAACTGATTTTGCTGATCCTGATGTGCTTGCACTCCGTAAAATTGCGCAAAAAGTACATAAAGAGCGCCATCAATTAATGGAGTTTGTCCGTTTTAATTTGATTGATTCGCCGCAAGCAGGTAAAACAGAAAAGATTTACTTTGCAGCGGTATCGCCCAATTACAACACATTACCGTTAGTATTATCCTTTTTTAAAGGGCGTTTTGGCGATCAAAAATGGGCTATTTATGATGAAAAACGTAATTATGGTTTTTATTATGATCTTAACAAGATTGAACGAATTGTAATTGACGGTCATGACGATTTGATTCAAGGAGGGCAAATTAATGCCAACTACTTGGCCAGTGATGAAGGTGTGTTTCAAACGATGTGGTATAAATATTGCCAATCATTGAGTATTAAAGAGCGTTTTAATCCAACCTTGCAAAGGCAACATATGCCGAAACGGTTTTGGAAATACCTTCCGGAAATGCAAGTGCGCAATAAAAAAAATAACTAACCGGCCTGTGGGCGAGTTAGTTATTTATCTTGCTAAACAGAAATTCGATCTATTGAGAGTCTATATCATCAATAAAGCTGTTAATTGTTTCTTGTCGTTGTTGTTGTCTTTGTTCGTCCACTTTGCCACCCGAGGCTAAGAAGTCATGGCGCTGGAAGTAGGCATTTCGCATAAAGTTGTAAGGATCATCGCTATTTTTGATTAAGTCTTCATACTCAATTGCAACGGCTCGACTTTCAATTCCATCAAACACGCCACGTACTAATGCCCATTGCCAATCTAACCAATAAAGTGGTGGGTAGAGCGCATCAACAATGTTACCGCCATCTTCCCGTAAGGTGGCTTGTCCGTAAAAAGGAAGAACAACATAAGGACCATAAGGCACGTCATAATGACCTAGTACGTTCCCAAATTGACGCTTATTCCCTTTTTGTAACTGCGGATCAGCCATACTTGCAACGTCCATGATCCCGCCGAAACCAAAAACGGTATTTAAGAAAAACCGAGCAAGGTGAGTGCCGGCTTTGTGAACATCGCCTTGTAATAAATTATTGACCATCGATGCAGGTTCAGACAAATTTGATGAAAAGTTAACAACCCCAGTTCGGATTGGTGTTGGAACGTAATCTTTCCATACAACGGCTGCGGGTCTTAAGATATAAGGATCTAGCGCATAGTAGTTGAAATCAAACATGGCTCTGTTGAATCCAGACATCGGATCGCTATAGCTATTGGTTTCTGGTTTATAAGTTGCACAACCCGTCAGTGTTATTACTGAGAATAACAGAGTAATTATTCTTTTTTTCATCATATTCTCTACTAAAATAGAAGTTAATATTAATTCGGATAGTGTATCATGTTTACACTAAATTAAAAATTCTTGATTATTTGGTTGCAATAATCATTTCAAATTTATTAAAATATGCCTTTATGACCTCATAGTTAAATGGATATAACGAGCCCCTCCTAAGGGCTAGTTGCAGGTTCGATTCCT
>JAVSBY010000031.1:0-9351 GCA_031960925.1 Gilliamella sp. CRA003912
GCCAATTGAGTGACAATTCGACCGCCTGTATCCACATCATCCCCACCGAGCGCTTTATTTCGTAGAAAATCTTTCTTAATTTGAACCCAACGCGCTTGTTGTTCTTGTGTCATCACGTTACGCATCTCTGCCAATTTGAGCAAGTTTTCTTCGGCACCTGTTGTTAATAATTGGGCTTCTCCCAAATAATGATCATCAATGATTTGTTCAATCTCCTGATCATTCATAATGGCAGAAACTTTTTCAGCCAATTTATTCATGTTTCGATAACTCCCTTGCAACTTAAATGGTGGCTCTTGGCGATATTTATCTGATTGCGCTGCACTGATGATATATTGCTGATTCACCTTAAATACCACTTCTCGAATCTTAAACAAATGTTTTAGCACTGCGGTAATTTCGCTTATTTCGGTTTGACTATAATTGTGGCTTAACTCATTGGTATTTAAAGGTTTACCCTTCGCATTATCCATAAATTGATACAAATCTTTTAAATCACGTAATGCTAAAGGGGACAATACCGAGTTTGATGTTAAGCAGTTTTCAATATAACTTGATGCAAAGACATCCTCCATTCCGCCGAGTACTTCACCAAGATTATAAATATCGGCCCTATTTGCTAACATATCAGGGATTTTAAATACTTCACCAGATTCCGTGTAGGGATTGCCCGACATAATCACGCAGAATTTTTTACCACGTAGATCATAGGTTTTCGTTTTATTCTTCCAAACCCCTTCAATTCGTCGTGATCCATCACATAACGAGATAAATTTCTGTAAAAATTCAGGATGCGTATGTTGAATATCATCAAGATATAACATTACGTTGTTGCTCATTTCCAGAGCTAAATTGAGTTTTTCTAATTCTTGGCGAGCAGTTGCGTTGGGTGCTTGCATCGGATCTAAGGATAAAACGCTATGCCCTAATGCGGGGCCATTGATTTTCATAAAAATCAAGCCTAAACGGTTTGCAACATATTCCATTAATGTTGTTTTACCATAACCTGGTGGCGAAATTAACAACAGCAGTCCCATTAAATCGGTTCGTCTGTTCTCGCCAACGGTTCCCATCTGTTTAGCTAAGTTATCGCCAATGATAGGGAGATAGACATCATTAATCAATTTATTACGCACGAACGAACTTAATGGTTTAGCCTTAAATTCACTAAGATGCAACGCGTTCCTTTGTTCAGCAATAATTTCTTGACGCAACAGTTGATATCGTTGATATTCCGGAATAATAACTCGAGATTGGCGGCGCATACGACTAAAGAAATCATCCAAGTTAATCATCATTGTCCCTTGTTTAATTCTCGGATGTTCACCAAGTAAATCACTGACCGTGATATCTAAATCGATTTCGCTAATTTGTATTGCTTTGTTGTCTTCTTGTTCTAGCATAAATAACACGATCGCCTCGGGTATGTAGGCAACACCATTTTGATTTTGGGGTAATGTACAAAAACCTTTCAACCAGTTTTCAATAAGTGACCAACGATCGGCAAAACGTGTTTGCAAACTTAATTGGGATTGATTGAAATTGCTCCAAACATGCTTGTTTTCTAGATGATGTTTCAATCCGTCAAAAAGTCGATATCCATACTTACTAAACATAAAGTCCCTTGGCGTTTTGGCTAAGGTGTAACTCAAATATTCAGAAGCTTGTTTTAAATGGAAATCTTGATGAATAATGGGATTATCTTCTAAAAATGCCCGCATTGCTGACGTCATTTCGTCTCTAAGATGTTGCAATCCTTCATCATGACCAAATAATTCATAAATATCCATACACGTTTTAGCGCGCTGAGGCCATAAAGCGGCTAAATCACTGTGTTGATGATAGTGCCAATAAAGCGTTGCTAAACTACGAGCAAGCGGGTTATATCGTAATAATCCAGCATGTTCACCGAGCGGAATCAATTTAGTCATTATTTTTGCCGCATCATGATCATGGATCCCTTTTTCATACCCTTCCCGGTAACGTAATGCGGCAAAATCTCTCACTGTTTTAGCCAATAGCTCGGGTTGATTGATTTGTGCCGTTAGATCAGCATAACTGAGTCCTTCGCTATTTTTTAAACTCGCGGCAATCAAACTATAAACGAGATATTCAGCTCGATACACCGTTGGTGATTCAGACTCTAACGCAATATTCCAAAATGGTTTATAGCTTTCCAATTTAGGATTATCAATCAACTCTTGATAATCCGTACCCGTTAATTGCAAATAGAGATGATCCTCTTTGGGGACAATGGTTAAATCTAATTCCTGTGTGTTAACACTAAATCGATGACGAGCACCAAGCTTGATAACATTGCCGCCCGCTTCGAAAATTTCTGATTTGTCTCTAAGTGCTCGAATGGATTGATCTCTTGCACTTTTAAAGCGAGATTCAATATCATCCGCTTTAACATTATCAGATAATTCGCGTAATTTTTCGGTCAATTCCTTAATTTTTAGTGCTAAAGGATCGGCAACATAAAATGCATTAAGCTCTGTTTGATTGGTGAATTTAGCGGTTCGCCTTGGTATGCTATCTAAGATACGCTCAGCAGCCGTAACTAAGGCTTGAGTTCGCCTTGAACGCTCTTCTAACAATAACTGTTTATGTGTCTCAAATGTTTCTAGAATTTCTTCCCGCTTAGCAAGAATATCATTTAAGAAGGTTTCATTATCACTAAATTGATTTTCTAACTCTTCAAGTTGGACAGACAATCGAGCAAGTTCATCATCACATTTTTCAGGGGTTATCGCTAAACTAAGCGCACTTGCAATACTTTGACTGAATAATTTGAACTGCGCACCAAACTGCGCGACCATTTCAACACTACTTAATGATTTGCGTTTTTGATTGATTCTTGCTTTAGTTTGATTGAGTTTTGCGTAGACTTCAGCGATTGATTCAACGATTTTTGTTTGTAGTGTGATATCGTCAAATTTTAATGAAGCAATCAATTGCGACAACATGTCCAAATCAGCAGACATTTGATCTGTGATGTTAAGCGGTTCATTTAATTCAACTGCAATGGTGATAGTTGTTAGCCGCTTTTCAATCTCATCAATTTTGACAGTAAACGGATGCAGTGCTTTATCACTGGCTAAAAATTCTGCGGTAGCCGAAGACACAAGTTGTTGTCTTTCTTTTAGCTCTTTTTCCATTATATCAATCTGTTCTACATCGATATAACGATAAGTTCTTAATGTTACTAGCTGACCTAGCTGTAAGTTAATGGCATTTAGCGCATCGATAAATTCTTGTGTTTCTTGCCAACTATCAGGGTATAATTTAGCCAATAAGTCATTTTGTATTGAACTTGTCTCTCGCATTGCGCTTTCGGATTGACGGCGTATGCTTTCTACTTTTTCATACTCATCAAGCACTAACTCACTGGTTTGAGTGACACCACGCAATACATCGACAAACGAGAGCTTGGTACTGTCATTTAGCCAAAAATAGCTATCGAATAAACGGCGAGTATCTTCGCTCAACTTAGTATATAGCTGGGATGAAACTGATTGGTTATCGATTTCACGACAAATAAAGTAAAGGTCTGATATTCCTCTTACAAGTTCAGCATTACCAATTTTACCGAGAAAACTATTATTAGCAGGCTGTAACGCGGCAAATTCATCACTATAAAATGGCGTTTGCCAGATCTGCATTGGATGAATGCGCGTTGGTTCAGTGCCCTCGCCTTCAAAAACCACCATTCTACCGTCTTCAAAAACCGCATAACCATGACCTAAAATGGGGTTGTTTAATTTTCGTTCAATGAGATTGTAATTGAATAAAGCAAGTCGTCCTGAAATCGGATCATAAAAGATATAAAGGACATCTTCCCCATTAGGTGATCTGCGGATACGACGAAAGCGCATACCATTCATCGAATGATCAAACGTTTTATATTCACCATTTTGTAAATAATACCCACCTGGAAAAATAATACCGTGATCTTCTGGCAGTTGAATACACGCTTGCCCAATAGCATCAATACGCTGTGCTTTTTGAGTTAAGGTATTAAAAACAAGGTAACGCCATCCCTCTTCACGATAAGGCAGTATTTTCAATAAAATAAGTGTACCAACTTGTGCATATTCAATTTTAGCATCATTAATTGATTGGTTTTTATCAATAACATCTTCACGATAAATACCAAGCCCATCATTCGTGTTATTTTCACACTTGATGGTTAAGTCACCCCCAATGGTTTCAACAAACACTGTGTCTAGTATATTGATGTGAGGATAACGACCATTAACAATGTTCTCCCGAGTTGTCTCTTGCCATTCAAAATCATAAGCAGGAGGCAGCGCTATATCTCGCTCACCACGATTATCAATATAGGTGATGGTTTTTTTATCGCTAGAAATTGACCAACGAAAGACCCGAATATCACTGACACGTTCACCAATTTGGAAACTCGCGAGTAATTTTCCATCTCGTTCAACCAATTGTAATAACTGTGCATTTTTATAATATGTGTAAAGTTCACTAAAATCTTGTACAAAGCGTTCAATATCTAAGAATGTACCCTCAAGTTCAACGGGATCTGCATCGTAGTTACCGTCACGTTCAACTAAACGATAGAGTGAGAAAACATCTTCAATTTTAGTCTCTTTTTTCAGACCTAAAAAAACGTTATAACCAAATAGCAGCCAATCACCAAAACGAACAATATCACGGGCAATACAGTTGTTTTCTGTTCTAATCCGGATTCGACCAATTATTGACATGTCACTTTTGCCAAATTCAGATAAACGCTGTACGTTTAATGCTTCGGTTTTTTGATGAAGCTCCTGTCCTAGGGCCGTTAAGCGTTTGCGTAAGATCTCGTAGGCGCCCCCTTCAGCGACAGCGCTATCTAAAGAAGCTTGTAGCTGATCTTGTTTGTCTTGTTGATTTTTTTGTTTTTCAGTCATACTTAACTCATTGATATTTTACGCAGTGAATTATTTGCAGCAAGCTGATCCTGATAGCCTTGCTACAAATAGATTAAATGAATGGTTGGTTAGATTAATTCACCCTAAGATTCATTCATCACTAGATAAAAACTGCTTAGCTAATGCTTTTAAATCAGTGTTAGCCAATGCCTGTTTTACATCAATATCTTTGTTGCCCGATAAGCGAGATAACACAGATTGTAATGCAGTTTGTAATACAGGGCTCTGATTCACTGCACCTTCAACGGCTTTACCAACGCTAATTGCTTTAGAGAAACTGTTAAAGAAGTTATCATTCCCCCCGACAATTTCAATGTTGGCTTTACTAAATGCAGCAGCTAAGACGTCTGCCTGCTCTTTAGCAATTTCTTTATTTGCTGCAATCGCGGCCATGGCTTGTTCAAAGCCTTTTTCGAGTGCTAGGCGATACTCTTCATGATTTCTAGATTGCTCATTCATCGTGCCCATCGCTTGGAATTTCTCAACTAAACCATTCGCCTCAGCGGTTAAACGTTCTTTAATGACTAATGCTTCAGCAAGGCCTTGTTCTTTTGTTGCAGCAGCTTGAGCAATACCAATTCGTTCATCTCCACGAGCTTGTGCGAATAATTTTTCTTCAAGCACTTTGGCTTCGGTCAACCCTTGTTTTTCAAGTGCGTTAGCTTTCACTTCAATAACTTTCGCTTCAGATAATCCCTTTTCTTGATTACCTTTTGCTTCAGCCAGTAAACTCTCGGTTGTTACGTGCGCTCGTACAAGTCCTTCTTTTTCTTCAGCTTCAGCTCTTGCCTTACGTACTTTGGCTTCAGCAAGGCCGATTGCGGCTTCTTCTGCCTCGACCCCTTCTGCTAGCTGTTTTTTCGCTTCTGATTGTTTGGCTGCAGCTTCAAGCTCAGCTTGTGCAATAGTGCTTATTTCAACTGCGCGATGTTTTGCTGCTTGCTCATCAGCTTCAGCTTGTTTAACTTGCTTAACTAATTCTTCCTCAGCCCTTGCTTGTGCAGCAATAACTGTTGTCTGTTTTTCGCGATCAGCTTTAGACACTTCACGGACTTCTTTGATGTGTTCTTCTTCTACAGCAACTGTTTTTTCAACGGCAACACGTTCACGAATGACATTAGCGATAATTTTTTTCTCTTCCTCTAAGGCTTTATCTTTCTCAATGCGTTGTAATTCAACTTCACGTTCTCTAGCAACAATTTCAATCGAACGCGCTCGCTCAACACGCTCTTCTTCAATGGCCACAGCACGTAAACGATTTTGCTGAGCAACTTCTACTTCACGCAGGCGGTTCTCTTCTCGTACATCGATTTCTTGTTGGGATTGAATTCGGGCTTGTTCTGCTTTTAAACGCTCTTCTTCTTGAACTTTTAATGTTTCCGCTTGTTCTCGAGCGCGAATGGTTTCAATTTCTCTTTTTTGGCGCGCTTCGGCATCAGCTTGCTGTCTATCAAGTTCTAATTTAGCTTCAATCGTTTCTGTATCTTTTTTCTTTAGCGCAAGTTCAAGATCTCTTTCACGTTTATTGGTTTCATCCTTATGAACAGCTGTAATCGATGTGATCTTATTGATACCTTCGGCATCAAAAATATTGTCTGGATCGAGTGATTTGATGGGTGTTTGTTCTAAATAATCGATCGCCACATCTTCAAGCGCATAACCGTTGAGATCTTTACCAATGACATCGATAATGCGCTCACGAAACTCCATTCGGTCTTCAAACAGTTTTGAAAGTTCAAATTGTTTCCCAACGGTTTTTAGTGCTTCAGAAAATTTCGCACTAAATAACGAACTAACAGCTTTCTGATCAGATGCTCTATCTACACCAATTGATTTTGCAACTTTAAGAACATCTTCAGTTGTTTCATTAACGCGCAAATAAAATGCGACACAAATGTCGGCACGCAGATTATCTTTACAAATAAGGCCATCTTTTCCTCTTCTTTCTACATCAAACGTGATTAATGAGATTTTCATGAATTCTTTTTTGTAGATAACAGGATAAACTAACGCACCGGTAAAATGGACCTTAGGTTTAGATGTCATATCATTAACGATTAATGCAGTACCTTGTGGCACTTTGATATAAAATGCTTTAAAAAGTAGGAAAAACCCCACAATAACTAGAAAAACAACGCCTACGATAACCAGCCAAAACATGACTGTATCTAAATTAATATACATACTTACTTTTCTCCCCAAAATGATAGATTTTATTGTCCATTAAATTCTTCGATACTGATAATTTCATAGTGATTATGTGTTTGATCATAACGTAATAAAACGGCCTTATCGCCCCGCTTAAAATGGTATTTATCCTCTGCAATGACCTGTAAAATTAACCCTGCGCCGCCATCTTCATAATAGGCTTCACCTTTAAATAAATTGACGACACTTGAACGAATCTCAACGACTTGGCCCAGTAATGTTTTATGGCTGTTTCCCCCTTCCAATTTGTCAAATAAAGGGTGCAATGGCCGAACCAGCCACGCTGTTAAATAGATAGACACTGTTAGCGTAGTAACAAAGACGAGAAAGCCGCATAAATAATAAAAAATCGAGAAATGATAAAGATGGATTAGTAGGTAACGCACCGACAGATAAGATATCGCCCAACCTATTAATGAAATTAATGTGATAACTAACGTCATTGGCACTTTATTGAAACCAAATTTCATCAACAGCCCACCTAAACTATTGGACGGTAAATCAGGATGAATACCATCAATATCAGCATCTAGGTTAATGTCCAAGCAATCCACGCTTAAAATACCTGTTGCAGCAACAAGCCAATATAAAATACATAAAGTGAGTAGCGTGCTAAATATAATGACAGGAAACGAGAAAAAAATTGCTACAAAAATGTCCATTTTTATGTCTTCATCCTTAGATTCATTACCATGCAACCCCATTTAGCATGTAGGTTGCACGATTAATTTTTAGTTTATTCTTATGTGTTACTGTTTGTATTAACCAGTTTAAAACTATGGATTAATTCCTTTTTTATTTTTTAATCTTGTTAAAATAGCCTGCGCATTATGATTATCTAATTTTATACCTGCTTCTCGCAATTTATCATCTAAGTTGTTTTGGCATGTTTCTTGTGCAAGTTCATTTTTAGCCTCAATGGTTGCTGCTATTGTTTCTTGTTTCTTTTTGATTCGATCTAAAGAATCTAATGCTGTATGTAACTTGGCACCAGAAGATCCATAACGCTGAGCTACCGCAGTCTGTGCCTTTTGTACACTCTCTGTTGCTTTGACAATATCAACTTGCTGTTTTAAGTTTTTAATATTAATTTCGGCTTGCGAAATAGATTGTCTAAGTGTTTTAACACTCGCTGAATAGTCTGCATATTGTTTTTCTTCTGCTGACAACTGATTTTCAAGTTCAGCTATTTTCTCAGCGACTTCTAAAGCCAAAGCTTCATCATCACTGTCGAGTGCTTTTACGGCATAATTTTCATATTCGGTAATCGTCGCTTTAGTTTTACTTACCGATTTTTCAGAAATTTTTTGCTGCGCCATTATATTGGCTAATGATTCTTTCGCTTGTTTCAGCTCAACATCGGCATCACGGATTTCTTGATCTAAAATACGTAATGCTTGAGTATCAATAATCGCTTCACCTGCATCATTAATGCCACCTCTTAAGGCTGTGACTAGCTTACTAAAAATTGCCATGATTTTTTATCCTTATATTATTCGATACCGATAACTAATTGATTCTGAGTAAACTTGAATATGCCTCAGTTGCTTTTATCACATTATCACTTAACATCTCTAGCTCATAAATGATGCCACTTAGCAATGATGAAGCACTCAGTGCGCCATACATAATGTAATTAACCGCGCCATCGCCCGTTTTTTCTATTGCAATCGTTGATAATGGTAATAATTTACGAGAATAAAGTATTTCTTCATTAAACTGCTGTGGACAAATCACAATATCGACAGGCCAAAGGAGGGCTTCAATCATAATCTGCTGATTTGAAATACTCATAAATAAAGGCAGATCGCCATACTCATGCATAACAATATGCAAACACGCATCAACACCATCAATAAGTTCAACGCTTGCTGAGCCATGTTTAAAAAGTTCAGCGCTGTTCAACGCCTCATAAAGTTCTGAAGCAGACCACATTACTTGTTTATTCATTGCATCATTTCCCTGTTGATTATCATTATTGTCGCTATTGCTATTAGATATCGCTACCCTCAGTTTTCTTTCGGTATCAAGTAGCATTGAGGTATGCTCAGGTAATATCCACACTTCTTTTTTTACAAGCCCTTGTTCCCGTAAACGTTGCCGATATTGCTGCTGATAAAATGCAGAACTTTTAGCCTCTCTCGGTTTTCGCATAGCTGATTCCTAGATCCTTTGCATACACGATTTTGATTACAGATAT
>JAVSBY010000032.1:0-20642 GCA_031960925.1 Gilliamella sp. CRA003912
ACTTTTATCGTATAATGGTTGTTAATTACTATGATTATTCTCATTTTTCTTCTTAAAATAAGCATAATCAAATTGATTAGATTAACGTTTAATATGAAATAATGCCCTTTTGGATCAGTGTTAATCTATTGGTTAACCGTCACGACCTGACCTGCAAATGGAAGCCAATAAAATGATAAATACTGCAAATCAACCCTCTTTCTACTTTCATGACTACGAAACATTTGGCATTGATCCGGCATTAGATCGCCCAGTACAATTCGCCGGGGTCAGGACTGATCTGAATTTAAATATCATTGAAGATCCTTTAGTCATTTATTGTAAGCCCGCGCAAGATTATTTGCCCGATCCTACCGCGGTATTAGTGACTGGAATTTTACCGCAGCAAGCACTTGCAAAAGGGGTGTGCGAAGCAGAGTTTATTCGACAAATTCACCATGCCTTTAGTCAGCCTAATACCTGCATTGTTGGCTATAACAACATTCGTTTTGATGATGAAGTCACACGGAATTTGCTGTACCGCAATTTTTACGATCCTTACAGCTATTGTTGGCAAAATAAAAATTCACGATGGGACTTGCTGGATGTGGTTAGAGCCTGTTATGCCCTGCGGCCAGATGGCGTTAATTGGCCTGTTAATGACGAGGGAATGCCAAGTTTTCGATTAGAACATTTAACAAAAGCCAATCAGATTGAGCATGAACATGCCCATGATGCCATGTCTGATGTTTATGCAACCATTGCAATTGCCAAACAATTAAAAGAAGCCCAGCCCAAATTGTTCGACTATTTTTATACCTTGCGCAATAAAAATAATGTTGCCGATCTCATTGATATTGTCAATCTCACCCCGATTGTTCATGTATCTGGCATGTTAGGTGCTGCGCGTGGTAATATTTCCCTGTTTAGCCCACTTGCTTGGCACCCAACTCAACGAAATGCTGTTATGGTCTGTGATTTGATGGGGGATATTGATACGCTGCTCGATTTATCCGTCGATGAAATTAACGATAGACTGTACACCAAAACCGATGATCTGATGCCTGGGCAATCGAAAATCCCCTTGAAACTGATTCACACCAATAAATGTCCGATTGTCGCACCCGCAAAAACATTACTTGCAAGCAATGCTGCTCGTTTTAATATTGATACGGAAAAATGTTCTCAAAACCACCAAAAATTACTGACTCACCAAAAACTAATTCAGCAAAAAATACAATCCCTACTCAGCATAGAACCCAATTACCCTAGTCAGCGAGATGTTGACTTACAGATCTACCAAGGATTTTTTAATCAACGCGATAAATCAATTTGTGAGACGATCCGAACAACCCCAGTCAACTTATTAGATACATTATCATTTCAAGCGGATGATGCTCGCTTGAACACGCTTTTTTTTCGCTATAAAGCAAGGAATTATCCAGAAATATTGAATGAATCGGAAAGCTTGAGGTGGAAAAATTATTGCCAAGATAAATTTAATAACAGAGTGATTGAAGATTATGTCGTGAATCTAGAAAATCTGGTTGAACAGTACGCGCAAGAGCCGGCTAAACGAGCCCTTTTGAAAGGACTTTATGATTATTGTCATTATTTAGTTGGATAATGACTGTTAGGGGCGTATGATAGATAAGTGTTATTTTTAAGCAGTCTAGTTAGCATTTATAGAAATAAAATCGTTATGAAACATTTTTTAAATAAGCACGCCACAATAAAACATCGACTCTATTCGCTTTATTTTACGCTTTTTAGTTATGGCCGTGGACTCCTTGTCCTGACCATTTGTTTATTGTGTGGAAACCTAATTTCTCATCTATTACCCATCATGATCCCAGGTAGTATTATTGGACTGTTGATCCTTTTTTTCCTATTAGCGCTTCACATTATTCCCGTATGCTGGGTTAAAAATAGTTGCAGCTTTTTTATGCGCTACATGATGGTGCTATTCATTCCTGCCGCAGTAGGCATCATGGATAATTACCCACTTTTTATCGAAAATTGGGTACCCATAGTTATTGGCTGCATTAGTGGTTCAGTGATTGTGCTGCTTTTCACTGCATTTTTGACCGAACACATTTATAAACCTCGCAGCATATTAGATACAAGCACACAACAAGATGGAGAGGAAAACAAATCATGATCTGGATGCTCCCTTTAACTATTGTGGTTTTTCTCTTTATTCGGAAATTGGCTTTTAAGATTAACAATCCGTTATTCAATCCGTTACTCATCTCGGTTATTGTGCTAATTCCAATTTTATTGATAACGCACACCAGTTATACAGACTATTCAAATAATGTCTGGATTATTAATCAATTATTACCCTATTCTGTGGTTGCTTTGGCGTACCCGCTGTATGAACTTATTCCTCAAATTAAAGCCCGTTGGAAATCCATTTTATTAATAACGTTTAGTGCATCGGTTGCATCAATGGTGACTGGGGTTTGTATCGTTTATTGGTTAGGCGGTAGTCATGAAATTGCAGCTTCAATCCTACCTAAATCAGTTACAACGGCTATCGCTTTAACAATTGCAAACAATCAAGGCGGCGTACCGGCCATCAGTGCGTTGTCGGTGATTTTAGTCGGTGTTCTCGGTGGAATATTTGGCCATCAAGTATTAAATTTGGTCAAAATAAAATCGCCTGCCGCGCGCGGATTGTCAATCGGTGCAGTTTCTCACGCTGTTGGGACTGCACGTTGTATTGAATTAGATTATAACGAAGGCGCTTATAGCTCGTTATCTTTAGTTTTATGTGGCATAATGACGTCATTGACAGCCCCTTTTTTATTTCCAATAATGGTATTTATTTTTGACTGGTTTTAACATGACCTTAAAAAAGTGCATAACTTACCTTTTGGGCGGTTGTTTTTTAGTGATCGCATCAATATTTGCTCTCGATTATTGGATCAGTTATAAAACAGCACCTTACATTTATCATGATGAAAATGAACTTCCTTACCGCGCAATAGGTGTGGTATTAGGTACGTCAAAATATGTCCGTGGCGGCGGAATTAATCACTTCTATCGAAATCGTATTGATGGCGCAATCAATTTATATTGGCTAAAGAAAGTCGATTATCTCCTACTTAGTGGCGATAATGCATTAATGAGTTACAATGAACCCATCACCATGAAAAAAGATCTGATTAGAGCCGGGATCCCATCTGAAGCGATAGTACTTGACTATGCCGGCTTTCGAACGTTTGATTCTGTGATTCGCGCAAATAAAGTGTTTGATGCCAATGACTTTACTATCATTACCCAAGAATTTCATTGTGAACGCGCTATCTTTATTGCGCATTCACAAGGAATTAAGGCACAATGTTTTGCCGTTCCCGATCCTGATAGAATGCGATTTGTTCGAATCCGAGAAATGTTTGCTCGGGTTGGCGTGTTTATTGATCTTTATATATTAAATAAAGAACCCAAATACCTTGGCCCTGTGATACCAATAATCACCAATGAACACTAACCGCATTGATTAAAAAATGTGTAAACCAAATTTAAAGCAGTCTGATTTTATTGAATAAAAACTGTCACCAATGTAATGTCTCATATTTTAGATTGCATCTTTATTCAAAAAAAAGTAATATTTAATCAAAATTAAATACCCTAATTATCTGAAACACGAATGAATATTGAACTACACCATATTGACTGTTTTTATGGTTCGCATCACGCGTTATGTGACGTCTCGTTGGTTTATCCTCTTGGGGAAACCCTTGTTTTATTAGGACAAAGTGGCGCAGGAAAAAGCTCGCTATTAAAAGTCTTCAATTTGCTTGAAATTCCAACCGCGGGCACAATGAAAATTGCCAATTCGCAGTTTGACTTTTCAAAACAAGTTGATGCAAACGCTATTCGCCACTTACGTAAAAATGTGGGCATGGTATTTCAAAATTATAACCTATGGCCACATTTGACCGTATTAGAGAATTTGATCGAAGCGCCTTGCCAAGTATTAAAACTGACTAAACAAGAAGCGACAACAAAAGCCTTGAAAATTCTAGAAAGGTTACAAATTAATGATATGGCAAACCGTTATCCATTGCATTTATCAGGTGGACAACAGCAGCGCGTTGCTATTGCAAGAGCATTAATGATGGAACCGCAAATTTTATTGTTTGATGAACCGACAGCGGCACTTGACCCGGCAATCACATCGCAAGTTGCTGAAATTATCAATGAGTTATCAGATACAGGGATTACCCAAATTATCGTAACTCACGAAGTTGATTTTGCAAAAAAAGTGGCATCACAAGTGATTTACATGGAAAATGGAAAAATCGTCGAACATGGTACAGTGGATTGTTTTGACAACCCTCAAACGAGTCAGTTCAAAACATATCTATCCCATTAAATTAACGAGTAGGTAAATAGGATGAAAAAAACATTATTAGCTATTTTATTAGCGGGCACAACATTTACCGCTGCGGCAAAAGATTTATTAATTGGCACAGAAGCCACTTATGCTCCTTTTGAATTTTTGAATGAAAAAAATGAAATCGTTGGCTTTGATATTGATATCATCAACAAAGTCTGTAGTGAAATGAACGTCACATGTAAAATTGTCAATCAATCCTTTGATGGATTAATTCCAAGCTTAAAAACAAGACGAATTGATGCGGCTATTGCAGGTATTGATATCACCCCTGAACGAAAAAACCAAGTCGATTTTAGCCAAATTTATTACGATGACAGCTCTATTCAATTTATTACATTAAAAGATGGAGTTAAAACGTTAGATGAATTAAAAGATAAAAAAATTGGTATTCAAAACGGCACAACTTACCAAAAATTCTTAAATGAAAAATACCCAAGTTTAAAATCGGTTAACTACGATAGCTACCAATACGCCATTTTGGATCTTAAAGCAAAGCGGATTGATGCCATTGTAGCAAGTTCATTGGTTGCCGCTGAATGGCTAAGTAAAGAGCCTGAGGTAGTTGCATTGGGTGATAAAATCACTGACCATGAATTTTTCGGTGAAGGTTTAGGTATTGCGGTGCGTAAAGGCAATACCGCCTTGTTGGACCAATTGAATCACGCTTTAAATTCACTGCGAGAAAAAGGTGAACTTGATGCAATACATCAAAAATGGTTTAGTAAATAACCACTAAATTAAACACTATTCACTGTGTAGCCACATATTTTGTGTGGCATTTTTTTTGTTTTTGTATAGCGAAATGGGATGTTGTTAAGGTATCTCATTTGAACAGTAAAATTCACCGTTTAGTCGGGTTGCCAGCCACACTGCTAACCCATTTAACATATTAATTTAATTAACTTTAACTCATATTGCTTGGCAAACTATTATGTCTGATCTTTTAAATCATAGCCTGTTATTTATGCAAAGCACATTAACGAGCTATGTGCTTCCCTTAGCGCAAGCAACCGCAATCACATTGTCATTAGCCATTGTTTCATTAATTATTGGCTTAATTTGTTCTTTTATTTTCACGCTGTTGGAATCTGCGCCGTTCAAGCCACTTGCACTGCTGATGTCAACATTTACCCTGACGATTCGTGCATTACCCGAATTATTAATTGTTGTTGCGATTTATAATGGGTTACCCCTTTTATTAATCGCGGTGAATGACGGCATTCAAATTCCCCTTTATTTCACAACCGTCACCCTGCAAGTTGATATTGCCGATTTTAATATCAATCCTTTCTTATGCGGTGTAATGGCGCTGTCCTTACTTTATGCCGTATATGCTTCCCAGACTCTGCGCGGGGCATTCAAAGCCATTCCGAGCGGTCAAAAGCATGCGGCTCAAGTATTGGGGCTCAGCAAAAAAAGAACATTTTTCAAAATCATTATGCCGCAAATGTGGCGACACGCACTACCTGGACTAAGTAACCAATGGTTGATTTTATTAAAAGATACCGCGCTTGTCTCGGTGATAACGGTCAATGATTTAATGATGCAAACCATGGGCATTATCTCACGCACTAAGCAACCGTTTTTGTGGTATTTAATCGCAACCATCATTTATTTAATCATCTCTATCTTTAGTCAAAAAATCATCAGACGTATTGAAAAACGTTCGTTGTATTTTGAACAAGTAAAATCAAACTAATCGCAGATAAGGTCATATCATGTCAGATAATTTTTTTAAATACTTATCTATTTTAGCCAATGGTATTCCAAATACATTAGGTCTTGGGATTTTGGGCATTTTATCCGCAGGTGTTATTGCGATCTTGTTATCTTGCCTGTTAACTTACAACCGTCCGTGTTTACATCGCGCAATAAATGTGTATATCACGATCTTCACGGGTTCGCCGTTACTTGTGCAAATCTTTTTGATTTACTACGGCCCATCACAATTTGAATCGTTGAATGAGTATTTGCCAACGTTAAATCACGTGATTTCATCGCCTTTCTTTTGTGCTTACTTAGCGCTTGCATTAAATAGTGGCGCCTATACCACCCAAATTTTTTATGGTGCGCTTAAAGCGGTGCCTGCCGGTATGCGTGATGCTTGCGCAGCACTTGGTATGAATAAAATTCAAACACTTAAAGTTATCGTGCCTTATGCTTTAAAACGGGCATTATCCACCTATTCCAACGAAGTGATTTTTGTCATAAAAGGCACCGCCCTCGCCTCTACCATTCCGGTTATGGATATTATGGGATACAGTAAAGAACTTAACGGTGAATATTATGAATTTACAATTTTCATCGCCGCAGGATGCTATTATCTCTTGATTAATGGCTTATTAAGTATCATTATGAGACTTATTGAGAAGAAAGCGCTCGTATTTGAAAATTAACATGAGTCAATTTGATCCAAAACCGTTTTTAAAAACTGTCCCACATAAACCGGGCATCTATCAGATGTTTAATGATAAAGCCACCATCATTTATGTGGGCAAAGCCAAAGATTTAAATAATCGCTTAAAAAGTTATTTCAACACCAGTAAGAAAAACCTCAAAACAGAGATGCTAGTCAGTCATATTCATCATATTGAATATACGATTACGCACACCGAAACTGAGGCACTGTTACTGGAACAAACTTACATCAAAAAATACCAGCCGCGTTATAACGTGCTGCTAAAAGATGATAAAAGTTATCCATTTATTAAGCTCAGCAAAGAAAGACATCCTCAGCTTTCTCTTTACCGCGGCGCGATAAATCGTAAAATCGATGAGTTTTTTGGTCCTTATCCAAGTTCCTATGGTGTTAAACAAATCTTGGCATTGCTGCAAAAAACCTTTCCAGTAAGGCAATGCTCAAACACCATGTACCAAAACCGAACCCGTCCTTGCTTGCAATACCAAATTAAGCGATGTTCTGGGCCGTGTGTTAGTGGACTTGTCAGTGATGAAGATTATCAAGAACAGGTTAATTACGTCCGCCTGTTTTTATCCGGACAATCGAATCAAATTGTTGAGCAAATTACCGCCGATATGCAGCAAGCCAGCAGTGAACTCAACTTTGAAAAAGCCGCCGCACTGCGCGATCAACTGCAAGCCATTAAACAAATTAACGAAAAACAAGTTATTTATAACAATAATGACAATCTCGATGTTATTGGTTTCCATTATCAATCGGGACTCGCTTGTATTTATGTGTTATTCATTCGCCATGGTCAAACGTTTGGACATCGCGCTTACTTTCCAAAAGTGCCATCGAATACCGAACTTGATGAAGTGATAGAAACCTTTATCGGTCAGTTTTATCTACAAGGTAATCAAAACCGTCAAATTCCTAAGAAAATCCTGCTTAATTTCTCCCTTTCTGACAAACGATCGTTAGAAGAAACGCTTTCGTTGGTTGCTGAGCATCAAGTCAAATTGGTGGACGAGCCAAAAGGCGACAACTTAAAATTACTCAGCATTGCAACAGTTAATGCTCAAAAAGAAGTCAAAAATAAGCTCCTGGAAAACTCAACGAGCAAACAGCGTTATGACGCGTTGAAACACTTTTTAGGTATCGATAAAATTGGGCGAATGGAATGCTTTGATATAAGCCATTTTATGGGCAAGAACACTATAGCCTCTTGTGTTGTGTTTGATGATAAAGGTCCGGTTAAATCCGAGTTCAGGCGTTATAATATTGCGAACATAACGCCTGGTGATGATTACGCAGCAATGGAGCAAGTATTAACTCGTCGTTACAGTAAAAAAGATCTGCCGGAAGATAAAGTCCCCGATATTATTTTTATTGATGGCGGAAAAGGACAACTCCATCAAGCATTAAATGTCTTTGAGCAACTCGACGTTAATTGGAACAAGTCGCACCCTATTTTAATTGGGGTGGCTAAAGGCTCGGAACGTAAAGAAGGGCTAGAGACACTCTTTTTCGAATCACACGGCGTTGGACATTACCTTGACAACAATTCACCGGCGCTTCTTTTGATTCAACAAATTCGAAATGCCTCGCATGATCACGCTATAACCGGCCAGCGGATAAAAGGTGTCAAGCAACTGACAGAAAGTGCCCTCGAACATATTGATGGCGTTGGTTCGAAAAGACGGCAAGCACTGCTCAAGCATTTTGGTGGTTTGCGTGAACTCAAAAATGCCAGTATTGACGAAATTGCCCAAGTTCAAGGTATCTCAAAGTCATTAGCTGAAAAAATATATTTAAATTTAAAGCAATAACACATTGAAAAATTAACATATTTCAGGCAACATAATAACAAGAACTATTCCATTATTGATATCAAACTAAGCTTTTGATTAATAAAACAAAAAAGAGCAATGCTACATGAAACTTAATTTGCCAACTGTCTTAACTCTATTCCGCGTTATTTTGATTCCATTCTTTGTTTTCGCGTTTTATGTAGTGTCTCACGAGTGGTCGGGGTTTTTCTCAGCGCTGATCTTTTTAATTGCAGCGGTTACCGATGTTTTTGATGGTTACCTTGCCCGTAAACTCGGGCAGACGACCAAATTCGGTGCATTTTTAGATCCTGTTGCTGACAAGATTATGGTGACTATCGCCCTCGTTCTTATCACTGAATATTATATGGCATGGTGGATCTCTATTCCCGCAATTATTATGATTTCACGCGAAATAATTATTTCAGCCCTGCGGGAATGGATGGCGGAACTCGGTAAACGTAGTCAGGTTGCCGTATCGTCAATTGGAAAAATAAAAACTATCACCCAAATGACCGCACTAACTTGGTTACTCTGGCGCCCATGTGACGTTGTTACTTATGCAGGTATTGTGGCTCTTTATATCGCAACCTTACTAACGTTATGGTCTATGTGTCAATATTTGTGGGCTGCTCGCCATGAATTACTTGATGATGTAGAAAATCAATAAACTGAGTAGCATTAATGTGCTATAGATAAGGAAGCGTATAATCATTACTATCACCGTAACTCAGATTAATGCATTTCGCTCCATGTCCTAACAAGCCATAAGTCATTCAAAGACTAATGGCTAAATACCCAATAATTAACACTTCGACATAATCTATGGCAGTGTGAGCAACGCACAAATAACGTGCTTGCCCAGTATTTTATTGCCGCTCATCATTTATTCTCCCTTGTTCAATTACCCTTATCCCGATTTCCAGATTAATACGGAAAAGAATGTTATCGTTTTATTTTTAAATTTACCTATACTTTTATTTAAAGTTCACTGATGAATTACGTATTACAACGACAGGATCGTATCATGAATAGAAAAATTGAATTACTCAAACTGCTTATTAATGAATCAATTTTTCAGCCGACAAACTATTTCAGCCAAAAATTATCAATTTCAAGTAAAACCGTTTATGCTGATATTGAACAACTTAATGACGTGTTGGCAACTATTGAAAATACCGACCTGTATATCGAAAAGTCACCTCGAAAAGGACTCATTTTAAAAGGGAATCGAGAAAATTTGGATGCCATTATCGTCAAATTAAACCAAAAAAACAGTCACAGTTTTTTTAACGCAAATGCCAAACGATTTTCACCCTATTTTCGCCGTTTAGATATAATTAAACGCTGTTTATTAAATCATGAAAATATCTCGTTAGACCAATTATCACTTGATTACATTGTCAGTAAAACATCATTAACCAAGGATATTGATTTCATTAACAACCTGATTGAAAAAGAAAATGTTCGCTTAAAAATAACCCATAAAAATATTCGTGTCATTGGCACTGAAATCTATATTCAACGCGCAATCAAATCTTTTCTTTCCCTCTATATCACCAAACAAGATAACGAATACCTCTACCAATTAATGGCATCATTCATGGAGGATGACTCTTTTAGCCAGCTTCATCAATGCCTTAATAATCAAGATCACATCGCAATACAACCGTGTGCACAGTATTATTTATCGTCATTATTAATTTCGATAACTATTCAATTGAAACGATTAAAACTGGGCTTTCATATCGAAAAAGAAGATGATTTTTTATTCAATCACATTCGTTACTTACAGTCCTATTTGAGCGCAAATGAGCTGGCAAAGAAACTAGAGTTAGATTTCTGTGTCAGCTTTACAACCGATGATATTGAATATTTGAGTAAATTATTTTTTGCTCACCGCATGATCGATGAAAAAGAAAAGAAAAATAATCAGTCACATGAAACGATAATCACACAGATGATCCAAAAAATCAGTGAAATAGAGCGGGTTGATTTATCAAAAGATTCTAAATTATACCATTCGTTGTTATCCCATTTTCCAGCCATGATAGCCCGCCTTCAGAAGAAAATTCCAGTAATTAACCCAATTTTGGATGAGATAAAAACGGAATATTCCAAGCTGTTTAGCATACTTTGGTATGCCTTATCTGATTTAGAGCGAAGGTATTCGATTGATCTTAATGATCATGAAGTTTCATTTTTGCTGATTCATTTTCAAATTGCCCTAGACAAAGCTGCGGATGCGAATAACATTGTTATTATCTGCCAGTACGGCTTATCTTCATCCAATTTGATTTTAAATAAAGTTCGCCAGCTACTACCGTCCAAAGATAATATTGAAGTCTATTCACTCGATAAATTGCAATCATCAAAACTTGACAATGTTGATCTGATCATTACAACCGTTGATGTCGGCATGCTATCTAAACCTGTTGTAAAAATTTCTTCATTGCTCAACACCAAAGACTACCAAAATATCATCCAAACTTATGCCGATTATGTGCTTAATAAACATCCGGATACATTAACACCGAATGGAAATTGGCCATCGGTGGCAAAATTTGTACACCCACAATTTGTCTGCCTTCAAGGTGATGTAACAACGAAAGCACAGTGTTTAGATATTTTGCTAACCGAACTTGAAAAACACCGCTTTGTGAATGCCAATTATCGACATTCCGTTCTTCATCGAGAAGAGATCGGCAATACAGCTATCGAAAATGCGATTGCTCTGCCCCATGGTTCACCAATGTTTGTATCAAATTCTTGTATTTCAATAATGACCTTAAAAAAACCAATCAAATGGGGCGTTATGGATGTCAGCATTATCATCATGGTCAGTTTGGCTGAAAAAGACATCGCCAATATAAATGATGTTTTTACTGAGATATACCAAATTATCAGTGATAAAGCGCGAGTTAACCAATTACACACAATTACGCATTTTGAACAATTAAAACAATTTTTAAGTCATGAAAAGGAATGTAGACATGTATTTTGACAAACAACTTTGTCTTTTTAACGTTGAAGCAGCTAGTCAACAAACGATTTTGACACAAATGGCAACCCTGCTATTAAAACACGAGATTGTAAAATCTGATTTTCTATCGGGTATTTTACAGCGAGAACATGAGTACCCAACAGGGCTTTATGTTAATGACGTTGGTTTTGCCTTGCCGCATACCGATTCATCGAAAGTGAATGTTTCACAAATCTGTTTTGCCTCATTAGCAAAACCTATCAATTTTTGCAGTATGACCGACAAGGATGACATCATCCCAGTGAAATTTATTTTTATGCTGGCGATGAAGCAGCCTCATGAACAACTTGATAACCTACAAAATCTTGTTGGGTTATTTCAAAATAAAAATGATATCCATGCATTATCACAATGCCAATCAACCCATGAGTTCATGGATATTTTAGCCAATGCGGGTATCAAATAAGATCATTACCTATATATAGAAGGAGTTTTAAATGGACAGTATTGCACATATTTTCGAGTGGTTAATCAATTTAGGTAGTGTCGTGTTTCTTCCAATCATTATTGTCATTATTGGTCTTATTTTTAGAGTCAGTGTATCTAAAGCCATCATGTCAGGAATCACGGTAGGCATTGGTATTGTTGGCTTAGGTTTAGTGATTGGTCTTTTGTCGCAATCGCTCGGCGTTGCTATTCAACATATGGGGCAACAATACGGTTCATCACTGCAAATTATGGATATCGGTTGTGGTGTTGGAGGGCCGTTGGCATTTTCGACAACGCTAGGATTGATGTTAATTCCAGTATCACTTATTCTCAACTTTATTTTTATCTCCTTAGGCTGGACTCGCACCTTGAACGTTGATATTTGGAATTTCTGGTTCGCTATTTTTTTAGGGTTAATTGCTTATGCGGTAAGTGGTTCCTACTACGTTGGCATTTTAGGTGCAATTACGGCGATTATGCTTCAATGGCTATTAGCCGATGTGTTTCAAAAACGTATTAGCACATTTTTTGGTTATCCGGGTATTTCGATAACTCACTTAATGGCTTTATCGGGGGCGGTGATTGCCATCCCTTTAAATTGGCTATTCGATAATATACCCGGATTCAACAAACTCAATGCGGATTCAGAAACATTAACCAAGAAGTTTGGTATTTTTGGTGACACGGTTGTTATCGGCTTAATTATTGGACTCGTGGTAGGAATTTTAGCGGGTTATGATGCCTCACAAATTGGACAATTAGCCATTTCAACGGCTGCTGTGATGAAAATCATGCCTAAAATGGTTGCCATGTTTATGGAAGGGCTTTTACCAATAGCTGAAGCTGCACGTGAGTTTACTAGCAAAAAGTTGAATGGAAAACAGGTCAATATCGGCATGGATGCCGCATTAACTGTTGGCCACCCAGCGGTAATGGCAACGGCGTTAATTATGGTGCCGATTTCATTATTACTCGCATTAATTTTACCCGGCAATAAAGTGTTACCGTTCGGTGATCTTGCTTTTTATGCATTTGGCGTCTGCCTGATGATCCCGTTTTTCAAAGGAAATATTATTCGGTCAATAGTAGGCGGAACGATCTATTTAGTGATTTGTCTTTATATGTCAACTTGGCTTGCACCAACCATTACCGATGTGTTTCATCTTGCACAATATAATGTTGGCACAACCGGACTTGTCACCTCTATTTTATGTGGATTATGGCCAGTTACCTTGTTTGTACTTTTATTAACTTACCTTGGCTTTATAGGGCTCGCCGTGCTTGCCTGTATTATTTTATTACTCTTAATTTATGTTAATAAAATCAAAAAAATTGAAATGTATTAATTTAAGGAATCTGAAATGAAAAAATTACTTATTGTTTGCGGTGCAGGTCACGCCACATCAACCATCGCAGTTAGCAAAGTATCTCGTTGGTTAGAAGAACAAAAATTAGCGAATCAAGTCAAAATTTACCAATCAAAAATCGCTGATGAACTGAACAAAATTGATCAATATGATGCCGTGGTCAGCACAACCATTGTCCCTGATTCAATTAAAGATAAAGTACTTAACGGATTGCCGTTATTAACCGGCATGATGCTCGATGCTTTTTTTGTTGAATTGAAAAAACGTTTAGCAATTTAATGAATAATCACAATAACCATAGAGGATAAAATGAATATTCATCATGATACAATACAGATTAAGACGGTCGCTGGGCGGCCTTCTTATCACGATATTAGCGATGCGTTAAAAAAAATCATAACACAATCTAAGATTCAAAATGGCCAGCTCACTATCCAAACGCCGCATACAACGTGTTCACTGTTCTTCGATGAATGCATGCACGATACCAACTATTTTGGCGATGAGTATTTGCATGTCGACATCAATAATACGTTAGACAAAATAGTGCCGCAAATGACCAGTGAAAATCAATATAGCAGCCCCGGCCCCAAGCATATTGCTTTTGGTCTAAGTTTAACTAACCCCAATTATCCAGCTGAAAAATGGGTAATGTTAAACACCGATGCTCACATTCGCTCGTCATTATTTGGTAGTTTTTCAGTGCAAATTATCATTAAAGATGGACACGCTTTACTCGGTGATCTCGGGCGTATCTACTTTGTTGATTGGGACAGATTACGTGAGCGGACGCGAACAATTTATTTCATGGTAATGGGCAATGAACACTAAACACACGATAATCCTTTCCCCTTCATTGTACAACTCAGATCTTTGCCAATTGAGGGATACGTTATTACGTCTTGAAAACGCAAACATCAGCCATCTACACATTGATGTGATGGACAGCCACTTTGTGCCAAGTTTTGGTTTCAGTGCAAATTTTGTTGCTAACTTAAAAAAACAGACCTCGCTATTTTTGGATTGTCATCTTATGGTTGAAAAACCGGAAGACAGAATAATGCCTTTTATTGATGCTGGTGCAGATAGAATAACGTTTCATGCGGAAGCGACTAATCATCATTTTGTTATCATCAATCAACTGCGTAAACATCGTGTTAACGTGGGCATAGCCATAACCCCCGGGACATCAGTTGACAGCATCAAAATGTTATTGCCTTATGTTGACTTAATTTTAGTAATGACAGTCAACCCAGGCCGAAGCGGAGAAACTTTCATTCCGTTATCGATTGAAAAAATCAATGATCTTCATCAACTCAAACAACAATTCAGTTATGATTATGATATCCAAGTTGATGGAAATATCACCAATGAAACCATTGTTGATTGTGTAACTCATGGGGCAAATCATATTGTGTCAGGTGGGTTTATCTTTCAAGATGACAAGATTGAGCATCATATATCAACTTTGTTTTCACTGATTAAAAATAGCCAATAAATAGACAGGTACATTATGGATAAAAAGCCGATTATAACGCAAATTTTGGCGGAGCTTTCAATACAAGCACAATCAATCGATCAACATGAACTCATTGATTTAACCGACCAAATTAAACAAGCCAACCACCTATTTTTAAGTGGTGCTGGTCGCTCGGGTATCATGATTAGCGCATTTGCTAATCGCTTGATGCACTTAGGCTTAAATGTCAGTTTGGTTAATGAAATAACCAAGCCCAAAGCAAACCAAGGTGACTTATTAATTATTGCATCGGGATCGGGGGAAACGGGCAGTTTAATCAGCCATGCTCAAAAAGCAAAGCAATTAGGATTAAATATCGCGCTCATCACGATGAATAAAAACTCGACCCTAGCCACTCTAGCCGATAAAAAAGTGATATTGCCAAGTGGAATAAACCAGTTTGCTCAACCAATGGGGAGTACATTTGAACAATTATCACTGCTCAGCTATGACAGCATGGTAATTATGCTGGCAAAAAGCTTGAATCAATCTTTCGATACAATGCAATATCGGCACGCGAATATAGAATAATCGCTGAACATTTATAGATACAGTTAAACTGAGCAGTAGAAAGTCATAGCTTGCGCTATGACTTGCTTATCAATAAGGCGGATTAGCATTGATAATATAAGTTATAACCTTGCCGGCGTGATGGATTTTAGCCGCGCGTTGATTGATAAAATTAGGTTATCCTTAGCACGGTTAACTGTTTTTTTAACCCTGCTTGCATTATACTTAGTGCACTCTATGATTTAATGAAATTTAATTTATGCTAGAACTCATCCAAACCATTGGTCTAGGTTTAATCCTATTACTTCCATTAACTAACCCATTAACAACCGTTGTCTTATTACTTGGATTATCGGGTGATATGACCAATGAAGAGCGTAACTACCAGTCTAAAATGACCTGTATTTATGTCTTTATCATCATGGTAGTCGCATTTTACTGTGGTCAACTGGTCATGAGCACGTTTGGTATATCCATTCCCGGTTTGCGAATTGCAGGCGGAATGATTGTTGGATTCATCGGGTTTAGAATGCTATTTCCTCAGCAAGCCTCACATAAAAGCATTGAAGCGGAAAACAAGAAAGAAGAAGCCAGCAATAATATCGCCTTTGTACCACTTGCCATGCCAAGTACAGCCGGGCCGGGAACTATTGCCATGATAATTAGCGTTGCATCAACAATAAATAATGGCAGCATGACCGTTACCCCATGGGTAGTTTATGCAACATCGATTTTAGTTCCACTGATATTGTGTATCATTCTCTGGTTTTGCATGCGAAGTGCGAGCAGTATTATGCGTTTTATGGGTAAAAGTGGTATAGAAGCTATCTCACGTGTTATGGGATTTTTACTCGTCTGTATGGGCACGCAATTTGTTATTAACGGAATTATTGAATTAGTTCGTTCTTATCCCACTATTTAATATCGGATTATCAGGGCTTAGCCCTGATAATGACTTTCATATTGCCGCTTTATTTTTAGCAAATAGCGCTCTAACTTCATCTAAATCTTGTTGTGTGTCAACCCCAATTGCAGGGGATTGCTTTGCAACCGCAACATGTATTTTTTCGCCATACCAAAGTACTCTTAGCTGTTCAAGCATTTCAATTTGTTCTAATTGGCTCGGTTGCCAATTGATATATTGACGAATAAAACCGGCACGATAAGCATAAATGCCGATATGACGTAGGTAAAAATCCCCAATACTCGCGGTGTTTTGGGCGAAACGATCACGTTCCCACGGAATAGTTGCTCGAGAAAAATAAAGCGCATAGCCGTCTTTATCTGTTACCACTTTTACGGCACCAGTATTAAAAGCTTCTTCCACACGATCAATTGCAACGGCTAAAGTTGCCATACCGGTTTTATATTTGACTAGATTTTCAGCAACTTGATCGATAATAATTGGCGGAATAAGCGGTTCATCGCCCTGCACATTAACAATCACTTCATCATCAGACAGATAATAAGCATTGATCACTTCAGCCAAGCGCTCGGTACCCGAATTATGTTTATCACTGGTTAAAATGACTTCGCCACCATAGTCTTTTACGACATCAAATACCTGCTGATGATCAGTTGCAATGATGACTCGATTCGCTGCGGATTTTTGAGCTTGTTCCATGACTCGGATAATCATGGGTTTGCCCTCAATATCAGCAAGCGGTTTACCAGGTAAACGACTTGATGCGAATCTTGCCGGAATAATAACTGAAAATTTCATAATCGGACCTTTTACATCTTTATTGTTGAATGGGATAAGCTTCGGTTTCAATCAAAACCGGAATATCATCTTTAACGGGAAAAATCAGTTGATCATGTTGGCAAATAAGCTGTTTTGTCTCAGAATTATAGACCAATTTAGCATGACATTTAGGGCAAGCAATCGCGTCAAGTAATAGGGTTTTCATCTTTTCATTTCTCCGATGATATTTTGGTTAATAAACACTTAAAATGGTGAATCGCTTTTTCAGACAGTTGCGCATCAATCGGCAAATACCACCAATTAGGTTGGGCAAATTGACGACATTTGACTGCATCTTTTTCAGTCATTAACAGTGTCTGTCCTTCACTAGCAATATCGGCCAGCAAATGTGATGTGAACGTTTGATGATCAGCAAATGCCACTGTTTTAATAACCGGCGCCTTCATTTCTATTAACATAGTAAAAAAACGGTTGGGGTTACTGATCCCCGCTATCGCACAAATTTCACTCAGTTCAGATAGCTCTTTTTTTTCTTGGGTAAGGATATTGACTGCATATAGTGGGGTAAGTTTCATGCAAAATGTTTTATCGGGATACTGAGAATAAAGATCGGTCCCGCCTTCACCATTAACAATAATCATATCAACCGATTTTAGTCGTGATCTGCGTTCGCGCAAAGGACCTGCTGGGATCCACCAACCATTTCCAAATTGGCGTTGACCATCAACAACCACAATTTCAACATCGCGCTTAAGTGCATAATGCTGCAAACCATCATCGGTTAAAATGACGTCTAATGGGTAATTAGCGAGTAATATTTCGACCGCCTCACAGCGATTAGGCGATACCGCAACAGGAATTCCGGTTCGTTGATAAATAAGTACAGGTTCATCGCCTGCTTGCTCTGTGGTTGTGTCCGCATTTAACAGCAGTGGATATTTTTCTGATTTTCCCCCATACCCCCGCGAGACAAGCCCCACTCGCTTCCCTTGGCTTATTAATGATTCAATCAAGCCTACGGCTAATGGCGTTTTACCATTGCCACCGACAGACAAATTACCGATAACAACAACAGGCACCGCTGCTTTCCATGATTTGAAAACACCGATGCGATAAAATAATCGCCGAATAAACACCAATAGACCATACATTATTGAAAGGGGTATCAACACCCAATAGCATTTATTTTTAGCATACCAAAGTTTTTCAATCATCTGTTCGTTATCACTACATTGCATTTTATAGGGCTGGGAATAAAGACCTCGATTGTCTTTATGTTTATCTTCAATTTATCGATTTTGATAAACCAATAAAGCCGGTTTATTTTACTCGTAAATTGGTAAACTACCAAACCAATCATGGTACCATCTTGCATTCATTTTTTCTCTCATCGTTTTAAGTTGCCAGCCTTGCTGGGTAAAAATAAGACTAATTTGACCGGTTTTAGCCGTAACATGATGGGGTAAACCAAGTGCTTTATAACGATTAATCACCTTGTATGAAGGCAATCGCCATGGATTATAACGCGATGTCGAAGCCAACGCCATTTTGGGGGACACCTGCTTTAAAAATGAGTAACTTGATGATGTAGTGCTGCCATGATGGGGAATTTGTAAAAATGTTGATGACAGCGTTTGTTTGTATTTCAAAATCAATTGCTGTTCTTGTTTACTCTCTAAGTCCCCTGTTAACAAAATGGAAAACTGACCATCAGAGAGTTTTATTACGCAAGAATCCTTATTTTGTGCATTGTTAACTAATGTATCAGGCCATAATACATCAAATGTTAAGGAGCCCCATTGAAAATGATTACCCGACGTGCAGTCATAGTCGTTCGGTAAATTAGTAGAGCTACTCATCAACCACGCATTTGGGTAATACTCCTTTATTACAGCAAGTCCCCCAATATGATCGCTATGCTCATGACTGATGATGATACCTTTAACGGTGAGATCATGCCATTTAAGGAAAGGAATAATCACCCTTTGAGCTGCGCTGTTATTAGCCCATTTGCCACCTGTATCATATAATATGGCCTCTTGCCCATTGTGGATAACCATTGCAAGCCCATGACCAATATCTAACATATCTAATCGCCAAACATAATCACTGCGTTTAAAAAACGGGACAATCAAAATTAAGAGTATGACCAAAGCGGTAGAAGCGAGTTGCCAAAAGTAACGAGATCGCAGCATGATAGTCCCTATCCATCCGAAAAAACTCATCCACATAAAATGGCGCGATAGGTCTACCCACGATGATTTTATCCAGAGCAAACTGTCAAAAAGCCATTCTAATGACCATTCCGCGACCCACCAAGGCCAATAAGCAACGTCAACGAGATCAAGATGACTAACAATCAAGGCAACAACAATTGCCGGAAATGTCACAAGAGAAACGAGTGGGATAGCCAATAGGTTGGTAAAAAAGGATAAATCACTCAAACCATGAAAAATGAACCACTGCATGGGCAGCAATAACACGGTTAATCCAAATTGTAAATGCAGTAATCTGATCGGATACCATCGCTTTTTATACTGCATAAAAGTCGGTAATGGCATCCATTCAGATAAAAAAATCAAACTAGCCACAGCATAACATGATAACCAAAAGCTATCTGATAAAATCAGTAAAGGATCGTAAAACAATAAAATGGCGATGATTCGGTTTAATTTTTGCCAAGCACTCAATTGACCATTTTTATAACGCAGATAAATCCAAATAGATAACGCAACAATAGCGCGTAATGCAGGAGGATTAAGCCCGGATAACCAAGCATAAAGCACTGCCGCAATCCAACCGGCTACAATCGGTATACTATAATGGGTCAGCTGAATGGGTAATATAAATAATCCATACTTCATAATTTGAGAACAAAGTATGAAAACGAGAATAATATGCATCCCCGATATTGCCATCAAATGCATGATTCCCGAATTCATCATAATCAATCGATTGTTGGCTGTTAATTGCTGGCGATCACCAAAAGCTAACGCTAAGAGAACATCATAATAAGGAAATCGTTGCATATAAGGAAGGCAACGATTGATAATTCGCTGCTTAATAGTAATTTTATCTGCAATTAACTCAGCCTTCAGGAGTTTTCCCGTTAACAAGGCACGGTTAGCTATCGCAAATCGCTGTTGATCAAAACCGCCTTCATTGACATTGCCATGGATGACTTTGGTTTTTACATTTAATCGCCATCTCTGACCCGCCATTGGGGTAATATTTTGATTCCATGTGATTGAAATTGGAATTGTTGTTAATAAGCGTTCTCCATTTACCTGAAGAAGGTCAAATGTGACTCGATGATCGCTAGATTCAAAATGCTTGTCATCAGGTAATGTATTGATACTGCTGACAACCGCCTCAACAGCTAGCGTTTGATCGACATAAACAAGCACTCTGTCTAAATAGAACTTAGCAGCGCCTGTTGACCATAAAAA
>JAVSBY010000033.1:0-3561 GCA_031960925.1 Gilliamella sp. CRA003912
TTTAATCTGCTTGAAGGTTATGCTGTGCTTCAATGCTGAATAAGATAAAAATTGATTTACCACTTGAACATATACAATAAAAAGACATATTGCCATGAATGGAAACGACAACCTAAGTAACCACAGATTCATGCTGCATTGGCATGGTTAATTGATTTTTAATCATTTTTTTGGGGGGGGCAAAGACGTGGTCATACTTTTTGTTACACTTCGATAAATACAGCGATTTTACTTGTAACGGAATCTGAGAATAATACATTTTATAAACTAGTGTTATCCTATACTCAATATAAAATAGGATAACACTATAATAAAAACTAAACATTAATACCAATACCTTTAAATTTCTCAACGAATGCCACTATTTTTTGAAATACACTTTGTTTTTTAGTGTGATATTTCGGGTTAAGTGGACTCATTTTTGGTAATGTTTCATTAAGCTCGGTACCGTTTTCACTGGCGTATTCTCGTTTTAATGATGTTGCAATATAACGCCTTGCGGCTTCTTTATTTAACCCTTCTGACTCGATAAGTTCTTCTGCCTCACGTTTTAATTCTGACTGAGCATACTCAAAAAACATATCAATAATACTTGCTTTATTAGGGATTTTATCGATATCAGTTTGATTGATAAAATCAACAATCAAGCTTTCTTTAGAACGATTGCCAAGGCTTGCTCGTATTAATCGTCGAACTTCTTCCACTAATTCTGTTTTACTCTTTGTTTTCTTGTTATGCTCAAAAATAAGCTCAAGGATATAATCGAGATTAATTTCTTGGGATTTTAATAAATCAATTTCAAAAATAACCTCATCCCAATCTTCTGTAATTTGCGCTTGTTTATTACTTTCTTTTTCTCGGCGAAGCCAGTCACGAACATCATTATAGGTCGAACGATAATCCTGCATAGCCCGCTCGGTAGGGATTGCAATAGATTGCATTTTTTCAATATCTTCATTAGATAGATAATGTAACTCTTTAAATGCTTCTACTGCTTTCTCATCTGTTACATCTAAATTCTGTATCGCTTGCAAACTGGCATATTCATCATAATTTTGAAGAATATTATCAACGCGCAGATATTCACCAAATAACTTGGCAAACTCTTTTTTATCTTTTTCAGTTTCAATACAATCAGGATTAGGAAAACGTGTTTGTAGTTCGGCTATTACCTCTAAATACCCACGGCAAGCTTTACCAGTGGTTGCATCGGTATAACCTTCCATATACTCTTGATAGCTCTTTTCAAGTACAATATTTTTTGTGTTTTTATCACCAAATAAGGTTATGGCGTCAACTGTTGCTTGTTCTAAATCTCTAAAGGTCACAATATTACCAAAGGTTTTGGTTGCATCATAAATGCGATTCGTCCTTGAGTAAGCTTGAATCAAACCGTGATAACGCAAATTCTTATCCACAAATAGGGTATTTAAAGTCGGTGCATCAAAGCCGGTTAAGAACATACCAACTACGATCAACAAATCGACTTCTTGTTTTTTTACTTTTAAGGCTAAATCCCGATAGTAATTCTGAAATTCATTACTCTCAATGCTGTAATTAGTTTTAAACTGCTGGTTATATTCATTAATAGCAAAACTTAAAAATTCCTTACTGCTGACGTCCATCGCTGAGGGGTCAAACGTTTCATCTCGGATATCACCTTGTGCATCTTGCTCTTCATTAGCGACAAAAGAAAAGATAGTTGCAATTTTTAACGGTCTTTCACTCCCTTTTTGCAGAGCACTAAGCGCTTGATAATAAAGTTTAGCCGCTTCAACACTGCTTACGGCAAACATCGCATTAAATCCTTTACCACTAGCTTTGAATCGATGTGTTTTTTGTTTAAAATTGTTTAAAATATATTGAGATATTTCTTTAATACGCTCAGGGTGAAGTAAAGCTTGTTTATTTTCAGCAGCACTGAGTTTTTTCTCATCCATCTCCTGTTCAAGCTTTTTAAACTGAGGGCGAACATCATTATAATCCACTTTGAATTTTAAGACTTTTTCATCACGAATGGCATCCGTGATAACATAAGAGTGTAGCTCTCTTCCAAATACACTAGCCGTGGTTTCTGCGCCTAAGGCATTTTCAGGGAAGATTGGTGTGCCCGTAAAACCGAATTGATAATACTTTTTAAATTTCTTTTTAAGATTTTTTTGAGCTTCGCCAAACTGTGAGCGGTGAGCTTCATCAAAAATAAAAACCACATGTTTATCATAAATTCCTAAATCCACTTCACTTTTCATTAAGTAATTGAGTTTTTGAATCGTGGTCACAATGATTTTATTATCATCTTTATCAATATTACGCTTTAACCCCGCTGTACTGCTTGAGCCATTCACACTCTCAGGTGAAAAACGTTGGTATTCCTTCATAGTTTGATAGTCTAGGTCTTTTCTGTCCACAACGAAGAAAACTTTATCAATAAACTCTAGCTCTGTTGCAAGCCGTGCTGCTTTAAAACTGGTTAGGGTCTTACCTGAGCCCGTTGTATGCCAAATATACCCCCCACTCTCTGGTTTACTCCAGTTTTTAGTTAGATACGAGCTATTAATTTTCCATAAAATTCGCTCTGTCGCTGCAATTTGATAAGGGCGCATAATGAGCAGAGTATCACTCACGTCAAAAACAGAATAATGAAGTAATAGAGTTAACAATGTTTTGGATTGAAAAAATGTTGCGGTAAAATCCTTCAGATCTTTGATGAGTTTGTTGTCAGACTTCGCCCAGTTCATGGTAAAGTCGAAACTGTGTTTATCTCGTTTGGTGGTATTTGAAAAATAACGCGTATCTGTACCATTTGAAATGACAAAAATTTGTAGGTATTTAAAAAGCGAATTATCGATATTAAAACTTTCTTTGGTATATCGATGCACCTGATTAAAGGCTTCACGAATAGCCACGCCCCGCTTTTTAAGTTCAATTTGAACCAGCGGCAAACCATTGATTAAAATCGTCACGTCATAGCGATTTGCGTGTGTGCCTTTTTGCTCAAACTGTTTAATTACCTGTACGCTATTTGCTGCGATATTCTTTTTATCCACTAAGTAAATATTTTGGATACGACCATCATCAAAAACAAAATCATAAATATAATTATTATGAATTTTTCGCGCTTTATCAGTGCTATTCTCACTGGGTTTATCTAAATACTCAATCAAAAACCGTTGCCACTCAGAATCTAAAAACTCTACGCTATTTAATTTTTGTAATTGCATTCTTAAATTAAGAAGTAATTGGTTATGACTTGTTAGCTGGGGTAAATATTCATAACCTTGACGCTGTAAATCAGCAATGAATTCACGCTCCAAGTCGGCTTCCGTCTGATAGCCGGCACCGGCTTGTTCTATCTTGGTATATTTATCTAAAATAATGAAATGATTAGATTCGGCAATGGTTTTAATGTCAGTCATAGTATTCCTTTATTTATCTCTATCCGGTTTTGGAAATCTCAATAATAAATCACGATAATATTCATACTGCTGCTGTCTTAATTTAATTTCTTTGGGCAGACCTTCGGTGATTGAGTTAGTTAACGTATCAAACTTATCAAGAATT
>JAVSBY010000033.1:3661-30315 GCA_031960925.1 Gilliamella sp. CRA003912
TTTGGGCAGACCTTCGGTGATTGAGTTAGTTAACGTATCAAACTTATCAAGAATTCCAACGATTCGAGCCTGTTCACTTAATGAGGGAACGGGGATTTTTAGTTTTTCTAAATTATCTTTAGAAATACGCCTAACCTTAGTGCCATTTATGTGCCGATTTTTTCGCTCTTTAAAATTTTCAGTTTGAAAAACATAAGCTAAAAATTTTACATTTTCATTATGTTTAAACATCATCATGTCGCCAGAGATAGCAACTTCGTCCCCAAGCCAAGCTAGTGGTTTAGCAACACCTTGATCATCTTCTGAAGTAGTCACAATTAATAAATCATTATTAACAGCCTTACGTAATTTACTTGCTAAATTAGTAGAAACATATGTAAATGTTTTATTAGCCGACAAACCAAAACGAGTATGTAATTGCCCATAATGTATTGCAGGAAAACCTTCATCTAAAAAATCTTTTTTTTGTAATCCATTTCCGCGTATAACTACCCCTATCTCACCTAAAGTCTTCCACTCAACCTCATCCCCAAACGTCAACAATTTATCGCGATAATGTTCATATTGTTGTTTTCTTGATGTTAGTTCTGCTGTTAGTTCTGCTGTTAGTTCTGCTGTTAGTTCTGTGAACTTATCAAGAATTGCAACAATTTTTTGTTGGATGGGTAGTGGGGGGATTGGGATTAATTTATTAGCATAATTACTAATCCATTGTCTTTTGTGATCTCCAGATTCTTGCTCGGGTAATGTATTTAACCAATAATAAATATATTTCAATGGAACTTCACTTTCATCTACAGAAGTAATCATTTTCATAGCAGATGATTTAGCTTTAAAATCAAAATCAACCCATTTGTGAGCTGTGGTAAAATCATCGAAAATAATTACTGGTTTCTCTGATGCTTTATAAATACCTTCAATCTCATCTGTATAGCCTAAGATAAAGGTTTTTCCTGCTGTTAAAACAGGCGTTTTATAATTATCACTATAATTTACAGTGTCTACTAAATATTTTGTTGGCTGTTCATATTTAGATATTTGACCTAATTCTTGCCACTTAACATCAGCACAATTTAATATTTCATCAAGTAACTTGCTTTTAATGTCCATCATGCTTCAATCTCCGCAATAATGGCATCGATATCCGCTCTTAATTGATCAATTTTTTGTACAGTAGTTTTAAGTTCAGCATTTAACTTAGTAATATCAATGATATCTCTGGTATCTTTTGCTTCAACGTAAGAAGTTACGGCAAGGTTGTAGTCATTGGCAACAATATCGTTGTAATTAACTTGCTTAGCAACATGGTCAATATCTGTTTTTTGACTAAAAATAGCCATTATCTTTTGAATATGTTCCGTTGTTAGCTCATTATTGTTGGTCACTTTTTTGAAAAACTCGTCACCACTTGCATCAATAAAGTGAATTGCATTATTTTGCTTATTTTTGGCTAATACTAAGATATTGACCGAAATAGACGTGCCAAAAAACAGATTAGGTGGCAGCGCAATCACCGTTTCAATGAAGTTATTATCCACCAAATATTTTCGAATGGTGCGCTCTTTACCACCACGATAAAAAATACCCGGAAATGTCACAATGGCCGCTCGACCTTTAGCCGATAAATAGCTTAATGTGTGCATTATAAAAGCGAAGTCAGCTTTCGAGTTGGGCGATAACACGCCAGCAGGGGCATAGCGCTCATCATTGATTAACGTTGGGTCACCATCACCCACCCATTTAATTGAATAAGGCGGATTTGAAACAATTGCATCAAAGGGTTTTTCATCACAAAACTCTGGGCTAAGTAGCGTATCGCCTAATTTAATATCAAACTTATCATAATTGATGTTATGCAAAAACATATTCATGCGTGCAAGGTTATAAGTGGTGTGATTAATCTCTTGCCCGAAAAAGCCTTCTTCAATGATATGTTCATCAAATTGCTTTTTAGCTTGAAGTAATAATGAGCCTGAGCCACATGCTGGGTCATAAATTTTATTAATCTTATCTTGTCCGTAAACCGCTATTTGCGCAATCAATTTAGACACAGATTGAGGCGTAAAAAACTCTCCACCTGACTTACCTGCATTTGCCGCGTAGTTAGAAATCAAAAATTCATAAGCATCGCCAAAAAGGTCTATTTCGTGCTCATCGAACTGACGGCCAAAATTTAAATCTTCCACCCCCTTTAAAACAGCAGCCAAACGTTTGTTTTTATCGGTAACGGTATTACCTAAACGATTGCTTGTCGTGTCAAAATCAGCAAATAGCCCTTTTATATCATCTTCTGAAGGAAAGCCAATGGCTGAGTTTTCTATACTGCTAAAAATTTCAGCTAAATCCGTGTTGAGTTTTTTATTCGTATTTGCTTGTTTGGCGACATTGACAAATAATTGACTTGGGTAAATAAAATACCCTTTGGTTCTTATTGCATCTTCTTTAATTTCTGCGGTAATGACGTCATCCGGTAAATCAGCATATTTTATACTCTCATCACCCGCTTCAATATAGATAGCGAAGTTTTCACTGATAAAACGATAAAATAGCGTACCTAATACAAACTGTTTAAAATCCCAACCGTCAACAGAGCCCCTGACGTCATTAGCAATTTGCCAAATTCTACGTTGTAACTCATCTCGTTGTGAAGTGCTAATTGACATAGAAAAACCTTATAAATAAAAAATATCGTATAGCCATAGGTGCGAGCATATACATTGAATTAACATTATATGCTGGCATTGTATCACAAGCTAAATAGTCAAATAACAGATTTACTTTTAAATGTACAAATTCTCATGTTTCAATTTAATGCTTAAAATAAAAACAAACTCAACTAAGAATCATGAACTTTATAAGACTGTGCTCTTTCATTTTATGATAATGTTTGCCATAAACGCCCAATCCTTCCATTACCATCTAAGAAAGGATGAATAAATTCGAATCCATAATGGAAAACGCAGCTTTAAATTAGCCCTCCGCTAGATAACAATAATCGGTTATAATGCTGCAATTATTTACTCTGGGCGTTTGTTTGATAAAGCATAAGTGACGCTGTTTTGCGTCCTACTTATCATTTAATCTGCTTGAATATTATGCAGTGCATTAATGCAGAATAAGACAAACAAAATTTATTAACTACCTGAACATATACAATAAAAAGACATATTGCCATGAATGGAAACGAGAACCTAAGTAACCACACACCAATGATGCAGCAGTATTTACGATTAAAAGCTGAAAATCCAGATATTCTCCTTTTTTATCGAATGGGCGATTTTTACGAGATGTTTTATGATGATGCCAAACGCGCATCACAGCTTTTAGATATTTCGTTAACCAAGCGCGGCGCATCAAATGGTGAGCCGATCCCGATGGCGGGGGTTCCGTACCACGCCGTTGAAAATTACTTAGCAAAGCTGTTATCACTGGGGGAATCGGTTGCAATTTGTGAACAAATTGGCGATCCGGCAAGTAGTAAAGGCCCGGTTGAACGTAAAATTGTTCGAATTGTCACGCCTGGAACCGTAAGTGATGAATCACTACTTGAAGATCGTAAAGATAATTTGTTAGCCGCCATTTGGGAAGATAAAAATCACTTTGGTTATGCAACGCTGGATATGAGTTCCGGTCGATTTTATATTTATGAATGCGATAGTGTCGAGTCAATTCAAGCAGAGCTTGAACGAACAAGCCCAGTCGAAATTCTTTATCCCGAAATATTTAATTCCTTGTATTTAATTGAGCAGCGCAGCGGTTTACGGCGGCGTCCACTGTGGGATTTTGATTTAGAAACAGCTAAGCAGCAGCTAAATTTACAATTTGGAACTCAAGATTTGGTCGGTTTCGGTGTTGAAGATGCCAATTATGCCCTTTGTGCCGCAGGCTGTTTATTACAGTACGTCAAAGATACCCAAAAAACACCGCTGCACCATATTCGTTCTATTATTAAACAGTCATCAATCGATTTTGTGGTTTTAGATGCTGCAACGCGGCGTAATTTAGAAATTACTGAAAACCTATCGGGTGGCACAGAAAATACCGTTGCATCTGTTTTGGATAACACGCAAACGCCCATGGGTAGCCGAATGTTTAAACGCTGGTTGCATGCGCCAATTCGTCATCATGTCACGTTAAAAAATCGTCAAGAGGCGATTTCGCAGTTACAGCACAGCGTTGATGAAATCACCCCCTTATTGAAACAAATTGGCGATCTTGAACGAATATTGGCGCGGCTTGCCCTTCACAGCGCAAGACCGCGTGACTTTGCTCGCTTGCGCGATGCTTACCGTTTATTGCCTCAACTGCAACACGTATTAAGTCAATTTTCTTCACCTTACTTGATCAGTTTGAAAGCTAAAATTAATCAATTTGATGCTATTTCGAGTCTCTTAACAGAGGCGATTGTTGATGCACCACCGGTTATTATTCGTGACGGCGGGGTGATTGCAACCGGCTATAATGAAGAGCTTGATGAGCTGCGTGCATTAGCACAAGGTGCAACCCATTATTTAGAAAAATTGGAAATCCGTGAGCGTGAAACACTTGGCATTGATACGCTTAAAGTCGGCTTTAATGCCGTGCATGGTTATTATATTCAAATTAGCCGAGGACAAAGCCATTTAGCCCCAATTCACTATACCCGCAGACAAACACTAAAAAATGTTGAGCGTTATATCATTCCTGAGCTTAAAGAATATGAAGATAAAGTGTTAACGTCGAAAGGAAAAGCCCTTGCGTTAGAAAAACAGCTTTACGAGCAATTGTTTGAGTATTTACTGCCAGATCTCAAACACATGCAACTCAGTGCCGAAGCGATAGCCGAACTTGATGTCCTCACTAACCTTGCTGAGCGTTCGCTCACGCTTAATTACCACTGCCCTACCTTATCAACAACAGCGGGCATCGATATTCATAATGGTCGACATGTTGTGATTGAACAAGTATTAAAAGCGCCATTTATAGCCAACTCGTTGCAGCTGTCACCAACTAGGCGTATGCTAATCATAACCGGGCCGAATATGGGCGGGAAAAGTACTTATATGCGTCAAACGGCTTTAATTGTGCTGCTAAGTTATATCGGCAGTTTTGTACCGGCATCGAAAGCGACCATTGGTCCTATCGATCGTATTTTTACCCGAATTGGTGCCTCCGATGATTTAGCGTCAGGACGTTCAACCTTTATGGTCGAAATGACTGAAACAGCAAATATTATGCACAATGCCACCGAACAGAGTTTAGTGTTGATGGATGAAATTGGCCGGGGCACATCCACTTATGATGGCTTATCACTTGCCTGGGCATGTGCTGAAAATCTCAGCCATGAAATCAAAGCCATGACACTTTTTGCAACTCATTATTTTGAACTGACTCAGTTACCTGAACAAATTCAAGGTGTTTATAATGTGCATTTTGATGCCATTGAACACGATAATACCGTTGCCTTTATTCATGAAGTGGCCGAGGGCGCAGCAAGTAAAAGTTACGGTATCGCCGTTGCAGGCCTAGCTGGCGTACCTAAAGCTATCTTAAAGCGAGCTAAGCAAAAACTCAAAGAACTGGAAATCATCTCGAAACAAGCGGCTAACAGCCACGTTGATGAATCACAACTTTCGTTATTAGCTGAGCCAGAACAATCGAAAGTTGACCAAGCACTCGAGCGCATTGATCTTGATACGTTAACCCCCAAAATGGCGTTGGATTTGCTTTATCAGCTTAAAAAATTACTTTAATTAGGTAACTACTGATAAGTGGTGACAGCGATTTACCACTTATCAGCCATAGTTAGGTAAAAATAACACCATTGATTGAGAAAAATTAAGTAAACTGAATGCAGCTATTAAGAGAAACGGTCCAAAGGGAATTATGACCTGCTCAGCCTTATTAATCGCCCTGCGTAAAAAGCAATAATACAATATCGCAAGTAAGCAAGCTATAATCAGTAACAGCGGTAATTGCAGATAAGGGATCCACGCACCAAGCGCAGCAAGCAGCTTGATATCTCCTCCGCCTAACCCCGGTTTTCTCTGTCGTAAATAAAAAAGAGTAGCGGGTATAGTTAGCAATAAATAACCGGTTGCAATACCAATCAGTGCCATGTCTAATGACAGCGTAGAAAGATCAAAAAATGCCAAAATGATACCCAACCACATCAAAGGCTGAGTCAAAAAATCGGGTAACAAAAAATAGCTCACATCAATCAAGCTTAATAAAACAAACCAACCGGTTAATAACAATAATGTCATTGAGTGTAGATCTATTTGCCTATCGAAACTAACCAAGGCAAAGAGAGTAGCTGTTAGTAGTTCAACAAATAAATAGCCAGCATCGATTTTGTGCTGACAATAAAAGCAACGTCCTTTTAGACAGCACCACGAAATAAGTGGAATCAACTGCCATGCAGCCAATTTATGGTGGCACTTAGGGCAATGCGATCGCAAAAAGGCAATACTCCAAAGATAGCGATATCCGGTCAAATTAGGATCAAATCGACAATAGGCTACATAAATAAAACTGCCGAAACAAAGTCCAAATAAAGCAAAGAATATGATCATTAATGAATAACATCCCCTAATTGGAAAATCGGTAAATAAATCGCAATAATCAGTGAACCAATAATTGCAGATAATATAAGCATCAATAGCGGCTCGATGGTTTGTGATAATGCATCAGTTAATGCGGCATTTTGTTCTTGATAGTATGTTGCAAGTTTAGCTAACATTAACTCAAGGGTACCGGACTCTTCCCCTACGTGAATAAGCTGCAAACAAATAGCTGGAAACATCGATTGATGACTCATTGCCTCACTAAAAGAATGGCCTTGCTCAATCAGCGAAATGATGTTGGCTAAATGGCGCTGATAATAGGTGTTGTGGGTAACGTTAGCCGCTGCACTTAATCCAGTTAATAAAGCAATACCCGCTTGCTCAGTAATCGCTAACGTTTGAAAAATTTGAGCCAGTAAGTGACTTTGCATGACATTACCTAGCACCGGCATTTTTATTAACCCTATATCGATTTTTTGTCGATAACGCAGTTTAAAATATCGCTGATAACTGATACCTATAACTAAACAACTTACCGCGATTAAAGGCAATCTTTGCGAAATAAAAGCAGATGCGGCTATCAAACATTGAGTAAAATAAGGCAACGGGGCATTGAAACTTTCATAGACTTTTGAAAATTGTGGCAAGACAAACAGCAGCATGACCAGTGACACAATTAATGAGACAGCTAATAAAAACAGGGGATAACGCATGGCTTTTTTAAGCCGTTTTTGTAAATTAATTGTTTTTTCTAATTGATCAGCCAGCTGCTCAAAGCTTTTATCCAACTGTCCTGTCAATTCCCCGGTTGATATAATTTGGCTATATAAGGATGGAAAAGCATACTGATATCGCGTTACGACTCTAGATAAAATCTCACCTTTGATAAGAAAATGTGCCATGTCACTAAGTAAATATTGCCAATGCGCTTTGGGATGCTGCTGCGCAAGCAAATGCAAACTGTCAACAATCGGTAAACCCGCTTTGAGCATGGTTGCTAATTGTTTAGTGATGATGACTAGCTCAGATAAACTAAAGCTCCGCTGAGTGATGTGCGCGACTAACTTAATTTTAATGGCAATGTGATTTTGTAATAATAACTGCCGCCGAACATCGCTGACGGATGTGGCAATAATTTTCTTTTCGTTAAATTCTGCATCGTACCAACTGTAAATATGTCTCATTGTCGTATTTAAACCTTATAATATCGCCTCACCTAACACTCGCTGTAACTCTTGATATGTGGTCATTCCTGCTTGAACAAGCTGCAAACCTTGTTGTTTTAGAGTAATAATATGCGTTGATGGGATCTTTTTATGTAAATGAAGCAGCTCAGTTATTTCTGGTGTAATCATCAAAAATTCATACACACCAATTCGACCACGGTAACCACTGATACAATGTATACAGTGCTCAGCCACAAAATGCGTAATCGTTACCCCATCAATATGTAATTGTGTATCGGACTTTTTTTTGCATTTAGAACATAATTGACGCACCAATCGCTGGGCGATAATCAATCGTAAACTGCTGGCTAACAAATCGGAGGCAATGCCGATTTGATTAAGCCGCGTTAACGTTTCAATACTTGAATTGGTGTGCAATGTTGATAAAACTAAATGGCCTGTTTGCGCAGCTTGAATAGCGATTTCTGCGGTTTCTTTGTCTCGAATTTCGCCAATCATTAGTACATCAGGATCTTGTCTCAATAATGCGCGTAACACCTGCGCAAAAGTGAGACCAGCTTTAGGATTGATTTGAGTTTGATTTATCCCTTCTAGGGGAATTTCTATCGGATCTTCTACGCTACAAATATTGCGCTCAGTTTGATTTAACAAACCCAGTCCGCTATATAACGTCACCGTTTTGCCACTCCCTGTTGGACCTGTAACCAAGATTAATCCTTGAGGGTGATTGAGCGTTTGCTCATAAATTTGTCGTTGCTGCTGTGTCAGTCCTAACTCATCAATCGAACGCTGCGTTTGATGATTATCCATAAGGCGTAACACAATTTTTTCGCCATTGATAACTGGCAGCGTTGATATTCGCATCGCATACTGATTAATCACTAATTGCCCATCTTGGGGTAAACGTTGTTCGGCAATATTCAATTTGGCCATGATTTTTAAACGCGCCGCAATTTGTTTAGCACAATCTAGGCCGGGAGACGAAATCTGTTGTAATACCCCATCTATCCTAACTCGAATACGATAACTGTGTTGATAAGGTTCAAAATGTATATCTGACGCTCGTTTATTCAATGCATCGAGTAATAATTGGTCAATGTGTTCAACTAATTGATAATTATGCATAACCGTGTTACCCCATTTAAAATTAATTGAACTTAAAGATATCTTCACAAGCTTGAACAAGGCTTGAGTTGTTCGGCTTAACAGCGCAGGTTCTTACCCAGTCCAAATGACCTTGTGTTGCATTTATTGACGGCGTTAATGTGGTCGTTAAACCGGATAATGCATTTTGGCCAATCAGTGTAATTACCCCGGCATTCACATTAACTGAGGCGACATAATGTGTTGTTTTTGACAGAGGTATCCCTGATATTCCATTTTTACAGCCACTAAGATCACTCTGTTCAAGAGCACAGATCTCAATCGCAGTTTTATATGGCACCATCGTTTGTAGCATATCGGTCATGGCCGCTTTTTTAATATAGCCTTGGTAAGTGGGTAAGCCGATGGCCGTTAAAATCGCCATCACAACAATCGCGATCATTAATTCAAATAACGTGAATCCAGCCTGATTTTTCATTTAGATTTCCTTAATAATTGATCACCAACAATAAATAAAAACTTTATAACCTAAGGAAATAATGAAATAATTAGCCACTTAAAAAGTTGGAACTGCCCACACAGCTTTTTTGTTATCATCACATCGCTCGCCCTTTTTTTACGAGCATGTTCACATGACTAGACAAATGAACGCGTTGTATGTTTCCTAAATTCAAAGTCTGAAGAGATACGTGTTATGCAATCAAAAATCGAAAATGGCTGGCTGCTTGGTGTAAAACAAGTGGTGTCGCCTTTTTATAATGAACGGCCGACATCAATGCCAATTAGGCTGCTGGTGATTCATAATATTAGTTTGCCACCCAATCAATATGGTGGCCCTTTTGTTGAGCAACTTTTCACAGGTAAACTCGATCCGAGTGCGCACCCTTACTTCGAAGAAATTTATCAGTTACAGGTGTCGAGCCATTTATTTATTCGTCGTGAAGGGGAAGTTATTCAATTTGTTCCCTTTGATAAACGTGCATGGCACGCCGGTCAATCGACCTTTAAAGGGCAAGAAAACTGTAATGATTTTTCGATTGGTATTGAACTCGAAGGCTGCGATAGCGCCCCTTTTACCGAGCAGCAATATCGGGTATTGGCTAACATAACGGGGTTACTCAAACAACGCTACCCGATAACGGATATAACTGGGCACAGCGATATCGCACCAACGCGTAAAACCGATCCTGGCCCGCACTTTGATTGGCATTATTACCAATCACTGCTTAAGTCATAAAGGCAATATAATGAACACAAATAATACGATTCGAAATCAACTTGAACACATCATAAATGAGCTGCAACAGCTGAGCTTATGGCAAAGCACGCCACCTGAACCCGATGCATTTTTGAGCGAAGCCCCTTTTGCTATCGACACGATGGATCCTCATGAGTGGTTACAATGGATTTTTATTCCAAAGATGCAGGCATTAATTGATCAAAATGGAGCTCTGCCAACAGGCTTTGCTTTGCATCCCTATTTTGAAGAGGCGTTTAAACAGCAGCACCAATTCGAACAATTATTATCACTCATTAAACAACTTGATGAATTATCATCCAAGTGTGAATGATAATTATTTTCGATTAATTAATGTGTTATATAACATAATGCAGTCCAAACTGGCGTGAATGTTCGTTTTATGGACAAACAGATCGCCCTTAAAATTTGATTAATATCAAAATACAAAATAAAGTTATTTTTATATATAATCTTAAATAAAAAGTTACCGCTTTCATAGCGTTTTATGGCTATTTTCATCTCAATAAAAATCCTTATAATGGTCGCCAATTTCAGTTTTGATTATAAAAAATAATAATTACAAAAAGCAGTAATGCAATGGGTATAGCAATAAGTGGGACAGTCAATCTAATGGATTAATCGGCTATTCTACTGCTTGCCATGCTCGCTATTTTTATAATCGGAGCATATATGACGCAGTTTATTATAACCAATCCGCAAACTTGTATTGGTTGCCACGCGTGTGAAGTGGCTTGTGTGTTCACCTATCATCAAGGTAAGCATCCAGATATAAAGGAACAATTTCAGCCAAGAATCAAAGTTCACAAACTCACACAAGGCCGTAAAAAAATCTATACCGCACTCGCTTGTCGTCAGTGTGAAAATGCACCTTGTGTAAAATCATGCCCCTCTGCTGCGCTTAAACAAAGTGATGAAAAAGTCTATTTAGATAAAGCGGCATGTATTGGCTGCAAAGCCTGTGTTATTGCGTGTCCTTTTGGTGCCATTCGTATGGTTGACGAATCAATCGAAGGCGCGCTTGGCGTTGGTAATACAGAAGGCGTGTTCAATAAAATTGTTGCGCATAAATGTGACCTTTGTGAAGGACGGCGCGAAAGCCCCGCTTGCGCTGATGCTTGTCCTACCGGTTCGATTAAATTGATTAGCGCTCAAAAAATACAACAACAGCGTAAACAAAAGCAGCATGAAACCGCCTTTGGCACCACTCAAGATAGAGCCTTGATACACAAACAAATATCGCCATTTACCAGCGAAGAAACGCCATTTACGCGTCTGGTTAGCATCCCAAGAGAGGATCCGGCTAAAAAACCAATAACCGAGCGCATCGGCACATATCATGAGATTTATTATGGGTTTAATAAAAAACAGACAGAATTGCAAGGATCGCGCTGCTTAAGCTGTGGTCCTAATTCAATTTGTGAATGGACTTGCCCTTTACACAACCGCATTCCGCATTGGATTAAACTGGCTAAAGAAGGCCATATTCTAGAAGCGGCTGAACTGTCCAACAGCACTAACAGTTTGCCAGAAATCACCGGTAGAGTGTGCCCACAAGACCGCTTGTGCGAAGGCGCCTGTACACTTAAAAATGAAAATGATGCTGTGACAATTGGTAATATTGAACGTTATGTGACAGAAACGGCGTTAACCATGGGATGGAAACCCGATGTTGCAAACGTTCAATCAACCGGCAAAAAAGTCGCCATTATCGGCGCAGGCCCAGCCGGACTTGCTTGTGCTGATGTGCTAACTCGACATGGCGTCAAGGCTGTTGTCTTTGATATTCATCCCGAAATTGGTGGCATGCTCACATTTGGGATCCCGGCCTTTAAGTTAGAAAAAGAGATTATGGTGCGCAGACGTAAAATATTCTCATCGATGGGCATTGATTTTCATCTTAATACCGAAATCGGTAAAGATATTATGATGACAGAATTACTCAATGACTATGATGCAATATTTGCGGGTGTTGGAACTTATCAATCACTCAAAGCACGCCTAGAAAATGAAAATGCACAAGGTGTTTATCAAGCTCTGCCGTTTTTAACGGCCAACACCAAACATGTGATGGGGTTAGACCAATTGCCATCGCAGCCTTACATCAACACAAAAGATAAACGTGTGGTTGTTTTAGGCGGCGGAGATACCGCGATGGACTGTTTACGAACGGCAATTAGGCAAGGTGCGACAAGTGTCACATGCGCTTATCGCCGTGATGAAAGTAATATGCCTGGTTCGAAAAAAGAAGTTAAAAATGCGCGTGAAGAAGGCGCCGAATTTATGTTCATGATGCAACCGATAAAAATTGAGGTGGATGAACAAGGGCACGTTATCGGGATTAGAATGGTGCAAACTGAGCTTGGCGATCCTGATGCGAAAGGACGTCGAAGTCCACAACCTATTGAAGGTTCTGAATTTGTCTTGGATGCTGATGTTGTGATTGTGGCCTTTGGCTTCACACCACATGATATTTCATGGCTACAAGCTGAGGGCGTCCAGCTAACTCGTCGCGGCACCATTTCAGCGATTCCAATCACCTACCAAAAACTGGCTTGCCAAACGGACAATCCTAAAATTTTTGCTGGTGGTGATATTGTGCGTGGTGCCGATCTGGTGGTTACCGCTATCGCGGACGGCCGAATGGCAGCAAAAAGTATCATGACGTATTTAGACCTAAACCCAGATGAAAAAGATCAAGTGAACCCGACCAGTCAAAAAATGGAGAAAGCATCGTGACTAACCGATTTATTCTTGCTGATGCCAATAAATGTATTGGCTGTAAAACCTGTGAATTAGCCTGTGTCATGTCACATTCAAATGACATCAACATGACACCTGACAAGTTCCAACCGAGATTAAAAGTGATCAAAGGGATGACAGTAACCGTGCCGGTTATGTGCAGACAATGTGATAATGCGCCCTGTGCTAATGCCTGCCCAACCAATGCCATCATTCGTAAAGCAAACAGCATTCAAGTGATTCAAGAACGCTGTATTGGGTGTAAAACCTGCGTTATCGCCTGTCCGTTTGGCGCAATGACTGTGGTTACCCAAGAAGTCACGGCAAGTGATGAAATGGGCAATACGGTTTATCAAACCCAAGCCTTAAAATGTGATTTGTGCATTGATAATCCGGCCGGACCGGCTTGTGTTGCATCGTGTCCGACTAAAACGTTAACCTTGGTTGAACCTAAAAATATCGATAAATTGATACAAGAAAAACAAAAACGTACAGCGCTTGAAGAGATGAATATTTTCGTCCAGCTATAGCACGTTAGTTAAGTAAGGGGGATTGATTAAGTCGCATCAAAATGATTAAGTCATCGCCTTGAACCTTTATTTTGATTATTTGCTTAATGCGAATTAAGTGAATAATTTATGGAGCATAAAATGAAAAAAGCATTAACCGTATGCCCTTACTGCGCATCTGGATGCAAAATTAATTTACTGGTCGACAATAACAAAATCGTTGCCGCCGAAGGGGCAAATGGCGTAACTAACCAAGGTGAGCTTTGTTTAAAAGGTTATTACGGTTGGGATTTCTTAAATGATACCCAAATCTTAACCCCACGATTAAAAACGCCGATGATTCGACGCCAAAAAGGGGGTAAATTTGAAGCGGTCAGTTGGGATGAGGCGATTGATTACGTTTCAACTCGCTTGGCACAAATAAAAGATAAGCATGGCGCCGATGCAATCATGTTAACCGGTTCATCACGCGGAACAGGCAACGAAACCAATTATGTTATGCAAAAATTTGCAAGAGCAGTGATTGGTACCAATAATATCGATTGCTGTGCGCGAGTGTGTCATGGTCCATCGGTTGCAGCTTTACAAGTCACGCTAGGTAATGGCGCTATGAGTAACTCAATCCCCGAATTAGAAGACAGTAAATGTATTTTAATCTTTGGATACAACGCCGCGGATTCGCACCCAATTGTTGCGCGGCGCATTATTAAAGCCAAAGAAAAAGGGGCCAAAATCATTGTCTGTGATCCTCGATATATCGAAACGGCTCGTATCGCAGACAGTTGGTTACCGCTCAAAAATGGCAGTAACATGGCGCTGGTTAATGCATTTTTGAATGTGTTAATTAATGAAAATCTCTATAAACCCGATTATGTTGAGCGTCATACCGAAGGATTTGAAGAATTAAAAGCGATTGTTGAAAAATATACCCCTGAATATGTTGAAGAAATAACCGGATTGAAAGCAAAACAGATTCGAGAAGCGGCATATTTATATGGCAAATCGCCGTCAGCGACGATCCTTTGGGGAATGGGCGTCACACAGTGGGGACAAAGTACCGATGTAATTAAAGGGCTATCAAGCATGGCCTTAATCACCGGCAACTTAGGTCGCCCTAATGTCGGGGTTGGGCCTGTTCGCGGCCAGAATAATGTGCAAGGCGCCTGTGATATGGGGGCAACACCTAAAGATTATCCCGGATATCAAAAAGTTGCCGATGCCAGCGTTCGTCAAAAATTTGCCAAAGCCTGGAACGTAAAAAGCTTACCTGATAATCCCGGCTGCACCATCACTGAAGTGCCCCATCGCATTTTAGAAGATAAAATCAAAGCCTATTACATTATGGGTGAAGATCCGCTGCAAACCGATCCCGATTTATCAGAAATGCGAAAAGCGATCAGCAAGATTGATTTTTTAGTCGTTCAAGATATTTTCATGACAAAAACAGCGGCCGAAGCCGATGTTATTCTACCGGCAACCTCTTGGGGTGAACATGAAGGTGTGTATTCCAGTGCTGATCGCGGTTTTCAATATTTTGAAAAAGCCATCGAACCCACTGGTGATGTGAAAGTCGACTGGCAAATCATTAGCCTTATTTCAACCAAACTCGGTTACAAAATGCATTACACCAACACCAAAGAGATTTGGGATGAAATGCGACAGCTTTGTGATCAATATAAAGGTGCTACTTACGAAAAGTTGATGGGACTTGGGTATGTGCAGTGGCCATGTCCTGATGAAGCCCATCCCGGATCGCCTTATTTGTACAAAGATAATAAATTTGATCGCCCAAATGGCAAAGGCTTGCTGGCAACAGCAGAATGGATACCGCCTAAAGAGCAAATCAATGAAGACTATCCAATGGTACTTTGTACGGTGCGCGAAGTAGGTCACTATTCTTGTCGATCAATGACAGGCAATTGCCGTCCACTACAAACGTTGGCTGATGAGCCCGGTTATATGCAGATTCATCCTGATGATGCTGCACGATTATCGATTGCAGACCAAGAACTGGTCTATGTTGAATCACGCCGTGGAAAAATAATCACAAGAGCCAATGTTACGCCAAGAGCAAATAAAGGCGCAGTTTACATGACGTATCAATGGTGGATTGGTGCGTGTAATGAGCTCACGCTCGATCACCTCGATCCGGTATCAAGAACACCTGAGTATAAGCATTCCGCTGTAAAAATTAGTCCAATTAGCGATCAAAAATGGGCTGAGCAGCACGTTAATCAGTTATATGCAGAGTTAAAATATCTGTTAAAAAGCGCTGCAAATATGGCTTAATCCTCAACCGTGCTGATTTTTCAGCACGGTATTTCAGCTCTCAATTGGCTAATTTCAATTGCCTGATTTTACAATTCGTCGATACTCGTTAACCGCTTGTTGATGATTTCCATAATTGGTTGAAAAAGTATGACCACCGGTGCCATTTGCCACAAAAAACAGATAATTGGTTTTAGCTGGGTGCGCTGCTGCTTCTAACGAAGCAAGACTTGGCATCGCAATTGGCGTTGGTGGTAAACCCTCAATCACATAAGTATTATAAGGATTGTTAGTATCAACGATATCAACGCGCCGGATATTTCCGGTATAATCATCCCCTAATCCATAAATGATGGTTGGATCGGTTTGTAATTTCATTTTAGCTTTTAGGCGATTAACAAATACTGACGCCACTTTTGCCCGCTCAGAATCAATGCTGGTCTCTTTTTCGATAATTGAAGCCATAATCAACAACTCATAAGGGGTTTGATACGGTAAATTTTGGTCTCGATTATCCCACACATTTTGCAAGTTTTTCTTCATAGTGCGATAGGCGCGTTTTAAGATAGCAATGTCAGATGTATCAGCGGTATAAAGGTAAGTATTAGGTGATAACCAGCCTTCTAACGGCCCATCAATTCCCAATAGCTGACTTATCTCATTTAATGATTTGCCAGATGTTGTTTGATTGACATAAGGGGTATTAGCAAGCACACTTAACCAATCTTGAGCACGTTTACCTTCAACAAACTGAATCGTAAATTGATTTTCTTTACCCGAAACCAGTAATTTCAAAAAATCGTCAACCGTCATATGTGGCTGCAATTGATACGTCCCAGCTTTAATGCCTTTTAGGGATGGATCTAATTTATACAAATAAGGCAGTAAATAAGGTCTGTCAAGCAGTCCTTTTTCGCGAATCTGCTCAACAAGCTGATGCAGCGTGGTGCCCTTTTTAACAGTAAACATCTGTTTATCATCCGTGACAGACAGTTGCTGCTTTGAGAATTGATGTAAAAAGGTATAGGCGATCCAAGCACTACCACCAACTAAAAGAGCAATAATCATAAAACCGTAAACAATAATTTTTTTAAACATAATCTATCTTTAGTTTATATAGTTGATTTGTGCGCGAGATGTTAAGCGCGTAAGAAGTTCATAAGCACTGATGCCGGTGTAATTGGCTAGCTCCTCAACAGCAAGCCCTTTTCCCCAAAAAATCACTTCATCACCCAATTTATCCTGACAATTAAGCCCCAAATCAATCACGATCATATCCATCGAAACGCGGCCAACGATCGGAACTTTGCGGCCATTGATGAGCACTGGCGTGTTAGCCGGAATGTTACGTGGATATCCATCACCATATCCCATCGCAACAACGCCTAACAACGTGTCTTTGGGACTTGTCCAAATTTGACCATAACCAACCGCTTGTCCTTTTTTGTGCGAGCGTATTGCTATCAATTCCGATTTAAACGTCATTGCCGGTATCAATTCTGGCACCGCAGCATCAAAAGGCGAAACGCCATACAAGGCAATGCCGGGCCGAACTACATCGCGATGCGATGCTGGCCAAGCCAGTAAGCCGCCTGATGCGGCAATTGAACACTTGCCGATTAATGATTTATCCTCAATTGATGCGAGGAACTCATCAAAGTGCACCATTTGATTTAGTGTTTGAGGTGAGTTTAACTCATCGGCTGAACTAAAATGACTCATAATATTAATCGGTTTACAAACAGTTGGGCAATTGACTAATTGCAAAAATTTCTTTTTCGCTTCATCTAGATTAAACCCTAATCGGTGCATGCCTGTATCAATTTTGAACCAAACGGTCAAGGGCTCGGCACAGGGAGATTGGGATAACCGATCTATTTGTTCATCACAGTGAATAACCGTTTGCAAATTATGGTCAACTAATTGGGCAATATTCTCATTTGAGAAAAAGCCCTCTAACAAAATAATTGGCGTCATAATACCTGATGCGCGTAATTCAATGGCTTCTGATAGACGCGCGACACCAAAGTAATCCACTTTATCTTGCAATAAACTGGCGATACCTTGCTTGCCGTGAGAATACGCATTCGCTTTAATCACCGCAACAAATTCACTGTCGGGGGCAACTTGTTTTAAATAGTTAATATTATGCACGATTGCCTGACGATCCACTTCAATCGTTGTGATAGCCATTTTGCCTGACCTAATAATTTTGCAAAAGAGTTATTTTAAGTTTTGTTGGTAACAATGACAAATGAAAAAGACACAATTTGATGAAAATAAATCATAAAAAAACCCTGTTAAACAAAATTAACAGGGTTTTAACTCGCTAATTTATTTGATTAACTGTTCATAAATCCGTACATCTAATGTGATGTAAATATCAATTATCGGTCACAATTTTGGTCCAATTACGGGTTATCATCCTATCCACTTTAGGTGGCATAACCTGCAATGAAAACAATTTTTTCATGATATCCTCTGGCGGATAAATTGCCGGATTATTTTTAATATCATCACTCAAGTAGGCTTTCGATGCAGGAACTGCATTAGCATAAAACACATGATTACTGATATCGGCAATCACTTCAGGCTCCATCAAATAATTCAAAAAGGCATAGGCTTGTTTTTTATGTTTAGCATCTTTTGGCATCGCAAAGACATCAAAATAAGCAATCGCGCCCTCTTTCGGAATCACGTACTTCACATTAACCCCATTTTTAGCATCAATAGCCGCTTGAATGCCCTGCATAATATCGCCAGACCACCCGACTGCGACACAAACATCGCCATTGGCTAAATCATTAATAAACTTAGACGAATGAAAATAAGTGATATAAGGCCTAATTTGCTGCATATAATCCGTTGCCTGTTTATAATCTTCAGGATTTTGGCTATTGGGATTTTTACCGAGATAATTCAAAATGGTTGGAAAAATTTCACTTGGCGCATCCAAAAAGGCCACGCCACAGCTCGATAATTTTTTCAAATTTTCAGGTTTTAACACCAAATCCCAGCTATTAACAGGGGCATTTTCGCCCAAGATCGATTTCACTTTGTCAACATTATATCCAATTCCAGTAGTTAACCACATATAGGGGATAGCATATTGATTATTAGGATCATGATTTGCCAGCATTTTAAGTAAATTGGCATCCAAATGTTGGTAATTGAGTAATTGCGTTTTATCAAGCTCCTGAAAAATCCCAGCTTGGGCTTGGCGCTCTAAAAAACTATCTGTAGGCACAACTAAATCAAAACCTGTGTTGCCAGCCATTAATTTACTTTCGAGAACTTCATTCGAATCAAATACATCATAAACGACTTTGATGCCGGTTTTCTTTTCGAAATTACTTAATGTGGTTGGTGCGATATAAGATGACCAGTTATAAATATACAAAATATTTTCGTCGGCTTTTACGAGAAAAGATGAAAAAGTAAGAACAGTAATAAAAACTGCTTGAGACCATTTATTGATATTAAACATCCGCACGATCCTCAACATGTGCAAATTGAATAACAATCTGAATTAATTCTAATCAATTAAACCAGACCCAAACTTTGCTGGTAAGACAAAGCACGGTAAGCGCGAGCCAGATAACGTTGTGCTATCTGATGAAGGGAACCACCCTCGCTTTACGTCCAAAAGAATACTGCGATATTTGATTTTTAGCTATCTTTATTTCATGTGATAAATCCATTTATTCAACAATTAAATCAATGGATTAATTCACCACACAACCGATTGATGATTTATTATGCAATACTCGCCATAATTTCATCATCCACAAAAAAATAAGCAATCTCTCTGTCAGCGGATGAGGTTGAATCGGATCCATGTACTGCATTTTCAGTCAGGCTATCAGCAAAATCATAACGTAAAGTGCCTGCAAGGGCTTTTGACGGGTCGGTTGCCCCCATTAAATCACGGTAATGACTGATTGCATTTTCGCCCTGCAAAATCTGAACGACAACAGGACCTGATGTCATAAACTGGATTAAATGGTCAAAAAAGGGTTTCCCTTGATGTTCGCGGTAAAAACCTTCGGCTTGAGCTTGTGTTAAATGCACCATTTTTAAGCCTATGATAGTCAGTTTTGCCTGTATGATACGCGTTTCAATTGCACCAATAAGGTTTTTTTTCACTGCATTCGGTTTGATAATTGATAACGTTTTTTCGATCGCCATAACCAAAACTCCTTTCATTGTAGTGTGAAATTAAGACGTGCAATCTGCCCGCTTTCATCCAATAATAAGAGATTATGCCGACCTTTATTCGACAAAGAAAGCGAAAATTTTTCATTTTGCTCAACCTCAGCAGACAACTGCCCATCTAAAAAATACCATTTTCGGCCAAAACCACCTTGATGACTGAGCGAAATGGTGACTTCACTATGGTTTGGCAGTGGCTTAACGATCTGTTCATTCATCAGCCCAATAATTATTAGTGGTGCAAATATATCTTGTCCTTGTATAGGGCAATTTTTATCAGTTGAAGGTAATAAAGCAGTGCGCCTTTCATTCGGTGAAAGCCAATTTTCAAGGGCAATTGGCCAAACAGCAATTTGTTTTTGATGTGCACCCAAACAATCTGAAGCAACGCGTTGACCCTTTTCATTGACCCAAATCGTTAACCAACCTGAACGATAGGTGTTATTTGTCAAAATATCTAACGAATCCAACGTAGGTGGAATCATTTGATTTAATATCCACGCTTGCTTTTGCCTGTGACAATTAGGGTCATTGCTTGGTAGCTGTTGCCCTGACGGCCAGCAAATGGTTGTCAGGCTAACTGAATCAGGTTGGGGTGATGCCGGTAACCCCCGATTTAATCGCCGCTCTTTGTTTAGTAAGATAGAATTGACCTGCTGCAAAATGGGCACAGCAGTCACGGCCCCATATTGTCCAACAACAGGCGTACCATCAGGGCGACCAACCCATATTCCAATTAAGTAACGTGGATTAAGCCCAACTGCCCACGCATCACGATAACCATAACTCGTACCTGTTTTAAAGGCCAATTGATTCTGATTGATCAGCATTTGTTTAGTGATCCAAGCACTTCCGGCTGAAATAAATGATTTATTAAGCAAAGGATCAGTTTCGGTATAGCGCAATGGGCTTGCATTTCCTTGTCTAGCAAAAACACTATAAGCACTGACAAGATCATCCAACTTTACTGATGCCCCACCTAAGATATAACTGATATTAGGTTCACTACCAGTCGAAACTAACGGTAAACCAATACTCATGAGTTTACTAGCAAAACGTTTAGCACCATAAAGCTCAACTAACTGCACTGCGGGTAAATTTAACGAATACTTTAATGCTTCAGTCGCGCTCACTGGCCCATAAAAGCTTTGATCAAAGTTTTTAGGCCGATAATTGGTGGTTATTCTAGGTACATCTTGCAACAATGATGCAGAATGAATCATGCCATCCTCAATCGCTAACCCATAAATAAACGGTTTTAGGGTCGAACCGGGCGAACGCAACGCGCTAATCATATCAATTTGACCAAACCGCGCATCATCGTTGAAATCAATAGAGCCAACATAACTTTTGACCGTCATATCGGTATGATCAACAACTAAAATTGCTAACGATGTTTTAGGTGGAAGCTGATTTTTCCAATTACTTGCCACATCTTCCAGTGTATATTGCAATGGAGCATCAATAGTTGAATGAATAATCGATTTTTCGGGATAACGCAAACTCAATCTTTTCGCGAGTAAAGGCGCCATTTGAGGCGCTTTTCGCGGATACACCCACACTTCGTCGTGTCTTACTTGATCTATTATTTCTGTCGACCAAATCTTATTTTCAGCCAACCTGTTTAATACTTTATCCCTTGCCTTTTTGGCTCTTTCTGGGTAACGATCAGGTCTTAATCTGCTGGGCGCTTGAGGCAACACGGCAAGTAAAGCCGCTTCGCTGCGCGTCAGTTCACTCGGCGATTTACCTAAGTAGGACCAACTTGCAGCGCCAATTCCTTCAATGGTCCCCCCATAAGGGGCGTGATTGATATAAAAAGTTAAAATCTGATCTTTACTGTAGTGCCATTCTAACTGGAATGTACGGAATATCTGTTTTAATTTGCCAAACAATGTTCGATCATGCGGATCTAATATTCTGGCGACTTGCATCGATAATGTACTTCCACCCGAAATTATCCGCCCGTTCGTCACATTTTGAAAAGCAGCTCGTAATAAAGAAAACGGATTAATACCAATATGGTCATAAAAATGCCGATCTTCGTAATTAAGTAATACGTCAAGATAATATTTTGGAACTTCATTCAAGCTCACCGAATATCGCCATATGCCATTTTTATCAGCAAATCGCCATAATGGGGTATTATCTTTTGCTAATATTGTCTGTGTTGTTTTACCCCGATTGATTGATAAAGGGAAAATATAATCAGCGAGTAAAAAAGTACAGAAGATCGTACATATGAAAACAAAGACGATGATGCATAAGTTATATAATCGTTTTTTCATTTTTGCCATGATAGTTTTAGTTGTATCTTTGTTTGGGTAATCCCGGCATAAATATCGGCCATTTTCCAAGCTCATTTCAAAAAAATGGGATAGCGCAAAGTACACTATCCCACTTAATCTAAACAGTTTTAATCTTATTTAGTCATAGTTTTACGTTCTAAAATAGACATAATATCGAGTGATTTACCTATCGCAAACCATTCAGGGTGATACATGGATTCAACATAAGGATAAGGCACAACAAAATTGCCCGAAGTCACTGCTCTAGCCAAATAAGCAACTGTCTTACCATACATGTTATTTCCAATATAATTATGAATATTTACGGCGGCAACATAACGATCATCCCGATATTCTTGATATTTAATGTCACTGTTATCTTCATCGTTTAACAAATCAGCTACAGCTGGGATTGCCATTAAATTCACACTGCTGTTCATTAAGTTTTGATTTTCAAGTTCCAATCCTGCTGGCAGAAAATCAACAATAAGTGCATCATTTACTCGTTTTTTTGAATTCACATTTAGCAAAACAACCACTAAATCACCAACTTTAAGCTCATCTGGCTCTATCTGATACCCATTCATATCATAATAAGTTCGACGGATATTGAGTATCCCATTTTCAGATGTTGGTAGAGGGGCTTTTTTGCCATAGCCAGACACAGAAAATTTGAGATACACTGGTGAATGACTTTCCGGATTAGTAATAGTTAATCCCTTTGTCAGCTCATCGATTTTAAAAGATCGTCGTAATGATTTATCAGCATTGACCAAATCATCATTAATTTTTACCGTTAATGAATCAGTCGGTTTATGAGTTTCTAACGCCCAACTTGCAACAAAAAGCGCATTAAGTTCTTGGGTAGACAGATATTGTTTATCAGCAAGCAAATCAGATAATTTAACCAAATAGGTTGCTTGTTTATCATTGCTTAAATCATTCTCAATTAATAATGACAATACTTTCGCCTGATCTCTCACTTTACTGCCATAATCACCCAACCATCCCCCTTGGTTATCTCGCTCTGTTTTGAACACTAAAGGCATAACATCAGCATAAATTTTATTAAATCCAGCTAGTTGTGCTGATAGAGCTAATTGTGCCAAAGGCAGCGGTGATAATAAATTCGATTTATTACCCGCCATCACTTGCTGATACAGTCGATTAATTTCATTACGGATAGCTGGTGTAATTTTGTTTTGCTTACTCAAAATCATCATCGCATAGGCTTTGGTTGCAAATTGAGAATAATCGCTAGATGAATTGCCGTAATAATTTTGTCGGTTATTAAATGCATTGCCGTCATAAATATATTGGCCAATTCGATTCATCGCGCGATCAAGCGCATCATTATTGACTTGGTAACCACGGTCACGTGCTTGTAATAAAAAGTCAGTTGCATAAACCGTCAACCAGTATTCTTCTTCATTTTCACGACTCCATAAACCAAAACCACCGTTATTTCGCTGCATGGATAAAATACGATCAATCCCGAGTTGGACTTTATCTCGTCGTACGTCATCGGCGTCACTTTGAATCCCTAATTCAGCTAACTGGGATTGATTTGCATACAATGATGGATAAAGTCCACTGATAGTTTGTTCCAAACAGCCATAAGGATATGCAAATAAACTTGTAATATACTTTGCAATGTTAAGTGGAGGTTGGTTAGATATTACAAGTTTTGAATCAACAGTATTACTAATTAAATCAGTAAGTGCTGATGCCGAGAATGTCCAACTCTCACCACCATTTAAAACCACTGAGTAATCTCTGCTTGTTGCTGCGTAAGCAGGTCTCACACCGACTTTCCAAGAACGTGAGAGTTGATAATCACTACCATCAGCAAGAACAACGCCTTTTATTGATACCGTAATTGAACCTTGTCCATAACCATACATGGCAACAACGGGTATCTTGATAATTTTTCGCTGATTAGCGTTAAGCGAGAGTGTCATTGTTAATGGATTTAATTGCTTAATTAAACCATTCGTTGAAACGTTTAATTCTACATTTTGCACTTTTTCAGTCAAATTATTGAGGTCAAGGGCTAATTCAGCCTGATCGCCGCCGGACAAGAAACGGGGGGTTGAAAGTTCAGCTATCATGGGCGCTGCAACCACAATCGATTGTTCAGCTTTACCAAAACGGTTTTCATCCCAAGCTTGTGCCATTAATCTTAATTCACCATTGAAATCAGGTAAAGTTAGTTCAACAACCCCTTCTCCTTGTTCATTCAATTCAATTGTTTTTAGTTGTTGCGCAACAATATTGACATCGTTTAATGACTTTTTACCACCATTTTCAATGTCATCTAACATTCCATCACCACCAAAGGCCATGTTAACTTGACGACCAACACCCTCTATAAGCTTGCCATAAATATCATAGAGATCAACATTATAACGCTTACGCCCTAAAAATTGACTATAAGGATCTGGCGTAACAAAATTTGTTATATTTAATACTCCCACATCCACGGCTGAAACAAGTACTGACACTTTATGACCGTCAAGGCGCTGTTTCGGATCAATTTTCACTTTGATAGCAACTGTTTTTTCTGGTTCGGTTTTTTGCGGCGCTTCAATCATCAAATTGAGTTGACGAGATGTTGTGTCCATTGGTAAATAGAGTAAACCTATCGCACGTTTTACGGTTTGTACACTTGCATCGGTTGACGGTCTCACTATCATCGCATGAATATAGACATCATGGCGTCCCCAATTTTTAATTGGAATCTGAACATCAAGCCCACTTTGACCAACGGTAATATTTTGTTTCCATAGCATACCATCATTAGTTTCAAGCGAAATATACCCTGAACCTGCAACTGGCGCTTCTACATGGACTGTCGCCGTATCGCCTGGTAAATATGCCGATTTGTTCAAACTTAACTTGACTTGATCGGGTCTAACTGCATTGGTTCCATTGGTATTATCTTCCCAATCATAGCCACTCCAAAAACGGAGGCTGCTTACAATATTATTTTGGGTATCAACGATTTCAATTCGATAAGGACCATAATCATCTGGTTGATAACTGACTTTCACTGAACTGTTGTCATCAATAGTGAGTTTTTCTTCTGAAACAGTAAACTCTTTTAAGTTATATTGACTTTTCCAACCTTCACTGTCTGACCATATCCAATAAAAATCACGTCGTTCACGCACAATACGTGCTTTTAAATTAGTTGTAGCCTCTTTTTTACCCTCTTTATTGACATAAGCTACGTCAAATTCAGCCGTATCACCTTTATCAATGGTTGGAACATTGTTATAACGATCAGTTGACCAATCATAGTACGGTGAATCAGCAAACAGAGCTCTCACTGCCGGCATTTGTTCTGCAGGCCAAACTGTTTGACTGGCCATGCGAGTGACTGGACGACCGCCAACATCAAGTAAACTTGCTTGGAAAATAATATCGACAGGTGAACGCAAATCAGCCCAATTATGGTTATCAACGCCAACTTGAGTTATACCCTTGTTGTCTAAAGATTGTTGAACATTGTCCATTTGTCTATCGATACCGATATCGGTTACGGCACCAATTTTATATCCAGCAAGATTAGGGAGTGAATCAATTTTCTTGATGTAGAGATTGCCTTCTAACTCATTACCGGAAGCAGGCGCACCGTATAAGTACCATCCCTTCACATTAAAATTGATATTTTGATCTCCTAAAATAGGGGTTGTTGATGGTACAATAATTTCCATCGCCATGCGTTCAGGTAGAAATTCTTCGACTGAAAATTTAATGTAACGGTAATCATCATCCCCTAAATTGAACCGAAACGACCACTTTCCGGTTGCGGCATTATCAGGAATTTTAAAATGAGTTTGATAAAATCCGTGCTGTGTGCTTTCTGGTTTCCACACAAATTCTTTGATTGACACACCATCTGGTGATAATACATTCACCTTAATAGGTTGATCCGGCAAAAGATTACCATCTGCATCACGTAAAAGTGCATTGATATAAACCGTTTCATGTGGTCGGTATAAATCTCGTGGCCCAAACGCAAACAACTGTTTTTGGTAAAAAGGCGAACCGGATAAATTGAAGTCACTCAAGTTGAGTGCATTACGATCTAAATTGATAAAAGCTGTTTGTTCTCCATCACTTGCGGTCAGTAGACTATAACCCGAGGATTTGGGTAAAGTAAATTCTGCTTGTCCATTTTTATCGGTTTTGCCATTAATTACATCACAAGAATTTTTGCTCTCACGACTACTTTTTTCACAGTAAATTGATAATTTGATTCCAGACATGGTATCGCCATTGTCTAATGCATGCGTGAGTACTGTTAATTTACCATTTTGATAAGCATGGACTGAAACACCAATATTGCTGATTGAAAAGACTGTTGCAGGATTTGAATAATCATAATTACCCGCTTGATTCATGACAGCGATGTAAACGCCTTCTTGTTGCAACTGGTTAATTGATGATAAATTAATTATCACAGTTTCTTGCATATTTCGTTTTGGTGTTAAATCAAAACGAGAAGAATAAACAAGATCAGCATAGTCTTTTAA
>JAVSBY010000033.1:30415-58962 GCA_031960925.1 Gilliamella sp. CRA003912
AGCAACATCTTATCAATACTCAATGAGAGTTTACGGTTAGGAGCTAAATAACGGTGACGTAACTCTAAGCCATTATCAGACAGCTCCCAATCACCATCGACATAACCACTTTCTTTGTCGACTAAACGAATTAAGTTGTTGAAGTTTTGTTTGCTGTTCAAAGGCACTGAAAACGTAACAACTAATGTACTTGAACCATCTAGAATAATTTCAGAACTATCAATCACTTTTAGCTGTTTATCTTGATATTTTTTTAATATTTCAGGACTAGGGGATATTTTATTTTTGTCATCAGCATGAGCACTATCAATAGCTTGTTCACTCTGCTTAAGTTCTTTGGGTGACTCTGCCGGTTTGTTTTTATCCGTTTCATCACAACCAAATAATGTTAACACTAAAGCTAACACCATAATCTTTTTCATAAAAACCATCATTTAAATTCCACCTCACTCCTTAAAAAACTATTTTTTATTTTCTTCACAACGTTAACTTTTACAAGCCCATATTTTGTGAAGTATTATGCACTTTGAATTCAACTTTAGCAAAATTGTTTTAAAAATTTTTTCCGAATAAAATGGTGAAACACAATGGCTCATCTTTCATTTGAATCACTGATCAAACTAGACTAATTTTTTTAATAAGATATTTAAAATAATGCCATAAAGCGGCAAAAAGAATAAGCCACAAATCAATATCTTGAAACTGTAATCGATTAAAGCGATCTCGGGCCAATGCATTGCCATAAAAGTATCACTGCTTTGGTAAAATGCAACAACAAAAAAGATAATCGTATCAATAGCGTTACCCAAAACCGCAGAGACTGACGGGGCAACCCACCATCGCTGCTTTTTGCGTAGGTAATTAAACACCGTAATATCCATAAGCTGGCCAACTAAATACGCCGAGAAACTGGCTAACGCAATCCGAAAAACAAACAGGTTAAATTCAGTCATCGCTGAAAATCCCATCCAGTGCGTATCAAAAAAAAGTACCGAAAATAAATATGAGAGAATTAACGCTGGCATCATCACCACAAAAATAATTTTTCGGGCTAAGCTGGCACCAAATACACGTATGGTTAAATCTGTACTCAAAAAGATAAATGGAAAGGTAAAAGCCCCCCACGTTGTGTGATAGTTAAACAGTGTAAAGGGGATCTGAACAAGATAATTGCTCGATGCAATAACCAATATGTGAAATAAAGAGAGTAAATACAGTGCTTTTTTAGGATAAAGCGTGTGCGGGTTTTGATTCATAAATTATCACTCACCATTTAAATATTCTGTTAAACCTTTTTCTCGAAGCTGGCAACTAGGACACTGCCCACAGCCGCCGTCAACACCATAGTAGCACGTGTGTGTATGCTGACGAACATATGCTAAATAACCCAGTTCATCCGCTAATTGCCAAGTTTGTGCTTTCGTCAAATACATCAAGGGAGTTTGGATGTTGAAAGTATAATCCATGGCTAAATTCAACGTCACATTCATTGACTTAATAAAAACGTCACGACAATCCGGATAGCCACTGAAATCAGTTTCACATACCCCAATAATAATGTCTTTAATCCCCTGTTGTTTGGCGTAGGTGCCGGCGAGTAATAAAAACAGTGCATTGCGCCCATCAACACAAGTATTTGGATAGCTGTGCTTATCGGTTGTTTTAATCTCTTGCGAATCATCGATTAGCGCATTATTTGTCGTCTGCTTAATGACGGCGGTGTTGATGATGGTTTGTTTGATACCCAGATCACGGGCAATCCATTGGGCTTTATCCAGCTCAATGGCATGACGTTGCCCGTAGTCAAAACTTATCGCTTCGACATTTTTAGGGCCGTATTTATCAATAGCTTGAAGCAAGCACGTCGTTGAATCTTGGCCGCCAGAAAAGACAACCAAGGCTTTACGATTTTGCATAGTAGTCTGCCTTATTTTGAAATAAATTTAGCGATTATCAACGTTTTCAGGGTAAAGATCATGGTTGACCAGACGGTTAAATGCCACTTCTTGCCATTTCGTTCCTGGTTTTCCATAATTGACATAAGGGTCGATTGAAATGCCCCCACGCGGCGTAAATTTTCCCCAAACTTCAATGTATTTCGGATCCATTAATTTGATCAGATCTTTCATAATGGTATTAATGCAGTCTTCGTGAAAATCGCCATGATTTCGAAAACTGAACAAGTAAAGTTTGAGTGATTTACTCTCAACCATTTTGATGTTCGGCACATAAGACAGATAAATCGTTGCAAAATCAGGCTGCCCAGTTATCGGACATAAACTGGTAAATTCAGGACAGTTGAATTTGACGAAATAATCATTTTCGGGATGTTTATTATCAAAGACTTCCAGTATATCTGGTGCGTAATTTGATGGGTAACGAACAGAATTGTCGCCTAAAAGTGTAATGTTGTTCATGCTGTTTCCTTAGTTTTTTAGTGTGGGAGGGTTGCGAACCACGCAGCAAAGAGCCGTTATCATACACAGCTTAAGACAAAAAGTCTAGGTAAGGTCAATTAAGATAAGTGCCGACCGAAGTCGGCAAAGTGATTGGCCAACACGTTAATGGTAAATAACAGTCGCCAATTGAAACGGAATTAATTACTTTTAATATCTTTATAAAACTGAGCTAAGGTTGACTGCGCTTTAGTCAATTCAGCTTGAACTTTTTGCAATTTAGCTTCTTGCTTAGCAATTTTCTTTGCGTCACCTTTAATTTGTGCTTCTTTTAAATCTTGCATGCGCTCAGCGACTTTTTCAGTTTTTTCTTCTACTTTTTTCTTGTATTTAGCTTCTAAATCATCGTTACTACAATAGCTATTTACATCGCTTAATGCTTTTTTAAGACCTTGTGCGCTTAACATGTTATTGTTTTTTTCGGCATAGCTAATTTGCGTTTCAATTGCCTGTTTTTTTGCAGAGCAGGTAGTGCCTGTGACATTGTCATAATTTGATGCATTCGCACCGCAGGAGAACGCAAGTACAGCGAACGAAAAAAGGCTAACTTTAGTTATTGATTTCATTTCTATTTCCTCTTACTTTTATTTACGTAATTGCACGTAATCAATTTTGTGATCTTTGCCTTTGGTCAAGATTAAACTTGCCCGCTCTTTGGTTGGCAAAATATTTTCAACCAAGTTTAATTCGTTGATGTCTTTCCAGATTCGATTTGCAATATCGACAGTTTCTTGCACCGAAAGCTCTGAATAGTGATGAAAATAGGAATTTGGATCACTAAACGCACCCGCTCTAAAGTTTAAAAAACGGTTTACATACCAGTTATGCAGTAATGATAAGTCTGCATCAACATAAATCGAAAAATCAACATAATCCGACACAAAAACCCGGTTATTTGATTCTGTGCAATTGACTGCACCTTGTAACACATTTAATCCTTCAAGAATCAAGATATCCGGGCTCTCAACGGTGATTTCTTCATCATCAACAATGTCATACACCAAATGTGAGTAAACAGGTGCAGAGACTTTCGCTTGTCCTGATTTAACATCAGCAACAAAATTAATCAGTTTTTTTATATCATAAGACTGTGGAAACCCTTTTTTATTCATGATTCCACGCTCTTCAAGATACCGATTAGGGTATAAAAACCCATCGGTTGTCACTAACGCAACCTTTCGATGCTCTGGCCAGCGTGTTAACAGCGCTTTAAGGACCCGAGCTGTGGTACTTTTGCCGACAGCAACACTTCCTGCTATCCCTATGATATAAGGCGTTTTTTGGCTTTTACCCAAAAACTTAGATAGCACCACTTGGCGCGTGAAACTATTACTTATATAGTAATTTAGCAGCCTAGATAGTGGCAGATAAATGTCGCTGACTTCATCCATCGATAAATGCTCATTAATTCCTTGTAATGAGACCAATTCATCTGGCGTTAATGTCATTGGTACCGCATTGCGTAAACTTGCCCATTCTTGACGATTAAATTGCATGTAAGGGCTTAGATGATTATCCATGATGTCTTCCCTAGACTATCAGTACAAATTTTTAATCAGATTATACACAAATCAATTTTTTGACAATCACAAATTAACAATCGCGGTTTATCTCACTTTTAGCTAAAGCTTGGTAATAGCTATCTTAATCAGTTACTGTTAGAATATTAGCAGTTAATTATTAATTAAATATTAAATCGAGATTTTATGTTAGCAGCTAAACCTAAACAGAAACAAAAACAGAAAAAGAGCCGTCAAGAAATTAACGAAGCGTCTCGTGAACTTAAGCGTAAACGTAAACACAAAGGCTTGCCGAGTGGTTCACGTTTTAACGATCAAAATGACGGCAAAAAGAAGCAAGGCAACAAAACTCATCAAGATCCACGAATTGGCAGCAAAACACCAATTCCACTCGTGCTTGATGCGTCATCGAAACCAGTAAAACAGCCGATTGAAAAAGTGATGCCAAAGAAAGTGCGTCTTTCACCTGAGCAAGAACTTGAACAACTGGAAAATGATCCAAAATTAGACGCTTTACTCGATCTTTTTGAGAACGATGAAACATTAACCGATGAACAACAACACTATCTTGATACTAAATTAAATCGTATTGATGAATTAATGCAAATCCTCGGGTACACCGATGAGGACTTTGATGATGAAGACGATGATGATAAAAAAGAAGACATTGTTGGTTTATTAAAACGTAAATAATCTCACAAAAAGGTGTCCGATGTATCTGCTCATTATGCTCAGTTTTTATGTCGGACTCTTTATCTGTCTTTTGCTCTATTTGAAAAAAACAAACGCAATAAAAACACAAATAACAATAAAAGCAAAACAAAAAACCATTTCAAAACGTCATGGAAAAAGCAATGTCAAACAACGCATTAAACGAAGTCAATCATAAAGCAGTTATTTGGGATCAAAGTTTAATTGAAAAATATAATTATTCAGGTCCAAGATATACTTCATATCCTACAGCGCTTGAATTTAATGAAAATTTTAATGAGCAAGACTTCTTATCCGCGGTAAATTTATACCCAGAGCGCCCTTTATCGTTGTACGTTCATATTCCATTTTGTCATAAGCTTTGTTATTTCTGTGGTTGTAACAAATTAGTCACTCGCCAAACCCATAAAGTTACCCAGTACCTTGACACTTTAGATTGCGAAATCGAAAAGAGATCCAAACTGTTTAAAAATCGCATTGTGACTCAAATGCATTGGGGTGGCGGCACGCCGACCTTTTTAACCGATGACGAGATTTCTCGGCTCATGTCATCATTAAAAAAACACTTTACCTTTAGTGATGATGCTGAACTTTCTATCGAAATCGATCCGAGAGAAATTACGCCGCAAACCATTGATCATTTAGCCAAGGTTGGCTTTAATCGACTGAGCATGGGAATTCAGGACTTCAATCCTGAAATTCAACACTTAATCAATCGAGAACAAGATGAAGTATTGATTCGTCGATTGATTAAACAAGCGCGCCAAAATAATTTTGATTCAATTAGCCTAGATTTGATTTATGGTTTACCAAAACAAACCGTTGAAAGCTTTACCGAGACACTCGATAAAGTAATTGAGATATCTCCCGATAGATTAAGTGTATTTAACTATGCGCATTTACCGAGTCGTTTTGCTGGCCAACGAAAAATTAAGGAAGCTGATTTACCCTCGGCCAAGCAAAAACTGCAAATTTTACAGGCCAGCATTAAAAAATTTACCGAATCGGGTTACCATTTTATTGGGATGGATCATTTTGCCAAGCCGCAAGATGAACTGGCAATTGCGCAGCAACAAGGCAAATTACATCGTAATTTTCAAGGCTACACAACTCAAGGCGATGCAGATTTATTAGGATTAGGGGTATCGGCAATAAGCATTTTAGGCGACAGTTATGCCCAAAATCAAAAAGATTTACGAGAATATCAACATCAAGTTCAACAAACCGGTAATGCGCTTTGGAAAGGATTTACCCTGAACCTTGATGATAAAATTCGTCGTGATGTTATCAAGCAGCTTATTTGTCATTTCTATCTCGATAAACGGACAATTGAACAACAATATTCGATTCAATTTGATGACTATTTTGCCGAAGATTTGACATTACTCGCCCCGCTACAAAACGACGGTTTAGTGACTCTTAGCCCACATGCAATCGATATTTCACCTAAAGGACATCTATTAGTGCGAAATATCTGCATGTGCTTTGATATTTATATGCGAAAACTGGCCTACCAACAGCAATTTTCGCGAGTTATCTAATAAGGCATTAACATAGCCACTTTCGCCAGCTTTGGTTTACCCGTTTTCGTTGTTCACTAAACTGGCTTGATGCAACCTGACTAGATAGCTGCTGTAGTGATAAACGGTTTATTTCGTTTCGCATGCAGATATAGGCATCAGTTAATCCTTTAGCTTCTTCACTGCCGATAATGTGATAATTAGCAGCCAGTTCTAAAATGCGAACATTATCACTCCATGTGGTCATATTAGGCTGCGTATGCGCGTAATTAAGGACCAAAAATTGGGATAAAAACTCAATATCGCCGATTCCACCCTCGTCAATTTTCAAATTGAATTGTTCACCTTGTGCAGTACCAAGATGCACTCTCATCTTCTCGCGCATTTCTCGCACTTCTTGTTTCAATTTATGTTCATCACGAACTTGGCAAAGCACTTGACGGCGAATTTGATTAAATCGTTTAATCAATTCGCCATCACCATAAACACACCGTGCGCGAACCAACGCTTGATGTTCCCATGTCCAAGCTTCATTAATTTGATAATCGTGAAAAGAGTCCAAACTGCATGCTAATAAGCCCGCGTCACCCTGCGGGCGTAATCTCACATCAACATCATAAAGAATACCAAAGCTAGTTCGCACGTTAAACAGGTGGATAATGCGTTGCACTAATCGCAAATAAAACTGCCGACCATCGATGACCTTGTCGCCATTGGTCATGCTGTTTATTGGACAATCATGGAGGAAAACCAGGTCGAGATCCGATCCATAACCGAGTTCCCATCCCCCTAATTTTCCATAAGCAACAACAACTAAACCTTTTTGCCCATCCAGTAAATGCGTTGGCTGGCCGTAACGTACAACCATCTGATTCCACGCCATTTGTACCACAAAGTCAATGAGCGCTTCGGCAACATAAGTCAGATGATCGCTGACTTTCATGGTTGTTAACACTTGTTCAACATCCGCTGCTGCAATATGCAATAATTGCATCTGTTTGAATTGACGTAATGCCTCTAACTGCTGCTCTTCATCTCGCACATCGATGCGGAGCAGATATTGATAAAGTTCACTTTTATAAGCATCAGGCGCAACCGTTTGATAGAGCGACCCCATATCAATCAATTCATCAAGTAAAATCGGATAATGAGCAAGCTGCTCACTGATCATTGGCGATGCTGCGCACAAACGGATAAGTTGTTTTAATGCATTGGGATATTCAACCAATAACTCTAAGTAGGTGGTGCGGCTAACTATATTGACAAATAACGGTAAAATTCGCTGTAAAGTGCAAAGCTCTTGAGATTCAGAGCAAAGGGATTCGAGCAATTTGGGCATTAGTTTGTCTAGAATTTCACGGCCACGAACCCCAATTGTTCTTTTGCTAATGTCAGCGCGAAATTGTGTAAGTGTCTGGCAAAGCGCAGCGGCGCTGTCATCAGAATAATCCGTTAAGATACTTTTAATATCACACGGCTTGAGATCGCTCATCCAGATCTCTTCAAAACGATCGTCTTGCTTGCTACTTTCTTGCTCTGACGGGTTATCCCCAATGAGTTGATCAAAGATAAGCCGATTATCCTGCATGCGCGTTACGAGTGTTTGATGAAATTGTTCCCATGTTTCAAATCCCATGCCAAACGCTAATCGAGCTTTATCCAAAGGATCTTCCGGTAAAGTTTGAGTTTGCTCATCATTGATCGCTTGCAAAAGATTTTCGATACGGCGTAAGAAAAGGTAATTATCATGTAGCGTGATAACTTCACTTGATTTTAATAGTTGTTCTTGCTCAATAACCTTTAGTGCACTGAGTAATGAGCGTGTCTGTAAAGTCACAACGCGCCCACCTCGAATTAATTGAAAAACTTGAACGACAAATTCAATTTCACGAATGCCACCAGCACCGAGTTTAATGTTATTTTTAAGGCCACGTCGCCTAACTTCACGCTCGATCATCCCTTTCATGTTACGCAGTGATTGCAGTACACTAAAATCAATATAACGGCGATAGACAAATGGCTTTAACATTTGATAAAGTTCATTCGCATAGGGATCTTGCCTGTCGCCGAGCACTTTTGCTTTTACCATCGCATAGCGCTCCCAATCACGACCTTGTTCTTGGTAATAATCTTCCATTGCGGCAAAGCTAAGGACTAAAGGTCCGCCATCACCAAGTGGCCTTAAACGCATATCGACACGATAAACAAAGCCTTCTTCTGTGATTTGATCAAGCGCTTTGATAAGTCGTTGGCCTAACCGAGTAAAAAAGACTGAATTATCAAGCTCTCGGCGTCCTCCTTTGGTTGTGCCATGTTCAGGATAAACAAAAATGAGATCAATGTCAGAGGAAAAGTTCAGTTCACAGCCGCCGAGTTTACCCATACCTAAAATCAATAACGGCTGGGGGTTACCTTGCAAGTTACAAGGTGTGCCAAGTTCGTTACAGCTCAGCGTATAAAGCCAGTTACGTGCCGAAACAATAAGGACTTCGGCCAATTGGCTCAACTGCTCAAGCGTTTGCTCTGTCGAACAAACATGCGTTAACTGAGACCATGCAATTCGCACTAACATTGAACGTCGAAATTGACGCAAGACTTTCATTAAATTTATCTCGTCATCAACTGTGCCCAGCCGCTCATCAAGCAAGTGAGCATAAGTTAGATGTTCATTTGCAGTAGGAGGATGTTCGATGATTTCAGATAACCAATTTGGGTATCGAGTGAAAGCGTCTACCAAAAAATCACTTTGCAGTAAAATATCAAGATAAGCTGACAAATCATTAATACCGCATTGACTGAGCTTAGTGATGATTTGCTGCTTTTTTAGCTCAAAGAGCGATGAAAATGGAGATGGATACGCTGGCATAAATGACTCCGCATAAAAACAGATTGTTAAATCCTGCTTTTACAATCTGTATATATTAATTGTAGTTTAATGACATTTTATCTATCAACTAAACACAGTGGCACAGGTCGCAAGCTTTTCGACCGCTAGCATAATAGAAATAACATCAACTTAAGTGTTGTATTAATTTGGCTATAAGCAAAATCCTTTACCGATTGAACCGATTTGCATGCAACTTGCCAAGCGCTAAATTCACTTTCACATGGCACATTCATCTGTGACAAGGTCTGTTCAACCGAGCTTAACACTTTTTGATAAAAGATAAGATCATTTGTTTCAAGCGCAACTTCCTCATTTTGTTGCCAAAATGCTAATAATTGCGATAAATTTTGTGTACATTGCTGATCAAATGATTGCGTTTTAAGTGGCATCGTTGCTAACAAAGCATAACCCCTTGCCGCCTTACTTTGCGAAAACAGATGCAATTTAAAACGACTTAATTCAATTGCAAACTGAATAAGATCTTGTTTATTGCCTTGTTTGATCTCAAGCTCGAGTTCTAATATCGGTACCGCGTTATTATTCGCCGTTATACAACCTTGATCAAGGGCAACTTCGATTTCGCTCTGCGCAAAGGACACTAACCAAGTTTGCCGTTTAAAATTGGTACTAAACAGGGGGATTAAATCAAGTTGTAATTGTGCGACATCGATATTTGCTGGTAAAGCACAGATCGGTAATAGGGATAAATTGGGCATGGCATCGGGTAAATTGACATTGTATTCATTACGCTCAGAAAAGCCGGCTAATGATTTTTTATCTGATTTTAAGGTCAATTCATATTCAGTTTGATTGCAACGTTCAATAATCCGCACGCGCAATCCACATCGGTTACGGCGTAAATCATTGTCTTTGGTATCATAATAAATGTTAGATAGCATCATGGGATGCGCTGTGCAAGTCGTTTGCTGCTTTTGTGATCTCAATTGGGCATCATCACTAGCAACCCATTGATTCAAAAAGTGACGTAATGCGTCAATTTGCGTTTGATCAATCTGAAACTTAAGCTCAATTTCTTTACTCATGTTGGTTTGTTGCGTTGTTATTTTTCTCTATCATATACTGGTTGGTGAGATAAATACAATGCCAACAGGCTGTTTAAATCGAAAGTTAAACAGCTTGCTAATCAAAATTGGAGACAGGGATTTATTTTACGACACGAAATGGATTGGTTGATTGTGATTTGGTCGGTTTCGATGAGGATACCTGTTTTTGTTGATATTGCGGTTCATCTTCAAAGCCAACACCCACATTATTTTCTCGCGCATAAATCGCTTCAATAGCAGCCATTGGCACAATGATGTGCTGCGGAACACCACCAAATCGCGCATTAAATTCGATCTCATCATTATTGACTGAATATTGACCGACTGATTGCGGTGCGATGTTTAATACGATCTGATTGTTCTGTATGAACTCTGGCGGGACCATCACACCGTCAACGGTTGTATTGACCATAATGTAAGGTGTCAGTTCGTTATCGACTATCCAATCGTAAAAAGCCCGAAATAGATAAGGCCGGCGCGGCGTCATGTTAGTGATATCCATGATGTTATCCTCATTTAAGATTGCTTGTCACATTGCCTAATCTGGCAACTTAAAACAACAAAACCTAATTTAACGTTAGCCGGTAAATTAGGTCTACATTATTATCATAAAAATTTTATGATTATGCTCTGATTTTTTTCTCATCTTCGGTTAACGAATTAACAAAAGCTTGGCGTTCAAAGATGCGAGCCATATAAGGAAGATAATGCTTTTCAGCAACCTTAGGCAATTCGATATCCAAGAGCGGTAAACGCCATAATAACGGCGCAAAATAGCAATCAGCTAAGGTAAATTCATCACTCATAAAGTAATCTTTTTCTTTAAACATGACAGAAATAGCAACAAGATCATCGACTAAATTTTTACGTACAGTTTTAGCGGCTTCTGACTCTGGTGCACTCATAATTGTCTCATAAGCGCTATACCATTCTTTTTTAATTCGATACATGGTCAGACGAGAATTTGCACGAACAATTGGGTAAACTGGCATCAACGGTGGATGGGGAAATCGCTCGTCAAGGTACTCAAGAGCAATATGTGGCTCGTAAAGCGTTAAATCACGGTCGATTAACGTTGGAATTGAACCATACGGATTAAGATCTAATAATTCTTGGGGTAAATTATTGGCATTAACAAATTCAATTTCAGCAGTAACACCTTTTTCCGCCAATACAAAACGAATCTGATGGCCATAAATATCTGTTGTATCACAAAATAATGTCATCACAGAACGCTTATTAACAGCAACAACCATGTTAGCTCCAAATACACAAGTAAAAAATAAACGAATTAAGTTAGTCTATTTTAACAAATTGAATCACAAAATTGTTAAAAAATTACGTTTTCTTTCAATTTTTCTCATAAGCCTATGATTTATGCGCTAATGATTACCTAATTTATCCAAGTAATAACGCATGAGAGCTTACTCTTTGAATGTAAACTAGATTATGTTTTATTTATCGTGACTCGTTTTGCTGCACAAACATGTCATCAAAGCACGATTAATTGAATTAGCAATCAATTTATGGAAAGTTCAACAAATTAGGGTGATGAGATAATAAGGCGGGAATATCTTTCGGGCATAAATAACCCGAAAGATAACTTTAACATGCAAACAGTCAATGAAAAGATATTTCGTTGACTGGTTTTCTCCTTATCAAATGAATAATCATTAAAATAAGGAGAAAAAACACATTGCAAATTAACGTTTGCTGAACTGTGGACGACGACGTGCTTTGCGTAAGCCGACTTTTTTACGTTCAACTTGACGCGCATCACGTGTAACAAAACCAGCTTTACGTAAAGAAGATCTTAGTGTTTCATCGTATTCCATTAGTGCACGAGTAATACCGTGACGAATCGCACCTGCTTGACCAGAAATACCACCACCTTTAACCGTGATATAAAGATCAAGTTTATCAGTCATTTCAACTAACTCTAACGGTTGCATAACAACCATACGAGCTGTATCACGACCAAAATATTGCTCTAATGAACGTTGATTAATAACGATGTTACCACTACCTGGTTTAATAAAAACACGAGCAGCAGAACTTTTGCGGCGACCTGTACCGTAATATTGATTATCAGCCATCTTTTATCCCCTTAAATATCTAATACTTGCGGTTGTTGTGCCGCATGATTGTGCTCATTGCCAGCGTAAACTTTAAGTTTACGATACATTGCACGACCAAGAGGACCTTTCGGTAACATGCCTTTTACAGCAATTTCGATGACTTGTTCAGGATGACGTTCAATCATTTCTTTGAAAGTCGCTTCCTTAAGCCCACCGATGTAACCCGTGTGACGATAATAGATTTTATCAGTGCGTTTTTTGCCCGTTACAGCAACTTTTTCTGCATTGATAACGATAATATAGTCACCTGTGTCAACATGGGGTGTATATTCTGCTTTGTGTTTACCACGCAAACGGCTTGCGATTTCAGTAGCTAAACGACCTAACGTTTTACCTGCTGCATCCACAACGTACCAGTCGCGTTTAACTGTTTCTGGTTTAGCTGAAAAAGTACTCATTCGTAATTATCCAAAATTAAAATTAATCTCACGTTAATAAATCAATTGATTTATTCACACTTTTTGTCTGCTAGCAACTAAAATACCAACCCCTTCGAGTCTTTATATTAACTGTGCAAACTAAAAACAGCGCTGGGAATAACGCTGTTGTAACGTGGGTTGAAACATTATACAGAAATAAAATAAAATCGCTAGAATTTATATTGAAAATTATGTACTCTTACGCCTTTAACATCGATAACCTTGAAACACATGATCCGTTTGAGTGAAAGCAATTACATTGGGCAGGGATTGCATAGAAAATGTTATTATCACCCCGATGATGCCAATAAATGTATTAAAATTAATTATAACCACGGTGCAGAGCAAGAAACAAACCGCGAAGTGGCCTATTATAAGCACCTGATTAAACGAAAAATCAATTGGGATTCGCTGCCGCAATATTATGGCTGCGTTGCAACCAACTATGGCGAAGGACATGTATTTGAACTTATTCGCAATTATGATGGAAAAACCGCGATTTCTCTTGAAACGTACCTTGCCTCTCAGCAATTAACACAGCAACATTTTTCGGCCTTAGTCGATGCCTTTGTGCAATTGAAATCAGATTTACTGAAAAATCGCATCATAACCATGACGCTAAAAAGCAAAAATATACTGTTTCAATTTACACCGCAAAACCATAGCCGTCTGATCATCATCGATAACATTGGTAATGCAACGTTTATTCCGGTTGCAAATTACATCACGTATTTTGCAAACAAAAAAATTGAACGGACCTGGCAACGCTTTTTGACATCGATTATTAAAGAAAACCAGCACAACCCGTTAATTGTTGACTTAGTTAACGCGGTGTTGTCCTAAGAATAAGTTTTGCAATGGCACCTTTTACATTGTCTTGTCTGTTAGTCAATGTAAAACTGCCATGATGTAACTTAGCAATACGATTGACAATACTAAGCCCAATCCCCATACCATCATGTCTTCTATCCATTCTAAAAAAAGCATGTGTTAGTTTTTCGCTTTGACTTTCATCAATACCAATCCCCTCATCTTGAACGGTAATAATGGTGTGTTTATTTTCTTGAAATGCGTGAACAACGATCTGGGTATTTTCTGGGCTATAGCGATAAGCATTTTCGACCAAATTACGGACCAATAATTTAATTAAGGTCATATCACCACTGAAAACAACATCATTATGCGGAAGATCATAAACTAGGCGTTGATTTTTTTGCGCCATAAATTCTGTTAGTTCATCATATAAAGGAACAAGGATATCTTGATAAAAATGGATTTTTTGATATTGACCAACTGTAAACTTTTGACTTGCACGTGCAAGCATCAAAAGCTGTTCTACAGTGCTAACAAGTCTATCAATGCGATCTATCAGCTCTTGGCAATCAATCTTATTTTTCGTTTCTAATAACTCTAAATGCAGACGAATTCCAGCCAGTGGTGTTCTTAATTCGTGAGCAACATCGGCTGTAAATAAACGTTCTTGGTATAACGTCTCATTCAAACGGACGAGCAAGTTGTTTAATACACTTGTCATCGATTTTATTTCACGCATTTCGCTAATTGATTCGATAGGTTCTAAATTTTGCTCGGTGCGCTGATTGAGTTTTTTTTCAAGCACTTCAAGTGGCTTAGTGATATGTTTAATTGCTTTATAGGATAAAAACATCGTTACACACATCATGGTAAACACTGAGCAAAATAGTGCAAATATAGCTTCGATCTCTTCTTGCTCTATCACTTCATCTATCTTATTTTGTGATAAAGTCAAATCAACTAAAACATCAATTTGTTCCTTACTTTCATGCCATAACCAAAACACGGTCACGATTTGGCAAACAAACATGATAGCGGCTAAGGTGAAAAATAAATTCCAACGAATGCTTTGTCGAATTTTAATAATTGAACGCAATAACATTATCATTCACACTGTGTCGATTAATAATTGATACCCATACCCTCGCAAAGTACGGATGGTATTTTTACCTAACTTATTTCTTAAACTATGAATAAGAACCTCAAGCACATTTGAACTTGGATCGCTGTTCCAATCATACAAATCATTTTGTAGTACATCCCGATGGACTTTCTCGCCGGCTTTCAACATCAATCTAGCCAATATTGTAAATTCTTTCGGCGTTAAAATAACAACGTGTTTATCAATCATAACTGTTTGTGTTTTAATATCGATTTCGATAGGTCCGTAAGTAATAAGATTATCTGCAACGCCCTGATTACGCCTAATAAGCGCCCTAATTCTGGCTAATAATTCAGATAAGGCAAACGGTTTGATTAAATAGTCATCAGCACCATAATCCAGTCCAGCAACCCTATCTTCGATCGTGTCTCTTGCTGTTAAAATCAAAACCGGGATCGCTATTTTTTGCTTGCGCCAGCGAGACAATAGCGCCAAACCATCACAATCCGGCAATCCCAAATCTAATACAACTAAGCTAAATCCACCATGCTCGAGGTACTCATCAGCTTGCTGCCCATTTGAAGCTATCTCACAAACATAACCTTCAGCACTTAGCGCATTATGCAGTCCTTTTTGTAGTAACGAATCATCTTCAACAATTAAGATTTTCAATTAAACCTCACTACTGCGTTTTAATGGGTAATAAAACTTAATGCTTTTTCTACCACTAAAATATCGGCACCTTTTTTGTGGGCATTCTCACTCAAATAGCGCCGCCATTGTTTTGCCCCAATTTTACCATTAAATAAGCCTAAGGTATGACGCATGATATGATTTAGCTGTGCCCCTTGGCTTAACTGCTCCTCGATATAAGGATAAAGTGAGCGAATCGCAACAATAGGATCGATATCATCACTTTGTTGGTTAAAAATATGAGAGTCAATTTGCGTGAGTAATAGCGGATTTTGATAGGCTTCGCGCCCAACCATAACACCATCTACATGAGTTAAGTGCTGCTTAATCTCGTCAATAGTTTTAATGCCACCATTGATTGCAATGGTTAAATGTGGATAGTCTCGTTTTAATTGATAAACACGCTCATAATCCAGCGGTGGAATTTCGCGATTTTCTTTCGGACTTAGCCCAGAAAGCCACGCTTTACGAGCATGAACAATAAATGTACTGGTATATGGCATGACTTTCTCAATAAACTGACATAAAAACGCATAACTGTCCAATTCATCGATGCCAATTCGCGTTTTAACCGTAACAGGAATACTCACTTTATCTCGCATGGCACAAACGCACATTGCAACCAAGTCGGCCTTGCCCATTAAGCAGGCACCAAACATGCCATTTTGCACTCGGTCTGACGGACATCCCACATTAAGATTGATTTCGTTATAGCCGCGATCTTCCGCCAATTTGGCACAACTTGCCAAGGCGATAGGATCGCTTCCACCCAGTTGTAAACTGATTGGTTGCTCTTTTTCATTAAAAGCTAAATAATCGCCTTTTCCAAATAAAATTGCGCCAGTTGTCACCATTTCAGTATACAGTAGCGTTTGTTTTGTTAAAATTCGGTGAAAATAACGGCAATGCTTATCCGTCCAATCAAGCATTGGCGCAACGGAAAAACGATTTAATTGAGATGGCAACATTAAAAAATACCTTAGAAAATAAAAAAATGCTATTCTAGCAATCATTGTAAAATATTACAGATATTAATGGGTAGAAAAATATGAACTTTAATGAAACTACGATGCTCGACTATAAAAACACAACCACAATATCAATGGAACTTACAGATTGTCTTCGAAAACGCATGCGTTTTATTGGGATCATGCAGCAAATATTTGGCGTACTGATGATCATATCTGGTGCGTTAATTTGCGTTGGAATTATATCGGCGATTGTAGGGATCCCTGTCTTGCTTGCAGGAATCAAACTCTATAAATCAGGTAGTGCTTTTTCTCTGGCTGCAATGGCAAAAGGCGGCGAAGGACTTAGCGAAGCAATTAACCAACTACATGGGTATTGGAAGATGGCTATGATAATCATCATCATATCAATTAGTTTCTACGCACTAGCCTTCATGTTTATGGTATCGATTTTTTTACCAACCTATTATCATTAGCCCTAAATTAACACGCTAAACCTCGTTGACTAACGAGGTTTTTTGGATTTTTTAGTATATTTGGATGTGGAGTCTTCATCATCATCTTTTTTGTCGATGTCATCAGAAATCCCTTGCTTATTCATTTCAGAAAGCGGCTGAGAATTGGCTAATTCAGATGATTTAATATCTGACACCAAACCTGATTGATCAAACGTAATTGTAAATGTATGTTGACTCAACACGCCATGTTGAGGTTCTTGGCGAAAAACATAATACCACGTATCATCACCGAATACCGATGTCAGCATTGGGGATCCCATGATGAAAACAACTTGTTCTTTAGTTTGACCCACTTGTAATTTATCAATAGCATCTTGTGTAACGTAGTTACCTTGATTGATATCCGGGCGGTATACCCATCTATCAACGAGCGAACATCCACTTAACAATGCACCGGAAACAATCATAAGAGCGGTTAATTTACGAAACTGCATCTAACTCAATCCATTTCAAAAAACAATGCCTAATATTATGGCTGATATTTTAATTAAGCGCTACCTAATTTAATAAAATCTTTCAAGTTTTAGAACAAAAAAAAGCAGCCAATAAATTGGCTGCTTATTCACAAAAAAATTGGTTAAGGGATTATTGACCTTTAACTTCTTTTAAGCCTTTAAATGGCGCTTTAGCACCTAATGCTTCTTCAATACGGATTAATTGGTTATATTTAGCAACGCGATCAGAACGGCTCATTGAACCTGTTTTGATTTGACCTGCCGCTAAACCAACCGCTAAATCAGCAATTGTTGAATCTTCGGTTTCACCACTGCGGTGAGAAATAACTGCAGTGTAACCTGCATCTTTTGCCATTTTAACAGCAGCGATAGATTCACTTAATGTACCGATTTGGTTAACTTTAACGAGGATTGAATTTGCAATGCCTTTTTCAATACCTTGTTTGAAGATTTTGGTGTTTGTTACAAATAGGTCATCACCAACTAGTTGGATTTTGTCACCTAATACTTTAGTTTGGTAAGCCCAACCATCCCAATCACTTTCATCTAAACCATCTTCGATAGAAACGATTGGATATTCTTTAGTTAAACCTTCTAAGTAATGAGAAAATTCTTCAGAAGTAAACTCTTTACCGCCTTCGCCTTTTAATACATATTTGCCGGTTTCTTTGTTATAGAATTCAGACGCAGCGCAGTCCATCGCTAAAGTAATATCTTTACCTAACACATAACCTGCTTTTTCAACGGCTTCTTTGATGCATGCTAATGCTTCTGCATTCGAACCTAAGTTAGGCGCAAAACCACCTTCATCACCAACCGCTGTGTTCATGCCTTTAGCGTGTAACACTTTTGCTAAGTTATGGAATACTTCAGAACCCATACGAATCGCTTCTTTCACTGTTTTCGCGCCAACAGGTTGAATCATAAATTCTTGTAAGTCGATGTTATTATCGGCATGTTCACCACCATTGATGATGTTCATCATTGGTAATGGCATTGAATATTGACCTGAAGTTCCGTTTAAATCAGCAATATGAGCAAATAAAGGAACGCCTTTTGCCGCAGCAGCAGCTTTTGCATTTGCTAAAGAAACAGCAAGGATTGAGTTAGCACCTAAGTTAGATTTAAAATCAGTACCATCTAAATCAAGCATGATTTTATCAATTGCAGCTTGATCTAAAGCATCTTTACCAACAACAGCTTCTGCAATTGGACCATTAACATTAGCAACAGCTTTTAATACGCCTTTACCTAAAAAGCGAGATTTATCCCCATCACGAAGTTCTAATGCTTCGCGAGAACCTGTTGATGCACCTGATGGAACGATTGCCATTCCAACAAAACCACCTTCTAAGTGAACTTCTGCTTCAACAGTTGGGTTACCGCGAGAATCGATCACTTCACGACCAAGTACTTTAACGATTTTTGCCATGTTTTTTTCCTCTATATGACAGATATAACTAAAATAAAAAATAGATGATTTGTTAAACCTTTATTCTATGCCGTCTACAACAATAATAAAACAAAAAATAACGCTAATGTGCCGCATTTATTTACATAAAACGCGATCTTTTAAGATCGCGTTTTATGAAACTCTGACTATTTTTGTTGTTGCTGTTGATAGGTTCTTGCTGCTTTTACAAAACTGCTAAATAACGGGTGTCCATCTCTTGGTGTTGAGGTGAATTCCGGATGGAATTGGCAAGCAACAAACCACGGATGATCAGGAATTTCGATAATCTCAACCAGTTTTCTGTCGGTTGATAATCCTGTCACTTTCAGTCCCGCTTTTACGATTTCAGGTAATAAATTGTTATTGACTTCGTAACGATGACGATGACGTTCAACGATGCTCTCTTTATTGTACATCTGACTCACAAGTGAGTTAGGTTCAATGTGACAAATTTGACTACCTAGGCGCATTGTTCCACCAAGGTCACTGTTTTCGCTACGCTTAACAACCAGACCTGACTCATCGCTCCACTCAGTAATTAATGCAATCACAGGTTTTGCACAGTCTTTGACAAATTCTGTTGAGTTAGCATCTTTAATGCCAGCAACATTTCGCGCAAATTCAATTAATGCAACTTGAAGTCCAAGACAAATCCCTAAATAAGGAATCTTGTTTTCACGTGCGTATTGTGCTGCGATAATTTTTCCTTCAACACCACGATAGCCAAAACCACCCGGGATTAATATCGCATCAAGATTTTGCAGAAGTTCAACACCGCGCGCTTCTAAATCTTCTGAGTCAATGTACCTTATATGCACAGTAAGTCGATTTTTAAGTCCGCCGTGTTTTAATGCTTCATTAACTGATTTATAAGCATCTGGTAATTCAATATATTTACCAACCATCCCAATTGTTACTTCACCAACCGGATTAGCTTCTTCATAAATTACCTGTTCCCATCCAGATAAATCTGCCTCAGCACAATCAAGATGAAAACGATTACATACAAAGGTATCAAGGCTTTGTGATTTTAGTAACGCAGGGATTTTATAAATAGAATCAACGTCTTTTAGTGAAATAACCGCACGTTCTGGGACGTTACAAAATAGTGCAATTTTCGCTCTTTCGTTTGCAGGAACATTACGATCTGAACGACAAATAAGCACATCTGGTTGAATACCAATTGACAGTAATTCTTTCACTGAGTGCTGGGTTGGTTTGGTTTTTACCTCACCGGCTGACGCTAAATACGGTAATAACGTTAAGTGCATAAATAAAGTATGTTCACGTCCCACATCAACCGCAAGTTGACGGATGGCTTCTAAAAATGGCAGTGATTCAATATCACCCACCGTGCCACCAATTTCAACGATGGCCACATCAAACCCTTTAGCACCATCAATGACACGCTCTTTAATTGCATTAGTGATATGAGGAATGACTTGCACCGTCGCGCCTAGATAATCCCCGCGACGCTCTTTACGAAGCACATCAGAATAAATGCGCCCAGTTGTAAAATTATTTCTGCGTGTCATTTTGGTTCGAATGAACCGCTCGTAATGCCCCAAATCTAAATCGGTTTCTGCACCATCTTCGGTCACAAAAACTTCACCATGCTGAATCGGACTCATTGTTCCTGGGTCAACATTTATGTAGGGATCAAGTTTTAGCATGGTGACTTTTAAATTGCGAGCTTCTAAAATTGCAGCCAAAGAAGCTGCAGCAATGCCTTTACCTAAAGAAGAAACGACACCGCCTGTAACAAAAATATAGTTAGTGACCATTAATACCAGACCATTATTAATTTATTTGAATAGTGCCATGTTTTTTTGATGATATAAAACAAAGCACCTGACTAATCAGACGGGATAGTAGTCTAACAGAATACGCCGATTGCGACAATGAGTTATTTTAGCTTATCGTTGCATTTGTCTATTACGCCGACGGTAATTATTTAGCTAAAGATAAGGCATAACATCGTGTTACGCCTTATTATCGCGCTCTTCATTTGAGCACTTTTTCACTTCGTGATAATCCAATAATTCCTGAGCGTACCATTTCAACAATTTCACTTGTTTCACGAATGGATGCGAGGAACGCATCAAGTTTTTCGCTTTTTCCTGCCAGCTGAACAATATACTGGGTTGCAGTTACATCAACAATTAAGCCTCTGAAAATATCAACGCAGCGTTTTACTTCATCGCGTGCAGCAGAACTTTTCGCTCTCACTTTAACCAGCATAATTTCACGTTCAACATGTGGCCCCTCGGTCAAATCATTAACACGATAGACATCCACCAGCTTATGCAATTGTTTTTGAATTTGCTCAAGTAAATGTTCATCACCCATTGTTTGAATGGTCATTCGGTGCATAGTTGGATCTTCTGTTGGGGCAATAGTCACCGTTTCGATGTTAAAGCCACGCTGTGAAAAAAGTCCGATAATTCGTGATAACGCACCCGGTTCGTTTTCTGTTAGAATTGATAGAATATAGCGCATTAGGTTCTCTCCGTTTTACTTAACCACATTTCACTCATTGAGCCATAACGAACTTGCATTGGATAAACATGCTCAGTCGCATCTGTCATGACATCGACAAATACTAAGCGATCGTTAATCGACAGCGCTTCTTTCAATTTAGGTTCTAACTCTTCACGTTTCGTAATCACCATGCCAACATGGCCATAAGCTTCAGCAATTTTAGCAAAATCGGGTAATGACTCCATGTAAGAACTGGAATGACGGCCCGCATAAATCATGTCTTGCCACTGTTTAACCATTCCCAAAAAGCGGTTATTAAGATTCAAAATCAAAATAGGTAATCCATATTGCAGTGCCGTTGAAAGTTCTTGAATATTCATTTGAATACTTCCATCACCGGTAACACAAACTACGCGGTGATTAGGAAAGGCAAGTTTAACCCCTAACGCTGCAGGAAAACCAAATCCCATGGTACCAAGCCCACCGGAGGTAATAAAATGGCGTGGTTTGTCAAAAGAGTAATAGAGGGATGTAAACATTTGATGCTGACCGACATCAGTGGCTACATAAGCATCACCTTGAGTCAATTTATGCAAGACTTCGATAGCTTCTTGCGGTTTAATGCGCTCACCTTCATGGCTATATGATAAACAATGACGTGAGCGCCAATGTTCAATTTGCTTCCACCAATCAACTAAAGCATCAAGATCGCGATCGTATTTCATCTCTTCAAGATCGGCTAATAACGTTTCAACAACAGATTTAGCATCGCCAACAACGGGCACCGCAGCCGAAATGGTTTTAGATATCGAAGTTGGGTCGATATCCACATGAATCACTTTAGCATTCGGGCAATATTTATCGACATTATTAGTTGTTCTATCATCAAAGCGAACACCAATGGCTAAAATAACATCAGCATTGTGCATCGACATATTGGCTTCGTAAACGCCGTGCATGCCTATCATTCCCAAATATTGTTTATGGGAACCGGGAAAGGCACTAATCCCCATCAAGGTTGATGCAACCGGAAGGTTGAGTTTTTCTGCAAAGGTTTTAATCACATCACTAGCACCGGCACTTATCACTCCACCACCGACATAAAGAACCGGTTTTTTCGCTGCAAGTAACATCGTTAAGGATTTTTTGATTTGCCCTTTATGGCCTTGAACGGTTGGATTGTATGAACGTAAACTTACTGATTTTGGATAATGATAGGTATATTTATTGGCTGGATTTACGATATCTTTCGGTAAATCAATCACAACGGGTCCCGGGCGCCCGGTTGAGGCAATGTAAAATGCTTTTTTAATGGTCTCTGGAATATCTTTGGGATCTTTAACTAAGAAGCTGTGCTTAACAACTGGCCTTGAAATACCGACCATATCACACTCTTGAAAGGCATCATTGCCAATCAAATTACTGGCAACTTGGCCTGAAATAATGACCAGAGGCACTGAGTCCATGTAAGCGGTGGCAATGCCGGTTATTGTATTGGTTGCGCCCGGCCCTGATGTTACAAGAACCACGCCAACATCCCCTGTTGCTCGAGCATAACCATCAGCCATATGAACTGCTGCTTGTTCATGACGCACTAAAATATGTTCTATTCCACCAATTGTGTGAAGCGCATCATAAATATCAAGAACGCTTCCGCCTGGATAACCAAAAATTTGTTTTGTCCCTTGGTCAATCAAGGATTGAATCACCATCTCAGCACCGGACAGTTTAGCCATGCTTGCCTCCATTTTTTATTCAAATAATATCAAGGGATTTATTTTGCATTAACTTATAGTTAAAATCAATTGAGGATATTTAATAATTCAATTAGATAACCGTTAATAAGCAAAAATCCTAGACTAACGCTTATAGGCAATATGATGTGGTTAATTGGTTATCAATGCCGAAACCGGCATCGACAGTATTGGATAGAATTAGCGCATAAATAAGATGTAATACGCGTGAACCGTCCACGCTAATGCAAGCCCATAAGTGAGGAGTTTGCCACGTTTAGGATGAATATTTGCATCATATAGAACATACAATATTCGATATAAAGCATACCAAATCGGCAGTGAAATCATCAAAAATAAAAATATTTTACCCGGCATATCTGATATTAACTTCAATATATAAGAACGCGTAGCCACATCACCAAAAGGGATAACAAATCCGGTTATAATAATTATAATCGGACAAAATATGGCAGCCCAAAGTGCGCCTGCATTTAATACATAGCCTAAAATAGATTGCTTAGGCTTGTTAACTTGTAATTGTGTCTCTTTCATTCTTTTATCACTATTTTTTTAACTCGGTTATGGGATATGTCACAAAACAGGCCAAACTGATTAACATATTGGCATTGATATAATGGACTTTACTTCAGCACAAACAGAAATAGCATCATCGAAATCACCAACGTAACTAGCCACAACCCCGCGATGAGGATGAGACGAAAATGCCGTTGGTTATGATTCACTAATTTTAAGGATGTAGGCACTGAATTAAACCAAGTCACTGTGTGTAACAAAGCCAATATAAGTGCAAGGCAATTAATCACAACGACAACCGGACTTCTCAAGAAGAAAATAAATCGATAAAACTCATCTTGCCCCACTTCATTAGTATAAGAACAAATCACACCATACATTAAAACTAAGCTAACCCAAATCATAAAAAATACGCCTAATTTTTTGAAGATAAAAATCGATCGTTTAGGGCTTTTTTGGGGAGACTGTTCTAACTCTGCTTGAACAGATAGTTCATGTTTAGTATTTTGTTGTTTCATAAATCTCTCAACGTGGTGTTTTGTATTGACCAAAACGCTTGGTTTCATCTGCTTACTCAGCAAATAGACTAATTGGATTTAACTTACCGTCATTTTACGAACGGCAATAATATAAAGTTTACCGATTTTAAAGCTTGGCATAAAGTGCGCTATAGCGCATTGCAGGCGAAAATTGGTGAAAAAAACCTCATTGATGATGATTCTGGCTCTCACTAATGTCAATCTAATCCCAACTGATCCCAAATATCATCAATATGGGTAACCACCGCAGGATCTTTTTGTATGATATGCCCCCACTCACGGCTCGTTTCACCTGGCCATTTGTTGGTTGCATCTAACCCTACCTTCGAGCCTAATCCTGACACTGGCGATGCAAAATCGAGGTAATCAATCGGGGTATTTTCAACGAAGGTCGTATCACGCTTTGGATCCATTCGAGTTGAAATTGCCCACATTACATCTTTCCAATCGCGTGCATTGATATCATCATCACAAACAATGACAAATTTGGTGTACATAAACTGTCTAAGATAAGACCAGACGCCCATCATGACCCGTTTGGCATGCCCTGCATACTGTTTTTTGATGGTGACAATAGCGATTCGGTATGAACACCCTTCTGGCGGTAGATAAAAATCAACAATTTCTGGAAACTGTTTTTGTAAAATAGGAATAAACACTTCGTTCAGTGCAAGCCCCATTACCGCAGGTTCATCAGGCGGCCTTCCGGTATAGGTAGAGTGATAAATGGCATCGTTTCGCCGCGTTAGATGTGTCACCGTAAACACAGCAAAATCATCAACTTCATTATAATAACCGGTATGATCGCCGTATGGACCTTCTGGCGCCATCTCTGTTGGATCGATATACCCTTCCAAGATAATTTCAGCAGTCGCAGGCACATCTAAATCAGTTGATAATGCGCTGACAACTTCTGTGCGACTGCCACGTAAAAGCCCAGCAAAAGCATATTCAGATAGCGTATCAGGAACAGGCGTAACCGCGCCTAATAGCGTTGCGGGATCTGCACCAATCGCTATCGCAACGGGGAATTTTTCGCCCGGATGCGCTTTTTTCCATTCAGCAAAATCGAGCGCTCCCCCTCGGTGGGATAGCCAGCGCATAATTAATTTGTTTTTCGATTTAAGTTGTAAACGGTAAATGCCAATATTTTGCCTATCTTTGTAAGGACCTTTCGTAATTGTCAGTCCCCACGTCACAAGCGGTGCAACATCCCCTGGCCAACAATGCATAATCGGTAGTTCAGTTAAATCGACCTCATCATCTTTAAATACCTGTTCTTGGCAAGGTGCGGATGAGCGCTTTTTAACAGGCATATTAAGAACTTGTTTATATTTAGGGAGTATATTGAAAAATTGACGAATACCTTTAGGGGGTTCAGGTTCACGTAAAAATGCGAGCAAATGACCAACTTCACGCAGCGCTGAAATATCCTCTTGTCCCATTGCTAGAGCAACTCGCCGCGTTGTTCCAAACAAATTACACAGTACAGGAATATCATAACCGATTGGATTTTCGAACAATAATGCAGGCCCACCTTGACGCAAAACGCGATCGGCAATTTCGGTCATTTCAAGATACGGATTGACGGGATAGCGAATCCGTTTAAGTTCGCCTTGCTGTTCAAGGTAATTTAAAAAATCACGAAAACCAGTAAAATTCATGTGCTCGTCCTAATTAGGCTTATTTTGTTGTCGAACCAATTTTTAATATCGCATCTCGATTATTCAAAGAGACCGTCAAATCCGCGGCTTGCTCAATTGCTAGCCACTGATAGTTTAAGTGCTCAGTTAATTGTGGGATGATTTCATGCGAAAGGGGTAAATAAAGCCAATGCTCTTTGTTTGTATTCACATCAGGAGCGTAACGGTGTTTGAACTGCGGGAAAATATCAAATTCAATTGAATAATGGGCATCAATTAATGTTAGGTTACAGCTTAAAATGTCAATGCCCGTTTCTTCCCTCACTTCACGTATTGCTGTATCAAAATAGTGTTCCCCCAGTTCGAGACTCCCTGTCACTGATTGCCAAAAAGAAGGATCATCTTGACGCTGTAACATCAAACAGCGCAAGGTTGTTTGACAATAAATGACAACTAAAACCGATTCAGGGTTTTTATACCGCTTTGGGGGATTGATTAACATCGCTTTATTTAACTATTTTGATTTACGTTGATCCCTAATTCTTGTAATGCAACCGCATTTGCTGGACTTGGTGCATCAGTTAATAAACAAGCGGCAGCCGTTGTTTTTGGAAATGCAATCACATCACGAATATTATCGGTGCCTGTAAGCAGCATAATCAATCGGTCTAATCCAAATGCTAACCCTGCATGGGGCGGTGTCCCGTATTTTAATGCATCAAGTAAAAAGCCAAACTTTTCTTGCTGCTCCCGTGCATCTATGCCTAAAATTGAAAAGACAGCTTGTTGCATTTCGCTGCGATGAATACGAACTGACCCACCACCGACTTCGTAACCATTAATAACCATATCATAAGCATTGGCAATTGCCCCAACTGGGTTGGCAATTAACTGTTCAGGCGTTAACTCTCTAGGACAGGTAAACGGATGATGCATTGCACTTAATCCGTCATCGGTCTCTTCAAACATTGGGAAATCAACCACCCAAAGCACGGCCCATTTATTTTCATCGGTTAAGTTTAAATCTTTACCGACTTTCAAACGCAGCGCACCGAGTGCATCGCTGACCACTTTGTAGCTATCTGCGCCAAACAATAAAATATCACCATCTTTGGCATTGGCACGATCAAGTAATGCCTCCATTTGGGATTCACTAAAGAATTTAGCGACAGGACTTTGCACCCCATCAAGGCCTTTGGCACGTTCATTCACTTTAATCCACGCCATGCCTTTTGCGCCATAAACAGAAATAAATTGGGTATATTCATCAAGCTGTTTACGCGTTAATGTCGCGCCATTAGGCACACAAAGCAGAGCAACACGGCCTTTAGGATCATTTGCGGGCGCTGAAAAAACGTTGAAATTAACGTCTTTGACCACATCAGCAACATCGATAATTTCGAGCGGATTACGAAGATCAGGTTTATCACTACCAAAACGGCGCATTGCTTCAGCAAACGTCATTACCGGAAACTCGCCTAAATCAACATTTTTAACATTTAGCCAAAGTTCACGGATCATTTGTTCCATCATTTCACGCACTTGTTCTGCGCTCATAAATGATGTTTCAACATCAATTTGTGTAAATTCTGGCTGACGATCTGCACGCAGATCTTCATCGCGGAAACATTTGACAATTTGATAATAACGATCAAAACCAGACATCATTAGCAATTGTTTGAACAGTTGAGGCGATTGCGGTAACGCATAAAATTCGCCTTTATGGACGCGGCTTGGTACTAAATAATCGCGAGCACCTTCTGGCGTAGCTTTGGTTAACATTGGGGTTTCAATATCTAAAAAACCATGTTCATTCATAAAAGAACGAACAAATGCGGTCACTTTAGCGCGCGTTTTAAATATCTCGCTCATAACCGGTCGACGTAAATCAATATAACGGTATTTTAAACGCTGCTCTTCACTGTTGTTTTGATTGAAATCAAGCGGTAACACATCACTGCGATTAAAAATAGTCAATTCGGTTGCCAATACTTCGACTTCACCAGTAGCCATCTCTTTATTAATTTGACCGTCTGGTCGTGCTCGGACTTTCCCTTTGATTTGAATACAAAATTCATTACGCAATTCTGCCGCTAGTTCGAATGCCTGTTTGTAATCTGGATCGAAAAACACCTGCACAATCCCTTCACGATCACGCATATCAATAAAAATCATTCCGCCTAAATCTCGACGTTTATTGACCCAACCACATAAGGTAACTTCTTGGTTTATAAGAGAGGCCGTTAACTGACCACAATACATTGAACGCATAAAATATCCTGTTTAAATATCAATCTGTCATAATTCTCGTTATTATAAAACAAATTGAATGCTTATAAAGGCATTTATTAAAATTCTCAACATAAATAATGAGGTACTTGAGTGAAAGCATTAATATCAATTGATTACACGTATGATTTTATTGCAACTGATGGTGCATTAACCACAGGAAAAGCTGGCCAGGAGATAGAAAAAGCTATCGTAAAACTCACCGAGCAATTTATTGAACATCGTGATTTTGTCGTTTTTGCCATTGATGCACACGAGGTAACCGACAGTTATCATCCGGAAAATAGCCTGTTTCCTGCGCACAATATTATTGGCACAAAAGGACAACAGCTTTATGGCGAGTTAAATACCTTATATCACAGCCATCAATCACGCAATCATGTTTATTGGATAAATAAACGCCATTACTCTGCATTCAGTGGCACTGATCTTGATATTAGACTTAGAGAACGAAACATTACCGAGCTGCACCTTTCGGGTGTTTGCACTGATATTTGCGTACTTCATACCGCAATTGATGCTTATAATTTGGGTTATTCTATCGTGATTCACCAAAATGCAGTGGCCAGTTTCGATCCCGCGGGGCACAAATGGGCACTCAATCATTT
>JAVSBY010000034.1:0-12249 GCA_031960925.1 Gilliamella sp. CRA003912
ATAAAAAATTTTTTTGTTGCTTTGTTTTGTGGTCATATTTTGCTTTAATAGAATACATACTTTAATACAACCTCTAGTTTGGAAAATACGATGAAAAATGTTGGTTTTGTTGGTTGGCGTGGAATGGTGGGCTCTGTTTTAATGCAGCGTATGGTTTGTGAACATGATTTTGATGACATTAATCCTGTTTTCTTTTCGACTTCTCAAGCAGGGCAAACAGCCCCTATGTTTGGTGGTAAAACAGGAACGCTGCAAGATGCAAATGATCTTGATGCATTAAAAGCCTTAGACATTATTGTAACCTGCCAAGGTGGAGATTACACCGCCGACATTTATCCCAAACTCAGAGCAACTGGCTGGCAAGGTTATTGGATTGATGCCGCCTCAACCCTTCGGATGGAAGATGACGCCATTATTGTTCTTGATCCTGTCAATAAAGCCAATATTCACAGCGCCTTAGATCGCGGAATCAAAACGTTTGTTGGGGGTAACTGCACCGTCAGTTTGATGCTAATGTCGCTTGGCGGATTGTTTGCTGAAAACTTAATCGACTGGGTTTCGGTTTCAACCTATCAAGCCGCTTCTGGCGGCGGTGCGCGTCATATGCGTGAACTGTTGACCCAAATGGGGATGTTACATGCAGATGTCGCCAAGGAGTTACAAAATCCACATTCTTCTATTTTAGACATTGAACGGAAAGTCACCCAAAAAATGCGTGATGGCAGTTTACCGACCGATAACTTTGGTGTTCCGCTTGCTGGTAGCCTTATTCCTTGGATCGATAAAGCGCTTGATAATGGTCAAAGTAAGGAAGAGTGGAAAGGTCAAGCTGAGACCAACAAAATACTTGGAACAAGTCAAATTATCCCTGTTGATGGACTTTGTATCCGTATCGGCGCACTACGTTGCCATAGCCAAGCTTTCACCATCAAACTGAAAAAAGATATCAGCGTGCCAGACATTGAAAAATTACTTGCTGCGCATAATGATTGGGTAAAAGTGGTGCCAAATGATCGCGATATTTCAATGCGAGAGCTAACGCCTGCGGCAGTAACAGGAACCCTGACAACACCCGTTGGCCGATTACGTAAGCTCAATATGGGTAACGATTATTTATCTGCTTTTACAGTTGGTGACCAATTACTTTGGGGCGCAGCAGAACCACTACGTAGAATGCTTCGAATCTTGGCCTAATCACATAGCAAGCCCGATTTCAATCGGGCTTTTTTTCATGCAGTAATCACGCCATTAACAACAGTATCACAGACGACAAAATCCTGACTAAACACCACAAAATTAGCGATTTTACCTTCGGCAATGCTGCCTAATTTTTTATCTATCTTTATTGCTCGGGCGGGGTAAAGTGTTGCCATCCGCAAAGCTTCATCAAGCGGAATACCAACATGCTTAACCACGTTTTCAATCGCCTTTATCATGGTCAATGCTGAACCACCTAATGTGCCATGTTGATCAACGCAGCGCCCATCTTTGTAATAAATCGGCTTACCGCCAAATAAACAAGAATCTAAATTTGCATTAGCCAATAACATGGCGTCAGTCACTAAAACTAAATGGTCTTGTTTAATTTTATGACTATAACGAATATTCGCCCAATCAACGTGTAAACCATCTGCAATAATGCCAGCATACACATTGGGTGCATCGTAAACTGCCCCAACAATACCCGGCTGCCGACCAGAGATATACGGCATGGCATTAAAAAGATGGGTGGCAAGGCCTATCCCAGCATTAAATCCCCGCCAAGCATCATCATAATTACCATTAGAATGGCCAACAGAAACACCAATACCCGCCTCAGCCAATTGTTCAATCACATGGCTTTCCACTTTTTCGGGCGCTAATGTAATGATTTTTATCACATCAGCATTATCACATAAAAAATCGACCATCTCGGGCGTTGGGGCGCGGATAAAACGCTCATCATGAATCCCCTTTTTCTCAACATTAATATAGGGTCCTTCTAAGTGTAATCCTAATGCTTGATGATGATGGCGGTTCAAATAAGCACGCATAACCTCTACCGCTTTGATCATGAACTCATCACTCGATGTGATTAATGTCGGTAAAAAGTGGGTACACCCCGACAATAGATTTGTCTGATGCATTTTATCTATTGTTTCAATACTCAATGCATCGAGCGTTTCGTTAAATTGCACCCCTCCACAGCCATTTAATTGCAGATCAATAAAGCCGGGCGCTAAAATATGGCCTTGCAAATCATGAACAGTAATATCGTTTGGAATGTCCCCTTTTTTACAAATTGTCGTAATTTGATCACCATCAATAATCACAGCATGATCATCTAACATTTGATATCCGGTATAAATTAAACCATTTGTTAATGCATACATACTATTTTCCTTATAAAACGGTTACATCAAGATGCTTCGCTTCCATTTGCGTAAAATATTTCAAATTCTTGACTTTCAGATCATCCGTGCTGGCTTCGTCACAAACAATAATTGACCGCGGATGCATTTGTAAGGCACTCACTGTCCATAAATGATTAACGCCGCCTTCGACTGCAGCTTGTAATGCTAAACTTTTAGTGTGACCACAAACTAATAAAATCACTTCCCTCGCATCCATTAATGTCGCAACACCGATAGTTAACGCCTTTTTAGGGACCTGATTAATATCATTATCAAAAAAGCGTGAATTCGCCAAGCGGGTATCTTCGGTCAAGGTTTTAATTCGCGTACGAGAACAAAGCGATGAACCTGGCTCATTAAAAGCAATATGCCCATCTTTACCCACTCCGCCTACGAAAATATGAATTTTACCGTATGATTTTATTTTTTCCTCGTACTGACGGCACTCTTCATCAATATCCACCGCATTACCGTCCAATAGATTGATGTTACTTGGATCAATATCAATATGGTTAAAAAAGTTATCATACATAAAAGTATGGTAGCTTTGTGGATGATCTTTGGGTATTCCCACATACTCATCCATATTAAATGTGACCACATTTTTAAAACTGACTTTACCTAGCTGATAGAGTTTGATAAGTTGTTGATACAAAATGAGTGGCGAACTACCCGTTGGTAGACCCAGTAAAAAAGGGTTACTGCTTGTTGGCTCGAATTGATTAATTTGTTTAACAATGTAGTTGGCAACCCAAGCACCAACTTCTTGAGGATTTTGCAGTGGGATAAGTCTCATGATATATCCTTAGTGTGATTATTTTGTAACGCAAAGAAGATTGGTTATAATTTACTATATTATTAAGACAAACATAAAAATATTTTTAATGTAAGTGATTACTATCAACATCAAGATTACGTTAATCACACGCTATTATCTGCTTTATTATTATTTAAATGATAATCAGCGATATTAACACGCAGTACAAAATGAATGACACAATGGGGTAACCTTTTATGAAGATATTGGCGTATTTACAACGCATTGGCCGCTCATTGATGGTGCCCGTTGCAGTATTACCAACAGCCGCTATTTTATTTGGTATCGGGTATTGGATTGACCCTATTGGTCGGGGACAAAATGTTATTGTTGCCGCTTTTTTGATAAAAGCCGGTAGCGCAATCATTGACAATATGCCGTTATTATTTGCAATCGGCGTATCTTATGGCATGTCAAAAGATAAAGATGGTGCCGCAGCCCTCGGTGGGTTAGTCGGCTTTTTAGTCATAACAACGCTACTGTCACCAAGTGCAGTTTCGCTCTTAACTCATACACCAGAAGCCGACGTTTCACCCGCATTTAGTAAAATAAATAATCAATTTATTGGAATTATGGTCGGGGTTATTTCAGCTGAGTTATATAATAAATTTAGCCAAGTTGAATTGCATAAAGCACTTTCCTTTTTTAGCGGGCGCCGCTTAGTACCCATTATTGTCTCGTTTGTAATGTTGATCCTCGCCGCGATTTTACTTTACATCTGGCCACTAATTTACAACGCTTTAGTCTCGTTTGGGCAACACACCCAAAGCCTTGGATCACTTGGTGCCGGCATTTATGGCTTTTTTAACCGCTTGTTGATTCCAATAGGATTACATCATGCATTAAATTCGGTGTTCTGGTTCAATGTAGCGGATATTAATGATATTCCTAACTTTTTAGGCGGACAAAAATCAATCGATGAAGGACTCGCTGTTGTTGGTATTACTGGTCGATATCAAGCAGGATTTTTTCCAATCATGATGTTTGGCCTGCCTGGCGCCGCACTCGCCATTTACCACACAGCCAAAAAAGGCAATAAGGAGAAAGTGGGATCGATTATGCTTGCCGCATCGATTGCCGCGTTCTTTACAGGCGTCACAGAGCCGCTCGAGTTTGCCTTTATGTTTGTAACCCCATTACTGTATCTATTACATGCTTTACTCACCGGTATATCGCTTTATATTGCAGCATCGATGCAGTGGATAGCCGGGTTTGGATTTAGTGCAGGTCTCATTGATATGTTACTGTCGAGTCATAACCCGCTGGCAACGCATTGGTATATGTTGATTATTCAAGGGCTGATCTTTTCGCTAATTTATTACGTTATCTTCCGCTTTGTGATCATCAAATTTAACCTAAAAACCCCGGGCCGAGAAGAAGCAGACGTGATACAACATGCCCCAAAAGCTGACGATAACTACAGACAAATTGCGCACGCATACTTGATGGCAATCGGCGGCAAAGACAATATTACACATATTGATTCATGTATTACCCGCTTACGTTTAAGTGTCAACGATACCCAGTGGGTTGATGAGCAAAAAGCCAAACAATTAGGTGCTATGGCTGTGATTAAACTGGGTAAAACGGGTTTACAGATTGTGGTTGGTACTCAAGCAGAAACTATCGCGAACGAAATGAAACGCTTAATTTAAATGATAATAATCCCATTTACATTAATTAGAGAATTAACTGACTTAACTTAATGGATATAGGTATAATGTTATGTGGGGTTTTAATAAGCATCACTTGAAGACTGGAAAAGTGACTATATATCACTTAAATCTTAGCCACAATACACATCAATGAGAAAATATAATTATGCAACCAACTAAATTAAATGAATTATTAGACTTCCCTTGCTCATTCACTTATAAAGTGATGGGCGAAGCAAAGCCGGAACTGGTTGATAAAGTTGTCACTGTCATTCAACGGCATGCACCGGGTGACTATACCCCATCCATTAAGCCAAGCAGTAAAGGTAACTACCATTCAGTTTCAATCACGATCAATGCAACCCATATTGAGCAAGTTGAAAGTTTATATAAAGAATTAGGTGAAATCGATATTGTAAGAATGGTTTTATAATTTACTTTTGATCGAAAAAAATAAAGCCTAATTAGTGATAATTAGGCTTTTGATTCAGTTATTTAATGTGCTGCAATAAAATAAAGCTTAAGTTAGTATTAAGTCTCGATATTAAGGCAACAATTTATCCTAAAATATGGCTTAGCTCTTTGGTCACATCGGTAACCGCTTGAGTGCCATCAATGCGCGCATATTTAGCACGCCCTGCACTCGCTTCTTGTTGATAGTAATCAACGAGTGGTTTTGTTAATTGGTGGTATTCAACTAGACGCTTACGCACAATCTCTTCGCTGTCATCTTTACGAATAGTTAACGGCTCCCCAGTCACATCATCAATATCCGCCACTTTCGGTGGATTATAACGAACATGATAAACACGGCCAGAACCTGAATGAACGCGGCGCCCACTCATACGATCAATAATCACTTCATCAGGCACATCAAATTCAAGGACATAATCAACAGATACGCCTGCCGCTTTCATGGCATCCGCTTGAGGCACAGTCCGTGGAAAACCATCTAACAAAAATCCATTTTCACAATCGCTCTGTGCAATGCGCTCTTTAACTAATGCAATCACTAATTCATCAGTAACTAATTTGCCTGCATCCATTAACTCTTTTGCTTGTAAACCAAGCTTTGTGCCCACTTTCACTGCCGCACGCAACATATCACCGGTTGAGATTTGTGGAATGCCATATTTTTGCATAATAAATTGCGCTTGAGTGCCTTTACCTGCTCCTGGTGCGCCTAATAAAATAATTCGCATGTGAAATAACCTCTTATGGTTTCTAAATAATTTTTTATTCGGGTAAATAGTGAAATATCACTTTACTACTTGAAACAAGTCCATCTTTCGGACAAATATAATTAATCGCACCGCAGCCTTTAACCATTTGTACATTTTGTTCACAAAAAGGACAAATAAACTGCTCATTATAATATTGCCCACACGACTCACAATGATAATGCAGTGGTGAATCACTGGTCATTTTTGTATGACATTGCGGACATATTGCTTCGGTTTGATTCATAATATTAGTGACGTCCTCTTACATGTTTCATTAATCGACGACGTTTTCGCTGTTGTGACGCAGTTAAACTGTTTTTTCGTCCTTCAAATGGGTTAGCCCCTTCTTTGAATTGGATTCGAATGGGTGTTCCCATAATTTTTAATGAACGTCGGAAATAGTTCATTAAATACCGTTTATAAGAATCCGGTAAATCTTCAACTTGATTACCATGAACCACAACAATTGGTGGATTATATCCACCAGCATGCGCGTATTTTAACTTAACGCGTCGTCCACGCACTAACGGTGGTTGATGATCATCTTGAGCCATGTGCATAATTTTGGTTAACATCGCCGTATTGACCCGGCGCGTTGCACAATCATACGCTTCTTGGATAGAATCAAATAAATTACCCACGCCACTGCCATGCAACGCTGAAATAAAATGCAAGCGAGCAAAATCAATGAAGTCTAAGCGGTCATCGAGCGTACTTTTGATTTCTTCTTTAATATCTTGAGATAAACCATCCCATTTATTCACGGCAATCACCAGTGAGCGCCCACTATTGATGATAAAACCAAGTAATGAAAGATCCTGATCTGAGATACCTTCTCGCGCATCAATCACTAAGATAACAACATTAGCATCTTCGATCGCTTGGAGGGTTTTAATGACCGAAAATTTTTCAACGACTTCTTTTATTCGTCCTCGTTTACGAACGCCAGCCGTATCAATCAAAATATACTCTCGCTCATCGCGTGTCATTGGAATATAGATGCTGTCGCGGGTTGTACCTGGCATATCATAAACAACAACGCGATCCTCACCTAAAATTCGATTAGTGAGCGTTGACTTACCCACATTAGGTCGGCCAACAATCGCCACTTTGATTGGCAAATTAATCAACGATTCGGCATCATCTAACACAGAATCTTCATACGATTCTGGCAAATCATAGCGATCGTCATTTTCATCATCAAACGTTTCTGCTTCAAAATGGAATATCGGATCTAAAACGGTATCAAGCAAACTGTTAACGCCACGACCATGACTGGCTGCAATCGGATAGATATCTCCTATTCCTAACGCATAAAAATCAGAAATTGCGGTATCAGCATCAATACCATCAGTTTTATTCGCCACTAAAAACGTTGCTTTTTGGCGTGAACGTAAGTGATTCGCTATCGCATGATCGGCCGGCATTGCCCCCGATCTTGCATCAACTAAGAATAAAACAATATCGGCTTCTTCTATCGCAAGTAACGATTGCTCGGCCATAAAGCTTTCAATACCGTCTTCGCTACCATCAATACCACCCGTATCGATAACAATATATTCATGCCCTTTTATTTCAGCACGACCATATTTACGATCACGCGTTAATCCTGGGAAATCAGCTACCAACGCATCTCGAGTTCGAGTTAACCGATTAAATAATGTGGACTTGCCCACATTTGGGCGTCCAACTAATGCAACAACAGGTACCATGTTAACTCTCAATTATTTTAGTTTTTTGTAAATGCATAAATATCGCCATTTTTGGCTTGTACAATTAATTTATCATCAGCCACTAACGGTTTTGAAATTAGGCCACTACTACTCACTTCAGTTTTAGCAACAACCTCGCCATTTTCCATGTTTAAAAAGTAGAGGTAACCTTGATAATCACCTACCACAATATAGTTTTGATAAATGACTGGATCGGTCAATTGTCTGTGTAAAAGGTCAGGTTGAGTCCAAAGTACTGTGCCTCCCTCTTTAGAAACAGATAACACATTGTCATTTTGATCAACAACAAACAATTTATCAGTATCCACCGCAAAGCTGTGCGTTGTACCTAATTCTTTGCGCCAAATGACTTGACCATTACTTAAGTCCAAAGCCGCAATGTTACCATTGTAGCCAATAGCATAAACTAAACCACCTTCAACAACCGGAGTTGCATCGACATCATTCAGTTTAGCAATTTCAGTTGACCCTGATGGTTGTGAAATACGTTGCTGCCAAATTAATTGACCATCTTTAATAAAGAACGCGTTCACGCGGCCATTGTCATCGCCTAAAATCGCGGCACCATGCGCAATGGTTGGCGTTGAATTACCACGTAATGAGAGTGCAGGCACTTCAAGGAAAGTATCCCAAAGTGGTTCACCGGTATCACGATTTAAGCCTTGTAAGTAACCATTTGCTGTGTGAACGATCACTTTATCATCCGACGAAACAGGTCTTGCAAGTACTCCCCCTTTGACCGGTTTTTCCCAAGTTAATTCACCACTTGCTTTGTCTAATGCATAGACAACCGCCCGTTCGCTTCCAACATAAACGTATTTATCATCAGCAGTTACACCGCCAGAGAAAAGTGCAGTGTGGCTACGAAATAAGGTACTGTTTGATAAATCTTTATCCCACAATGTTTTTCCACTCGACAAATCGATCGCTTTAATTTGGCCTGCTCTGCTTGCTGCATAAACCACATTATCGTAGTTAACCGGCCCTAACAGTGAGTAAATTCGTGTATTGCCTGCGGTGCTATTGCTCCAAACTTGTTTAATCGTAAATTGGTTATTCACTTGAGGAGAAGGTGAAACTTGAATCACATCTTCTTCACCACCAAACAAGGAACATCCAGCAAGTGAAAACATAAAAACACTGGTAAAAAGATATCTTGATAATTTCATTTCATGGGTCCTTATTGCAGGATTAATTAATTTTTACTTGCTTCTTGTGCATTTTGTTGTGATGCTTGATCAACAGCTTGCTTCGCTTTCAAATATTCAGCTTGATTAAGTTTGATTTTAACCGCTTTTTCTAATTCAGGACTTGGTGTAGATGCAAGCACAACTTGATAAGCATTAATTGCATCACCATAACGTTCCATCTTGATTAACACATCACCACGCACATCATTAACAACCGCAGACCAGCTAGTTTCGGTAACTTTATCTAGTGATTTCAAACTTTCTTCATACTGCGTCAGTTGATACTGTAAACGAGCAATACGAACATTAATGATCGATTGAATCGGCTCTACATCTGTCTTTTTAAGTGCATCAGACAATAACTGTTTTGCCCCTTCATAGTCTTTGCGTGCTTCGACATAAAATTGCGCCGCACGTAAATCAGCAAAGATCGCATAAGTCGTATCATTTTGCTTAGCAAAAGCAACTAGTTCATCAACAGACGCTGGCACATTGCTATCTAATTTCGCAACCAATTGTTCATAGGTGTCTGATGCGTCAATGCTTTTTTGTCCTTGATGTGAATGCCAATAACGCCAACCCCAAACTGCAATCAAACCGATGACAATAACGGCAACAATAATTTTCCACGTTTTAGCAAGAAACCCTTTTATTTCTGAAAACTGTTCTTCACTGGTTAATTGATGACTCACGTTATTATTCTCCTCTATCCTACTTAACTATTGCTAAACATGCTTGAGCAACATCTTGATTAGTAATCTCAACTTGCTCGCCTGTTTGTAAATTCTTTATTAAAACGGTATTGTTAGCTAATTCATTTTCGCCAATAATCACCGCGACTTTCGCACCAAGTTTATCGGCTTTGCTAAATTGCTTTTTAAAATTTGTGGTTCCATAGTTAGTCATAATGCGTTTATTTGGCATAACATCGCGAAGATGCTCTGCAACACATTGTGCCCCCGAAATCGCCGCCTCATTGGCCGATGAAATCATATAGATATCAATGGCTGTATCATTTGTAAATGATTGATTGACCGCTTGGACCAACAACACTAAACGTTCAAGTCCCATTGCAAAACCAACTGCTGGGGTTGCCTGTCCGCCTAACTGACTCACAAGACCATCGTAGCGCCCGCCTCCGCATACCGTTCCTTGTGCGCCAAGACTGGTTGTTACCCATTCAAACACAGTGCGGTTATAATAATCTAAACCACGAACCAACCTTTGATTAATATTGTATTTAATGCCTGCGTTATCTAACAAACGACAAAGTCCATCAAAATGTGTTTTTGAGTCTTCATCCAAATAATCAAACAATTTAGGTGCTTGGTTGAGTAATGCTTGTACCTCTGGGTTTTTAGAGTCTAAAACACGCAGCGGGTTAGTATACATTCTACGCAAGCAATCTTCATCCAATTTATCTTTATGTTGCTCAAGAAATGCAACCAATGCATTACGATAATTTGCTCTTGCCTCTAACGAACCAATTGAATTGAGTTCCAATGAGGTGTGATTTTCAATGCCCAAGACTTTCCAAAAACGAGCCGTTAATAAAATCAATTCCGCATCGATATTTGGACCTTCTAACCCAAACACTTCTACACCAAATTGATGGAATTGACGATAGCGTCCTTTTTGCGGTTTTTCATAGCGAAATGCAGGACCTAAATACCACAAACGCTGTTCTTGGTTATAAAATAGTCCATGTTCAATACCAGCACGAACGCAACCCGCTGTTATCTCAGGACGCAACGTGATACTTTCCTCGTTACGGTCTAAAAACGTGTACATCTCTTTTTCGACAATATCGGTCACTTCACCGACAGCGCGTTTAAATAAGGCGGTATCTTCAACAATTGGAGTGCGAATTTCGTTATAACCATAACTGTTTAAAACACGTTTCACTTTCTTTTCAATTTGCTGCCAAATTGCACTTTCTGTTGGGAGCAAATCATTCATTCCACGAATAGATTGTATTTTTTTCTCTGCCATGCTGTTTTTCACTTTATAATAATTACAATTCGGTTGTGTCAATTCGGTTTTTTAAAACCAATGCTTTGGCCCGAATTTTTGCTTCTAATTCATCAATCATTTGCGTGTTATCAATTCGACCAACGCGCACGCCATCTTCATAAAAACCACTTTTATTATGTCCACCGGCAACGCCCATCGTCGATGCAAGCGCTTCACCCGGTCCGTTAACTACACAACCAATAATCGATACATCCATTGGCGTAATAATATCTTCGAGGCGCTGCTCTAAAGCATTAACCGTACTAATCACATCAAACTCTTGCCTTGAACACGTCGGGCAAGCAATAAAGTTAATTCCACGTGAGCGAATTCGCAGCGATTTTAAAATATCAAAGCCAACTTTCACTTCCTCGGTAGGATCGGCGGCAAGCGAAACACGCAGGGTATCACCGATACCTTCTGACAGTAATAAGCCAAGTCCTATTGCCGATTTTATCGAACCACTACGCGCACCACCGGCTTCTGTAATACCTAAATGTAATGGCTGTTTGATCTGCTTTGCAAGTAACCGATAAGCATCTACCGCGGTAAACACATCAGATGCTTTTACACTGACTTTAAACTGATCAAAATTAAATTTATCTAATATGTCCACATGGCGCATCGCTGATTCAACTATCGCTTGCGGGGTTGGTTCCCCGTATTTTTCTTGAATGTCTTTTTCCAGCGAACCAGAGTTGACACCAATGCGAATCGGAATATTTTTATCTTTAGCACAATCAACAACGGCACGAATTCGTGATTCGTTACCAATATTTCCAGGATTGATTCGTAAACAATCAACGCCGTATTCAGCAACTTTTAGTGCAATTCGGTAGTCAAAGTGAATATCTGCGATAAGGGGCACTTTGGCTTGCTGTTTGATAAATTTAAACGCCTCAGCAGCCTCCATAGTCGGAATAGAAACACGAACAATATCAACCCCCACACGCTCAAGCGATTGAATTTGAGCGACGGTTTTTTCAACATCCGTTGTGCGCGTATTTGTCATTGATTGAACCGCTATCGGCGCACCGCCACCGATAGGTACATTACCAACGTAAATTCGAGTAGACTCTCGTCTTATAATAGGTGAATCATGATGACCCATAAACTGCCTAACCACATCACATAATAACTAGCTGGCAATCTTAACAAGATTTAAGGCAAATGTCTGTATACGAATCAGAAAATTTGCTAACTATTACTAATCGGATCGTTTGGT
>JAVSBY010000034.1:12349-24123 GCA_031960925.1 Gilliamella sp. CRA003912
GTGGTATGTTCAAATGATTCAACAAGCGATTTACCTAATAATATGTTCGCTAAAAATAAGCCGCTGGTCATATCGCCAACACCAACTGGCTGACGAACGCCAAAATCAACAAGTGGTCGATGAATATGCCACGCTTCATTGCTAGTTACTAGTAACATCTCAAAACGATCATTTTGATATCCTGCTCGGCTTAAGTGTTTCACTAAAATCGCTTTAGGCCCTTTTTTGCACAGCGCACGGCACACAACAATGGCTTCATCAACGTTATTGATAGGCTGTTTTCCGTTTAGCTCTTCAAGCTCTAGAATATTCGGTGCCATCATATCCGCTATGGGTAACGCTGTGTTACATAAAAATTCCGACACGCCAGGCGCAACAAAGCAGCCCTTTTCTGGGTGTCCCATTACCGGATCACATAAATAAATGGCATTTGGATTAGCTGATTTGGTTTTTTTAACAATCTCAATAATGGCATTACCTTGTTCTGGCGATCCCATATAACCACTTAGCACCGCATCGCAGCGTTTTAATTCATCGATCGCACTAATCCCATCGGCAATATCAACTAAATGCGATGCAGGCATAACGGTTCCTGTCCACTGACGATATTGTGTATGATTAGAAAATTGCACGGTATTTAATGGCCATACATTGACACCTAAACGGCGCATTGGAAACTCCGCTGCGCTATTTCCAGCATGTCCAAAAACCACATGAGATTGGATAGAAAGAATATTTTTCATGGTATTAGCCCCAAATTAGTAAGCAATAATGCTTTTTACCGCGACGCAGTAATGTGTATCTATCAAATAATTTATCATTGTCCGTAAAACGATAGTCCGAGGCGGATTGACGTTCACCATTAATTGAAATTGCATTGGATTCAATCATTGTTCTAGCTTGTCCACGCGATGGGGCAAAACCAGCATTGACAATCGCTTGCTGTAAATCAACATCCGATTCAATTTTTGAAACCGGCATACCATCTTGTGCTAATTGTTCAAAATCAGCATCTGATAATTCAGTTAATTTACCTGAAAAAAGACTTTCAGTAATACGTTTTGCAGCGGCCAGTCCACTTTCTCCATGAACTAGGCGTGTCACCTGTTCTGCCAAAACGTATTGAGCACGTGGCGCAACGCCACTGTTTTTATCTTCTTCTTCAAGCGCATCAATATCACTGAGTGACATGAAGGTAAAGAATTTTAAGAATCGATACACATCGGCATCTGCCGTGTTGATCCAAAATTGGTAAAATTTATAAGGGCTGGTTTTTTTAGGATCTAACCAAACCGCACCACTTTCTGTTTTACCAAATTTAGTGCCGTCAGTTTTGGTAATTAAAGGGACCGTCAAACCATAAACTTGTTTTTGATGGATTCGACGCGTTAAATCGATACCGGCGGTGATGTTACCCCATTGATCAGAGCCACCAATTTGCAACACCACTCGATGCGCATTATTTAAACTCGCAAAATCATAAGACTGAAGTAAACTATAAGAAAACTCAGTAAAGGAAATACCCACTTCATCACGATCGATACGCTGCTTGACCGATTCTTTATTTATCATTGAATTGACAGAAAAATACTTACCAATATCGCGGAGGAATGTTAATACATTCATGCCACCAAACCAGTCGTAGTTATTAACTACAATGGCAGCGTTTTCGCCACAATCAAAACTCAGGAATGGAGAAACCTGTTGTTTAATCTTATCGCCCCACTCAGCAACGGTTTGTTCGGTATTTAATTTACGCTCAACCGCTTTGAAGCTTGGATCACCAATTAAGCCTGTTGCACCGCCAACTAATGCTATCGGTTTATGACCTGCAAGCTGAAAACGTTTTAAACAAAGTAAAGGGACTAAATGCCCTAAATGTAAGCTGTCTGCTGTTGGGTCAAAACCACAATAAAGTGCAATAGGATTTTGTTCTATTAATTCTATTAAGGCTTTTTCATCTGTAATCTGAGCGACAAGTCCGCGCTCTTGCAGTTGTTTGATCACATTTATTGTCATAATACGGTTACCTATTTATTTTTTATTTATTACACTTAAATTCTGTATATTCATTCATGGATTTATTGTGATAACGATTATAAGCTTGTTCAAAATTGGCCGAAATCTGTTGATTCGGTTTTTTATCAACTACACTAACAATCACAATTGCTATAGAGGAAAATAAAAATCCTGGGATCAGGGCGTATAAATTCCACCAATTAAAGTTAATCCATACTAATACCGTTACAGCGCCGATAATCATACCAGCTAATGCACCATTGCGCGTCATTCGAGACCAAAAAACAGAAAAAATAATGATTGGGCCAAATGCGGCGCCAAAACCTGCCCATGCATCACTAACTAAATCAAGTACACTGTTATTTGGATTAATAGCAAGTAAAATCGCAATCACCGAAATTAACAAGACCATCACACGACCGACCCAAACCAGTTCTTGTTGCTTCGCTTTAGGTCTAAAAAAGGCACGATAAAAATCTTCCGTAATCGCACTTGAACAAACCAACAATTGGCAGCTTAATGTGCTCATTACAGCTGCAAGAATAGCAGCAAGTAAAATGCCTGCAATCCAAGGGTTAAATAACAATTTAGATAATTCGATAAATATACGCTCATGTTTACCATTATCGATAAGATAAGAAAATTCTGGATGCTCAGCAAAAAAGGCGATACCAAAGAAACCAACAGTAATTGCACCACCTAAGCATAACACCATCCATGTCATGCTAATTCGACGAGCATTTTTCATAACTTTATGTGAATCAGCTGCCATAAACCGGGCTAAAATATGGGGTTGTCCGAAATAGCCAAGTCCCCATCCCAATAAAGAGATGACGGCAATAAAATCCATATGCGCAAATAAATTGGTATAATCAGGATTTAGTGATTGAATATGTGCCATTGCATCACTAAATCCACCAGCATTAACCGTGACCATAATTGGCGTTAAAATGAGTGCAAACATCATTAGACTTGCTTGAATTGTATCGGTCCAGCTTACTGCTAAAAAGCCACCAATAAAGGTATAAGCTATAGTTGCCCCTGCACCAGCAAGCATTGCCCAACCATAACTGATTCCAAATGTGCTTTCAAATAATTTAGCGCCAGCAACAATCCCTGATGCACAATAAATTGTGAAAAAGACAAGGATAATTAATGCTGAGATAATGCGTAAAAGTGAACTTTTATCTTCAAAGCGGCGAGAAAAATAATCGGGTAAGGTTAGCGAGTTATGGTTAATTTCTGTAAAAACGCGTAATCGGCCGGCGATTAATAGCCAGTTGAAATAGGCACCAATAATTAGACCTATTGCAATCCAACTTTTGGATATACCAAATAAAAATACCGCACCTGGCAGCCCCATTAAAAGCCAACCGCTCATATCAGATGCACCCGCTGAAAGTGCAGTAACTACACTTCCAATACGTCGTCCCCCTAAGATATAATCACCAAAATTTCTCGTTGCACGAAACGCAAAAAAACCAATCGCAATCATGCCTAAAATATAGATAGCAAAAGTGACAATCATCGGTAACGACATAGCTAAAATAAACCCAATAAATAAAAAATAAGTTGGCTAGCTTATCATAAATTTGGCGCACTAAAAAGCCAGTATAACGATGAATTAATCAAGATTTTTATTTACAGAACGTGGTTAATTGGCGAGCAAGGCTAAAAATGTAAAATCACATCATGACTTGCGATTAATTCCTGTAAATCAGGTGAGTTAATGGTTTTTACTGCAATAGTAAAATGGCATGACACTAAATTACGCTCTTTGAGTGAGGTGTGACAAGCAAAAACATCATTGATATCGTAAAGTTCAAGCATATTTAATGTTGAAATATAATCACGCATTAAAATTTTGTCAGGCTGTTGATTGGGCAATAAATGAAAAACGCCATCCCCCATAAAAATCACTGAAATATGATTAATATCTGATAATGATAAGGCGATATCTAATGCCTCGCGCCCCTTAGCTTGACCATGTGGGATGTGACTAATAATAATAGCAACATTTTTCATGAGTAAATCGCACTCTTAAAATTGGATTAGGCGATCAGTTGTTGCAACAGATTCACTGAGTTCACCAAGGCCGGTCAATTCAAATCCCTCGGCAAGATTTGATTCTAGAACGCCACGCCGCTGCGCTGCTGCAATGCAAATTGCCAATTTTACTGAATATTTTTTTGCTAATTCTTGCCATGCTCTGACTAAATCAAATTCATCATTTGCGGGGTCGGTCAATGCATTGCCGTTATAGACACCATCAGCATAAAAGAAAATTGTTTTGATAGTGTGCTGTGACTGTGAAAGTAAAGTTGAAGCAAATTGATAAGCGCAATAAGCAGACTGGGTCCCGTAAACGGGACCCATAATGACCAATGTATAATTTAATACGTTGATACTCAAGCAATTATTCTGCTTTAGGTGCAGCGTCTGGCGTTGTTTCTGCACTTGGTTTAGGTTCGGTGTTGTTATCGCCGTCAATGCCTAATAACTCAACCTCAAATACTAACGTTGATGCAGGTTCAATTCCAGCATTGTCACCTTGTCCAGGCAGGCTTTGGTTGCCATACGCTAAATCAGCAGGAACAACTAACTTAATTTTACCGCCAACACCAACTAATTGGATTCCTTCAGTCCACCCTTTAATAACGCCTTTTAATGGGAACGTTGCGGTTTCACCTCGGTCATAAGAGCTGTCAAATTTACGGCCATCCGTTAATGTCCCTTTATAGTGAACAATGACGGTATCATCGGCTGTCGGATGACGACCTGAGCCAGCTTGAATAATTTGATAGAGTAAACCTGATTCCGTTTGTTTTACACCACTTTGTTTAGCAAAGTCTGCTCGGAATTTTTCACCAGCTTCAGTATTTTCTTTAATTTGTTTTTCAACACGAGCTTCGGCCTCTTCTTGCACACGTTTACCAAATGCGTCGAGGATGGTTTTAGTTTCTTCTTCTGTTTGTTGTGATTGACCGCGAAATGTTTCAGCAAATCCATTGACAATATAGTCTGGGTCCGCTTTGATTTGGCTATGCTCTAAATGCGCTTTCATATAACTTGCAAGTGATGAACCTAATGCATAAGCTTCTTTCTGTGCATCGGTTGAAATAGTTACTTTACCTGCTGAGGTCGCAGTATCCGTTGCTTTTTTTTCATCACAGCCCACTAATGCTAGTAAAACTGCACTCCCTACAAGCGTCATTTTAATCAATGATTTCATGTTACTCTCCAAGTTAAAAAACTTTTTCTAAAAATAAACCGCGCCATTATATATCATAATATGTGGAATAATATAGTATTTACAAATCATTTTATTTTGCATAAAAATTGACACATAGGTATCTAATTGCCGTAAACTTAAATTTTACCTAGTTTTAAATCACCTTGAGTCAAGGCGGTATCCTCAGTTATAATGCACGCAACTTACAATAATTCTTAATGTAGAAGGATACCTATTTTGACAACAGAACTTAATTCTCTTGATATCGAAGAGATCATCAGTTTACTTCCTCATCGTTTTCCATTTTTGATGGTTGATCGTGTAATCAGCTATGAAAAAGGTAAAACCTTGAAAGCTATCAAAAACGTAACCGTGAATGAACCTTTCTTCCAAGGACACTTTCCTGATAAACCTATCTTTCCTGGCGTATTAATTTTAGAAGCCATGGCACAAGCAACCGGTATTTTAGCATTTAAAAGCATTGAAGCCCTTTCGCCTGGACAACTTTACTATTTTGCCTCAATCGATAAAGCCCGCTTCAAACGCCCAGTTGTACCTGGCGATCAAATCATTTTAGATGTTGAATACATCAAAGAACGCAGAGGAATTGCACTGTTCCACGGCGTTGCAACTGTTGATGGTAAACTCGTTTGTGAAGCTGAAATGATGTGTGCCCGTAAATAACGTAATCTTTATTGAGGAAATACTATGGCAACTCAAATACACCCAAGTTCAATCATCGAAAAAGGCGCGATAATTGGTGATAATGTCACCATTGGACCTTTTTGTTATATTGGTGAAAACGTTGAAATTGGTGAAGGGACATGTCTAAAATCGCACGTTGTTGTCAATGGTCACACCAAAATTGGTAAAGATAACCAGATTTATCAATTCGCCTCAATTGGTGAAGTTAACCAAGATCTTAAATATCGAGGTGAGCCAACCCGTACTGAAATCGGCGATAGAAATATGATCCGCGAAAGTGTAACCATTCATAGAGCGACAGTACAAGGTGGCAATATTACACGTATTGGCAATGATAATTTGTTTATGATAAATGCGCATATTGCCCATGATTGTCAAATAGGTAACCATTGTATCTTAGCAAATAACGCAACATTAGGCGGACATGTTGAATTAGATAATCACGTTATTATTGGTGGCATGACTGCGGTCCATCAATTTTGTGTCATTGGTTCACACGTCATGGTCGGTGGGTGCTCAGGTGTTGCGCAAGACGTGCCTCCATATGTGATTGCACAAGGAAATCATGCAACGCCACATGGGGTAAACTATGAAGGGTTAAAACGACGTGGTTTTAGTAAAGACGCACTGCAAGCAATTCGCAATAGTTATAAGATTCTCTATCGAAATGAATTAAGACTGGAAGATGCGAAAAGCGAAATTGAAGCTATCGCTAAAACGCATCCTGAAGTGCAATTATTTGTCGATTTCTTTGCAAGATCAACACGTGGTATTATCCGTTAATGGCTGATAAACCTCTTACAATTGCCCTTGTCGCTGGTGAAACATCCGGTGACATTTTAGGGGCTGGATTAATTCGCGCCCTTAAAGCCCAAAACCCATCCATTCGTTTTGTCGGGATTGCAGGTCCAAAAATGCAAGCCGAAGGCTGCGAAGCATGGTATGAAACCGATGAACTCTCGGTCATGGGCATTGTCGAAGTGTTAGGTCGTTTGCGCCGTATTTTATCGATAAGGCGAGATCTCACAAAACGCCTAACTGCGCTCAAACCTGATATCTTTATTGGTATTGATGCCCCTGATTTTAACTTATCGTTAGAGGGAAAGTTAAAACAAAAAGGGATAAAAACAATCCACTATGTTAGCCCGTCTGTCTGGGCTTGGAAACAAAAAAGAGTATTCAAAATCAAACGTAACACCAATCTTATTTTGGCTTTTTTGCCTTTTGAAAAAAGCTTTTATGATAAGTTTGATGTGCCGTGCCGATTTATTGGTCATAAAATGGCCGATGATATTCCCCTTTTCCCCGATCACATCGCAATCAGGCAACAGCTCGCTATTCCGCTTGGCGCACATTGCCTTGCTGTTTTGCCAGGAAGTCGCCATGCTGAAGTTTCACTACTGTCAGCGCCGTTTTTGCAAGCCGTAAAATTAGTACGAGCGCACTATCCGGATTTACATATTTTAGTCCCGCTCGTTAATCAAAAAAGACGCGCTGAATTTGAACAAATTAAAGCACAAATTGCGCCGGACTTACCCGTGCAACTGTTAGATGGACAAGCTCGTGAGGCAATGATTGCCAGCAATGCTGCCATATTAGCATCTGGCACGGTAGCACTCGAGTGCATGTTGGCCAAATGCCCAATGGTTGTTGGCTATAAAATGAAACCCTTCACTTTTTGGTTAGCCAAAAAATTGATCAAAACGCCATATGTCTCTTTGCCAAATATTCTTGCCGGTAAACAACTCGTTCCAGAGCTTTTACAACACGATTGCACGCCAGAAAATATCGCTAATCACCTACTGCAGTATTTAGGTCAAGATAATTCCCAATTGAAAGAGCACTTTTTAACACTGCACCAACAAATCCGTTGCCAGGCAGATCAACAAGCGGCCAAAGCGGTGTTCGATGTAATTGGAGAGCGTCAGTGAACAATCAATTTATTTACCCAAATGCTACGTTAATTGCCGGTGTTGATGAAGTTGGTCGTGGCCCATTATGTGGTGATGTGGTGACAGCCGCTGTGATTTTAGACCCCAATAATCCAATACCGGGGTTAACAGACTCAAAAAAATTGACCGAAAAAAAACGTGAATTGTACTATACGCTTATCAAACAAAAAGCCCTTGCTTGGTGCATTACAAGAGCCTCGGTTGATGAAATCGACACACTCAACATCTATCATGCGACCTTGCTTGCAATGCAGCGCGCTGTCGCGGGATTATTCATCAAACCAAATTTTGTGCTAGTTGATGGTAATCGTAGCCCAGACTTTGGGATTGAGGCACAAGCGGTAATTAAAGGGGATTTATTGGTACCTGAAATCAGTGCCGCCTCAATTTTAGCCAAAGTAACACGTGATAGAGAAATGATGGCGCTTGATAAAAAATACCCACAATATGGCCTTGCTCAGCATAAAGGCTACCCAACTAAAGTCCATTTGGAAAATATCCAAAAGTACGGCATTAATCACCTTTATCGTAAAAGCTTTGGGCCTGTGAAAAAAATAGCCGAGTCACATTACCACACCAATTTGTCATAATTTTGCCCTGATAAACAGGGCTTTATTAAAATTTATTGACGCATTCAATCGCATTAATCACGCTGAGTGAAAATAGACGTTGCTTTTGTTTTATGCATTATTTTCGATGCTCTCGCAAAACGGAACGTTTTATAAATACCAAGTAAACTGGCTTGATGCATTCGGTATAATAATCGATGAATCAATAAAGCTAAGCCACCTTTAACACCGAGTTGGTTGTTACCAATCACTGTAATCACGCCTTGTGCAGTGTCATGTAATGAAATGATGGTGCCTTTATCTGTGTATTTGAACGTTTTTAGTGACTGATTATTGAGATATCGTTCAATATTTTGCGCACAAATTTGAGCCATCTGGTGCGCGGCTTGCGCAGAAGGCGGGGCAGGTCGGCCATTATCTTGCATAGCATACGCACAATCGCCAATGACAAAAATATCATCATCTATTGTGGTTTGAAGTGTCGGCTTAACCACTAATTGATTTGAACGGCTCGATTCAAGCCCTGCAATATTTCTTAGAAAATCAGGCGCTTTAACACCGGCAGTCCAAATCATGATATCAGCGGTAATTTTATCTCCCTCTTTTGGATAAAAACCATCAACATCAGCTTTGGTTATCATAGTATTGGTTAGCACATTGATTTCATTTTTAGTTAAGGTATCGGTGATTTCAAGCGCGGTTTTTTCAGGCAGTGCAGGTAAAATGCGGTCAGCTGCTTCAATCACAGTCACAACTAACAGATCAGAACACATTTTATTTCGGCCACAAGCACCAAAAGTTTCAACCATGTTAGGCAATTCTGACGCTAATTCAATCCCAGTAGCCCCCCCGCCAACAATAGCGATGTGGATTTTATCTTCATCAGAGGTTGATTGATTATCGATAATAGAGCAAAAACGGGTAAATTTAGAAATTAACGTTTCACGCAGTTTAATCGCGGCATTTTGGTCATCCAAAAAGATGCAGTGCTCTTTAACTCCTGGCGTACCAAAATCATTTGACGTACTCCCAATCGCCACCACCAAAATATCATAATCGACATGTTCTGTGTCTGATTTTGTGTCCGACACAATAACCTGTTTTTTCTCACGATTGATATCAAGTAAAGTGGCTTGTTTAAACAGAAAGTGATGCTGCTGACCTTGCGAAGCATAGTAAATATTGTCTACATGCTCATCGAGCACGCCAGTTGCAACTTCATGCAATAACGGTTTCCAAAGGTGATAACTATTTCTATCTATTAAGGTAATTTCTGCTTGATTATTTTTACCAAGCTTATTACCTAGCTCAGTTGCAAGCTCTAAACCACCTGCACCACCGCCAACAATTATTATTTTTTTCATATTTAAACCTTAATGTATTTAACTAAAAGTTATCATACTAAATAAATGAGAGTTTTTCTATTTATTTTGACAAATATCATTCATTAGCCACGTCTATTAATTTATTTAAATCAGAAAGCATTTTTGGTATAACAATCAGTGTTTAATTTCAGTATATTGCGTCACCTTAACATATAGTGTTATGCTTATCTATTAGTTTTATCTTTTCTTTGGCTGTAAATAAATTCTATGAATAAAAAAATTTTTATTATCATTGCATTGATTATTATCGTAATATCAATGACAGTTTTGATCCGCTCGCACAATAGTAATCTGATTTTACAAGGTGAAGTTGATGCGCCTAATGTTAGTGTTGCATCAAAAGCAAAAGGACGCGTACAAGTCATTCACGTCAATCGTGGTGATGATGTTAAACAAAATGACTTACTTATCACTTTAGACAGCCCGGAACTTTTGGCGCAAGTTAAAGCCGCAGAAGCAGCAAGAGATCAAGCCAAAGCGCAAGTAGAACAATCGCAGCACGGCACGCGAGAAGAAAGCATTCGTTACTACGAAGCCCTACTTGAACAAGCCAAAGTAACTTACGAAAATGCAGCCAAAGATTATGAGCGAAATAAAGCAATTTCTTCAAAAGGCTTTGTATCGCAATCCATGTTAGATAGTGCATTAAAAGCACGTGACTCTGCGTATCAGCAAATTCAATCAGCAAAAGCTAACTTAGATCAAGCACAGCATGGTGATCGCATTGAACAACGTAAAATTTATGACGCGCAGTTACAACAAGCCGAAGAACAATTAAAACAATTGAAAATTCAATCGGATGATTTGCAACTTAGAGCCCCTGTCGAAGGTGAAATCGGTTCTATTCCTGCTGAAGTCGGGGAATTATTTAATGCAAACAGCCCACTATTAACCATTATCCGCCTTTCGCAAGCCTACTTTGTGTTTAATATCCGGGAAGATATCATGACCAACGTCCATAAAGGCGATCATATCATGCTTGATGTACCCGCTCTTGGTCACAAAAAAATAGAGGCAGAAGTTCGCTATATTGCACCGATGGGAGATTATGCAACTAAACGCGCAACTAGAGCGACTGGCGATTTCGATCTAAAAACCTTTGAAGTCAGATTATACCCAATAACCCCTGTTGAAGGTTTACGTGCAGGCATGAGCACATTATGGATATTAGACAACTAATGTTTGATTTTTGGCACCGTTTTAAATCGGCATTTGATGATGAAATGCCATTTATTTTTAAACGGTTTACATTCCATTGGTTGATGTGGATTTTACCGCTAATCATTTTTACGATTATCAGCAGTATTTTCTCTCGCGGTGTGCTATTTGATTTGCCAGTTGGCTATGTGGATCAAGATAAAAGCAGTTTATCACGTGAGATTGTTCGAGACTTAAATGCCGGTGCCCATGCTGATTTGGTCAATTTTGATAATCGACTACAAGATGCTGAAATAGCCCTACAAAAAGCGAAAATCTACGCAATCCTCTATATTCCACCGCATTTTGAAGCTGATGTGCTATCGGGACGACAACCCTCACCAATATTGTATTATAATGCCTTATATTATAGCGCAGGGCTGAATTCGATTATGGATTATTCAGGGTTAATCAGCGCATTAAACACCCAATACCGTACAACGCTTGCCACTCATGTTGGTCTGAGTGTCCCAACGCTTGCAAAAGTCAATTTTAATTATGATGGACTTTTCAATGCCAGTGGCAACTCACAGTACTTCCAACAGTTCTCGGCAGTTGTCCATTTATTACAACTTTTTGTTGTGACAATGACCATTCATATTTTAGGTAAGCTGCCCCGCCGTACTCGCCCAAGTTACCCTTTTGTCCTTGGCAAACTGGCACCTTATACGATATGGTATACAATGCTCCTCATATTCGAAATTGCTTTACTGGT
>JAVSBY010000035.1:0-3671 GCA_031960925.1 Gilliamella sp. CRA003912
GGGCAGCCAACTTGATCATCAACAATTTTTAGTTCAGTCCGCTCTTTTGCTAATCTTAACATGGTTTTGACAAAGTTATTACCATATTCACTAAATACCCAAGCAGTCCGAATAATCACAGTATTAGGATTAGCATCTAAACTTAATTGCTCACCTTCTCGCTTGGTTTTTCCATAAATACCAAGAGGCTTCGTTTCATCTGAGGTTAAATACGGTGTATTTTTAGTACCATCAAATACATAATCGGTTGAAACATGAAAAAAACGAGCACCAATTGCACAGCTAGCTAACGCAAGATAATAAGGGCCTTGTGCATTTATCTGCTGAGCAATATCTGGTTCTAACTCAGCTTTATCGACTGCAGTATAGGCGGCGGCATTAACAACTACATCAGGTCGATGCATAAATATTAATGATTCAACAGCTTGCTGGTTAGTAATATCAAGTTCATCACTATCAGTGGCAATTAATTGCCAATCATTAGGCACAATATCCTGAAAACACCGACCCAGCTGACCATTCGCTCCAGTTAATAATACTTTCATTATAAATCTCCAAGTAAATGACCAAGCTTGTCTTTTTCAGACAAAATCGGCATTGATATCGGCCAATCTATTTTAACTGTTGGATCATTCCATAACAAACATCCCTCAACCTTGGGATTGTAGTAATCAGTACATTTATATTCAAAATCAGCAATATCAGATAATACAACAAAACCATGGGCAAGACCTGGAGGGATCCAAAATTGTGTCTTATTTTCTTCGGATAAAATAACACCTACCCACTTCCCATAAGTAGATGATGTTTTACGTATATCAACAGCAACATCAAACACTTCACCCCGCACAACACGCACTAATTTTCCTTGCGGATTTTCTTTTTGAAAATGAAGCCCACGTAGTACATTTTTTTGAGATCGAGAGTGATTATCTTGAACAAAATCAAAGTCTATATTTAACATTTCTTGATAACGTTTTTTTTCAAATGTTTCAAGAAAAAAACCACGATTATCACCAAAAATTTTAGGTTGAATAATTTTTACATCGGCTATTTTCGTATCAATGACTTGCATGATATTCTCCCAGTAATCTATATAGATATTGACCATATTCGGTCTTACTCAGTTTGCGAGCTACATCTTCAAGCTGTGTACAATTCAACCAACCATTTCTAAATGCAATCTCTTCTAAACAAGCCACTTTTAAGCCTTGCCGTTTCTCTATCGTATGGATGAATTGCGATGCTTCAATCAAACTATCATGCGTACCCGTGTCTAACCAAGCAAACCCTCGACCAAGAATTTCAACATTTAATGTCCCCTTCTCAAGATACATTTGATTGAGCGTTGATATCTCTAATTCACCTCGAGCGGAGGGTTTAATTTGTTTCGCCATATCTACAACACAATTATCATAAAAATAAAGCCCTGTCACAGCCCAGTTGGATTTTGGCTTTAATGGTTTTTCTTCAATTGAAAGAGCTTTAAACTTGTCATCAAATTCAACCACTCCAAAACGCTCTGGATCAGTCACTTGATAACCGAATATTGTTGCACCTTCTTTACGGCTAGTCGCTTGTGAAAGTTTTTGACCAAAGCTTTGACCAAAATAAATGTTATCACCAAGCACTAAACTACAATTATCATTAGCAATAAACTCTTCACCTAAAATGAATGCTTGTGCAAGGCCGTCTGGACTAGGTTGTACTACATAACTAAAATTAACGCCAAATTCACTACCATCCCCCAAAAGACGTTTAAATCCATGTATGTCATCGGGCGTTGAAATAATTAAAATATCCTTAATTCCTGCAAGCATTAATACAGATATTGGATAATAAACCATTGGCTTATCGTAGATAGGTAATAATTGTTTTGAAACACCTCGAGTGATTGGATGTAAACGAGTACCAGAACCGCCAGCTAAAACTATTCCTTTCATAATTCACTCTCTATTTTTTCATGAATGACTGATCAATCCAGCACGCTCACGAGCATAAGATCCATCTTTAATATTACTGCACCATATTTGATTGGCTAGATACCATTCAACTGTTTTACGAATTCCACTTTCAAATGTTTCTTTTGGAGTCCATCCCAATGTTTTCGATATTTTACTCGCATCAATTGCATAACGATAATCATGACCTGGTCTGTCTTTCACAAAGGTAATTAAATCCGCATAGTGTTCAATACCATTAGGATGAGTTGGCTGCAATTCATCTAATATTGAACAAATGGTTTTAACAACTTCAATATTTTTACGCTCATTATGCCCGCCTATGTTATAGGTTTCACCAACTTCACCTTCTGTCACTACCTTGTAGAGTGCTCTAGCATGGTCTTCGACATAAAGCCAATCTCTTATCTGTGAGCCATCACCATAAATAGGTAATGGTTTACCTTCTAAGGCATTTAGAATAACTAAAGGAATTAATTTTTCAGGGAAGTGATATGGGCCATAATTATTCGAACAATTGGTTACAATGGTTGGAAAGCCATAAGTTCTTAGCCATGCTCTAACCAGATGATCACTCGATGCTTTAGATGCAGAATAAGGGCTACTTGGCGAATAAGGCGTTGTTTCAGTAAAAAGATCATCGGTACCATGCAGATCACCATACACTTCATCCGTTGAAATGTGATGGAAACGAAATGCTTCTTTACGTTGTTTCGATAAGGTGTTCCAATATCCTCTTGCAACTTCAAGCAAAGTGTACGTTCCAACAATATTTGTTTCGATAAAAGCCGCAGGACCGTCAATAGAACGATCAACATGACTTTCAGCGGCTAAATGCATGACAGCATCGGGTTGATGCTGCAAAAAAAGCTGAGCTAGAGTCTGTTTATCACAAATATCCACTTGCTCAAAATAATATCTATCACTTCCAGAAACGAGATCGAGAGATTGTAAATTACCCGCATATGTCAATTTATCGACATTAATGACACTGTCTTGCGTATGATTAATGATATGGCGCACAACTGCAGATCCGATAAAACCTGCACCACCTGTGACTATGATTTTCATTTTAATACTTTACCTTTCTGTTTTTTATTTTTCAAAAAAAGTAAATCGAAGACATGATACGCAAAGACAATGATATCGTAATAGATCTATTCATAACGACTTATTTTAGATCGTATTTTTAATTTTACTTCTAATCTCGCTAACTGAAATCGCTTTGAATGTAAGTAATCCCTCTTCTACGACCGTATATGCTATGATTCACTCTAGCTATAATTAAAGTTTCACTTAAATTTCTAACCTTGTAAATATTAGTAATAATTCTCAAAAAATTATAATGTTCCATATAAAGGTAGCGATTGAAGCTATCAAACGGTCGTATTACATCTTTTCGAGATATAATTGATTGATTATCAAATGGTAAACGATATTTTGTATGTTTTATGGCTTGACAATTATCACGTGAAACATACCGTGTGCCTGTTATATTTATATTGAAGTATCAAACTAAAACATTTAACAGCCTAAAACAGCAATATCGAGATGTAATTTTAGATATAAATCTGCTTTTAAAACCTGTCAAGTAAGGAAATATCATCTTAATTAACAATAACTACATAATAATTATTACAATAAGCTGAACCTAATTTAATTTCAGACATATATAAATACTCAAATTACCCGCTCAATCTTCGCCCCTAA
>JAVSBY010000036.1:0-10316 GCA_031960925.1 Gilliamella sp. CRA003912
AGCAGTTGAATTTTTTTATCAATTCCCCCTGCATAACCGGTCAAATTACCGTGCTTTCCAACCACGCGGTGGCAAGGGATAATAATTGATATAGGATTATGCCCAACTGCGCCACCCACCGCTTGGCTTGACATGGTGGTTTGATGGGTTTGTTTGGCAATTTGTTTTGCAATGTCGCCGTAGGTGATGAGCTCACCATAGGGGATCGTAAGTAAAATCTGCCACACAGCTTGTCGAAACGCCGAGCCACTGGGTTGTAATGCCAGCTTATCCACCGGCGGATTACGGCCAGTAAAGTACGCATCTAGCCATTGTTTGGTTTGTTTAATAATCGGCACATTATCATTGGCTGTGGCGCTGGCTAGCCAGATTTTATCGATATATTTTTCGCCCTCTATCCACAATCCGACAAGTGCATGGTGCGTTGATGCTAACGTGATTAAACCAACGGGTGATAGATAGGTTGATGTGTAAAACATAGCAGATATAACTCCCTATAGTGGCGGCGATTAAGCCGATAAATGAGCATGGTGAGTTGCGCTATTATACCTGGTTTCGGTTCGCTTGGCGCTAAGATTTGAGTGATTATCGATTACAGGGGGATAAAAGGCTAAAGCGGGTAAGTGGCATGTACAAAACCACGGCGTAGAAAAGAAAAGCGGCGACTTACCATTAAGCACAGCCCTTAACTGTGTTAAGGGCTGCAGCTTGCGGGTAATGATTAGTGGGTTAGTAATTTATTCATGGTTTGGATAAATTTACTTGGATCACTGAGCGATCCTTTTTCGGCCAGTAACGCTTGGTCTAACAACAGTTCAACCCAATCGGCAAATTGGCTTTCATCAGTGGTATCTGCAACGCGTTTAACCAGTTTATGATCCGGATTGATTTCAAAGGTGTATTTGATATCCGGCGCTTTTTGTCCTGCTGCTGCAAATAGTTTTGCCATTTGCGTACTCATCTCATCAGCGGCGGTTGTGACAATCGCAGGCGTATCCGTTAAGCGGTGGGTTAATTTCACCTCTTTCACTTTTTCACCTAATACGGCTTTGACACGTTCAATAAACGGCTCAAGCGCTTTTTCCGCTTCTTTTTGCTCTTCGCTATCTTGATCAGCCAGTTTTTCGATCGATTCATCTGATTTGCTAATAGATTGGAAGGCTTTACCTTCAACCTCGGTTAAGTTGCTCATCATCCATTCGTCGATGCGATCAGAAAGTAGTAATACTTCGATGCCTTTTTTCTTAAACAGTTCTAAATGCGGGCTGTTTTTAGCTGCGCCATAACTGTCGGCTGTGATGTAGTAGATTTTTTCCTGACCGTCTTGCATGCGGCTAATATAGTCATCAAGCGATACGGTTTGTGCATCACTGTCTGTGTGCGTTGAGCTAAAGCGTAATAATTTTGCAATCGTTTCACGGTTAGCAAAGTCTTCGCCTGTGCCTTCTTTTAATACTAACCCAAATTCATTCCAAAATTGTAAGTAGCTATCCTTGTCGTCTTTAGCCAGTTTTTCTAACATTTGTAACACCCGTTTGGTGCAGGCATTACGCAAGCTTTGAGTCACTTTGCTATCTTGCAAGATTTCGCGCGAGACATTTAATGGAAGATCATTCGAATCAATTAAGCCTTTCACAAAACGTAAGTAATTTGGCATAAATTGTTCTGCATCATCCATAATAAATACGCGCTGAACATACAATTTTAACCCATGCTTATTGTCACGGTTCCACATGTCCCACGGCGCTTTAGATGGAATATAAAGCAAGCTGGTGTATTCTTGTTTACCTTCAACGCGGTTGTGGCTCCAGCTGAGTGGATCGGCAAAATCATGCGAAATGTGTTTATAAAATTCTTTATAATCGTCATCGCTAAGTTCGGATTTGCTCCGCGTCCAAAGTGCTTGGGCTTTGTTGACTTTTTCCCATTTAACTTCTTTACTTTCTTCATCGACAGTTTGGACTTCGACCGGCAGTGAGATATGGTCAGAATATTTACTAATAATCGAACGGAGGCGCCAATCGTCTAAAAACTCTTTTTCATCGTCTTTTAAATGTAACGTGATTTCGGTGCCGCGGGTCTCTTTATGATCGTTTGATACGGTGTATTCACCTTCGCCAGCTGATTCCCACATCACCGCTTCATCAGCACTGGCCATTGCAGAGCGAGTTCGCACCGTGACTTTGTCAGCAACAATAAATGCAGAGTAGAAACCGACACCGAATTGACCAATTAATTGGCTGTCTTTCGCTTGATCGCTGCCGATGGATTCTAAAAATGCTTTGGTGCCCGATTTAGCGATAGTCCCTAAGTTTTCAATGACTTCATCACGCGTCATACCGATCCCGTTATCGGAAATCGTTAATGTGCCAGCGTCTTTATCGGCCGAAATTTTTACGCCAAGTTCACCATCGCCAGCATAAAGGTCGGCATTTTCAAGGGCTTTAAAGCGCAATTTGTCAGCAGCGTCAGACGCGTTAGAGATTAATTCTCTTAAAAAGATCTCTTTGTTTGAATATAAAGAGTGAATCATTAAATGCAGAAGTTGTTTGACTTCGGATTGAAATCCACGAGTTTCAGTTCCTTGTTTACTCATTGATTAGTACCTCGAATTTGACTGATTAAAATAGATAATTTGATGTTAGTGATATGGGCATCGATCCTTTTTTTTCAAGTGCTATGTGACAAAATTATTCCTTTTTTTCAATTATTACGGTTCAAACCATGTCTGTTTTGCGCGTCAGGTAAGCAAGATTCACTATGCGTTTTGCATGCTAGATAGCGGTTTGCACGGCATTTGGCTTGGGTAATAATCTGATTGGAATCAAGGTTAATCACCGGTTTTTGGCGCAAAGTGCCGAAAAGATCGACTAGCTCATTTTATTTATTTTAGTGTATACTTTGTTCACCTGTTCCTAATAATGAATCTCCCTATTCTTATGCAAACACAGTCTGTTACACCTCTTTCGTCAAAACAAACACAAATTGCCATTGTTATGGGTTCAAAAAGTGATTGGTCTACCTTGCAAGCGGCTGCTAAAGTGCTTGATTCGTTGTCTCTTTCCTATCATGTTGACATTGTATCGGCGCATCGAACGCCCGATAAATTATTTCAATTCGCTGAAAATGCCAAACAAAATGGGTTTAGTGTCATCATTGCCGGCGCGGGTGGCGCGGCGCATCTGCCCGGCATGTTAGCTGCAAAAACGTTGGTGCCGGTGCTGGGTGTGCCTGTGCAAAGTGCGGCGTTAAGTGGCGTTGACAGCTTATATTCGATTGTTCAAATGCCAAAAGGGATCCCGGTTGGTACCTTGGCAATTGGTCAAGCCGGGGCGGCCAATGCTGCACTATTGGCGGCTCAGATTTTAGCGCTACATAACCCGGACATTTATCAGCGATTGCAGGCGTTTCGTCAGCATCAAACCGAGGATGTGCTAGCTCATCCCGATCCCAGAGTTGAGGTGTGATATGAGCATGATGTCAGTTTGTGTACTTGGCAATGGGCAACTTGGCCGCATGTTAAAACAAGCCGGTGAGCCACTTGGCATTGCAGTATTCCCGGTCGGATTAGATGTTGATCCTCAGTCAATTCCTTACCAGCAATCAGTTATCACCGCCGAAATAGAGCGCTGGCCAGATACCCCGTTTACTTCTCGCTTGGCTAAGCATGCGCAGTTTGTTAACCGCGATGTGTTTCCAATTATTGCAGATCGAAAAACGCAAAAACAGCTGTTTGATTCCCTGTCCTTGCCGACCGCTAATTGGTTACCGCTCAATGGCCAGCAAGAATGGCCGCAAATATTTGACGCGCTTGGCGATAGGTTAATTGTGAAACGGCGAACTGGCGGTTACGATGGCCGTGGTCAATGGCGAATTAGCGCGGATAATGTGGATCACGTGCCTTGCGAGGTCTATCAGCAAGCGATTGTTGAACAAGCGATTGCGTTTGAAAAAGAGGTGTCATTAGTTGGCGCAAGAAACGCAAGCGGTGAAACGGTATTTTATCCCTTAATCAATAATTTGCATCAAGATGGCATTTTGACGATGAGCGTTGTGCTGCCTGATCAACATGCTGCATTGCAGCAGCAAGCAGAGCGCATGCTAAGCGCGATTATGCATAAGCTTAATTATGTCGGCGTGATGGCGATGGAATGCTTTGTACTGGATGGCAAATTACTGATTAATGAGCTGGCACCTCGCGTGCATAACAGCGGACATTGGACCCAAAATGGGGCGTCGATCAGTCAATTTGAGCTGCATTTACGGGCTATTTTGAACTTACCGATGCCAAAACCTGCGGTGTTTGCGCCTTCTGTGATGGTCAACCTGATTGGAATGCCACTCAATACCGATTGGCTGTCGGTTGACTTGGCGCATGTGCATTGGTATGAAAAAGCGGTGAGAGACGGGCGCAAAGTGGGGCACATCAATTTGACACATGGTGATAAGGCGCAATTAAGATGCGCGTTGAATCAATTAGCGACTTTCTTGCCGCAGACGTATCAAGTTGCCATTTTGTGGGCCAATCAAAAATTGGCTTAGCTTACCCATTTATGCTGATGATAAGTTGAGATAACCAGATAAGGAGATAGCGTGATCAATTTCGGCGATAAAATTAACTACCAGCGTAATACCGGCAAAGGGCATAAACTGTTACAAGACGCCTATTCCATTTTGCGCTGCTTTGAGAGTGATCGTGGCCGCATTTTAAATTCGGCCGCAATTCGCCGATTACAACAAAAAACGCAAGTTTTTCCACTAGAACGAAATGCGGTTGTGCGCTCTAGGTTAACCCATTCGATGGAAGTGCAGCAAGTGGGGCGTCATATCGTTAAAGAGATTATTCATCGGCTTGGCAAAGCCGATAAATTGGCTGACGTTGGTTTGGATAAATGGGGTGATGTCATTGAAAGTATTGTTGAAATGGCCTGCTTGATGCACGACATTGGTAATCCGCCCTTTGGTCATTTTGGTGAGCTGGCGATTAATCAGTGGTTTGTTGCGTATTTATCACCCACGCAATCGCCGCATCATGCCGCTTTTTTACCGCAACAAAATGACAGCCCAGAACTGACTGATTTGAAACAAAAGGTACGTCAAGATCTGTCTCATTTTGAAGGCAATGCACAAGCGATACGACTGGTGCATACCCTATTACGGTTGGATTTAACCTATTCTCAAATTGCCGCAATACTTAAATACACCAAACCGGCGTATTGGTGCGATCCCCTGCCAGCGTCGTTTTGCTATCTCATGAAAAAGCCGGGTTATTATCTGTCTGAAGAACCGTTTATTAAAAGTCTTTGTCATGAACTCCATATCCAGCCGTTCCACCGCTATCCATTGACTTATATTATGGAAGCGGCTGATGATATTTCTTACTGCATTGCTGATCTGGAAGATGCGATCGAGAAAAAGATTTTGAGCATTGAGCAGCTTTATCATTATCTTAAGCAAACGTGGGGACCGGTTAAAGAAGGCGATTTATTTGATGATGTGGTTGAGCGGCCTTATGAAAAACTTAAACAACATCACTTTGATCCGATAAGTATTGCTCAGTTTTTTATGTATTTAAGAGTCAATACGATTGGTAAATTGGTGCCGCATGCTGCCGAACGTTTTATTGAAAATATCGAATCGATTTATCACGGATCATTTAATGATGCGCTGCTTGAAGATCATGACGCTGAATATAAGTTACTCAACATATTTAAAAAAGTGGCCTTTGAACATGTGTTTAATCATGAATCGGTTGAAAATTTAGAGCTGCAAGGTCACCGTATTATTCATGGGTTACTCGATATTTACCGCCCTTTATTAGATATGCGAGCGTGTGATTTTATGCAGTTAGCTGAGCACCATCATCATCAAGATTATTTAATTGAAACCCGCCTGTATCATAAGCTATCGGCCAAACATTGTGTGGCGTATCAGCAAGCGATTAAAAGCTGTGATCCTATAGATAAGGCATTTGCCACGTGGGAATTTTATTATCGTTGTCGTTTGCTGCAAGATTATATCAGTGGCATGACTGACCATTTTGCTTATGATGAATACCGCAAATTAATGGTGACCTTTTAATTGCACATTGCGTCTTTATTGTGCAATTAAGGCGCCATGTATGAATTCGCTTGCACTTAAATGAAGCCATTACGGCGTATTTCCCCTTTATTTCCTGATTTTTTTTAGTAATCGCGCATTAGATTTCGCTGTCTTGCTGTTTTCGTCCTTTTGCGCGGTTATCAATAAAGTTGGCATAGCCTTTGCATTGTTTACTCTGTCGCAATGATTAGAGGAGCTAACGATGAAATTAGTCACAGTGGTTATAAAACCGTTCAAACTTGAAGAAGTGCGAGAAGCCCTTTCAACTATTGGTGTAACCGGCCTAACAGTGACCGAAGTCAAGGGATTCGGTCGTCAAAAAGGGCATGCCGAGCTGTATCGTGGCGCTGAATATACCGTAAATTTCTTACCAAAAGTAAAAATCGAACTGGCTGTAAGCGATGACATCCTTGATGACGTAGTTGCAACCATTACCAAAGCGGCTTATACCGGCAAAATTGGCGATGGCAAAATTTTTGTCGCAGCATTAGAGCATGTTGTGCGGATTCGTACAGGGGAAACCGATGAATCTGCGCTCTAAGGCAAAGATCGCGTGTCAGTCATATTAAACCGAGTATCAAATACATTAAGGGAATAATTATGGTAAAAAAATTCACTTTCATTTTCGGGATTTTACTCTCAATGTCAGCAGCCGCAACATCTGAGCCGTTGGTTGATAAAGCCGATAATGGCTTTATGATGATTTGCACAGCCCTTGTCTTATTTATGTCTGTGCCGGGAATTGGGCTATTTTATGGCGGGCTGTTACGTTCTAAAAATGTGTTATCAATGTTATCTCAAATTTTAGTGACCTTCTCGCTGATTGCTGTGTTATGGATTAGCTATGGCTATTCTCTTGCTTTTGGTCAAGGCAATGGATTTTTTGGTAACCTTGATCATGTGCTGCTTGCAGGGATCGGTATTCAAGATGTAACAGGATCGATTTCAACCTTTATTTGGGTGGCTTTTCAAGGATCGTTTGCTTGCATCACATGCTGTTTGATCCCTGGCGCATTTGCTGAACGGATCCGCTTTTCGGCTGTCCTTATTTTTATGACTATTTGGTTTACGTTCTCCTACATTCCCATTGCCCACATGGTGTGGGGCGGCGGCATTTTAGGTGACGAGGGAGCATTAGATTTTGCCGGGGGCACGGTTGTCCATATTAATGCTGCTGTTGCAGGATTGATGGGCGCTTATCTCATCAAAAACCGAATTGGATTCAATAAAGAGCCTTTAAAACCCTTCAATTTACCATTTGTTTATCTTGGCGCGGCCATTTTGTATATCGGTTGGTTTGGGTTTAATGCGGGATCATCAACCCATGCTGATGAAGTGGCGGGGCTGGCATTTATCAATACCGTTGCAGCAACCGCAGCGGCAGTGTTATCGTGGACATTAACTGAATGGGTATTACGTAAAAAACCTTCTTGTTTAGGTGGCGTTTCAGGCATTATTGCCGGCTTAGTTGGAATAACCCCTGCGGCCGGATTTGTTGGTGTGGGCGGCGCCCTTTGCATTGGCTTGATTTGTGGTATGGCCGGGGTATGGGGGGTATCTTCATTAAAACGTCTGTTAAAAATTGATGACACCTGTGATGTTTTTGGGGTGCACGGAATTTGTGGCATTGTCGGCTGCTTATTAACTGGCATCTTCACGTCATCGTCGTTAGGCGGCGTTGGGTATGTCGAGGGAATTTCGATGTTAAGCCAAGTCGGCATTCAGCTGCTCAGTATTGTGACCTGCATTGTTTGGACTGCTGTTGTGGCTTTTATCGGCTATAAAGTAGCCGATAAATGGGTTGGATTACGGGTGTCAGAAGAACACGAACGTGAAGGGCTCGATATTAATAGCCACGGTGAAAGTGCCTTTAATAGCTGATAGTTTGGGTGGATAACCCGTCACTCACGTGATACGCTGATATAAAACCGCCTTACCGGTGCCGATAAGGCGGTTTTATTATGCCGCACTTTAATCCATTTTTAACGATAGACCGGCAGCAGGTCTAAACCGGATAACACCATCGCAATAATATTGACAGTGCCAAATGCTAAAATAAGATAAATCATCGGTTTACCGCCAAACACAGTAAATTGTGATGTTGCAAATCGTGTGCGTGACTTTTTAACCAATAAAGCCGGCACAATCACGGCCCAAATGGCTGCGGCAAGGCCCGCAAAACCGATTGCGTATAAAAACCCGTTCGGGAAAATCATGCCAAAACAGATAGGCGGTAAAAAGGTAACCGATGCTGTTTTTAAGCGACCCAAGCGTGAATTATCAAATTTAAACAGATCGGCAATGTAATCAAATAAGCCAAGGGTTACCCCCAAATACGAGCTTGCTACAGCAAAATTTGAAAAGACTAGCAACACCACATTTACCCAAGCTTCGCGGCTAATTCCGCCTAAGGCAGCAATTAATTGGTCCATGTTACCGCCGGCTGCAATAATCGGTTTAAATGCCCATCTCGGAATGTTGCCCATGGTACAAACTAACCAGATGATATACAGAGTTAAGGCAATCAAGGTGCCAAATAATAGGGTTTTTAGGATTCGTTTAGGATCTTTACCATAATAAATCACCAAGCTTGGCACATTGCCGTGATAGCCAAAAGACGTTAAACAAAACGGAAAGATCATTAAAACGTAGGGAAAATAACGAAAGTGGGTATCATCGGCATTGACTAAAATTATTGGATCGATTTTGCCAAGCAAATTACCAAACGTCAGGAAAAAGGTTAATATTTTAACGCCAAGTACAAACGAGGCAACGCGGCTAACCGCGCCAGTACTGAGCCAGACAACAAATGCAAAGCCAAAAGCAAACAGCGCGCCAGACACTGGCTGAGTAAGATTAATCCCGAACTCTTGGTTAAACGTTAAGTTCAATACCGAACCACTTGCCGAAATATAGGCATAAGTGAGGATATAAAGTACAAAGGCGACCGTAAAGCCGTTAAGGGCATTCCATTTTTTGCCAAGCAAATCTTTAACAATGGTGTTGAAACTTGACCCGACAGGATAATGTAAGTTGGCTTCTAAAATCATCAGGCCTGATATCAACATACAAAACCACGTAAAGACAAGCACGATTGTGCCCCAAAAAAACCAAGAACCGGCCATAACGATAGGTAATGAGAACATGCCCGCACCGACAATAGTGCCGGCGATGATTAATGTACCACCAAGTATTGATGGTTTTTTTGCGCGTAACGGCGCGGTTTCTGGGGTAGACATAAATACTTCCTTAATGTAGTGCGATAACGGGTTCATCGTCTTTAACTGCGCTTAACATCAAAACTCATCTTTTTAACGTATTGCTTTTTTTAAGTTGAGTTAACCGAGTTAGCAGCGACGTAATTTATATATCAATGAAACCTAAAGCTAAGTTAATCAAGCTAAGTTAACAGCATACCGGATCCGGTGCAGGGTTATCAATGCTTTTAAAGGGGGCATCACGATTTAATCGGTAAAAGTGGTGATAAGCAGCCAGTGGCCTAAAGGTAAATCGGTTGACAGGCTGCTTTTACCCTAAGAATTATTGCGATAGTTGACGTTCATTGATGGTGTCATAAACGTGATTTGCGCGAGCTAAAAATTCATGATCACACAAAATGCGATGAAACATATAAACGCGTTTGATCGGCGCTGAACCAAATTGGTAAGCGGTGATAATCAGCACAAAAACCGTTAACAACGCGATATAGACCGACACGAAACTGACGAAATGGAAAATCGCGTAAAGATTGGCAATAAAAATGAGTGTGGTAAAGATAATTGCAATAAAGCCCATGATAACTTCGGGCACAAGGAAAAGCCGGCCAGCGACAATGCGATCTTTTTGAATTGAAAAGTAGCTGGTGAGTGAATCCAAATAATTTAAGTTAATAATATTGTTTTTATCGGCATTAATTAGGGATATGGCAATGTGTTCTTTGTTGATATCACCGGGTTGATAAAAACAGACCTTTTCCCAAAGCAGTTTCTTTTTAATATTATTTAAGTAATCTTTTTGATAGGCCGGTTGTGGGGTTTTTTCTAAAATGTCGGCATACTTAATAATGTTGTCGAAATAATGAATTTTTTTATGATTTCTATATAAAAGTCCAACAATGGGAAATGCAAAAATGATAAAGAAATTGATCCAATTGTCTTTTAATACTTCAATAAAGTCCATATTTCATCATCCTATAAATACAATAAAAGAAAGTT
>JAVSBY010000036.1:10416-32986 GCA_031960925.1 Gilliamella sp. CRA003912
CTATCAATTTTGATTCACCGTTTGATCATTGGCTAAAACAGGGGCTAGGCATAGAATAAAAAAGGCGATAATGGCAATAAGTGGTTGACTTGCCGGTTTTAAAAGAGTATAAAGTGCGCACCTTTTGGCTTTTCTTCTATTTCAACCAATTTTACACGAAAATGTTGAAGCAAGGGCGAGGAAAAGTAGAAATAAAAAGGCGTTGAGTCGAATTCACAGGAGAAATATGGACGCTCAATCGGGTCACCCCAAATGTGGGGAGATAAATTACAACATGCCATCATTGGTTAAGAACCTGTCTAAATAATCATTTTTTCAGTTCACAAGCCGAGATGGACAAAACGGTAACGGTGAACGATATGCAATTTTCAAGACGCTATCACACAAATTCAAACAAACATTCCGCGCAAATTTTTTTGTTGTGCACATTACACCTATCTGAAAAACACCTAGAACCACCTAGTTGTCACTAATTTTTAGTTAACTTATTCAACTTCAAATTTATCATTGCATTTTTGCAAAATAGCTTTAATTAGCCACTTTGCTACGCAGTTAATTTTTAATTTATTCCAAATATTCATGTCTTAGGATTGGATTCCTTTGCAAGATGGAATGAGTTCGTCTAAAAAAGAGTAAATGGTAGGTATAACCAAATGACAAAAAATACAGAACAAAGTAACGTAGACATCAAAGCGATAAACGAGGCTAAAAATAGCCTTGATAATACATTGTCAAAATTTCAGTCCAACATGCTTGGGTTAACGCAAGCCGATGCAAAATCTCGACTCGAGAAATACGGTAAGAACGAAGTAGCAAGAGAACGTGTTCCTTCGGCGTTTGTGCAGTTAATAGCCGCATTTAACAACCCATTTATTTTTGTGTTATTAATTTTAGCCAGTGTTAGCTTTTTCACTGATTATTGGTTACCACTGCAAGATGGCGATGAAACCGATATTACCGGTGTTGTCATCATTTTAGTGATGGTATCACTCAGTGGTTTATTGCGTTTTTGGCAAGAATATCGTTCAAATAAAGCGGCTGAAGCATTAAAGTCGATGATTCGAACCACCGCAACGGTATTACGTCGTCCACATAAAAACATGACACCAGAGCAAATCGAAATTCCACTCAATGAAATTGTACCGGGTGATATTGTTTTTTTATCCGCTGGCGATATGATTCCAGCTGATATTCGACTCATTGAGTCACGTGATCTTTTTGTGAGTCAAGCGGTGTTAACTGGCGAATCTATTCCCGTTGAAAAGTATGATACGTTAGGTGCGGTGTCCCAAAAAACAACGGATGAAATCAATCCCGATGAGATTGATAAAGATAACGTGCTTGATGTGAATAATGTCTGTTTTATGGGCACAAACGTAGTTAGCGGCACAGCAAAAGCCATGGTGGTTGCAACCGGCGCTGATACCTATTTTGGTTCACTGGCTAAATCCATTGTCGGATCGCGCGCTGAAACGTCATTCGACCGCGGCGTGAATAGTGTTAGCTGGTTACTTATTCGTTTCATGCTCATTATGGTGCCAATTGTACTTTTGATTAATGGTTTTTCAAAAGGCGACTGGGGCGAAGCAACCTTATTTGCGCTTGCCGTTGCTGTTGGCTTAACTCCTGAAATGTTACCGATGATTGTGAGCGCGAACTTAGCCAAAGGCGCGGTTGGCATGGCAAAACGTAAAGTGGTGGTTAAGCGATTAAATGCAATCCAAAACTTTGGCGCAATGGATGTGCTTTGTACCGATAAAACCGGCACACTTACGCAAGATAAAATCATTTTAGAACATCACCTTGATATCAATGGGCAAATCGATCCGTCGGTGCTAAAACTGGCTTGGCTTAACAGCTATTATCAAAGTGGCATGAAAAACTTGATGGATAAAGCGATTATCCAATTTGCCGAAGAAAAAACCAAAGTGAGAAAAGTTGGTGTCGGTCAATATTCTAAAATTGATGAATTGCCGTTTGATTTTGTGCGTCGTCGTTTGTCTGTTGTGGTTCAAAATGGTGATGATAATCACTTGATGATTTGTAAAGGTGCGGTTGAAGAAATGTTGTCTATTGCAACGCATGTTTATGAAAATAATCAATATCAACCGTTAGATGAGAATCGTAAAAAAGAGTTGATCGAGCTTGCTCACAACTATAATAAAGATGGTTTTAGAGTGTTAGCGGTTGGAATGAAAGATATTCCTGCTGATCAAACCAAAACACAATATAGCGTTGCAGATGAGACAGCGCTTGCGATTCGTGGATTCTTAACGTTCTTAGATCCACCAAAAGAGAGCGCATTAGAAGCGATTGCCGCCTTAAACGAACATGGCGTTGCGGTGAAAGTGCTAACTGGCGATAATGAAATTGTGACGACTAAAGTTTGCCGTGAAGTGGGGCTTGAGCCGGGGATTCCTTTACTTGGCACAGAAATTGAAACCATGGATGATGCGCAGCTGAAAGAGCAAATTGAGCAACGAACCATTTTTGCTAAATTAACGCCGCTTCAAAAATCGCGCATCATTCGATTATTGCAAGAAAATGGCCATACTGTTGGATTCTTGGGCGATGGGATTAACGATGCGCCTGCGCTGCGTGATGCCGACGTTGGGATTTCGGTTGATACAGCAACCGATATTGCTAAAGAATCAGCAGATATTATCTTGTTAGAAAAGAGCCTGATGGTGCTTGAAGAAGGGGTTATTCGTGGCCGTGAAACATTCGGTAATATCATGAAATACCTGAACATGACCGCAAGTTCGAACTTTGGTAATGTGTTTTCCGTGTTGGTTGCGAGTGCGTTTATTCCGTTTTTACCGATGCTGGCGATTCACTTACTTATCCAAAACTTGTTATATGATATTTCACAACTGTCATTACCGTGGGATAAAATGGATGATGAGTTTTTACAAAAACCACGTAAATGGGATGCGCCAAATATCGGTCGATTTATGGTTTGGATTGGACCAACCTCATCCATTTTTGACATTACAACCTATGCATTAATGTGGTTTGTATTTAGTGCAAACAGTGTTGAAGCGCAAACCTTGTTCCATTCAGGTTGGTTTATTGAAGGGTTATTGTCACAAACGTTAGTTGTGCATATGTTAAGAACGCAAAAAATTCCATTTATCCAAAGTACAGCGGCGTTCCCTGTGATTGTAATGACAATATTAATTATGGCTGTTGGTATTTATATTCCATTCTCGCCACTGGGTAATTTGATTGGACTTGAGCCATTACCGTTGTCTTACTTCCCATGGTTAGTTGGTACATTGCTTTGTTATTGCTGCGTTGCACAATTAATGAAACGAATTTATATCAAACGATTCGGTCAATGGTTCTAATTACAATTAGACCATAAGCAAAGTAAGTGATAACAGCTTACTTTGCTTATAAGATATCCTTCGGGGGCATCTTATAAAAAAATAATCATAAATAGGAGGTGAAAGCTTGAAATTTATTATTACAACACTATTAATCAGGAACAGGATTTGTTCCTAAAAGGGAATACGGATACGTTATAACGATAACTAAAAGGAGGATATATTATGAAAACTCCACATAAAAATTTAATTAAACTCATCAAAAATCGAAAAGAGAAAAAATTACAAGACGCAAAGTTTGGTCGTATGACCTCGTTCAATTCGATTTGATTGTTTACCAAAGGAAATTGATAACCCCCTGCATAGGGGGTTTATTTTTACCGGTAAAAATAGCGCATGACCGGTTATATTAAAAAGATGCCGTGTCTTGGAACAAGCCAACTTTAAGATCTGAGGCTTGATAAATCAGTTTACCATCAACAAACACTTCACCATCGCCAATTCCCATGATCAGTTTACGGTTAATAACGCGTTTGAAATGGATTTTATACGTCACTTTTTTATTGGTCGGTAGAACTTGCCCGGTAAATTTCACTTCGCCAACGCCAAGCGCACGGCCTTTACCTTTACCACCGAGCCAGCCTAAATAAAATCCAACCAGTTGCCACATCGCATCTAAACCTAAGCAGCCAGGCATAACCGGGTCATTTTTAAAGTGACATTTAAAAAACCATAATTCGGGATCGATATCAAGTTCAGCTTCGACATAACCTTTACCAAAATTGCCGCCTTGTTCGTTCATTTCAATAACGCGATCCATCATCAACATAAGATCAGAAGGAAGCGGCGGTCCGTCGTGACCGAATAATTCATTATTACCGGATTTGATCAAATCCGCTTTATCATACGAAGATTTACGTTCAAATGTCATAAGAAAACCTTTTAATTGAGTATTTAAAAATAAAATTCACCAATAAGCATTTATTGGCTATTGTGATTTTTTGCAAAATTTTTGCCACCGGCTAAACCAGCCTTCACTTTTTTTATCTTGCATCATCAGTGACAAAATACGCGACTGAATTAATTTATAAAGGGTGATTGTTTTGTTGTCATCTTTATAAGGAATGCCGGTTAATAGATGCAATGCGTCTGATACATTTTCAACCGCTAAAATAGAAAATTTTTGTTGTTCTACTGCCTCAATAATCTCATCGCTTAAACACAAATGGCGCTGGTTACTCGCAGGAATAATGACGCCTTGTTGCCCAGTCAGGCCTTGATGTTTACACACCGCGAAGAACCCCTCGATTTTTTGATTAACGCCGCCAATTGACTGCACATGGCCAAATTGGTCAACCGATCCGGTTACCGCTAACTGCTGATCAATGGGTTGATTTGATAAGGCGCTCATTAATACACAAAGCCCTGCGAGCGAGGCACTGTCACCATCAATTTCGCTGTAAGATTGTTCAAACACCAGCGAGGCAGAAAACGGCAATTGGTTATGAATAGCAAATTCAGACATGATAAATGCCTGCATGATCATCATGCCTTTGGTATGAATATTGCCCGCTAATTCGGTTTTTCGTTCAATATCGATCAGTTCACCATCACCATAATGGATGAGGCAACTCAACCGGGTGGGTTCGCCAATCGCGACGGGATAACCGGGGTATTCAATTACCGATAATCCATTGATTTGACCCACAATTTGTTCTTTGGTGTTGATGGTTATTTGGTTTGTAAAAATTTCTTCTCGAAATCGTTCAACCAAATAATTTTGACGCCATGTGATTTGATCACTAGCCTGTTTAATCGCCGCTTTGTCAATACTATCTGTTGCAAAGTAGCTTGCGTTAACAAGCAAATTGTTAATCCAATCGACAGAAAGCGGTAAATAGTGCTGATCTTGAGTAAATCGCGTCGCTTCTTTAATTAGATCACAATAAGCCGATGGGGCAATATGCGGCAGTTGTTGCTGGTTTGCAATAAATTGATTATACGCAAGCCACTGTTTGGTGTGTTCGGGAGACTTAACATTAAGCTCATTTTCAAATTCGCAGTAGAGCGCTGTTTGGTAAAATTCAGGCTCGTTATCTTGTAGCTCAGCTAAGCTCAGTCTATCGCCAACTAAAATGATCCGTAAATCAAGCGGAAGTGGCGGAATCGATAATGGCAATGGATGCGAATCGTCGGTTGAAAACCAGTCAAATTCTTGTTTAGTCACCATGTGCTTGAGTCGTAACCATAGGTTTGGCTGCGCAAGCAGTGCCCGTAATCCTAGAATCAGTACCCCGCCATTAGCATGATGTAGTAGCCCTGATTGTAATTTGAGGTGGTCATTCTCAGGCTGACGCACACAACCAAACAACGTTTGTGCATCGATAAACGAGGCAGCAAAGCAAGCCCCTTGACTTGCAAAATTATCTTGCGGGCTTTTTGCTTCTGTTAAAGTAATTTTCGTTTCATTCACATGATAGCAATACCCCGGAAAATCGACGGAGACTTTTGATTTAACAGACTGATTTAACAGTGAAAAAAACAGATCACTCTCTGGGGCTTTAAGCAGCATAAAACGCGGGCTGTATCGCTGCCTATTGGGCGTGCAAAAAAGCGATAACGCCGATGCCATTCGAGGCTGCATCGTCAGCAAATCGGTACAAGTTGTCAATGAATCAGATTGATTTAAGGCCTCGCTTGCTTGGGATAAATCGGGTTGAACGTGTTTAACAGTGAGTTGTGTAATTGCCAAAGTGATTGTCTTTTTGATTAACGAAATTTAATCGACAGATTATAGCAAGTATCTTTGATTACGCAAATAGCTAGACTGTGCCTTGTTGCTGTTCAAGGCCCTTATTTGTTTTTGCGCTTTAAAGTCTACGATAAAAAAGTACAGAAAGATTTTAAAAAATCAGGTAAACTAGCCCGTAATTATGATTTATTATTCTCGCCATTTTTGTTAAATACTCATTGATTATGCTTAAACTGAAAAACAATCACTTAGACGATGACCGCGCTTCACAAATCGTTAGTTGGGGGCATTGGTTTACTTTATTTAATATTTTTGTTGTGATTCTTTTAGGGAGTAAGTACCTGTTTATTGCCGATTGGCCACGCAGTTTTATGGGGCGATTTTATGCCATCATTAGTGGAATTGGTCATTTCAGTTTTTTAACGTTTATCACTTATCTGATTTTATTATTCCCGCTGAGTTTTTTTATTCACTCATCGCGCTGGCAACGCATTATTGCAACGATCATTGCAACATTAGGCATTTCGCTATTGCTGATTGATATACAGGTTTTTTCGTATTTTCGCATGCACCTTAATGTCTCAATCTGGCATATCTTAACCTCTGCTGACCGGTCGTTTTTAAATATCGCCTTTATTTTCATTCCGCTTGTGTTACTGGTCGAAATTCTGTTTGCGATTTGGAGCTGGAAGAAACTGCGCACGTTAAATAAGCGTAGCCGTTATGTTAAACCGCTGGTGATTATCTGTATGCTTTGCTTTGTGTCATCGCATTTAATTCATATTTGGGCTGATGCCAATTTTTATCGACCAATCACCATGCAGCGTTCAAGTTTACCGCTTTCTTACCCAATGACAGCTCGTCACTTTTTAGAGCGTCATGGCTTTATTGATGAAGGCGATTATCAAAGTCGAATAGAGGAAGAGGGCAATCCGTTTGCCATTGCAATTGAGTACCCATTAGGGCGAATCGCGTATCAGCCAGTGCAAACCAAAACGCAAACCAATGTACTGATGATTGTGATTGATGGCTGGAACCAAGATATATTAACTCAAGATATGCCATGGCTAAGTGGATTTGCCGAGGAAAATATTCAATTTAAGAATCATTACAGCGCAAGCGAACAGACTTATTTGAGTGATTTTTCACTGTTTTATGGGCTCGATCCCAACTATTACAACAGTATTTTAGCTAGCCATAAACCGTCGGTTTTATTAGATACAGTTGCACGCCAGCGTTACAATCTGGGGCTGTTTTCGTCAGACGGTTTTGCCCAGCCGCTTTATCGCCACGCTTTGTTATCTAACTTTAGTTTGCCTGATGCAAAACGGCAGAGCAATAAACAGACCACCGATTATTGGATGGCGTGGAATGATGAGCAAAATAAACTTGAAAATCATGCACCGTTGTTTTCAATTGTGCAGTATTCACTTGGTGATAAGAATAAAAAAATGCTTTTGTCGGATTTAGAGGCCAATGCAAAAAAATTAGACCAATATTTAGAGTCGATGGTTGCGTACCTTAAGCTATCTAATCAATTTGATAATACGGTAATCATCATTACGGGTGCGAATGGTTTAGCTATCGATAACAGTAAAAAAATCGTGACGCACAATAGCCACAGTAATTTTGATCGTGATTTATTAAAAGTGCCGTTAATTGTTGCTTGGCCAAATAAAGTGCCAGCACAAATCACCGCAAATTCGACCCATACGGACATTACGCGAACGTTGATGGAGTCGGTGTTTAATGTTACCTCATCTGCGCAGCAATATAGCCAAGGACTGAATCTGTTCTCGCTTGATAATGATGCGGGTCAACGGAAATGGTTAATTGCTGGTAATGACAAACAAATAGCTGCACTGTATGAAGATAAAACCGTGGTGCTTGATGCTTATGGTCGTTCAAAGATTTATGACATCAATAACCAGTTGCAGAAAGATCAAACTATCGATTTGCCGCTGTTTTTACAAGTGGTGACCGAAAATCGGCGATTTATGGTAATGACCCACTGATTGCCGTAGCTGAGTGTCTGTGATGGCTATGCAGACACTCACTTTAATTGCTAAGCGGGTCACTTAGCGCTGATCTAACTAACCTCTTTGCCCATCGCTTGTAAATCAGCGTGATAAGACGAGCGCACAAATGGGCCGCAAGCGGCGTGGGTAAAGCCCATCTCTAATGCGATCTGTTTGAGTTCATTAAATTCCTCAGGCGACACATAACGCTCAACGGGCAGATGATGTTTACTTGGCTGCAAGTATTGGCCAAGCGTTAACATCGTAACGCCGTGTGAACGTAAATCGGTTAACACTTGAATCAACTCTTGATTGGTTTCCCCCAGCCCAACCATAAGCCCCGATTTGGTTGGAATATGCGGGTGCTGTTGTTTAAATTTGGCCAGCAAGTTTAATGAGCCTTCATAACTGGCACCAGGTCGAATTTTTTTATACAACCGGGGAATGTTTTCTAAATTGTGATTGAATACATCGGGGGGATTGTGACTCAAAATATCTACCGCATGGTCAATGCAGCCCCTAAAATCGGGCGTTAATGTTTCTATTTTAATTGTCGGACTTAATGTGCGAATCTCCTTGGTACAATTTGCAAAATGGCTTGCACCACCATCTTTTAAATCATCACGATCGACCGAGGTGATAACCACATAACGTAAACGCATTTCCTGAATGGTTTGAGCCAGTTTATGCGGTTCTTGACTATCTGGCGGCAAGGGTCTACCGTGCGCCACATCGCAAAATGGGCAGCGACGAGTACAAATATCACCTAAAATCATAAAGGTTGCGGTGCCATGGTTAAAACATTCAGCTAAATTGGGGCACGAGGCTTCTTCACACACGGAGTGCAAGCCATGTTTGCGAAGGGTTTTTTTGATGTGGGTGATATTTTCAGAATCAGACGGAAGCTTGATTCGCATCCAATCCGGTTTTTTTAATTGCGGTGACGCGTCAACATTCACTACCGAAATCAAGCGGGTTTTATCGGCGTCGCGGTATTTAGAACTTTTTAACGGGGTTTGATTTTTTATCATATCAGGTGTCTTATTAATTAGGTAACTGATTAAGAAAGTCATGGGTTAACGAGTCAATGATTTTTTGACGGTCGATACAATCAGTATACGCGTTGAGTTGTGTCATTTCTAATCCTGCATAACCGCAAGGATTTATAAAGGTGAACGGATTTAAATCCATGTCGATATTGAGTGCAAGGCCATGTAGCGTGCAGCCTCGGCTAATGTGTAGACCGAGTGAACATATTTTTTTCCCCTCCACATAAACGCCAGGAGCATCACGCTTTGCATAAGCGACAATGCCATAGCCTGCCAAGGTGTCGATAACGCACTTTTCAAGGCAACTGACTAATTGGCGAATGCCGATTTGACGCCGCTTTAGATCGATTAACACATACATGATTTGTTGTCCGGGGGCATGATAAGTTATTTGCCCACCGCGATCAGTTTGTATGACTGGGATTTGCGTTGAACAAAGTAGATGCTCTGCTTTGCCGGTTTTACCTTGGGTAAATACGGGGGGGTGCTCGACAAACCAAATTTCATCATCCGTTTGCGCACAGCGCTGCTGCGTAAATTGATGCATTGCATGGTAGGTTTCTAAATAAGGCACCATCCCCAGATTTTTAATGATGATATCGGTCATAAGTATTCGCTTCGTTTTTAATTTTTATAAGTACTTAGATACTTAATGTGATCAATTTCTAATAATTATATAACAGATTTTAGGGTTGGTTGACAACTGATAATCGAGTGGGTTATAACTAAGACAGTCGATTCTATATTATTGCTCTTTACAAAATTTGATATATATCAAATTAATAGATTTTTTTCTAATAATTGATTGGAATAGTTGATTAATTTGATAGGAATTAACATGCTTTAATCACGTTAACTTTGTTTTACTTTTTTTAATAAAATAGATAACTTAGTGTGATAGAGATTCATAATGTAAAGTTTCAAATTTGAACAATTATGTTCAAAAATGGAGTTTTTGCATTTCTTCTAACGAAAAAAAAGAGGTTTTAATATGTCAGACATGCAAGTGAATGATATCGATCCCGTAGAAACACAAGATTGGCTGAAAAGTATTGAGTCAATAATCCGTGAAGAAGGCACAGAGCGTGCGCAGTATATTATCGAACAAATTGTCAATAAAGCGCGTCAAGGTGGCGTTCCTTTACTTTTTGGTTCTTCAACCAGTAACTACATTAACACAATACCTGTTGAAGACGAGCCGGATTACCCAGGTGATTGGGATCTTGAAAGGCGGATCCGTTCTATCGTTCGCTGGAATGCCATCATGATGGTATTGCGGGCATCCAAAAAAGATTTGGATCTTGGCGGACATATGGCCTCATTTCAATCTGCTGCAACCTTTTATGAAGTCTGTTTTAACCACTTTTTTAGAGCACGTAATGATAAAGACGGCGGGGATTTGGTCTATTTTCAAGGTCACCTTTCACCGGGAATTTACTCAAGAGCCTTTATTGAAGGTCGCTTAACTGAAGACCAATTAGATAATTTTAGACAAGAAGTGCACGGTAAAGGGCTACCGTCTTATCCTCACCCGAAATTACTTCCCGATTTTTGGCAATTCCCAACAGTTTCAATGGGACTTGGTCCTATTAGTGCGATCTATCAAGCACGATTCTTAAAATATTTACATAACCGCGGCTTAAAAGATACCTCTGAACAAACGGTTTATGCCTTTTTAGGTGATGGTGAGATGGATGAGCCAGAATCAAAAGGCGCAATCACCATTGCAACCCGTGAAAAACTAGACAATTTAACCTTTGTCATTAACTGTAATTTACAACGTTTAGATGGCCCAGTTACGGGTAATGGTAAAATTGTTAATGAGTTAGAAGGCGTATTTGCCGGTGCCGGTTGGCAGGTTATTAAAGTGCTTTGGGGTGATCGCTGGGATAAACTTTTACAAAAAGACAAATCCGGTAAATTGATCCGTTTAATGAACGAAACCCTCGATGGCGATTATCAAACATTCAAATCTAAAGATGGCGCGTATGTGCGTGAACACTTCTTTGGTAAATATCCAGAAACCGCTGAGCTGGTTAAAGATATGACCGATGAAGAGATCTTCCGCCTCAATCGTGGTGGTCAAGATCCGGCTAAAATGTACGCGGCATTTAAACTGGCTAAAGACACCAAAGATAAACCAACTGTTATCCTCGCTCACACGATTAAAGGTTACGGTATGGGTGACGCTGCAGAAGGCAAAAACATTGCCCACCAAGTTAAAAAAATGAACATGGACGGTGTCCGTCACGTTCGTGACTTTTTCAATATTCCGGTGACCGATGAATCACTTGAAAAATTACCGTACATTAAGTTTGAAGAACATACCCCAGAATACAAATACATTCATGAACGCCGTCAAGCACTACACGGTTATCTGCCATCACGCTTAGCCAAGTTTACAGGCTCAGTGTCTATTCCGGATTTAAGTGAATTTAGTTCACTGCTTGACGCGCAATCGAAAGAGATCTCAACCACCATCGCGTTTGTGCGCGTATTAAATATCATGTTAAAAGATAAAGATCTGGCACCAAGACTTGTGCCGATTTTAGCCGATGAAGCGCGTACCTTTGGTATGGAAGGCTTATTTAGACAAATTGGTATTTATAACCCACACGGTCAACAGTATATTCCACAAGACAGAGAACAAGTCGCTTATTACCGTGAAGACGAAAAAGGTCAAATTCTTCAAGAAGGGATCAATGAATGCGGTGCAACTGCTTCTTGGCTTGCGGCTGCAACGTCTTACAGTACCAATGATTTACCGATGATTCCATTTTATATTTACTACTCTATGTTTGGTTTCCAACGGGTGGGGGATTTAATGTGGGCAGCTGGTGATCAGCAGGCGCGTGGTTTTGTGATTGGCGGTACATCTGGCCGTACCACCTTAAACGGTGAAGGGCTACAACACCAAGACGGTCATAGCCACATTCAATCATTGACCATTCCTAACTGTATTTCTTACGATCCAGCCTACGCGTACGAAGTGGCAGTGATTATGCAAGATGGTTTACGTCGCATGTATGGCGATCAAGAAAATGTCTATTACTATATCACCACCTTAAATGAAAACTACGCACAGCCAGCGATGCCACAAGGGGCAGAAGAAGGCATCCGCCGTGGTATTTATAAACTTGAAACCGTTGAAGGTCAGCAAGGTAAACCAACGGTGCAATTACTGGGTTCGGGTTCGATTTTACGTCACGTGCGTGAAGCGGCTGATATCTTAGCTAAAAACTACGGCATTAGTTCTGATGTATACAGTGTTACCTCGTTTACTGAACTGGCGCGTGAAGGCCAAGATTGTGAACGCTTTAATATGTTGCATCCAAATCAAACTCCAAAAGTGCCTTATGTCACTCAAATTATGAATGATAATCCGGCGGTTGTGTCAACCGATTACATGAAGTTATTTGCTGAACAAATTCGTGCTTACGTCCCTGCGCAAAGTTATAAAGTGCTCGGTACTGACGGCTTTGGTCGCAGTGATAGTCGTGAAAATTTACGTCATCATTTTGAAGTCGATGCGTCTTATGTTGTTATCGCAGCGTTAAGTGAACTGGCAAAACGAGGTGATATTGAAACGTCAGTGGTCGATGAAGCCATTCAAAAATTCAATATTGATGCCGACAAATTAAATCCGCGATTAGCTTAAGAGGTGACAAAATGAGTATTGTAATTAAATTACCGGATATTGGTAGCGATGAAGTTGAAGTCACCGAAATTTTGGTTAAGGTCGGTGATAAGGTTGAAGTTGATCAATCATTATTGACTGTTGAAGGCGATAAGGCTTCGATGGAAATCCCTGCATCAAAGGCAGGGATTGTTAAATCAATCAGTGTTAATGTTGGCGATAAAGTGACAACCGGCGTTGATATTATGGTGTTTGATGCTGAAGGCGAGCAGAGTGCGCAAGACCTACCTGCGACAGCGCCAAGCGAAGCTAACACGGAAAAATCTGAAGCTGCCACCGCAAGTAACGGCGAAAAACAGGTTGTTGATGTTAATGTACCTGATATTGGCGGCGATGAAGTTGAAGTGACTGAAATTCTGGTCAATGTAGGCGATACGATTGCGATCGACGACTCACTGATTACGGTTGAAGGTGATAAAGCCTCAATGGAAGTGCCGGCATCGGTTGCAGGCGTTGTCACCGCGATTTTGGTAAATATTGGTGATAAAGTCAAAACCGGCTCAAAAATCATGACCTTTGAAACAGTTGCAGCAAAAGCAAGCGCGAGTCATTCGCCAGCGAGTAACGCAGCAAGTGCCCCATCGGCACCGGTTAAACAGGCGAATACTGAGCCAAAAGCCGCGGCAGCACCGAGCACCGCAGCAACGCCAGTTAATGCGGTTAGTAGTAATGAGTTTGTTGAAAATGATGCTTATGCCCATGCAACGCCATCGGTTCGCCGTTTAGCACGTGAATTGGGTGTTAACTTGGCTAAAGTGTCTGCAACCGGACCTAAAAAACGTATTTTACGCGAAGATATTCAAACTTACGTGAAAAATGCTGTTAAGCAAATGGAAACCGGTAATGCAGGTGGCGCGCTGCCTGGCTTATTACCTTGGCCAAAAGTCGATTTTAGTAAGTTTGGTGCGATTGAAGAATTGCCACTGACTAAAATTCAAAAAGTCTCTGGCGCTAACTTACATCGCAACTGGGTGATGATTCCACATGTAACCGAGTTTGATGAAACCGATATTACCGAGCTAGAAGCCTTCCGTAAGCAGCAAAATGCAGAAGCCGATAAGAAGAAACTCGATCTTAAAATCACGCCACTGGTGTTCATTATGAAAGCGGTTGCCAGTGCGTTAACTGCGTATCCACGGTTTAACAGCTCATTGTCTGAAGATGCACAAACCTTAATCATCAAAAAATACATTAATATTGGTGTCGCGGTTGATACGCCTAATGGACTGGTTGTGCCGGTCTTTAAAGATGTCAATAAAAAAGGCATTGTTGAATTGTCTCGTGAATTAGCTGAAATTTCCAAAAAAGCGCGTGACGGTAAGTTAACCGGCAGTGATATGCAAGGTGGCTGCTTTACAATTTCAAGTTTAGGTGGCATTGGTACGACCTCATTTACGCCAATTGTCAATGCGCCAGAAGTGGGCATTTTAGGCGTTTCACGCTCGTCAATGAAGCCGGTTTGGAATGGTAAAGAGTTTACACCGCGTTTAATGTTACCACTCTCATTATCCTTTGATCACAGGGTGATTGATGGTGCGGATGGTGCACGTTTCTTAAGTCATATTGTCGCTGTGCTGTCTGACTTACGTCGTTTAGTCATGTGATAAAAGGGGACAGATAAAATGAGTCAAGAAATCAAAACACAAGTTGTGGTTTTAGGGGCCGGTCCCGCAGGGTATTCTGCTGCCTTCCGCGCTGCCGATTTAGGCCTTGATGTAACGCTCGTTGAGCGTTATTCAACGCTTGGTGGCGTGTGTTTAAATGTGGGCTGTATTCCCTCTAAAGCGCTATTACATGTCGCTAAAGTCATGAATGAAGCCAAATCACTGAATGAACACGGGATCCATTTTGGTACGCCAAGACTTGATCTTGATAAAGTTAGAGAATGGAAAGAGAAGGTGATTAATCAATTGACAGGCGGGCTTGCCGGTATGGCTAAAATGCGTAAAGTCAATGTGGTTAATGGGGAAGCAACATTTATAGGTTCACACAGTTTATCGGTACAAAGCGCAGCTGGCGCGTTGACCATTAATTTTGATCATGCCATTATCGCGGCGGGCTCTCGACCAATTCAGTTGCCTTTTATTCCGCATGAGGATCCGCGAATTTGGGATTCAACGGACGCGCTTGCCTTAACCACGATTCCAAAACGATTATTATTAATGGGCGGTGGGATTATCGGCCTTGAAATGGGCACGGTCTATCACGCATTAGGTTCGCAAGTTGATGTGGTTGAAATGCTTGATCAAGTGATCCCCGCTGCCGATAAAGACGTGGTGAAAGTATACACTAAACAGATTGAAAATAAGTTCACCTTGATGCTGGAAACCAAAGTCACCCAAGTGGAAGCAAAATCCGATGCGATTTATGTGTCGATGGAGAAAAAAGATGGCAGCATTGAAACCAAATCGTATGATGCCGTGTTAGTTGCGATAGGGCGCACGCCTAATGGCAAGCTAATTGGTGCGGAAAAGGCCGGCGTTGAGGTGACCGATCGTGGTTTTATCAATGTTGACAAGCAAATGCGTACCAACGTGCCACATATTTATGCGATCGGTGATATTGTTGGGCAACCGATGTTAGCGCATAAAGGGGTACACGAAGGGCACGTTGCGGCCGAAGTGATTGCCGGTAAAAACCATTATTTCGATCCGAAAACAATCCCATCAATTGCCTACACCGAGCCTGAAGTTGCTTGGGTTGGTTTGACTGAAAAAGAAGCGAAAGCAAAAGGGATTAATTACGAAGTCACAACGTTCCCTTGGGCGGCATCGGGGCGCGCGATTGCATCAGATTGCTCACAAGGCCTTACTAAACTGATTTTTGACAAATCGGATAATCGTTTGTTAGGTGGCGCTGTTGTTGGATCAAATGGGGGTGAACTGCTTGGTGAAATCACCTTAGCGGTTGAAATGGGCTGTGATGCTGAAGATATTGCTTTAACGATTCATGCTCACCCAACGTTACATGAATCAATTGGTTTAGCGGCTGAAATTTTTGAAGGCTCAATAACTGATTTGCCTAATCCTAAAGCCAAAAAGAAGTAACTTAGTTTACTACGTTGTAATTCTCTCCGACTTTACTCGCTGATAACGGGTAAAGTCGTATTAAAGATAGCGAAAAGGTTGTGTTAGCATTTAGCCGTTATCCTTAATCCCTTTTTACACGCGAAATTGCCTTACTCAACGCCAGTTTCCATTTGCCGTTCTAACTGTTTAATCGCTTGTTCGCAGCGGTAGATTCGGTTATCTAAGGTCGCGATTTTCCTATAATCTAAACTGTCTGCGGTTAATTCGGCTTCGTATTTCATCTCTTGCAGGCGACGCAGATAATCTAAGTGCCTTGAATGCTTTTCAAACAGCGATTCACCGATAGGATCAGATTGCTTATCCCGCAGATGATGAGTTGAAATTTCACGGGTTAAGGCTGTGATTTGATTAATCAGCAGGTCCGAAAAATAGCTAATTTTATCGATATCATTCAACGTGATACTGTCAGTTAACGCTTGATAAGTCTGATTTACTTTTTGCAGATAAAAGGCGCTATCTTTAGACGGCAAGCGGGTATTAAACAGATGTTCATCAAAGCAAGGCTCATTCAATTCGCCCAGATTAATTGAGGTTAACTTTTGTTCCAACTGTGAAATAGTTTGTTTTAATTTAACAAGTAACGGTGTCATTGGGCTCACTCAATTTGCTTAAGGCTGTGCATCACTTTCATCGTCTTGGTAACCTGAATAACTGCCAAGATGCAATTTCGCCAAATTTAGCAGGGTAACAAATTCAATAAAATTAAGATGCCTTGTTTGTGGATTTTTTTCTGGCAAGATATTTTTGGCAATTAATTGATTTTTAATGTGGTTATACCAACTGATTAAATTTAAAGGAAGCGGCGAATTGGCACGTTTACCAAGCCATAAAATCCCTTGCAGTGGCAAGCTTAAGGCAAACAGGGCGGTAATCAGGGTTATGGCCAACTCGGCGTGCAGATAATATTGCCAAACAAACAGACCAACAACCAGAGGTGGAAGATATTTTTTAGCCAATTTTATTGCATTAATAATTTTAATTTCAGGAAACGTGTGGGCTAATGATTTGTCATTAGGGCAAATTTGTAGGTAAAATTGACCGGATTTGAACATTTTTACTAAATTCATAATGAGTGGATTCCTCGACATTCTCATTTTATTGGCTTAAAATGACCCCATTCAAAATTAGGGGCTGTATCTATTTTATATTAAAAAACGCGATATCAAAAGCCACCTTAGTGTAGTCACATCGATTATCAAATCATGTGTTGAGTCATCAATGATCCTGTTGGTGAATGTCTTTTTATTGAAATTATATAGGAATTACTATGTCATCAAGTAATAACGTCCTCGTTCTCAATTGTGGAAGTTCTTCATTAAAGTTTGCAATTATTCATCCTGAAACTGGCGAAGAATTTTTGTCTGGTTTGGCTGAATGTTTTAACCTTCCTGATGCGCGTATCAAATGGAAATTGAGTGGTAATAAAAGTGAAGCTTCATTAGGCGCTGGCGCTGCACATAGCCAAGCAATCCAATTTATCGTTAATACGATTTTCCCACAAAAACCAGAATTACTTGCAAGTATTAAAGCAATTGGACATCGTATTGTTCACGGTGGCGAAAAATATACACAATCTGTTGTTATTGATGATTCCGTATTAAAAGGCATTGAAGAAGCCGCTGCCTTTGCTCCATTACATAACCCAGCGCACTTAATCGGTATTCAAGAAGCGTTTGCTGCATTCCCACATTTAAAAGATAAAAATGTGGCCGTGTTTGATACGGCATTCCATACAACGATGCCAAAAGAAGCGTACTTATATGCGATTCCTAATGAATTGTACACCAAACACGGCGTTCGTCGTTATGGTGCGCACGGTACGAGCCATTATTATGTTAGCCAACAAGCTGCTAAAATGTTAAACAAACCGGTTGAAGAAACTAATGTGATCACGTGTCACTTAGGTAATGGTGCATCAATTACTGCGGTTAAAAATGGTAAATGCGTTGATACATCAATGGGTCTTACGCCATTAGAAGGTTTAGTCATGGGAACGCGTAGTGGTGATATCGATCCTGCGATTATGTTCTTTTTACACGACAATTTAAAAATGTCAGTTGCTGATATCAATAACTTATTAAATAAAAAATCGGGTTTATTAGGATTAACTGGCGTTAGCAGCGATTGCCGTTATGTAACTGATAACTACGGTACAGACGAAGGCGCAACCAATGCATTAGACGTATTTGTTCACCGTTTAGTCAAATATATTGGTGGTTATGCCATGTTATTAGATGGCCGTTTGGATGCTATCGTGTTCACCGGTGGTATTGGTGAAAATGCGGAAGAAGTCCGTCGTATGGCACTTGAAAAATTAGGTATCCTTGGCTTTAAATTAAACCAAGAACGTAACTTAGCTGCGCGCTTTGGTAAAGGTGGTGTGATTACCCAAGACGATTCAAGTGTTGCAATGGTTATTCCAACTAATGAAGAACTCGTCATCGCACAAGATGCTGCTCGTCTAACTGCGTAATAGACCGAATAAAACCGCCTACTATGGCGGTTTTGTTTTTTTATTTGATATAGAATTAAGAGGAAGTCGATTATGTCTCGTACAATTATGTTGATTCCAACTGGAACCAATGTCGGTTTAACTGGCGTTAGTCTTGGTGTTATCCGTGCGATGGAGCGCCAAGGGGTAAATTTAAGCGTGTTTAAACCAGTTGCTCAGCCAAGAGCAGGCGGCGATGCGCCAGATAATACCACCACATTAATTAGTCACAATACCACAATTCCTGCATTAAAACCGCTTAAAATGAGTCATGTTGAAAACTTATTAGGTCTTAATCAACAAGACGTTTTAATGGAAGAAATCGTGGCATTGTTTGCTGAAAACAGCAAAGATTCAGATGTTGTTTTGGTTGAAGGGATTGTGCCAACCGTTGATTACCCCTTTGCCAATGAATTAAACAACAATATTGCAAAAACCTTAGGTGCTGAAATTATTTTCGTAGTTAACATGGGCAGTGATACACCTGCACAGTTACGTGATCGTATCGAAATTGCCAGAGCAAACTTTGGTGGCATTAAAAACGAAAAAATTGTGGGTGTGATTGTCAATAAAGTGAACGCACCGATCGAAGAACAAGGCCTTGCGCGTCCAGATGTGGCTGAAATTTATCATACTCCAAAATTTGATGAGAAAAAAATCACCATCAAGGATTTGAATGAAAACAGCCCATTACCGGTGCTAGGTTGCATTCCATGGAATATTGATTTAAGCGCTTGCCGTGCTATCGATATCGCGAACCATTTAAATGCGAGAATTATTAACGAAGGTGGCATTAAAACCCGTCGCATTAAACATGTGTCATTTTGTTCACGTAGCGTGCCAAACATTTTAAATCACTTACGTCCAGATGCGTTACTGGTTACCTCTGCTGACCGTGCTGATGTGCTTGTTGCGATTTCATTAGCCGTAATGAATGGCGTGTCAATTGGTGGCGTGTTATTAACTGGTGGTTATGAAATTGATGAAAAAGTGCATAAATTATGCCAACAAGCGTTTGATACAGGGTTACCGGTATTTACGGTGCAAACCAATACGTTCCAAACTTCAATCAATTTACAACGCTTCAATTTAGAAATCCCAGTTGATGATAAAGAGCGTATGGACAATACTCAAAACTTTATTGCTGATCAAATTGATAGCAGCTGGGTTAAATCATTAACCGAAGTGGTTAGTTCGGTGCGTCGTTTATCTCCACCTGCATTCCGTTATCAGTTAACTGAACTTGCACGTCACGCTAAAAAAACGGTGGTATTGCCAGAGGGTGATGAGCCAAGAACCGTTAAAGCCGCCGCGATTTGTGCGCAGCGTAATATTGCAAAATGCGTGTTATTAGGTAACCCTGATGAAATTCGTAAAGTGGCTGCATCGCAAGGTGTAACACTTGGTGACGGTATTGAAATTTTTGATCCAGAGCATGTACGTGAAAAATACGTGCCGCGTTTAGTTGAATTACGTAAAAATAAAGGCATGACCGATGTCATTGCGCGTGAGCAATTAGCGGATAACGTGGTGCTTGGTACCATGATGCTTGAAGCGAATGAAGTTGATGGTTTAGTTTCTGGTGCAGTTCATACAACGGCTAATACTATTCGTCCACCATTACAAATCATTAAAACGGCGCCGGGCAGTTCATTGGTTTCATCTGTCTTTTTCATGTTAATGCCAGATCAAGTCTATATCTATGGTGACTGTGCAATTAACCCAGATCCGAATGCTGCTGAGCTTGCCGAAATTGCCATTCAATCAGCAGATACAGCGATTGCCTTTGGTATTGAGCCACGTGTTGCGATGATCTCTTACTCAACCGGTAGCTCTGGTCAAGGCGCTGACGTTGAAAAAGTGAAAGAAGCAACGCGCATCGCGCAAGAAAAACGCCCTGATCTGATGATCGACGGTCCTTTACAATACGATGCAGCGGTAATGCCTGATGTGGCAAAATCAAAAGCACCTAATTCACAAGTTGCAGGTAAAGCAACGGTGTTTATCTTCCCAGATTTAAACACAGGTAATACCACTTATAAAGCGGTACAACGCTCTGCGGACCTTGTTTCTATCGGTCCAATGTTACAAGGTATGCGTAAACCTGTGAATGACTTGTCTCGTGGCGCATTAGTTGATGATATTGTGTATACAATTGCATTAACCGCGATTCAATCAGCACAAGCAAAATAAACGTCCGTTGTTTATTTTCACTCTAAATAAGAGGTGGTATAATGCCACCTCTTATTTTTTATCTCATCGCCAGTTTTTACAGCAACAATTTAGGAATAATCATTAATGAAAAACGACATCCATCAACAGCGCATATTAATTCTTGATTTTGGCTCGCAAGTAACTCAGCTTATTGCTCGTCGGGTTCGTGAAATCGGGGTGTATTGTGAACTTTGGCCATGGGATGTGTCAGAAGAAAAAATTAAACAATTTAATCCTAAAGGTATCATTTTATCCGGTAGTCCTGAAAGTACCACTGAATCCAATAGCCCTAGAGCTCCCGAATATGTTTTTAATGCTGGCGTGCCGGTTTTAGGTATTTGCTATGGCATGCAAACGATGGCCGTGCAAATTGGTGATAAAGGTCAAGTTACTGGCTCAAATCAACGCGAATTTGGTTATGCAAAAGTCGAACTGGTTGCCTCATCTAAATTAACCGATGGCATTTTTGACAGTAAAAGCGCAAATGGACTCGATGAGCTTGACGTATGGATGAGTCATGGCGATAAAGTTTCAGCTATTCCAGATGGATTTAAAACAGTGGGTAAAACTGAAACTTGCCCATTTGCGATTATGGCGAACGATGAAAAACAGTTTTATGGCGTACAATTTCACCCAGAAGTGACTCACACAGTTAAAGGACTCGAGCTATTACAGCGTTTTGTGATGGATATTTGCGGCTGTGAAAAATTATGGACACCGTCATCAATCATCACGGATGCCGTTTTACGAATCAAACAAAAAGTGGGCAAAGATAAAGTACTGCTTGGTTTATCCGGTGGCGTCGATTCGTCGGTTACCGCGTTACTGCTACACCAAGCGATTGGCGATCAATTAACCTGTGTCTTTGTTGATCATGGCTTACTTCGTTTGAACGAAGCACAACAAGTGATGGACATGTTCGGCAATAAATTTGGCTTAAATATCATTGCCGTTAACGCGGAAGAACGCTTTTTATCTGCATTAAAAGGCGAAGCTGATCCAGAAGCAAAACGAAAAATTATTGGCCGTGAATTTGTAGCCGTATTTGATGAAGAAGCCGCGAAACTGAAAGATGTAAAATGGCTAGCACAAGGCACCATTTACCCTGATGTGATTGAATCTGCCGCAGCAGACACGGGTAAAGCGCATGTCATAAAATCTCATCATAATGTGGGTGGATTACCCGAAGATATGAAGATGGGCCTTGTTGAACCGCTGCGCGAACTGTTTAAAGACGAAGTGCGTAAAGTTGGACTTGAACTTGGCCTGCCGTATGACATGTTATATCGCCACCCATTCCCTGGCCCTGGCCTTGGTGTACGCGTGCTTGGCGAAGTCAAAAAAGAGTATTGTGATTTACTGCGTAAAGCGGATGCAATTTTTATCGAAGAACTGTATAAAGCCGATCTTTATCACAAAGTGAGCCAAGCATTCACCGTATTTTTACCTGTTCGCTCGGTGGGGGTAATGGGTGATGGCCGTAAATATGATTGGGTGGTTTCAATCCGCGCGGTCGAAACCATCGATTTTATGACCGCTCATTGGGCACATTTACCTTACGATTTTTTAGGTCGCGTTTCTAACCGCATTATCAACGAAGTAAACGGAATCTCCCGCGTGGTTTATGACATCAGCGGCAAACCACCGGCAACAATTGAGTGGGAATAATCATAACTATTTGAAAATAGCCCGATAACCTCCAGAAAAGCCAGTGATACCAATAGTGTCACTGGCTTTTTATTACCCATCACCTGCCAACAATAGAGGCTTAACAAAGATTTTGGTATTTTTGTAACTGCAAATCGATATTAACTCTCTCATTTTCTGCAAAGTGAGTGACGTGTTCCAGTTGTATCAGTAAATAAGCAATGTTCGACATGTCATGTTTAAATAAATCACTGCTATATTGTTCATTATCAAGGGACCAAAAA
>JAVSBY010000037.1:0-29371 GCA_031960925.1 Gilliamella sp. CRA003912
TTTGGAGATTGATTGCAAATTAGGCGTTGGGTTATGTTCGATTAACCCATTTTGCGTGGTAGAGCGCATGATTGAGGTTAAGTAGGATAAGCTCCATAAGCAAGACGATTTTCTTTACCATCAAACGGTATTTTTAATGCCAAAGCTTCGAGCCAGAGGATTTGATGTATAATTTGTAGTTCAAAGCCCATTTATGGACGGTATTGGACTATCAGGATTTATAATAACTCATTTTTTTTGTTATAAGATGTTTTTAGAAGCTTTTGAAAAAGAAATGGTCGGCGAGAGAGGATTCGAACCTCCGACCCACTGGTCCCAAACCAGTTGCGCTACCAAGCTGCGCTACTCGCCGTTAGATATGTATTGCTGTGAAATGGGGTGGCTAATGGGATTCGAACCCACGACAACTGGAATCACAATCCAGGGCTCTACCAACTGAGCTATAGCCACCGCAGAAACAGGTCGAGATATTACAGCATAACTAAGAATGTTGTCCAGTATATTTTAAAAAAATTGTGTTAATTGGTTATATTAAAAGCGACGACGTGATTTTAGTTGTCGCTTTTAACCATGATTACGCTTTATTTGACATGATATCGATGATTTGCGTATCGGTATTTGTCATGCCTTTGCTGGCAATCGCGCCAAGGTTGTTAATGGTGACTTCTAAACAATTGCACACAATACCTTCATTGCCAGTTACGCGGATTTGATTTAATGCCATCAAAACCGCTTTAAATGCTGATGATACTGATGTTGATACTTTCATTGCACAGCTATTTGACGCGCCATCGCAAATAATGCCAGACACATCGCCAATCATATTGCAAATGGCCATATCAATTGGTTCAAATTGTCCTTTGCTGAGTAACCAAGCCATGCCGGCCGCAGACCCCATCGCCGCGGTAGATGCAGCACACAGTGCTGACAATGCTGGAAATTTGCTGTGAATATAAATAGCCACTGTGTGTGACAAAATCAGTGCTCTGGCCAGTTGTTCTTGCGTTGCATCAATGTAATCAGCCACAACGACGACCGGCATTGTCGCGGTTATCCCTTGATTTCCCGAGCCCGAGTTACTCATTGCTGGCAGGGTTGCACCGCCCATTCTCGCATCGGATGCGGCAGTCGTTCTTATCATGATTTTGGACAATAAATCATCAGCAAGCAAACCGGTATTAATTTGCTGTTGAAGTGTTGCTGCAATTTGTAATCCATAGCTATTTCGTAGCCCTTCTTGCGATAAGGCGCAGTTCAATTCAGCCGAGGATAAAATGAATTTGATCTCCTCGAAGTCTATTTCGGTGGCAAAAGTATAAATTGATTTGACCGAGACAGAGTCCATAATATCATGATCTTTTTGTTCAACCTGTTCTTGCTGACTTTTTTGGAAAATGATTTCCCCATTTTTTTCAATGAGAACAACGTTGGTATGGCTATCTTCAATAACCACCTTCACCTGATCGTTATCATTGTAAACAGTTGCCAGAGCATAAATACTTTTATTATTTTGAGGCGCAATTTTGACACTGACCCGATTGTCCTCTAACATTTTTTTGGCAAGGTCGATTTGCTCGGTGGTGATATTTTTTAACACTTCTAATCCCGCATTCGGCGCGCCACCTATTGCGCCAATCGCTGCGGCAATCGGCAATCCAACCATACCAGTACCTGGCACTGTCACGCCCATTCCATTTTTCATTAAGTTTGGCGAAACAAAAGCCTCAATTTTGGTGATTGAATGGTTATCAAGCTGCGCTGCGGCCGTTGCAGCTGCAAGCGCAAGCGACACGGGCTCTGTGCAGCCAAGTGCAGGCAGAACTTGATGTTTTATGACGTTGATTAATTCTTTCCAGACGATGTGTTTGTTCATGCTTAACCTCTTTAATAATTCAATTATTGAAATAGCAAAAAACGTGCCAAAAACTAACAATCTGTTTTATAACAATAATATTATTATTGCGCGCGCTTATTTTTATAAAAGCTTAAATACACTCACAAAATAGCGATGTCTTTGCTTATCTATATGATAAATAATGATTTAAAATTCTCTTTTTTGAGAAAGCAATACAGGGGGAAATTTATATTTTTTATTATTATCTGATTTATTTACACTTTTAATTGTTACTTTTTTCTTGATATTGAGAATCTAATTCTCGATTAAGAGACTTTTTAAGGTATACTGAAGGCGATATTGGGCGAGCCACTGATGATATTAAATAATTATAGGCAATTTGTAATAAAGTGTTATCCAATGATTAGCCTAGGGGGAATTGGCTTTGAACGCAGAACTTAAACATATACAAACTTTTATTCAAGCCTTTGTTAATGCAATTGCTGCTATCGTGAATGTTGATGTCACCGTTGTTGACCGGGATATGCTGCGAATTGCGGCAACGTCAAAAAATCATCAAATTAATCAGAAGATTCGTCATGCATCGCTTTATCAAAAGGTGTTATTGACGAAAAAACCGTTAATTATTGAAAACTCGTGTATGAGTGAAATATGTCGACAATGCGGTGATCGTTTTAATTGCACTGAAGTGGCTGATATTGCTTATCCTATTTTTTATCAACATAACGTTTGTGGTGTGATAAGTATCGCTGCATTTTCCGAGCAAGATCGCCAAGCATTTTTGAATAAAAATACCCAATTTGAACATTTCTTGAAGTATATGAGCATGTTGATTGAAAGCAAATTGAGTACATTACAACATTCTCAAGTGTTAGAAACCCAACTCGATGAAGTGATCAAATCATTGAATGATGTCAATTTCATTGGTCAAAACCCCGCGATTCAAGCTTTATTATCGTTGGTACATAAAATCAAAGATTCTGATTCGACATTACTTATTTCAGGTGAAAGCGGCACAGGTAAAGAAGTGCTCGCCAATGTGATTCATCAGCAAAGTGTCAGAAAGAATAAATTAATGATATCGGTTAATTGCAGCGCCATGCCAGAACACCTTGTTGAAAGTGAATTGTTTGGCTACGAACCGGGCGCTTTTACCGGTGCAAATCCCAAGGGTTATATTGGAAAGTTTGAACTGGCAAATAATAGCACCTTATTTTTAGATGAAATTAGTGAAATGCCATTAGTTGCACAGGCTAAACTTTTACGTGTATTGCAAGAAAAGAAAGTCACCAAATTGGGCAGTACCCAAAGCATTCCAATCAATGTCAGAGTGATTTGTGCCACCAATCAAAATCTTGAACAGCTGGTTAAAGAAGGCAAGTTTAGAGTTGATCTTTATTATCGCATTAATGTGATCCCAATGACTATTCCACCGCTTCGGGATCGTCGTGATGATATTCCGTTATTAACTGATCACTTAATCGCCGACTACAACAAGAAATTTCATAAAACTATCATCGCATCAAAAGCAGCAATCGGCGCATTGCGTGCTTATGATTGGCCGGGGAATGTGAGAGAACTAAAAAATATTATTGAATATCTATTTAACATTAAAGACCGGGGTGAAATTATTTTATCTGATTTACCACGTGCAATTCGGTTGTCAGGGTCGAGTGATATTTCGGATAAACAGCCAGCGTCTACCTTGAAATATTTAGTTGAAGAATATGAGAAAAATCTAATAAAGCAGATGCTTAGTGGTGCTAAAACCAGTCAGGATAAAAAAAAGATTGCCAAAAAATTGGGCATCGGCTTATCGACGCTATACAAAAAAATTGATTTATATCATCTTTAGTTTTTTTATTTGATAAAATAGAGATAGTTGCTAGCTATATAAATAATAGTTTGAGAGATTATTCTATAGTGCGTATACTTAACATTAGTTATTATCAAACCTCAATATGAAAGGATTAATCCCATGGCTTATACCTTACCTGAATTACCTTACGCTTATGACTCATTAGAACCTTACATTGACGCAGAAACCATGCATCTTCACCATGATAAACATCATCAAACGTATGTGAATAACGCTAATGCAGCGGTGGAATCACTCTCTGATGAAATGAAAGCATGGTGCCCTGGCAAATTGTTAAAAAATCTTGATAAAGTGCCAGCAGATAAATTAACCGCAATCAAAAATAACGTTGGTGGTCATGTTAATCATTCCTTGTTTTGGGACTTATTAAAAGTTGGCACAGAACTTAAAGGCGAATTAAAAGCGGCCATCGAAAAAGACTTTGGTAGCGTTGATGCGTTTAAAGAAAAATTTGCAGCAGCGGCCGCAACCCGCTTTGGTTCTGGCTGGGCTTGGCTTGTTTTACAAGACGGTAAGCTTGCTGTTGTATCAACAGCGAACCAAGATTCGCCAATTATGGGTGAAAAGTTTGCTGGGGTATCAGGCACACCAATTTTAACCCTTGATGTTTGGGAACATGCTTACTACTTAAAATATCAAAATCGTCGCGCAGATTATATCGGTGCGTTTTGGGATGTCGTTAACTGGGATAAAGTGGCTGAATTATATACTAAAGCAAAATAATTCCCTGCTTGTTCTCCGCACTAATACTATTCAGATGGCGCATTATGCGCCATTTCTATTTTTATGCTGTGCAATGAAAGTAATTAAGAAATTGGTAATTGCTAAATTGTGCCTAAATCCGCTACAATAATCGGTTATCATAAAACAAAAAATTAAAAAGTTATGTTTGAAATTAATCCGGTTAAAACCAAAATTGCTGATCTCAAAAGTCGCACTGATGTGATTCGGGGGTACCTTTGACTATGATGTCAAAAAAGAGCGCCTTGAAGAAGTTAATGCCGAATTAGAGCAGTCAGAAGTTTGGGCAAATCCAGACAAAGCGCAAGCACTGGGTAAAGAGCGCGTTGCACTTGATGAGATCATTGCCACAATTGATGCTTTAGACCAAGGTCTCGACGATGTTGAAGGACTACTCGAACTTGCAATTGAAGCCGAAGATGAAGATACATTTAATGAAACGCATGCCGAGCTTGAACAGCTAGATAAAAAACTGGCAGGGCTTGAGTTCCGTCGTATGTTTTCTGGCGATTATGACAGTGCAGATTGCTATTTGGATATTCAATCAGGCTCTGGGGGCACCGAGGCGCAAGATTGGGCTGAAATGTTACTGCGAATGTATCTGCGCTGGGCGGAATCCAAAGGATTTACAACCGAAGTGATGGAAGTCTCCGATGGTGATGTTGCGGGAATTAAATCAGCAACCATAAAAGTATCGGGTGATTATGCTTATGGTTGGTTACGCACCGAAACCGGGGTTCATCGCCTTGTTCGTAAAAGTCCATTTGATTCTGGCAACCGGCGGCATACCTCGTTTTCATCGCTATTTGTTTATCCCGAAATTGATGATGATATCGATATCGATATTAATCCTGCTGATCTGAGAATCGATGTTTACCGCGCTTCTGGCGCAGGCGGGCAGCATGTCAACAAAACAGAATCCGCAGTACGAATTACCCACGTGCCAACGGGCATTGTTACCCAGTGTCAAAATAACCGTTCACAGCACAGCAATAAAGATCAAGCGATGAAGCAGCTAAAAGCGAAGCTGTATGAACTTGAAATGCAAAAAAAGAATGCTGAAAAGCAGCAAATGGAAGAGAATAAATCAGATATTGGTTGGGGAAGTCAAATTCGTTCTTATGTACTTGATGATTCAAGAATTAAAGATTTAAGAACGGGCGTTGAAACACGAAACACTCAGGCCGTATTAGATGGTGATTTGGATCAATTTATTGAAGAGAGCTTAAAAGCAGGTTTATAAACTGCTTGTTTATAAATAATAAGGTAAAACTATGTCAACAGAGCAGCAGCAAGAACAACAAAACCAAATTGAAGAGTTAAATAACGAATTAAAAACGCGTCGCGAAAAATTAGCCCATATTCGTGAGCAAGGCATTGCCTTTCCAAATGACTTTCGTCGTGATGCAATCTCAAGTGATCTTCATAGTCAATATGGCGAAAAAACGAACGAAGAATTGATTGAAAATAAAATTACTGTCGTTGTTGCCGGACGTATGATGATGCGCCGAATTATGGGTAAAGCCTCTTTTGTTTCTCTACAAGATGTTGGTGGCCAAATTCAACTCTATGTGACACGCGATGATTTGCCAGAAGGTTTATATAACGAACAATTTAAAAAATGGGATCTGGGCGATATTGTTGGTGCAAAAGGGTATTTATTTAAAACCAAAACCGGTGAACTGTCGATACACTGTGAAGAAATTCGTCTTTTAACCAAAGCATTAAGACCGTTACCGGATAAATTCCATGGACTTGCTGATCAAGAACTGCGTTATCGTCAGCGTTACCTTGATTTAATTACTAACCAAGCATCAAGAGATACGTTCAAAGCCCGTTCAATGATTGTTGCCGAAATTCGTAATTTCATGCTAGAACACCACTTTATGGAAGTAGAAACGCCAATGATGCACGTGATCCCTGGCGGCGCATCGGCCAAACCGTTTATCACACATCATAATGCATTAGATATGGATATGTATCTGCGTATTGCTCCAGAGCTTTATTTAAAACGTTTAGTGGTTGGTGGCTTTGAACGTGTGTTTGAGATCAACCGTAACTTCCGTAATGAAGGGGTGTCGCCTCGCCATAATCCAGAATTTACCATGATGGAAATGTATATGGCCTATGCCGATTATAAAGATCTGATTATGCTGGTTGAGGCATTATACCGCCGCCTTGCTATTAATGTAACCGGGAATGCGGTTGTACAATATGGTGAACATCAATTTGATTTTGGCAAACCGTTTACTAAAATGACCATGCGTGAAGCGATTTGTCACTATCGACCAGAAACCAATAATGCGGATCTTGATGATTTTGACAAAGCCTGTGCAATTGCAAGCTCTGTTGGGATTAAAATTGAAAAAGGGTGGGGACTTGGCCGCGTTGTGACGGAAATATTTGAAGAAGTTGCCGAAGCGAATTTAATGCAGCCAACGTTTATTACCGAGTATCCGGCTGAAGTATCGCCACTTGCTCGCCGTAATGATCAAAATCCATTTGTGACAGATCGTTTTGAATTTTTCATCGGTGGACGTGAAATTGGAAATGGTTTCTCTGAGCTCAATGATGCTGAAGATCAAGCAGAACGTTTTGCAGATCAAGTTAAACAGAAAGATTCGGGCGATGATGAAGCGATGTTTTATGATGAAGATTACATTACATCACTTGAACATGGGCTGCCACCAACGGCAGGTTTAGGGATTGGTATTGACCGAACGGTGATGTTATTTACTAACAGCCACACCATTCGTGATGTGATTTTATTCCCAGCTATGCGACCGGCTAAATAAGGTTATTTTTTCGTTTAAACTCTCCCTGCTGGCAGTGTGGGAGTTTTTGGTTTTGATTGTTATCAAATAAGCGTTTTGTCTCACAAAGAAAAAGGAGAATAGGTAATATGGCTACAATGGTTAATTCAGATAAAGCACCCGCTGCGATTGGACCTTATGTTCAAGCAATGGATTTAGGCAATATGCTGTTTGTATCAGGTCAACTGCCGATTGATATTACAACAGGGACGATGCCTGATTGTATAAAAGAACAAGCAAAACAGAGCCTTGCTAACATTAAAGCAATTTTGACTGAAGCCAATTATCAAGTGAATCATATTGTTAAAACAACGATTTTCTTAGCAGATATGAATGATTTTGCTGATGTTAATGCCGTTTATGATGCATTTTTTAAAGAAAATAATGCCGCTTTCCCTGCGAGATCATGCGTTCAAGTGGCCAGAATTCCTAAAGATGCTAAAGTTGAAATCGAAGTTATTGCCGCTAAATAATATCACTTAATCAAGTTGGCATCGTAAGGTGCCAATTTCTATGCCACCTTTCAATTTATGCGTGATACCTGAGTGTCAAAAATCAATACCACGCTGTTTTCGTTTCCCCGTCGATAGATTAACAAAATGTTGTGCTGTTTGTGAAATAGACGTATTTTGTTTAATTAGCGGACAGGTGATTGTCTAAAAATGTTTTTTAAGCTAATAATCTAGCATCAAACTGATATTATGCGATTGATTGCCGCCTCAGTTGGTGTAATAATTTACGATTATCTATTTCTCATTTTTTATGGAATGTAAGGGGATGAGATGTTCGAACAAGTACAGCCTTATTTAGGCGATCCCATATTATCATTAGTCTCAGAGTTTAATCACGATACACGATCAGATAAAACCAATTTAAGTATCGGGTATTATTATGATGAGCAGGGTGTGGTTCCTCAATTGGATTGCGTTAAAATTGCGCGCGATTATCTCTACCAAACACAAAATGGTGCCAAACTTTATCTGCCAATGAGTGGTTTGCCACCTTACTGCCTTGCGATCCAATCCCTCCTTTTTGGCGATAACAGTATCGCATTGCAAGATAAACGTATTGCAACCATACAATCATTAGGTGGCTCAGGGGCGTTAAAAGTCGGTGCCGACTTTTTATATCATTATTTTCCGACCTCGCAAGTGTGGGTGAGCGATCCTACATGGGAAAATCATATTGCTATCTTTAATGGGGCTGGATTTAAGGTTAATCAGTATCCTTATTTCGATCCTGAGACTTGCGGGGTTAAATTTGAGGAAATGCTCGCGACCTTAAATAGATTGCCTGCTAAAAGTATTATTTTATTGCATCCTTGTTGCCATAATCCAACCGGCGCAGATTTAACCCATCAACAATGGGATAAGGTGATTGCAGTTCTAAAAGAACGTGATCTTATTCCGTTTATGGATATTGCTTATCAAGGTTTTGGCACAAGTCTCGATGATGATAGCTATGCCATTAAAAAAATGGCTGAGTTAGGTTTGTGTGGCTTTGTCAGCAACTCTTTGTCAAAGAATTTTTCACTTTATGGCGAGCGTGTCGGTGGATTATCTGTCCTTTGTGAAAACCAAGATGCAGCAAGCCGAGTGTTTGGCCAGCTTCAAGCTGCAATTCGCCGTAACTATTCAAGCCCAGCAACATATGGTGCTCAAATTGTTTCTCACGTATTAAGTACGCCAGATTTAAAAGCGCTTTGGGTAAAAGAAGTTGACATGATGCGCGCACGAATTGTTGATATACGTTCAACGTTAGTCACATCACTAAAAACTGCGGTGCCAGAGGTGAATTTTGATTTTTTAATCAAACAACGTGGTATGTTTAGTTACACCGGTTTTAGTGAAGCACAAGTTAAGCAATTAAAAGATGAATTTGGCGTTTATTTAGTTGGCAGTGGCCGAATGTGCGTTGCCGGATTGAATAAAGATAATGTTTACCGTGTAGCAAAAGCGTTTGCTGCATTAAAATAATCACATCATAAACAAGAGGAAATAATTATGTTTAATCGTGCACTGATTTTTATGTTAGGTGTTGTTATGGCTACATTTATTGTGGGTTGTAATACGGTAAAAGGTGTGGGACAAGATGTCGAAGCAGGTGGAAAAGCACTTTCTACTTCGGCTCAAAAAGTTAGTAATAAAATGTAATTCACATGTGAATACGAAAGTTAAATTATTGAAGGATATAAAATGTTAACAAACTTTGCATCTTCTTTTGAAGGAAAAGTCAAAAAAGCGGTCATTCCTGTTGCTGGTCTTGGTACTCGAATGCTGCCTGCAACGAAAGCGATTCCAAAAGAAATGTTACCGGTTGTCGATAAACCGCTGATTCAATATGTTGTTAAAGAGTGTATTGCAGCCGGTATTACCGAAATTATTTTTGTGACACACTCATCAAAAAACTCAATCGAAAATCATTTTGATACCAGTTTTGAGTTAGAAGCGATGTTAGAGGCGCGTGTTAAACGTCAACTATTACTCGAAGTGCAAAGTATATTACCTAAGCATGTCACAATTACGAGTGTTCGTCAGGGACTTGCAAAAGGGCTTGGTCATGCGGTGTTATGTGCTTATCCTCTTGTTGGTGATGAACCGTTTGCCGTCGTATTACCCGATGTGATTATCGATGAGTACGAAAGCGATCTAACTCAAGATAATTTGGCCGCCATGATAAGTAATTATCAAGCAAGCAATCACAGTCAAATCATGGTTGAACCTGTACCTAAAGAGATGGTCTCTTCTTATGGGATTGTGGATTGTAAAGGGGAAGATTTGTCAGCAGGTAATGTTGCACAGATGTATGCTGTTGTTGAAAAACCATCGGTTGAACAGGCACCATCAAACCAATCGATTGTTGGACGATATGTGTTATCTGAAAAAATTTGGCCATTGCTTGCAAAAACTCCATTAGGTGCTGGCGGCGAAATTCAATTGACTGACGCCATTGCCATGCTTCTTGAAGAAGAACCTGTTGATGCTTATTGTATCCAAGGTCGAAGTCATGATTGTGGTAATAAGCTTGGTTATGTACAAACTTTTGTTGAGTATGCAATGCGTCATAAAAGTTTGGGTAAAGATGTTAAAGCATGGTTAAAAACACTATAATTTAACCCAAAAAAGGAAGTGCATGCTTTAATGCGTGCGCTTATCCTTATTCAACACTAATTAGGCTGGTGTTATACCTATCAGCCTGACTTAATGTGCACTAAAAAATTGTGCGATAGATTAAGTTAAACGTATTGTCACCTATTTACTGTATCAAGAATTATATTCGCATTAGCGCTTACATTATTGCATAATGCGCAGTGTGCTTATACAAACTAGAGTTAGGAATTGTTATGGAACTTCTTTGCCCAGCTGGTTCGTTACCATCACTTAAAACTGCAATTGATAATGGTGCTGATGCAGTTTATATCGGTTTAAAAGACGACACCAATGCACGTCATTTTGCCGGTCTAAATTTTAATGAAAAACGATTAATTGAAGCATCGGACTATGTGCATAAACGGAATAAAAAGCTTCACATTGCGATTAATACGTTTGCTCATCCAGATAATTTTGAACGTTGGCAACGCGCGGTCGATACCGCGGCTGATATTGGTGCTGATGCACTGATTATTGCCGATTTAGCCATGCTTGAGTATGCGGCAGAAAAATACCCTCACATAGAAAGGCATGTTTCGGTTCAAGCATCGTCGACCAATGAAGAATCGATTAAATTTTACCATAATAATTTTCAGGTTCATCGAATTGTTTTACCTCGCGTTTTGTCTATGCACCAAGTGAAACAGTTATCACAAGTCTCCCCAGTGCCACTTGAAGTGTTCGCGTTTGGAAGCCTTTGTATCATGGCCGAAGGGCGCTGTTATCTCTCGTCATACTTAACAGGGGAATCACCGAATACCGTTGGTGCATGTTCGCCAGCTAAATTTGTGCGCTGGGAAGAGACCGAAAAAGGCTTAGAGTCACGATTAAATAATGTTTTAATTGATTGCCATAAAAAAGGCGAAAATGCCGGATATCCAACCCTTTGCAAAGGACGTTATTTTGTCGGTGAGTCGCTTTATCATCCTATCGAAGAGCCAACCAGTTTAAATACGATTGAATTATTACCGGAACTGTTTGCTGCGAATATTGCTTCAGTGAAAATTGAAGGCAGACAACGTAGCCCGGCTTATGTTGAACAAGTGACCAAAGTATGGCGACAAGCCATTGATCGTTACAAACAAAATCCGGCTTCATTCCAAGCAGAAAAAGGGTGGATGGACACGCTTGGTGCTATCTCTGAAGGGTCGCAAACTACCCTTGGCGCTTACCACCGAAAATGGCAATAATCGTCCATAAACAAGATAATAATAAAAGTGAGCAACGTTATGAAATATGCATTAGGACCGGTACTTTATTACTGGCCTAAAACCGAAACTGAAACGTTTTATCAAGCCGCCAAAGACAGTGATGCCGATATCATTTATATGGGCGAAACGGTGTGCACGAAAAGACGTGAAATGAAAGTGCCTAATTGGATTGAGTTAGCCAAAGAAATTTCAAAATCAGGAAAGCAAGTTGTCCTTTCTACGCTGGCATTGCTTGAAGCTCCCTCAGAAATTAATGAAATGCGCCAATTAATCAACAATGGTGATTTTTTAGTTGAAGCGAACGATTTAGCTGCAATTAATATTGCGCAAGAGCACCGCGTACCCTTTGTTGCTGGCCCTGCGATTAATTGCTACAACGCTTATACATTAAAGCTACTGCAAAAACAGGGTATGGTGCGTTGGTGTATGCCCGTTGAGCTTTCTCGAGATTGGCTATCAAATATTCTCGAACAGTTTGATAGTTTACCCATACAACGTCAATTTGACGTAGAGGTGTTTAGTTATGGCTATTTACCACTCGCTTATTCTGCTCGCTGCTTTACTGCGCGATCTGAAGATAAACCGAAAGATAAGTGTGAAACCTGCTGCATAAAATACCCTGTTGGACGAGAAGTGTTTTCTCAAGAGCAACAAAAAGTGTTTGTATTAAATGGAATTCAAACTCAAAGTGGTTATTGTTATAATTTAGGTAACAACCTAAAAGATATGCACGGCTTAGTTGATGTCGTGCGATTATCGCCACTGGGCATTGAAACACTTGATTTGGTTAAACAATTTAGAGCAAATGAAGACGGAAACAGTCCATTAGCGATAGAACATCAGCGAGATTGTAATGGTTATTGGAATGGGATTGCCGGACTTGAACTTTCCTAATAAAGCCTTTAATCCTTCCTCATTTAGGGCGCAGTTTCCTGCGCTAAATGGTGATGCAGTTTATCTGGATTCGGCATCCACATCGTTAAAACCCAGTATCTTGAGTGATGCAACGTGTCAGTATTATCAGCAAAATACGGCAACGTCCAATCGCAGTTTGCATCAAGATGCACTGCATGTCACTGCGCAAATTGATCTTGCGCGTCAAGCGATTGCTCATTATATTCGGGCTAGTGAGCACAGTGAAATTATTTGGACTCGCGGTGCAACGGAATCGATCAATTTGGTTGCGCAAAGCTATGCTCGTCAATGTTTAATGCCGGGTGATGAGATCATTGTCAGTGATCTTGAACATCATAGTAATTTATTACCTTGGTTAATTGTTGCCGAGCAAACGGGTGCAAAAGTGACGAAATGGTCAATTGGCGAGCAGGAATTGCAATCGATTATCACCGCGCGAACCAAAATTGTTGCGGTGACACAGATGTCAAATGTGACCGGATTTTGTCCTGACCTCAAACAAATTAGTGATATTACTCATCAAAACAAGGCAATTTTAGTGGTTGACGGCGCGCAAGGCATTGTGCATCAGCCGATAGATGTTCAGCTTTTTGATATTGATTTTTATGCCTTTTCCGCTCATAAAATGTATGGACCAAGTGGCATAGGCGTTTTATACGGTAAAAAGCGGCTGCTTGATCAAATGCCCGTTTGGCATGGCGGTGGCAAAATGTTAAAGCAGGTATCTTTTGAGGGATTTGAACCGGAAAAATTACCCTATAAATTTGAGGCGGGCACCCCTAATATTGCAGGTATCCTTGGTTTTTATGCTGTTTTAAAATGGATGGATAGCTGGGATTTTATTGAAGCTGAAACTTATACGCAATCATTAGCGAAATATGCAATAGCGGAACTGACTACGCTAACTGATGTGACATTTTACCAAGTTAACCATAGCCCTATTATTGCATTTACGATTCCAGCTATTCACCACAATGATATAGCTATTTTACTGAGCGAACAAAATATCGCTGTTAGAACCGGTGAACTTTGTGCGCAGCCACTTATGCATAAACTTGGCTGCCAAGGTGTGATTCGCGTATCTTTAATGCCGTACAATAATCAAGAAGATATTGATGGTTTTATTCGAGCATTTCGAGATGCCCTTTCAATATTAAAATAACCTGCTATGTTAAGTATACTATTAATATTGAACACCTCAATACACTCTGTTTCAAGATAATAAGATGAGTGCATCGTTCACAAAAATATCAGCGACTGACTAGAGCGAAGGAAGAGATGGAATGAATAAGCTGTCACAACAAGCATTATTAACGTTATTTGCAAAGCAAAATAATTGGCAAGACAGGTATCGACAATTGATACTGTTATCAAAGCAGTTACCGGAATTTGCCGAGGCGCAAAAAATTGATGCCAACTTAGTTAATGGCTGTGAAAACCGAGTTTGGGTGACTCATCAGCAATCAGAAGATAACCGATTTGACTTTCAAGGTGAGAGCGACGGCCGGATTGTTAAAGGGCTGTTAACTATTTTGTTTGTGATTGCCAATGGAAAAACGGCAGAGCAAATCAAACAATTAGATTTTGATGCAATCTTAAAGACAATGAAAGTAACTGATGAGCTCAGTGAATCACGCCTTGTTGGGCTGGCTAAATTGATAGAACGAATAAAGTCGGTTTGTTAAACTGAAGATATTGCGAGTTATATTATAAAAAAGATACCTCTGTAACGAGGTATCTGTAGCGCAAAACTGTAGGTGTTTAATCTTGGTTTATGTAGTTAAAAACAGTTGTTACACGCTGCACACCGTAAACTTTACTGGCAACCTCAGCGGCGGCTTTACCATCTTCTGCTGTGACAATTCCCATCAAGAACACTTCACTATTCTCCGTAACAACTTTAATATTGCGTGCTTTTGTATCAGCATTGGCAACTAATTGTGATTTGACTTTCGTTGTTATCCAAGCATCGTTCGTGATGGTGGTTGGTCCAACGGGATCACCAGAACGAATTTGATTGAAGATTTTATTAATTCCCTCTATTTCACCCGCTAATGACTCAGCTTTAGCACTTTGTTCACTATTGGCTTGTCCTGTTAATAATACACTGCCGTTATAACTAGTTGCAACAATACGTGAGCCGATGAAATCATTTGCATTTTCTCTAAATTTCATACTGATACGCGAATCGAGCGTAGTGTCATCGACCTGCTTGCCCGCCGTTCTTGGATCGGTTGCCACTTTGGCCGTTGTACCTGCGCCGGCACCAATTAAAGCGGCAACACAGCCTTGTAGCATGAACATGCTAGACATGACTAATGCGATTAATGTCATTTTTTTCATGATTATTCCTTATTATTTTGTTGCAATGCGCATAATACCAAATATCCTGAGGTATTTGGTATTATGCCTTGCTGAAAAATGATTTGCAAAATAGTTTTGCGCATCATCAGCAAAGCTTATTGATTGTTCAGCCTTTTTGATTGGCTTAGGTTTCTCGTTTAACAGATAAAAGTGCGAGAGCTTGTAATGCCGCTTTGTAAGGAGAATCAGGTAGGATAGCGATTGCATCAACCGCTTTTTGCGCTTCTTCACGCGCGATTTGTAGTGTAAAGGTCAGTGAGCCACATTCTTGCATAATCGTGAGAATTCTTTCTAACAAATGACGACCATTTCCTTTTTCGATGGCGTCACGAATTAAATTGGCATCATCTGGATTTTTGGTATGACGCATCGCATGCAAAAGGGGTAATGTGGGTTTACCTTCGTTGAGATCATCCCCTAAATTTTTACCTAATTTTTGCTCATTTGCTGCGCTATAATCGAGTAAATCATCAATAATTTGAAAGGTGGTACCCAGGTATTTGCCATATTCTTTTAACGCATGTTCTTGTTCAGCCGTCGCACTAGCAATAACGGCAACCGTATGTGATGTCGCTTCAAATAAACGCGCTGTTTTTCGATAAATGACGTCTAAGTATTGTTGTTTGGTAATATCAGGATCATTGCAGTTCATGAGCTGCTGGACTTCACCTTCGGCAATCACATTGGTTGCAGCTGACATAATAGTCAACACTTTGAACGATTCGGTACGCACCATCATTTGGAAAGAGCGGGTATAGATATAATCACCGACTAAAACACTTGCCGCATTACCGAATAACGCATTTGCCGTTGATTTTCCCCGTCTTAAGTCTGATTCATCAACCACATCATCATGTAGCAGTGTTGCGGTATGAATAAACTCAATAAAGGCCGCAGCTAGAATGTGTTTATCACCTTGGTAGTTGAGCACTTTTGCTGTAAGTAGCGCGACAATTGGGCGAATACGTTTTCCACCACTGCTGATAATATAATTCCCGAGCTGCTTAATTAAGACGACATCCGAATTGAGTTCATTTTGGATTGCAGCATCAACTTTAGCTAAATCATCTTTAACCAGTTCAAAAACTTGATTTATTGAAACAAAACTCATTATGCTAACCAAAAAAATCAACGAATTCGGTTATTATCTAATAAATATGTTTTATCAACAAGGGTCGGCAAAACATATTTTTCATAAAATACTACAAATGATAAGCATTTTCATTTAAAATTACTGCATGAAATTCTTTGTACACGCACTATGAACATTAAAATTGATGATATGCAAGCCAACGCTAAACCGAAAAAAAACCATGGGACATTAAAATATGGGTGGATTTCGATTGTATCGCACCTTGCGCTTGTTGGGATTTTGTTTAGTGGGGCGTTTTTAAGTAACTCAATTATCGTCGATGAAGGCGATGATTCGATCAAAGCCATGATGGTTGATTTGTCACAAATTGCCGCACCAGAACAATCGCTCGTTGAAAATACGCCAGAGATAAAAGGCGCTGAAAATAGCGAAATTATCGATAATAAAATTAGTGAAGATACACCTAATGATACGGCCTCAGATTCAAAGGTAGAGCCTGATCTTAACGAACCACTTAAAGAAGATAAAATTGAACCGATTCCTGAAAAAGTAGCAGAAGTTCCTGTAAAAGAAACAATAGTTAAACCAATTGAAAAATCGCGACCCAAGCCTAAAAAGGCGCCAGTACAAAAGGCATCTCGGCAACAAGTGAGGCAAGAGGTCGCGAGTGATAATCTGGCAAATGCCGCTGTCGCACCTAAGATTTCGGATAATCGACAATTTTCAAATAATCCCTCACCGATTAGTCGTAATCAACCAGAATATCCACGCCGTGCGCTTGATATGCGCTTAGAAGGTCACGTTGTTGTACGTTATGATGTAAGTGGCGAAGGACGAGTTGAAAATATTCGAATCGTTGAATCGACGCCCAGTACGATTTTTAATCGTTCGGTTATCATTGCGATGAAAGGGTGGAAGTACAAACCGGTTCCTGCTAAGGATTTAACCATTAAAATTATTTTTAATCTTAATAAACCGATCAGTTTCAGCCAAGCTTAATGGTATAAATGCCAGAACTTGATTCATTTCGATTAACCAAGTCTGGCATCAGGCGCGTTATTTCGCCATCAGTTTTTCTATCTCATTAGGATCAGTCGGCACATCTTTAGTTAACACGTCATTACCTGTTGGTGTGATTAACAAATTGTCTTCAATGCGAATACCTATTCCTTTGTAGCGCTCAGGGACGTTGGCATTTTTATTGATGTAAAGTCCCGGTTCGACAGTCAACACCATGCCCGGTTTTAGTGGATAGTCGCGATCATGTCCAACGTCATGCACGTCTATGCCTAGCCAATGACCCAATCCATGCATATAGAACTCGGTGTAAGCTTTTTGTTCAATCAGTTGATCAACCTCACCTTGCATAATGCCAAGTTTGACTAATCCTTCGACCATGATTTTTATCACATGTTGATTAACAGCTTGGATTGAGGTATTGGGTTTGAAGCGCTTAATCGCCTCATGCTGTGATTCCAGCACAATATCATAGATTTCTCGTTGTGCTTGACTGAATTTTCCATTGATCGGAAATGTGCGGGTTATATCGCCAGCATAATAGTTAAATTCGCAGCCTGCATCAATTAACACCAGATCACCATCACGAAGTTTATCACTGTTATTTTCATAGTGCAGCGTACATCCATTATTCCCGCCACCGACAATGGTATTGTACGATGCCCAACGTGCTCCGTGCCGTGAAAATTCATGTAAAATTTCTGCTTCTAATTGGTATTCATACATGCCTGGCTGGCATTTTTGCATCGCTCTAATGTGCGCTTGGGCAGTAATTTTGCCTGCTTGTCGCATCAATTGGATTTCATAGTCGGATTTATACATGCGCATTTCATGTAAAATCGGTCGCCAATCTTTCATTGTACTTGGGGCACGTTGTTTTTGCCGGCCGCCAGCCCTTAGCTTTTCAATGGTGTCTTTGATAATATTATCTGCATATGGGTACATCAAATCGGCATGATAATAGGCATCTTTGCCATCGAATGATGCAATTAACTGCGTCTGTATTTCGCTAAACGGATAGGCCTCATCAACAAAAACCGTGTCTAATGCAGCATGTTGCCCTAATCGGTAACCTGTCCATGTTTCTAATAACGGATCTTTATCACGGTTAATCAATAAAGAGCGGCAGCGATTATCGTGTTCTTTAATTAACACAAGCACCGATTCTGGCTCATTAAACAGCGTCAAATACCAAAAGTCACTGTTTTGCCGATAAGGATAATGTGTGTCATTACTTCGCACCGCTTCGGGCGCAGCAAAAAAGACAGCGACACTATTTGGGAGCATGTGCGCAAAAAATGTTTCTCGACGAGCAAGGATCTCATTTTTGATAGCTGAAGTCATGTTGAATTATCTCATTAATTGATGATAGTAATTAATTACGGTGTTTTAATGAATCGTTGGTGCTGTCACCGATTCTTTAAAGCTAAATTGATCATGACACAGCACCGCAGCCATGCGAACATACTCTTTAATTTCTTCGAACGCAAATCCTAGCTCCTTTTGATCGTCATTTTCATCATAGCCAAGCTGGGCAATTTGTCTTAGATCGTAAATGGCTTCGCCCACATCGCCTTTAATTTGGGTTAGATGTGGTTGAACGAGCCCAATGCCTAATAAAAAATGATTGACCCAACCAATCAAATCGTCAATTTCATCAAATAAGGATTGCTCGCTTAGTAGTAGTTTAAATTCAAAATCATCCCCTGAAAATTGTTGCTTAGTTTGGTTATAAAGGGATGTTATTTGTTCCCATAACGGCGCAGCAATCGGTTGCCCATTATTCAACATATCTTGTGCTAAAGGCTGCCAGCTTTCATCTTCATTGCCACCCGCTAACATACCCGACAAAAAACCATGCAGCTCAGCAGCGGTAATGCCGATTTTTTGCTGAACTAATTGGTGTGTTAACGTGTCATAATTGGTTGTTTGTGTCATGATTACATCCTGATTTCAGTTTGATAATCATCAAATAGTGGGCGCTGCCCTTTGGATGATTATTGGTATATAATTGGCGTTTAACTTTCAAATAATAAACATCTTGCTTATTTTTATAAAGGACTTATTTTGAATAAATTAAAATCTGTGTTTGAATTGACCGTATTTATACTTGTCTGTAGTGCAGGACTGAGCGGGTGCAGTTCATGGTTAGGTCAGCGAGGATTGATTGTTCTTGATGTACAAGATAAAACAAAGACAAACGTGGTTGGTCATGATTTACCCAGTGATTACCTTTTAGGCAGTGGCTTTCAAGAATTAGAGAAATTTGAGAAAAATTGTCGACAAGCGATTAAAGCTTCACAGCTTGATGGTAGCGAAGAAGTGGTTTTTGAAAATATGAAAAAAGGGATTCATGGTCAAGTTGAGTTTAAAAAATGTGACGATAATATTACTCGTATTTATCAATATTAAGCGGTAAATAGGCGATAATTACGTTCTTTGTTTTTTCAGCTGAAATAATGTTAAGTGAAACAAAAAGAACGTAAAACTTACTAGCGTTTCCAGCTATTTTTATTTATATTGTTCGCCTATAAAGATAAAAAAATATTTTGGAGTAAATTAACTATGTACAAGCAAGATGTCACCATTACTGCACCGAATGGTCTTCATACGCGCCCAGCAGCACAATTTGTTAAAGAAGCAAAAAGCTTTAATTCTGAAATTACGGTGATTTCTAATGGTAAAAGTGCAAGTGCTAAAAGTTTATTTAAATTACAGACGCTTGCACTTGCTCAAGGCACAATTCTTACGATTTCAGCAGAAGGTGAAGATGAGAATGACGCTGTTGAACACTTAGTTAAATTAATTCCTGAATTAGAATAATTCTTCAAAGCTATAAGATATCGAACTGTTTTAAAATTACATAAGGATTAAATATTATGGTATCAGGTATACTTGTCTCCCCAGGTATCGCTTTTGCGAAAGCGTTATTATTAAAAGAAGACCCTATCGTTATTAATAATAGACAAATTGTCGACAGCAAAATTGATGCAGAGATTCAACGCTTTAAAGATGCACGTGAAAAATCAAGTGAGCAACTTAACGCGATTATGGAACAGGCAAAAGTCACACTAGGTGAAGATAAAGCCGCTATTTTCGAAGGCCATATTATGCTACTTGAAGATGAAGATCTTGAAGTAGAAGTGATAACGCGTATAAAAACTAAACATTCAAGTGCTGATGCAGCAGTTCAATCCGTTTTTGAAGCGCAAGCAAAAGAACTTGAAAATCTTGATGATGAATACTTAAAAGAACGGGCAGCAGATATTCGTGACATTGGAAAACGGTTGCTCAAAAATATTTTAGGTATTGAAATTGTTGATTTAAGCGCAATTAATCAACCGTCAATCTTAGTTGCAACCGATCTTACCCCATCTGAAACCGCGCAGTTAAATCTACAAATGGTGCTTGGATTTATTACCGATATGGGGGGGCGCACTTCGCACACCTCAATCATGGCAAGATCATTAGAAATTCCAGCTATTGTTGGTACCAGCAATGCAACGAAAGAAATCAAACAAGGTGATTTTGTTATCTTAGATGCGATTAACAATGCCATTTATGTCAATCCAGATCACACAACACTTGAAAAATTAAAACAAGTTCAAGCTCAATTTATTTCCGACAAAGAAGAACTGGCTAAATTAAAAGACCTACCGGCAGTGACTTTAGATGGTCATCAAGTTGAAATTTGCGGCAATATTGGTACCGTTAGAGATGTGGCAGGTGCAGAACGAAATGGTTATGAAGGGGTTGGCCTTTATCGCACCGAATTCTTATTTATGGACCGTGATGCATATCCTAACGAAGATGAGCAATTTAAAGCCTATAAAGAAGTTGCCGAATCAACCAATGGTCTACCGGTTATTGTTCGTACAATGGATATTGGTGGTGATAAAGATGTGCCTTATATGCATTTACCAAAAGAGGAAAACCCATTTTTAGGTTGGCGTGCAATCCGTATCTGTATGGATCGTAAAGATGTCCTTCATGCTCAATTGAGAGCTATTTTGCGTGCCTCTGCATTTGGTAAATTACGCATCATGTTCCCAATGATTATCTCGGTTGAAGAAATTCGCCTCTTAAAATCAGAAATTGCTATTTTAAAAGAGCAGCTAACTGCCGAAGGTAAAGCATTCGATAAAGATATTGAAATTGGTGTTATGATTGAAACGCCAGCTGCTGCTGTGATTGCACATCATTTAATTAAGGAAGTGGATTTCTTCAGTATTGGAACCAATGACCTTACTCAATATACACTTGCTGTTGACCGTGGTAATGAATTAATTTCGCATTTATATAATCCACTTTCACCTTCAGTTTTATCGTTGATTAAACGTGTTATTGATGCATCACATCAGGAAGGTAAATGGACCGGTATGTGTGGTGAACTTGCAGGCGATGAGCGTGCAACCATTTTGCTTCTCGGTATGGGACTTGATGAGTTCAGTATGAGCGCCGTGTCAATTCCTAAAATTAAGAAATTAATTCGCAATACTAATTATAGTGAAGCGAAAAAATTAGCTGATGCCGCACTTGAAAAAGCAACGGCGAAAGAAGTGGTTGATTTAATCGAAAAGTACACAAATGAAAAACAAATTTGTTAGGAGACAATCATGGGTTTATTCAATAAAATAAAGCAGTTTGTGTCGGACGATGACAACAATAGTATTGAAATTATTGCCCCGTTAAGCGGGGAAATTGTGAAAATTGAAGATGTACCAGATGTTGTTTTTGCAGAAAAAATCGTGGGTGATGGTATTGCGATAAAACCTGCTGGAAATAAAATTGTTGCACCACTGAATGGTAAAATTGGTAAAATTTTCGAAACTAACCACGCTTTTGCAATTGAGTCGGACGAAGGGATTGAATTATTTGTTCATTTTGGTATTGATACGGTCGAATTGAAAGGTGAGGGGTTCACCCGCATCGCAGAAGAAGGCCAGCAAGTCAAAGTGGGTGATACCATTATTGAATTTGATCTCGCATTGTTAGAAAGCAAAGCAAAATCGGTGCTGACCCCGGTTGTTATCTCAAATATGGATAGTATTTCTGATCTGACCAAATTATCGGGTAGTGTTGAAGCGGGCAAAACCGCGATTATGCGAGTTAAGAAATAGTTGTTATCGATGTAAAAAAACCTTCAAGTTATTGAAGGTTTTTTTATTTTTATCCGATATAAAATATCACTGGCAAACTGATTAACGCCATTGCTTGTATTGATTAATTAAGTTATTGGTTGAACTGTCATGCGAGGTGACGGGTTTATCATCGGTTAATTCTGGCAGTATTCGTCCAGCCAATTGTTTACCTAACTCAACGCCCCACTGATCAAAACTGAAGATATTGAGAAGAATACCTTGAGTAAAAATTTTATGTTCATACATCGCAACTAATGCACCAAGGGTGTAAGGTGTGATTTTCTTGACTAAAATTGAATTGGTTGGTTTATTACCATCGAACACTTTGAATGGCACAATCGATTTAACGTCATCGAGTGTTTTACCTGCTGCAACAAACTCTTGTTCTACTTGCTCTGCGGTTTTACCAAAAGCGAGAGCCTGCGTTTGTGCGAAGAAATTAGATAAGAGTTTAGGATGATGATCACCAATTGGATTATGGCTAATTGCTGGTGCAATAAAATCACATGGAATAAGTTTCGTGCCTTGATGGATTAATTGATAAAACGCATGCTGACCATTGGTACCTGGTTCACCCCAAATAATCGGCCCTGTTGTGTAAGATGTTTTGTGTCCATTTCGGTCCACGCTTTTACCATTTGATTCCATATTACCTTGTTGGAAATATGCCGCAAAACGGTGCATATATTGATCATAAGGTAAAATAGCCTCGGTTTCTGCACCGCAAAAGTTATTGTACCAAATACCAATTAGTGCGAGCAGGGTAGGTATATTTTGTTCGATAGGGGCATGTTTAAAATGGTTATCCATCGCATGGGCACCGGCTAATAATTGTTTGAAATTATCAAATCCTACCGATAGCACGATTGAAAGGCCAATTGCAGACCATGATGAATAGCGGCCGCCAACCCAATCCCAAAACTCAAACATATTGGCAGTATCAATACCAAACTTTTTAACCTCATTGGTATTGGTTGAGATGGCAACAAAATGCAAAGCAACCGCTTCTTCTTTTTGGGCAGCATCAAGTAACCATTTACGCGCTGTTTGTGCATTGGTCATGGTTTCTTGAGTGGTAAATGTTTTTGACGCCACAAGAAATAATGTGGTTTCTGGATTCACTTTTTTGAGAGTTTCAACGATATGCGTGCCATCAACATTAGAGACAAAGTGCATGGTTAGATGGTTTTTATAGGGTCTTAACGCTTCGGTTATCATCACAGGCCCAAGGTCTGAGCCACCTATTCCGATATTAACCACATCAGTAATCGCTTTACCGGTGTAACCTTTCCACTCGCCGCTAATCACTTTTTGGCTGAATGATTGCATTTTTGCAAGCACGGCATTAACATCATCCATGACATTTTTGCCATCAACATAAATCGGCGTATTCGATAGATTACGTAAGGCAACATGTAACACCGCTCGATTTTCAGTTCGATTGATTTTTTCACCGCTATACATGGCTTCAATTGCACCTTGTAAATCACATTCGTTAGCGAGTTGATAGAGTGTTTCAAGGGTTTCTTGTGTGACACGGTTTTTGGAAAAATCGACTAAAAATTCATCTTCAAACATGACACTCAGTTTTTCAACGCGCTTAGGTTCATCTTTTAAAATTTGCGCAATGGTTTTGTTTTTGTGTTTTTCATAGCTAACTTGTAATGACTTCCAAGACGATGTCGTGGTTGGATCAATGGACTTTAACATGAGTAATTCCTTAAGTAATATAGCGTTATCCCATAATATAACTATGCTAAAAAGGATGCAACTCGTATTACATGGAGATGACATTAAAGCGCGTTGTACGCTGTTTTGTTGGCATCGTCATTCTGTTTAAGTTGCAAGGCAAAGTTAATTGATGTTAATCATCAATGGTCAGATTGCGTGTCGTCAAATCAAACGGGGTTAATTGGTAAACATAATAATTGAGCCAATTGCTAAACAATAAGTAAGCATGACTGCGCCATGTTGCTTTTGGTACCAGACTCGGGTTGTTGTTTGGAAAATAATTCACCGGAATTTGCGGGCATAGGCCAGCATTCACATCACGGTGGTATTCATTTGCCAGTGTAAAAGAATCATACTCTGGATGACCAGTAACAAATGCCATGCGTTTATCCGCTGTTGCCATTAAATACGCGCCGACAATATCAGATTGTGCTAGTACCGTTAAATCGGTGTAACGCTTAATATTATCCAGTGAAAAATCCGCATAGCGTGAATGAGGCGCCAAAAAAGTATCGTCAAATCCACGAGTTAAAAGGCCATTGCTTTGACAAAGTGTGTGTTCATAAACGCCGGATAATTTATGTGTACGGGTAAATTTAGGTAAGCCATACATCAGATTTAGCGCGGCTTGAACTGCCCAGCAGACAAACAAGGTTGAGGTGACGTGCTCTTTTGCCCACGTCATAATTTCGGCTAATTTGGGCCAGTAAATCACGTCAGAGAACTCGACCTTCCCAAGTGGCGCCCCAGTAATAATTAATCCATCAAAATTTTGCTCGCGAATATCGTCAAAATCACAATAAAAGCTATTAAGGTGTTCGATAGGGGTATTTTTAGATTCACGCTGATCAATGCGTAATAACTGAATATTAATTTGTAGTGATGAATTAGACAATAAACGTAAAAATTGATTTTCTGTCTCAATTTTTTTAGGCATTAAATTTAAGAATAATAACTTCAAAGGACGAATTTCTTGTGTATTTGCACGCGATGATGTCATGACAAAAACATTTTCATGGCGTAATACATTTACAGCCGGTAATGAATCAGGGATACAAATTGGCATAACACAACTCCTAAATGAAATAATTGACGATTTAAGTCCGCGAGTTTAGACGTCTAGAAATCTGCATAGCTAAATATAGGTCTTTTTGGATCACTTGTCGAGTCATTTACCGACATTTTTAATTGCTACTATATGACGTATGTCTGCTTAAAAAGATAATAAAAAACAAAATGAAAAAGTGACGGACAAGTGACTCTCATTTTGATGGGGTTTAGGTGAAAGTAAAATTAAAATTAAAATTAAAATGTTCGCGTGTCTGTGCGCCATGTATCTGCGGTTAAGGCTTCGCCGAAATAACTGTGAATCAGTTTTTGTGTGATGTCACTCAGTGGTGAAGCGAGCACTTCGGCTGTATTGCCGTATTCCACTACTTCACCATTATTCATAACCAATATTTGATCACTAATGTGTTTCATCATGCCGATATCTTGGGTGACATAGATATAGGATATTTTTTGCTCTTCTTGCAGTGAGAGCATAAGATTGATAATTTGTGAGCGCATAGAAATATCCAGTGCTGCCAGTGCTTCATCAAGAATAATTACTTTGGGTTTTAAAATGAGGGCGCGTGCGAGTGCAACACGCTGTTTTTGGCCCGCAGCCATTACCGAGGGATAATAAGCGGCGTGTTCTGGCATTAACCCAACTTGTTTTAAGACCTCATAAATGCGTTTCTCACGCTCGGTAGCGGTATAGTTCGCATTTTTTTTAAGTGGAATTTCAAGCAGTTGCCCAATCCGTAACCTCGGGTCAAAAGAACTTTCCACATTTTGGAAGATCATACGAATTAATGAATAACGACTCGAATAATCACCATATTCAAGTTTATGATCTTCAAGCCAAATATCGCCCGTATCTGGTTTAATCATACCCACTAACATTTTCGCGAGCGTCGATTTTCCTGAACCGTTTTGTCCTATAATCGCGAGTGTTTTGCCTTCATTGAGTGAAAAGGACAGGGGTTTAACTGCATCAATATGAAGATGCCCAAACAATCCTTTGGGAATGTTAAATTGCTTAGATAAATTACGCACTTTTAAGATTAAAGCCATTTTTAGACATCCGTATTTAATGGAAAATGACACGCGACAGCGTGGTCTTTAATTGTCGTCAAATTCGGTGTTTGTATACATTTTTTTTGCGCATAAGGACATCGTGGCCCTAATCGACAGCCAATAGGCAAATGTTCAAGTGGTGGGATTACACCTGGTAACGTATTCAATGGGCTTTTATGTGGCATCGCTTTACCAAAATGAGGAATTGCATGAATCAACGCTTGTGTATAAGGGTGATAAGGTGACTTGATAATATCTTCACTGTTGGCGATCTCAACGGTTTGTCCACAATAAAGCACATTAATTCGCTCAGTCCAGCGTGTGACCATTTGTAAATCATGGCTAATGAGTAAAATGGTCGTCCCCATATTTTGGTTCATACTGGCAAGCAATCTGAAGATTTGTGCTTCGGTTGTTGCTTCCATCGCATTGGTGGGCTCGTCGGCAATAAGCAGCTTAGGTTGATTGGCAAGCGCAATGGCAATCATGACTTTTTGACATTCGCCTTCTGTTAATTCAAAGGGATAAGATTTTAAAATTTCTTGGTGATCTTTGACACCAACCCGGTGTAATAATTCAATAGCACGATTTTTTCGCCAAAATAATCGTTGCCAAAAGTGCCCTTTAAATGTTCGACTTGGAATAGCTTCAATCAATTGTTGTCCAATCTTCATAGAGGGATCAAGACACGATTGGGGCTCTTGGAATATCATCGAAATATGTGAACTAATCACTTTTCGTCTCTGCTTGATGGAGAGTTTCAAAAGGTCGATATTGTTAAAATAGAACCTGTCGGCGGATATTCGCCAATTGTGATTAGTCACACCTAAAATTGCTTTTGCAATTAGACTTTTACCTGAACCTGATTCGCCAACCAGTCCTCGAATTTCACCTTCTGACAACTTTAAATTAATGCGATCAATGGCACGTAATAATCCATCGGGTGTAATAAATTCAATGGTCAAATTGCGAATATCAAGTAACGCCATAATTAATTCCTTGCCTGTTGGCTATTTAATCCAATATTCAGAAGATAGACTAACGTGATTGTAATGGCTACCGCAAGGCCTGGTGCTAAAAATGCCCAGTAATTGGTATACATCATCTCTTTCATTTGAAACATCATCATACCTAAATCAGGACGCGAAATATCATTGGCAAAACCGAGAAACGTTAACGTTGTTATCGCCGATATAATATGACCAAATAAAGTGACTATTTCGGTTAAATAGGTGGGTAAGATGTTAGGGATGATACACCGATTGAGAATCGTAAAAGAGGATAAACCATCTAGTCGATAAGCAATAATATAGGTTTTGTTGTTTTCTTTAAGCAGTTGTTCATGGATATTATAAATAAAGCGCGGCAAATACGTCATCCCGACAATAATAAGCATATTTGTGATGGTGTTTTCAACCAATAAGTTGACAACTATTACGCTAAGTAGTGGTGGGATTGTTGTCAATAAGCGGAATAAAAACAATAAAGTAGCACGCAAAGCAGGAATGAAAAAAAGTGTATAATTAATAATGGCACCGATAATTACCACATAAGCGACCGCTTTAATTGTCATTGATATTGTTGAGCGATAACCAATTAATAGAAAATCAAAGATATCTTGACCATTTGAATTTGTTCCTAATATATGGTTGATGTCCCCTTTGTCCCACCAAGCAGGGGGTAACGATACCGCATAGATAGAACCGAGATTAGCGTGAAAGAACCAGTGGGTCGATAAGGCAACAAATGCAATCGCTAAGATTCCGTAGGTGCTAACAATCAGGTAAAGATTGCTGTGTAATTTATTGAAGAACACGCGCAGCCAATGAAACCGATTAACTAGACTAAACATAATTTTCCTTGTGACGCATAGGATAAATAACGATGGCTAATATTTCACTCAATAACGTTAACGAACTGATGATAGTGCCACAGGCCAAAATGGCAATAGCGATGATGTTGTAGTCATTTTGATGATAAGCCATCATTATCCATTGCCCTAAACCTGCGCGCTTAAATAATATCTCAAGCACCATTGTTGAAAAGAGCAGGGTGGTTGCATTATACGTTAATTGCGGGATCGTACTTGGAATCAAGTTAGGTAACAGATGGCGCCTTAAGATTTTCAGTGGCGATGTTTCTCTAATGATCGCCATTTTAATGTAATTTTGTTGTGCTGTTTTTTTTACATTTTGGCTAAATAACTCAATAGTGATAATACAGGGTTGAATGGCTAGAATAATAGTTGGCAGTAATAAGTATTGAATTTGGTCAACAAAAACTGACCATTTATTGGTATGTGGCGTAATTAAAATATCCAGTAACGAAATACCGGTGATAGGTTGCTGTATGTCAAAGTTAATAAACAAAGGCCAATTACGTGATAAAGCAAACATGACGATAATCACTAACCAAACTAAAGGGCATGAGTAAATAATTAGACAACCTATTTTAATCAGATTATTTAGCCAATTAACGTTATTTAACCCGATAAAAATTCCCACCGGAATACCAATAAATAAGGATAGAAATAGCGCCAGTAAACACAATTCAAATGTAGCAGAAAGAATATGCAAAAATGCAATGGTTTCACCTGATGATAACGTAAATTGTCCTTGCAATATCTGCTGGAAAAAAATTGGGTAAGCATCGAAAATAGCGTTATGGTTCAGTTGCATGTCAGGCGAAAAATAGGCCAGACAAAAACTAATTTGTGCTAATAAAAATAAAATCAGCACAAAGGCGAATATTTTTTTTAAAATATAAATAACCATAACTTATCTCTATGATTAACCAATACTTAACCTAATACGCTGTTGATACATTCTCATAAAAAAAACAGGGGATAGAAATACGATTTTCTAATCCCCGTTATATTTTTTAGAACATGATTACTGAGATGATGACGCTGGTTTTGCTGCATCTGCATAGGCATGATGTTGAGCACTCAGACCGCCTGCCGCCCCTTTACCAATGAATTGGTAATGTGATTCTTCTCGAGTTTTGATTTGAATCAGTGATGCATCATAATGTGGTGCGGGTGCTTTTGTCATAACCGATGATGAATGGCCGGTAATCGTCACTTTTTCTTGTGCTGGTTTCTGTGTGATTATCGCTTTTTCCTCAGCGCGCGCAGGTGCTTGTTTTAATGGCGTTTGCACATCAGTAACCGTCTCTGTTTTATTCTCAGCCATTTTAGCTAATGGTTGATTATCAGCAGGAATAATGACTGGGAGTAACAAGGTTGGAATTAAAGCGATTGCTGTCTCTGACTCATCTGCCGCAGAAATCAAACTGTAATCAATAAATACCTTACACATTGCTAATTCAGGTGATGCAAC
>JAVSBY010000038.1:0-4458 GCA_031960925.1 Gilliamella sp. CRA003912
CAATGTGTAACGCGCTGACCATACAAAGATTATCACAAGGCAAAGAAACTAAACCATACCATTACACTAATGAATTTGACATGATTAACTGCATTGTATTAGGCACGACAGCAAGCAAGTACCGAAAGGCGCATAATCTTGTTGGAGGTATTCGCGACCATTTAAACGAATCGACGTTATATCATCTAGCCTACCTTGAGCGTTCGAATATTACCTTGATTGATTTAGGTTGGAACTATAAGCAACGTAAAACGCAATTATTGAAATTATCACAAAGCTATTTAAACCGCTTAATTGACGAGCCGGCGAAATGATTACTCAATTCAAATGTATTGAACGCCCTAGCAATAGGGCAACACACGGAAACATTAAATCAAGACTATTATGTAAAGTCAATGATGTGATAAGCCCTAATTTTGGGCTTATTTGTGGGATGATAATTCGTTGATAGCCGCTTCGGCTAAAAAATTGCTTCTGTCTTTATAGTATGAATTTGGCGCTTTTACGGCATTATCTATTCTATCGATAAGAATGTCTGGTAATGTAATATTGATCCTTTTTTGTTTGCCTGTAAATTTACTTAAATCGACGTCAATAATGACCCAAGTATCGCAATAATCATATTCTTCGTTATCTTTATATGAAACGTGGTTATTAGGAATATCTTTAATGTCATATTTTCCCGATTCAATCATATCTTGAATGGTTAATAGAATAGCTTCCGTAGCCATTGCCGGGATATCACTTTCATTATTGGCAGCAGAAAAGCAGCTATACTCGTCATTACATAAAGTAGGGACAACAATTCCATAAGCTGTATTTTTATTTTTTGGCGTTTCAATACCTAAAGTGAAAAACATTATAACCTCCAAAGGTGACGGGCTATATAAGCCCCGCCGATTTTTTTATCGATCTTACTGTGCCTATCGGTAAATCCGATTTGGGGTGAGGAACTGGAAAGGTTTTATTTGTTATTGGTGAGTAAAACATATGATGACTCCCTCTAACTCTTTTCAATACACACCCTGCACGGGTAAGTTCGCTTATCAGGTCAGTTGATTTCATATTCACCTCCTAACCTGAATATTATTATACACACATATACACATATATCAATATGTTCTATTGTCTTAGGCAAATATGGCAGCAACAGATAGATTTAAATGGAAAACACTGGCATCACCATCCGGAAGCGAAAGCGTTAATGTTATTTAAGCTCAACTCGGTAATGGCTATTCTCAGGTGTCTACAGTGGGGATGAACAATACAAACGAAACATGGGAACAGACTTATATTGGTAAGAAAAAGGCAATCAACTGATACAGCTTAAAAAATTGAAAGAGTGACGTTGGCTCTTAACCAACAACCCAAGACAAATTATAAAAAAAACTTGCCAAATAATAACCAATCGGGCTATATTAACCTTGCCTTAGCAAAATCTAAGGTCAGGATTGGAACCCTGATACATTACTCGGCGACACATGACGCTACGCGCGTCTTTTTTTGTGTCAATGCTTACGTACATCTATTTAATCGATTTTTTTCTATGGTGGCGTTGGCAGGGCATCCGAAAGGGTGGCTAGTTTCCGAGTGTGCTAGTAGTTCCAACCCTGTTAACGTCACCGCCCAAGAGATTGGAACCTCTCGCGGTGATTTTGCCAATCATTACTCGGAGGATGCCACCATGGCTACGATCCCTACTGCTTTTTTACCCACTCAAAAGCTTTACAAATTCTATGATCCATCAACCGATCAAGTTGTCCAATCTATCGCACTCACAGAGCCACAAGCCCGCAAAAACTTAGGTAAACAGTCGCTGATCTTCATCGCACGAATAAGAATTCATTCCGCTGTCGAACACTCTGCCACCTGGGGAGGGGTTAACCATGTCTAACCGTGAATTGATGGGCAGCATTGAAGCCAAGTTATTTCAAATTGAAAGCATGGCACGCATCGCCATGGATAATCTTAACCACGATAATTTAGGTTATGACGAGCCTTTTATAAACAGTGTCGATATGGTTAATTTAATGGCAGCGATTATTAATTTAGCCAATGAGATTTATGATAAATTTGATCAATTAGAATTAATAAAGGACGGTAATCATGGCGCATACATCAATCAATGAGATCGAGATCCTAACGCACCAATAAATAGCGCGATATTATCTGCTCGGGCTATCTCGGATTTGCACAGCGATGTTAAACAATCAATTACCGCCCAATGTGGGCGGTTTGTTTGTGGTGAAGACGCCGGATATGTTGTTAGGACTTCGACTAAAGCAATGGGATGCACTTACCCAAACTGTATGTGACATCGTGCATAAAATTATCAGCGCTTATCTGATAGACAACAATTAGGATAGGAGGTTATTGTGTATTTGCTTCGAGTTTCCAATTCTTTATACAAATACCCACCAAGTCTTGTTGACGCTGTTTCAAAATAGCAGGTGTCCATTTTGTTTCATTCAACACTTGAGTGGTCAATACATAAGAGGTAACCCCATTTTTACCAACAAAATAGGCCTTCTTTTTACGTTCAAAATCAAAATTAGACGCCTGAGAATTTCTACGCTGGGTTAATGGCACAAGGTTCGCCAAGCGGTGAGTCCAATACATGCGTTGTTCTTCATCTGGCCAATTTTTTTGCCACTCACTATCTTTATCCACAGTTTGAGGAAGAACATGTTCGATTGTTAACACCGCGTGGTCATATTTAGCTGCTTTATCAGAAATAAACGAATCAAGGCGTAGAATTAAATAACTGCGTTGACGGGCGTTAAAACAATAGACCTCATCGTCGAGCTTTTCACAAAATTCTTTCGCTTCTATCGCAGATAAATTAACCGAATTAATATGATAAGACGTCGCGTTTTCTAACTCTGTGAGTATTTTTCCATAGCGCTCGATACGCTCATTGATGTTTGCGCCACAAAGATGTAATTTTGCAGCTAAGCGCTCCAACCGGAACATAAAATCGAGTACTGCATCACTGTTGGTGCCAAATTTTGCCAAAAATAAGATCGCAACTGGCAGCCAGTCTGAATTGTCGATTTTGTTCAACCAATAGAAAAGCGCATTAATATCTTTCGCATTTGTCGATGATTGATAGTTGGCATCTCTAGCGATTAAATAAGCCTCTGCATAAGGAGCAATCACGTCATTAATCAAGTTTTTAGAATCAGGGTGCTTTGATTGTACATATTCAGGAAACTCTTTTAATAAACTTCGTTTGGCTTTATTTTTTGCGTAAATCATTCGAATATAGGTAAGCAGATCATTTAAGCCGGTACGCCCTGTATTGACTTCAATATTTTCCCATTTATCATTGAATTTATTACGTTCTTTTTCAGTAATGTTACCAATCACATCAGCTTTTATAAGGTCAGAAGGTAGCAAATTCATACCTCGGTTATTGAGGATCGAAAAGACCCGAAAAGCAGACTGTTGACTTGGCGAGGCTACAACGACCATGAAACAACGGGTCATTAAAAAAATGCCGAAATTAATTAGCGCCTCTGTGGTTGTAAATGTTTCCTTCAACTTATCACGCAGCAATCCTGCATTTTGTTGGATATTAACTTGAGACTCATTCTCTAAAGTGACTGAATCGAGTTTGGCAAGTTTATCAAACTCAAGCGACTGAATGGTTGTTGCAAAAAACTCGCGGTCACGCTGACGTAAAGTTAAACGCGGCTTGGCTGGGATTCCCTGCAAACGCTTACCCGGTTCTTGAATGTAATAGAAACATTCCTCTCTTGCCTCTTTATCGTCAATTAATGATGTCAGTGCTGAAATCAAAATAGTTAATGTAGTCAAACGCTGCTGGCCATCAATCACCTGCGCATGAGGGTTATCTTCTTGTTTGATGAGTACAATGCTGCCAAGAAAATAACTCTCTTCTTTTTCATCATGGTAAAAATCTTTCAAGTCATCGAATAATTCGCGTGCATTTTCCTTTATCCAAGCATAAGGTCGCTGATAAGGGGGGATTTCAAAATGAAAATCGGTGCTGAATATTTTACAAAGAGGGTATTCTGTTCCTGTGATATTTTTTGACATGCAATCATCCTTTTTCAGTATTATCTACTGTATTATGTAATTTTCTGCGCGATTTTGGATCTGAAATTTGTATAATAACGGATTAAACTTTTGCTCGTCTACACATAGTAGATTATTTTTATGACCTAATAATTAGGATTAAATAAAAACAAAATACGCTTATTGGCGCGTTGCCTCACTTTTTAACCCTCACTCAAACTATTAAATAACAATAATTTTTATCCATCTTTATTTTAAATCTGCTATTAAACACTTGTTTTCCGCTTTTTTGCACTCACTTTAAACTAAAATGATTTTTTATATGCTTTTCTCTGTTTACTTTTCATGCGACATGCTTTAATATCGCGCGATTCTTTTTTGTGGTAATAAATAAATTGTGAACTATTTGTAAAAAAA
>JAVSBY010000039.1:0-27634 GCA_031960925.1 Gilliamella sp. CRA003912
TTAAGGAAAATAATTAATTTGTTGTTTGTTAACAATACGCAAAGTAAGATCAGTGATAGCGATAATTAATGAAGAACGAATCATTTGCTGATAACGCGTTTGATACATTGATGATTTTAACTTGTCCACAATTCCAATTTCTTTTGTTGAATCATGTTCAAAGTGTAAATTAGGCGGTAATATCATGTCATGTAACAGGCTAATTGGCCCTAAAATTTCATCATCAATAAATGTGTATTCTTTGTCATCACTATTTAGCTCATCCAAAATCGCCATTAATAATTCGACATCTTCAAATTCTTCACGCGTGATAATGCCTAGTGCATATAATAATTTAAGGCAAACCGATGTGTCATTGAGGGGACCATTTTTGCCAACTAAAGAAGGGATAACAAACTTGATAGCATGCCGCTCTTTACGAAATACTTTAAGGATTAGCTCATCAACACTACGATTGATGAGCTCAATTGCGACAGTCAACAAGTCGTGGATAGTCGACTGTTGACTCAGCTTTTCTAAAATAACATCTTCTTGTAATCGTATTTCTGACATCGGTACTATATAAGTTGACGATTTTGCATTGCAGTATAAAGTTGTTCAACTTTATCAACAATAGGATGATGACTTTCAATACCAGAAACTTCACAAAATGCCATTTTTAATCCTTTTTCTGCGATCAATTCGGCTAATGTCACCGCTTGATCATCATCGCTATTTCGATAGTTTAATGCCGCTGCAATACCGATTAATAAATTATTATTAGTCAGCTGATATTCAAATGTACCTAGTAACGGCTTAATGAGACGATCACCTGCTGACAGTTTACGAATAGGCTGACGGCCAACTCGCGCAGTGTCATCATGTAAATACGGATTTTCAAATCGAGATAAGATTTTTTCAATATAAGCCGCATGTTTTTGATCATCAAAATTATAACGTTTGATCAGTACCTCTCCACTTTCTTCCATTGCACCACGCACAATTAAACGAATACGTTCATCTAAAATAGCATCGCGAATGGTGCTTTTTTGATGATAAAATCCTAAATAAGCAGTAATTGCATGACCGGTATTTAAAGTAAATAACTTACGTTCAACAAAGGCCATTAAATTATCAACCACTTCCATTCCTTTTATCGTTGGAATTTCGCCGACAAATTGAGCCTGATCAACAATCCATTCTGAAAACGTTTCAACTGTCACTTCCAAAATATCACCCGTTTTTGATGTTGCCGGCGGCACGATGCGGTCAACGGCAGAATCAACAAAGCCAATATGCTGATTGACCCATTCATGAAGATGTTCGGGTAATGCTTTAAAAATCTCTTGTTTAAATTGCGTTGTGCCGCGAACCATATTTTCACAAGCAATAATATTAAGCGGAGCAGTATTACCTTGTTTATGACGTTCAATAATCCCGTTCGCAACAGTGCCAGCAATTCGAGTCAAAATTTGCGGGCCAACGGCCGTTGTTACTAAATTGACTTTCGCAATGTAATCAATCACTTGTTCAGAAGTACTATTGATAGCATCGACATTTTTCACTGTTTCTGTGATTGATTGTTCACCCACCACATTAACAGGGTACTCATGACGTGTTGCGATAGCATCAACCACTTGCTGATTAACATCAGCAAAGGTGACATGGATTCCTGCATCTGACAATAATTTACCAATAAAACCGCGCCCGATATTACCTGCGCCAAAATGTAATGCTTGCATAATAATAACCTTCTTTTTTTAAAAGACTTCCCTGCTATTGCAGGGAAGTTATGGAAAATGTTAGCTTAATATGGCTAAAACTTCATCTATGCTATTTGTTGTTGCTAATTTAACGATAACGCCGTCATCATCTAATGCATTGGTCAATTTTGAAATCACATCCAGGTGTTCATTATTACGCGCGGCGATACCAATGACAATTTTTGCTTTATCGTCAGGCTCGTCACCGAACTCAACACCTTGTGGATATTGACAAAATACAATCCCGGTTGTGATAACACTATCTTTTGCTTCAATGGTACCATGAGGAACCGCAATTGATTCACCAAGATAGGTTGAGGTTAATTTTTCTCGGTCTAACATTGCTTCAATGTAGGTGTGCTCAACATACCCATTTTCAACTAATTTTTGGCCTGCAAAACGAATTGCTTCTTCTTTATTTTGTGCAGTTAGGCCTAAAAAGATATTTTTCTCTGATAATTTGAATAAAGCTTTATTTTCATCAGATTCAACATCACCTTTTATTTCATCGTGTTTTTGTGCTTTATTGGCACCTTGTGCGGCTAATAGATCGTCAACTAATTGCGTGTACAATTGGCTGTCTAAAAAATTACTTAATGAAATATGATGAGCATCAGGGGCATGTTGTTTTGCTCTTTCTGTCAGATCTTTATGTGTAATAACAATATCAACATCACCCGGTAAATTATTGATTGCTAAATTGGTTACCAAAATATCTAAATTGGCATCTTGTACCTTTTTACGCAGTACGCCAGCGCCCATCGCACTTGATCCCATACCCGCATCACAAGCAACAATAATTTTTTTCACAGTTGCCAGATTTAGACTTTTATTTACTACACCTTTTGCTTCATTTTTCATTGAAGAAACATTTGATTTTGCTTCATCAAGACTTTTAGCGGCATTTTTAGTGGTTTTAAGTAGAATTGCAGATACAACAAATGACACGATAGTCGCTGCAATAACTGATGCCGTGACACCCACATAAGACCCTTTTGCCATACCCATTACCGCAAAAATAGAGCCCGGTGAGGCCGGTGCAGTTAAACCTGCATTGAAAAGTGTTAACGTAAATACGCCTGCCATGCCACCTAAAATCACCGCAATAATTAAACGTGGATTCATTAATACATAAGGGAAATAAATCTCATGAATCCCACCAAAAAAGTGAATAATTGCAGCGCCACTTGCAGAGCCTTTCGCATCCCCTTTACCAAAGAACATATAAGCCAATAATAGACCAAGTCCCGGACCTGGATTTGCTTCAATTAAAAAGAAGATTGATTTACCTGTTTCAACAGACTCAGTCACACCAAGTGGTGTAAATACACCATGATTAATCGCATTATTTAAAAATAAGATTTTAGCAGGTTCAACGATGATTGAAGTTAAAGGTAGTAAATTATGTTTTACCATAAAAGCCACGCCATCAGCCAACACAGCTGATGCGCTAACTACAGCAGGACCAATTGCAAGATAAGAGATTAAAGCCAGAATCATACCGATAATTCCTGCTGAGAAGTTATTGACTAACATCTCGAAACCGCTTTTGATTTTACCATCAATTAATCTATCAAACTGTTTTATCGCATAGCCGCCTAACGGCCCAACAATCATTGCCCCTAAAAACATGGGAATCGCAGACCCCACAATCACACCAATTGTAGTCACCGCACCAACAACGCCACCGCGTTCACCATAAACAAGTTTACCACCGGTATAACCGATTAATAAGGGTAATAAGTAGGTGATCATAGGTCCAATAAAGGCAGTTGCTATCGCTTCATTTGGAAACCAACCCCCAGCGTTAGGATCTTTTGCATTATATAAAAAGATTGCGGTGATAAATCCCCAAGCAATAAATGCCCCAATATTAGGCATCACCATATTACTTAAGAACCGCCCGAAATTTTGGACTTTCAACTTGATATTTGATGTCGTCATAGCGTTAACCATTTCCTATTGATTGATAAAATCATAATGGCGCTATTGTAAGGGGATAAGATGAAATGATTCATTAAGAATAATCAATAAATGTGATAAATGTCACATTTGCATTTTGATTAATTAATTTCATTTTGTGATCTAAATCACATTTTTTGATTTTCAGTTTACTTTTTAACCGCACAGAAACAAATTCGCCGACAGTTTCGTCGGCGAAAATGAGGATAATAAAACGAAGTAACGTTATTCAACCGTGACCGATTTTGCCAAATTACGCGGTTGATCGACATCCGTGTTTTTGATTAATGCAACATAATATGCGAGCAATTGTGTCGGCACCGTATAATAAATAGGTGCTGTCAATTCTTCAATATGTGGCAGGTTAATGATGTGCATTGTTTCATCACCAACAAAACCGGATTCTTCTTCAGCAAAGACATAAAGCTGACCACCACGCGCGCGCACTTCTTCAATATTTGATTTTAATTTTTCAAGCATTTCATTACTTGGCGCCATAACAATAACTGGCATATCGGCATCAATCAGCGCTAACGGTCCATGTTTTAATTCGCCAGCAGCGTAAGCTTCAGCATGGATATAAGAAATCTCTTTAAGTTTGAGTGCGGCTTCCATCGCAATCGGATATTCATCACCACGACCTAAAAAGAGAGCATGATGTTTGTCAGCAAATTGAGCGGCTAATTTTTCAATGCACGGATCTGCCATTAAAACTTGCTCAATACGCGTTGGTAATATTTGCAGCGCATGAACAATCGCTTGTTCGGTACTTTCCGCCATGTCATTCAAACGCCCTAATTTTGCAACGAGCAATAATAAAACGGTTAATTGAGTAGTAAAGGCTTTGGTCGATGCAACACCAATTTCAACACCGGCTTTTGTTAATAAAACAAGATCAGCTTCACGCACCAGTGTTGATGCTGACACATTACATACGGCAAGCGTACTTAGATATTTATTTTCTTTAGCCAAACGTAAGGCGGCAAGCGTATCAGCCGTTTCACCCGATTGTGAAAGTGTGATGAATAAACTGTTTTTACGGCGTGCTGGTTTTCGGTAACGAAATTCTGATGCAATTTCAACATCACAAGGAATTCCGGCTAAAGCTTCAAACCAGTACCTTGCAACCATTCCCGCATTATACGCTGTGCCACAAGCGACAATTTGAACATGCTCAACATTTTTTAAGATATTTTCAGCATCCTCGCCCAGCTCGGACAAGTCAACTTTACCATGCGACATACGCCCTTCAAGGGTATTTTTAATCGCAATTGGCTGCTCGTAAATTTCTTTTTGCATATAGTGCTTATAACCGGCTTTGCTACCCGCATCATAAGTTGCATCCGATTCTATTCGCGGACGAGTCACTTGTTGACGATCTTTATCTAAAATAGAAATTGTTTGATGTGTAATTTGCGCTATATCGCCTTCTTCTAAAAAGATAAATTGGCGAGTTACAGGCAATAATGCAAGTTGATCGGAAGCAATGAAGTTTTCACCTTCTCCACAACCAATAACAAGTGGGCTACCTGAGCGCGCCGCCACAAGCAAATCAGGATTACGGGTATCCATGACAACGGTGCCATAAGCGCCACGCAATTGTAAAATTGCTTTTTGAACCGCTTCAAACAGTGAACAGCCAGTTGTCGATATAATGTCATGAACCAGATGTGCAATCACTTCAGTATCGGTCTCTGAACGGAATTGATATCCTTTTGCAATCAGTTTTTCACGTAGGGGTTCAAAGTTTTCAATGATACCGTTATGAACAACGGTAATAAAATCAGATGTATGTGGGTGTGCATTATGTTCAGCCGGCTCACCGTGAGTTGCCCAGCGTGTATGTGCAATGCCCGTCGTTCCATGCGGAAAATTTTCAGCTACTGCCTCTTTTAAAACATGAACTTTGCCCACACGACGAATTCGTTGTAACGCGCCTTTTGGAGATATAATGGCAAGTCCTGCTGAATCATAACCACGATATTCTAAACGTTGTAAACCTTCTAACAGAATATCCGCCACATCTCGATTGGCAATAGCGCCAACAATTCCACACATATGTTAATCCTCTTTATTTATTTTTTGTGGTCGTTTCCAACCTGTAATCTGTTTTTGTTTCACGCGGCTAATAACCAGTTCATTGTCATTCACATTTTTGGTCACTGTCGTGCCTGCTGCAATGGTGACATTTTTACCCACTTTAACGGGAGCGATAAATTGCGTATCTGAACCAACAAAAACATTATCATCAATCACGGTTTCAAATTTGTTCACGCCGTCATAATTACACGTGATAGAACCTGCACCAATATTTACATTCGCGCCAATATTGCAATCGCCAAGGTACGACAGATGTCCCGCTTTGGTTCCTGTACCTAAATGGGCTTTTTTCAATTCAACAAAGTTGCCGACATGGACATTTTTATCCAGTTTTGAATGAGGTCTTATCCGAGCAAAAGGGCCTATTGTACATTCAGCTGCGAGTGTTGAATTTTCAATAATGCTATAAGGGCTAATTTGACAGTAATCATCGATACGGCAATTTTTTAATATGCAGCCAGCCCCAATATAGACATGATTACCTAGCTGTACATCGCCCTCAATAATGACGTTAGAATCAATGGTAACATCCCTACCGCACGTAAGCAAACCTCGTAAATCAAAACGATCTGGATCACGTAACGTCACGCCAGATAACAACAGTTGCTGAGCTTGAATTTTTTGATACTGCCGCTCAAGTGTCGCTAATTGCAATCGGTTATTAACGCCTTCAACTTCATACGCTTGCTCTGGATGCGCCGTTGCGATCTCATAACCATCTTGGCTTGCAAAAGCAATAATATCCGTTAAATAGAACTCGTTTTGTGCATTATTATTTGTCAATCGTGACAACCAATTTTTCAATAAACAACCGTTAACCAGCATGATCCCCGTGTTTACTTCCTGTATTTTTTGCTGTTCGGTCGAGGCATCTTTTTGTTCGACAATCCCAATCACTTTACCATCTTGACGTTCAATTCGGCCATATCCGGTTGGATCATCAAGTATCACCGTTAACAGTGCAATACCTTGCTGCGGTTTTTTCTTTATCAGCGTTTGCAACGTACTTTTAGATATCAGCGGCGTATCACCATATAAGATTAAAATGTCTTCATCATCTTTTATATCAGCGGCAACATGTTGTACCGCATGCCCTGTGCCTAATTGCTCGGCTTGATAAATGAGTTTTACAGGCTGATTTTGCATTGCATCTTCAAGTAATGCTTTACCGTGTCCATAAACGATGTAAAGATGATCGGTATTAAGTTGTTGGACTGTATCAATAACATGTTGTAACATCGATTTAGCGCCAATTGTATGTAACACTTTAGGCAAGTCAGAGAACATTCGTGTTCCTTTTCCTGCTGCCAAAATAATTGCACTAAATTTTGAAGGGGAAGTTGTCATAATCCGTTCCGGTCAGCTTTAAGTAGCCTACTACTATAATAAAAGTTTACTGTTAGATCATCCGGAATTTGTTAATTTTTATCATAAAAAAGTGTTCAAATATTACCTGATGCAAACTATTTTACCATTAAGGAATACTGTTATGAAAGTTTTATTATTATATACCACTCATGAAAAACAAACCTTGAAAATTATGACGCGCATCAAACAATCCTTGCAACAAATCCATGATTGCGATCTGATTGAGCTGACTAAAGATACCAAAATTAAGCTATCAGATTACCAAGTGGCATTACTTGGCAGTTCGATTCGCTATGGCTTTTACAGCAAATTGATGAAACACTTTATCGATGAAAACTATCAAACTTTAAACACCCTGCTTACCGCTTTTTTTGGTGTTAATGTAGTTGCAAGAAAACCCAATAAAAATACGCCTGAAACAAATCTTTACACTAAAAAATTCTTATCTAAAATCGCGTGGAAACCAACTCTTACGGCCGTATTTGCCGGCGCGCTGTACTATCCACAGTATCATTGGTTTGATCGTAATATGATCCGCTTTATTATGTGGCTTGGAAAAGGTGATACCGATGTCACTAAAGATGTCATCGAATATACAAACTGGGATAAAGTCGATGAATTTGCACAAAATTTAATAACCGAGATAAATAAAAAAAATGCATAAAATCATTGTGATAATAATTAATTGTCAATGATAAGTTTTATGTGAAAATAAACTTCGTGATATAGATCAACATTTCAACAAAAAAGGTGTACAATATTGCGCCTAAATGATCCCACCTTTATTGGAATTTAAATTGTGATTGAAAATTTAAGAAATATTGCCATTATTGCGCACGTTGACCATGGTAAAACCACACTTGTTGATAAACTACTTAAACAGTCTGGTACGCTCGACAATTTGCGTGGTGATGATAACGAACGCGTCATGGACTCTAATGCCCTTGAAAAAGAACGGGGTATTACCATTCTAGCAAAAAACACGGCGATTAATTGGAATAATTATCGTATCAATATCGTAGACACCCCGGGACATGCCGACTTTGGTGGTGAAGTAGAACGTGTAATGTCAATGGTTGACTCAGTATTGTTACTGGTTGACGCAATGGATGGCCCTATGCCACAAACCCGTTTTGTCACACAAAAAGCGTTTGCGCACGGCTTAAAACCAATTGTTGTCATTAATAAAGTTGACCGTCCTGGTGCCCGTCCTGATTGGGTCGTTGACCAAGTCTTTGATCTCTTTGTTAATCTTGGTGCAACCGATGAACAATTAGATTTCCCAATTGTTTATGCGTCAGCATTAATGGGCATTGCAGGTCTTGATCACGAAGCGATGGCTGAAGACATGACACCACTTTTCGAAGCGATTGTTGAACATGTTGAACCACCAAAAGTCGATTTAGATGGTCCTTTCCAAATGCAAATTTCACAACTTGATTATAATAATTATGTGGGTGTTATTGGTATTGGTCGTATTAAACGTGGCCGTGTTAAACCTAACCAACAAGTGACCATTATCGATAGCCAAGGAAACAAACGTAACGGCAAAGTCGGTCAAGTTTTAGGTCATTTAGGTTTACAACGTTTTGAAGCAGAAATTGCTGAAGCAGGTGATATTATCGCCGTAACCGGTCTTGGTGAGCTTGGCATTTCTGACACTATCTGTGATACCAATGCCGTTGAAGCATTACCAGCACTAACCGTTGATGAGCCAACAGTGACCATGTTCTTCAATGTAAACAGCTCACCGTTTGCCGGTAAAGAAGGTAAATATGTCACTTCTCGACAAATCCTTGAGCGTTTGAAAAAAGAGCTTGTGCATAATGTAGCATTGCGCGTTGAAGAAACACCGGATCCTGACGCATTTAAAGTATCTGGCCGTGGTGAATTACATTTATCGGTGTTAATTGAGAATATGCGCCGTGAAGGTTACGAGCTTGGTGTATCTCGTCCTAAAGTTATTTACCGAGAAATTGACGGTAAGAAACAAGAACCGTTTGAACAAGTGACATTAGATATCGAAGAACAGCATCAAGGTTCTGTCATGGAAGCATTAGGTCTACGTAAAGGTGATTTGACTAACATGTTACCGGATAGTAAAGGCCGTGTTCGTTTAGATTATGTCATTCCAAGCCGTGGTCTAATTGGATTTAGAACCGAATTTATGACAATGACATCAGGTACCGGTTTACTTTATTCAACATTTAGCCACTACGATGATATTCGTCCAGGTGAAATTGGTCAGCGCAATAACGGTGTCATGATTTCAAATGGTACAGGTAAAGCCCTTGCTTATGCACTTTATAGCTTACAAGATCGTGGTAAGTTATTCTTAGGTCATGGCGCGGAAGTTTATGAAGGCCAAATTATCGGTATTCATACACGTTCAAATGATTTAACCGTTAACTGTTTAACCGGTAAAAAATTAACGAACATGCGAGCATCGGGAACCGATGAAGCAACGACACTTTCACCACCAATTAAAATGTCATTAGAACAAGCTTTAGAGTTTATCGATGATGATGAATTAGTTGAAGTGACACCACTTTCAGTTCGCTTACGTAAACGTCACTTAACTGAAAATGATCGCAAACGTGCATATAGAAGCGGCAATAAAGACTAAGTAAATGATGCACTTAGTAGGTAAGTGATACATTTAAATAAACCTCGCTAATTAGCGAGGTTTTTTTTCGCTTTGACTCTGGCTATTGCATCAGCAATCGATTGTTTGCGATCTAAGCCACTATGTGTTGCGAGCGTCGGTTGCTTTGTTGGGAAAAAAATGGTGGGTGGCACGGCCAAATTGCCATTTAACCGGTGCTGTTTTTTCTCTGTTAACTGTAATTCTATATGCGGCTCTAATTTTTGTCCTAACTGACTAATCGTAATACAATCTGTTGGGCAAGTAGCCACGCAATGGCTACAAGAGGTACAAAATTGAGGCAAAATAGTGTGAAGGACTTGTTTACTGCCAACGATAGCATCGGTTGGACAAACCCGTATACATTTACCACAACCGATACAGTTTTCTTCATCAATAAATGCTTTTAATTCTTGTTGCATTAGCTAAGACCTACAATATTTCCATTTTTATCTATATCAATATGTCGATAGGCTGGATTAGTACCGAGTCCAGGCATCGTCATCACATTTCCGGCATAAACACGTATAAAACCGGCACCAGCAGAAATCGCCAGATGGCTAATATCCACATCAAAATTAGTGGGCACATTTTTTAAATTTGCATCAGCGCTGATCGACATCGGTGTTTTTGCGATACAAAGCGGTAGATGGTCGAGTTTGAGTTTTTCAATCTCTTTAATATTTTCAATCGCTTTAGGGGATAAATTGGCTTTATTCGCACCGTATTTTTTCACCATCGTTTGGATTTTGTCCAATAACGACATAGTATCAGGATAAGGTAATTTAATTTGCGAATCTAATTCACAGGCTTTAACCACTTGCTCAGCAAGTTTTTCCGCTCCTTTTCCGCCCTCCACAAAAACATTACTGACTTCGCAAGCAAAAGCGCCATGACCAATCGCGTAATCTTGTAAAAATGCCAGCTCTTGTTCACTGTCATGAGGAAAACGATTAATTGCAACAATCACGGGCAAACCATAACTTTTAGCATTGTTAATGTGCCATGCCAAATTAGCGGCGCCAATTTCCAATAACTCTAAGTTTGATTCTGAGATTTCTTTTGGTATCGCTTGGCCTGGCTTGATATTATATTTACCACTGTTTGATTTCAAACTACGCACTGTTGCAACAAGGACAATACAAGATGCACCGATACCTGCTTGTCGATATTTTATATTAAAAAACTTCTCCATGCCCATGTCAGAACCAAATCCAGCCTCAGTCACCACATAATCAGACAGCTTCAGCGCAATGCGATCAGCGATAACCGATGAATTACCGTGAGCAATATTGGCAAATGGTCCAGCATGAATTAATACTGGCGTATTTTCAGCCGTTTGCATTAAATTTGGATTGATCGCATTTTTAAGGAGTACAGTCATGGCGCCGGCAACTTCAAGCTGCTCTGCGGTAATAGGTTCGCCGCAAATATCATACGCTAAGATAATTCGACCAATTCGTTCACGCATGTCGTGAAGGTCGAATGCCAGCGCTAAAATAGCCATTAATTCTGAAGCTGCCGTTATTTCAAAGCCATCATCATGCTCAACCCCATTTACGCCGCCACCAACCCCGACGTGAATATGGCGTAATGCCCGATCATTATGATCAATAACACGCTTCCAAACGATGCGATCTTTATTAATATTTAAGCGTGTTAATCCTGTCTGCGCTGTAAATTCATCCCCCAAACGCTCTTCATGATATAACCTTGAATCTAGTGCTGCAGAGGCTAAATCATGTGCAGCTGTAATTGCATGAATATCGCCTGTTAAATGTAAATTTAGGGTTTCCATCGGCAACACTTCAGCGCGGCCACCGCCTGCTGCCCCCCCTTTAACACCAAAAACAGGTCCTAAACTGGGCTGACGTATACATGCCACCGCTTTTTTGCCAATGTAATTGAGCCCTTCACTCAGTCCAATGGTATTCACCGTTTTTCCTTCACCAAGCGGGGTGGGAGTAATTGCAGTCACTAAAATTAATTTTCCAGCTTGGTTATGCTGATTTGCATTAATAATGGATAAATCTATTTTGGCGACATATTTGCCATACGGTAAGATAAATTCATCGGAAATATTACATTGTTTAGCAATTTCAGTAATTGGGCTTAAAGACATTTTGCGCTCGCACAGAAGTAAGATAGGATAAGTAGTATAAAGAAATTAAACTGCCGAATAAAGCAACAATTTTATTTTAACTGCATCATAATCGCGAAAATTTGCTATTATAGAAGCATTTTCAAAACATAGGGTAACAAATTAATGGAATGGTTTTTTGAATATCTGCTTTTTTTTGCTAAAGCATTAACTGTTGTTGCAGCAATTTTGATCTTACTTACCTTTATACTAAGTCAACGCAAAAAAGCGTCAGCAAGTGCTGGTAGCCTTGTTGTTAAAGATCTAAGTTTAGAATATTCACAAATAAAAGATGAAATGCAATTGTCTAGTCTCGATGAATTCGAAATAAAGCAATTTTATAAAACATTAAAAAAACAAAAAAAACTCGATAAGAAAAAAGCAAAAGCACTCATTAAAAAAAATAAGTCAGACGATAGTGGCGAGCTCACATCAGAGGATGCTAAGCAAACTGACCCAACCATGAAAGATGAACCCAAACCGAAATTGTTTGTTCTTTCATTTAACGGCAGTATGGATGCGCACGAAGTCGAGAGCCTACGCCAAGAAATAACGGCAGTGCTTGCCGTTATCAAACCTGAAGATGAAGTGGTAATCAAACTTGAAAGTCCGGGTGGCGTTGTACATGGCTATGGGCTTGCTGCTTCACAGCTATTACGATTTAGAACACGTAACATCCCATTTACAGCTGTTGTTGATAAAGTGGCTGCAAGTGGCGGATATATGATGGCCTGCACCGCAACTAAAATTGTTGCGGCTCCTTTTGCCATCATCGGTTCAATCGGCGTGGTTGCTCAGATTCCAAATTTTAACCGACTGCTTAAAAAACATAATATCGATATTGAATTACAAACCGCGGGTGAATACAAACGTACCTTAACGATGTTAGGCGAAAATACTGACGAAGGGCGTCAAAAATTTAAACAAGAGCTCGAGGAAACCCATGTTTTGTTTAAAGATTTTGTAAAAGAATATCGCCCAAATGTTGATATTGAACAAATTGCAACCGGTGAACACTGGTTTGCAACACAAGCCAAACAAAAAGGATTAGTCGATGAAATCAGTACCAGTGATGATTTCATTTTAGCGCATTTAGACACGCACAAAATCATTGCAATTCACTATCAACAACGCAAAAAGCTGTCAGAAAAAATCACCAAAAATGTGATGAGTCGTTTAGAAAGACTCTTTTTCAGACAAAACACGCTATAAGGCATGCAATAAAATAAAAAAACTCACCGCATCATTAACGGGTGGGTTTTTATTTTATCTACAATTTACTGCTCAATACGTATATACTTAGCCAAAAACCATTATCAAAAATCCGATAAACTATGCCGCTGTCTACTTTAATTATATTACCGCTATCGATCATAACGCTTGTTTTAGCTTCATTCTTCAAACGAAAAAAATGGCAACTTCCTCTTATCATCATCATGACGGTGTTGATTGTTATGGAACTTGTTTCAATTTATTTTAGCGGCGGCTTTATCGATTACCAGTTTTATGTCAATTTAAATATCAATGACGTTATTGAAGGCTTATTTATTTTTAAATTTCAGGCATTTTTGGTCGTCATGGTATTCAGTGGTTTTATCTATCTCTTTTATAAACTATCAATAAGATTGCGCCAGTTTTTACCGATCTTATGGCGTATCGGATTGGCTTTTATCGCGCTGGCATCGCTCTGTTATCCTAATGGCCCCATCAGTCGGTTTTATGAAATATTCCAAGTCACTCTCGCTCCCCGAATCGACTTCGACCAGTCATTAAATAAGTTAGGTATGCACAATTACCCAACAAAATCACAAATAACAAGCCTAGCTGGTAAAAATATTATTGTGATTTCATTAGAATCCTTTGAACAAGGTTTTCTAGATTTTGGTGGATTAACCCCTCATTTAAAGCAATTATCTCAAATCTATACGTTTTTTCCCAATATGCCAATGAGTTTAGGTAGCACATGGACCACAGCTTCGATGTATACCTATATGACTGGTATGCCATTTTTAATCGGTGGAAAAGAAATACCGCCGCTTGTCAATACCGATAAACTCAAACTGGTCAGCTTAGGAGATGTTTTACATCAAGCCGGTTACCAAACGCGTTATATTATCGGTAATCCAAGTTTTGCTGGAATTGGGCACATCATCCATTTATTAGGGATTGATGTCGTTTCAGAAGAATCGTATCCCGACCAGTACCATGACACCCCCTTTGGCTTGTATGATAAAGATGTGTTTGATATCGCAAAAAAGCAGCTTAGCGATATGCACAAAGTAAATAAACCCTTTGCACTGTTTATCTCAACTATTTCAACGCATGCCCCTAACGGCTTTAAAGATAATCGAATGGAATCGGTAATTTCACCCAAAGATGACAATATGTCTTTTGTGGCTGCATCATTGGATTATAATTTAGGGCAATTTATCGCTGAAATTGAACATCAAGGTTTGCTAGATAATACCGTATTTTATATTTTTCCTGACCATTTAATGATGGGAACCGGTACACCAACAATTAGTCATCTCTCTCAAAAAGAACGCCGCCTTTATTTACTGACTAACGCTAGCGAGAAAACACTTCAAAAAACAACCGACCAAACGATTTATCAGATCGATTTGCCCAGACTTATATTAAATGGGGCTGACGTTAAAACGAATGCTAAATTTTTAACCGACTATTTACCAACGACGCCATTTGATAAAAAACGATTTATTGAAAAAAATAAAACTCATATTGCAACCATTAACCACTCGGCAAAGCAATGAAAGGGTAAATAAACGATTTTTCTTTTGAATATTCATGTTTAATTGTTACACTGTTGCCAATTTTGTGATCAAGACGTGGGTTTAATTACATGGATAAATTATTAAAATATGGTCGTGAACTGCTTGAGTTAGAGCTGCACGAAGCACAAAAACTCCCTAACCGACTCGGTGAGGATTTTATTAAGGCATGCCAATTAATTTTATCTACAAAAGGCAAAGTGGTTGTATCGGGGATTGGTAAATCAGGACATATTGGCAAAAAAATAGCCGCCTCGCTCGCAAGTACTGGTACACCAGCTTTTTTTATGCATCCATCTGAAGCACTACATGGTGATTTAGGCATGGTCACTGAAAATGATATTGCAATACTTATCTCATACTCAGGGCGCGCTAAAGAATTCAACTTAATCTTACCTACATTCGCGGCAATGAATGTACCGGTCATTGCCATTACTGGCGGACTAGATTCACCTCTTGCCATGAGTGCACAAGCCATACTTGATATTTCGATTGAAAAAGAGGCCTGTCCTATGGGACTTGCTCCAACATCAAGTTCCACCAATACATTACTTATGGGCGATGCGTTAGCCATATCGGTCATGCGTGCAAGAGGATTTAAAGAAGAAGACTTTGCTCGTTCTCATCCAGCAGGTAGCCTTGGCGCAAAATTACTTAACCATGTTAGAGACTTAATGCGAAAAGACCAACTTGTACCTAAAATTGACAAAACCGCGACAGTATTGGATGCCATGTTAGAACTCAGCCGCACCGGTCTTGGTTTAGTTGCAATATGTGATGAGCGTGACAAAATTATCGGGGTATTTACTGACGGTGATTTGCGTCGATTATTATTAAAAAATGGCACCTTAAATGATGCAATTGTTGATGTAATGACAAGTCCAGGTTATCAATTACCCGAAAGCTGGAAAGCGATGGAAGCATTAAAATCGTTTAATGATCACAATATCACGGCAGCCCCAGTTGTGGATAATCAAGGTAAATTAGTTGGTGCTTTAAATATTCACGATCTGCATCAAGCTGGGATTAGTTAAAAAGTATTGATAAATACCTATTGCAAAATGGTGCTATCTATTGAGATAATTACCGACCTAAATTTTTGTCGTTAGACGGAGATCAAAGAAAAGTTATGTAGTTCATTGCGTTTGGTCCTTACAAACATGGAGACAGCATTAGCTACGTTTTATATTTAACCAAAATAGATGATGAAACAACAATGGCAGAAAAGCGAAATATCTTTCTAATTGGCCCAATGGGCGCAGGTAAAAGTACGATCGGTAGACAAATTGCACAGCAACTTGGTATGGAGTTTTTTGATTCGGATCAAGAAATTGAGAAACGTACTGGCGCAGATATTGCGTGGATTTTTGATTTAGAAGGTGAAGATGGATTCCGCGCCAGAGAAGAAAAAGTAATAAATGAATTAACCGAAAAACAAGGTGTAGTACTTGCAACAGGTGGCGGCTCAGTTTTATCTAAAGACACGCGTAATCGATTATCAGCCAGAGGCATTGTCGTCTACCTTGAAACAACCATTGAAAAACAGATGGCGAGAACCCAAAAAGATAAACGTCGTCCATTACTGCAAGGCAGCAATACACCAAGAGAACTTTATGAAGAGCTAGCTGAAGAGCGTGTACCACTTTATGAAGAAATTGCGGATATTACCATCAAAACTGATGAGCAAAGCGCAAAAGGCGTTGCAAGTTATATTATTGAACAAATAGAACAGATCTAATATTCCTTAATTCGAGTATTAGTGATAGTGCCGTAAAAGTAAAGGAGCAATAAATGCGTATCGAAAAAGATGATCGTTATATGTCAGAACCCCCTAAAAAAACCCCTGCTTCTTTACTAAAATCACCTAATTTGCACGGTTTATCTAAAACCAAATTAGTGGTGCTTGGTTTAATTATTGCAATTATTCTTGTTGTACTTGGCTTAATTATCTTTAGTTCACAAAATAGAAAGCCAACAACTACCATTTTACCGGTAGCAACAAATAATAGCGAACAAGTGACAAATGATCAGTCATTAGAAAATAGCAGTTCAGTGGGTGATAAAGCTAGTGCAACCAATAACGGTAATAATGAAAACTCAGCCAACAGTGCGATAGATACGGCAGCACCAACTACAAATGCACCTGCGCAAAATAGTGGCACAACTATTTCGCCAATGCCAATCTCTCGTACACCGACAGAAACACAGTATCAAAAACCACAAATGCAGGAAAGATTAGAAATTCCTGATGAAGTAACTGAACAATTAAATAATCCGCGCGCACAGAATGTAACGCCGGAAGTCAAACCAAAGGTTGTTCACCCACCAGTAACAACGAAGCCCAAAACAACACATTCTACGACTTCAACATCAAATAAAATTGCTGATAATCATTTTTCAATTCAATTAAATGCATCGACATCTGCTGAAAGTTTAAAAACGTTTGTTAAAAAAAATCAGATTACTAACTACCAAATTTATGAGACTAAACGTAACAATAAACCTTGGTTTGTGTTAATTAAAGGCAGTTATGCGACCTCAAAAGAAGCCAGAGATGCTATAAAAGCGCTTCCAAGTGAATTGCAAAAAAACAGTCCGTGGATAAAATCAGGTGCAACTATTAATAAAGAAAAGGCAGCAAAATAGATTATGTTGAGTCTGCAAATAACAAAATAGGAGTACCAGTTGAGTAAGCAGCGAGCCTTTTTAAAATGGGCTGGAGGAAAATATGGGCTTGTGGAAACAATCAGACAATATCTACCAGAAGGTGAACAACTGATCGAGCCTTTTGTTGGAGCCGGTTCTGTTTTCTTAAATAGTCATTACCAAAGTTATATCTTAGCCGATATTAACAGCGATTTGATTGCGTTATATAACTTATTGAAATTATCGCCAACATCATTTATTAATGATGTCAAAAAGTTATTCACGGCTCAAAATAATCAGTCTGACGCTTTTTATCAACTTCGTGATATTTTTAATAAAAGTCGTGATCAATATCAGCGCTCTATGCTCTTTGTCTATCTTAATCGGCACTGTTATAACGGATTATGCCGTTACAACAACAGCGGTGAATTCAATGTGCCTTTTGGACGCTACAAAACTATCTATTTTCCCGAAAGAGAACTTTACCGCTTTGCCGAAAAAGCTCAAAAAGCCCAATTTATCTGTGCACCTTACCAAGATGTAATGGAAAAGGCTAAGCCAGGTTCAATCATTTATTGTGACCCACCTTACCTATCCCCCAATGAATCGATTGCATTTACCTCATATTATTCCAACATTTTTGGACTAGAAGAGCACAAAAATCTGTCATTACTGGCAGAAAAAATGGCGTATCAGCATGAAATTCCTGTTCTTATTTCAAATAATGATACAAAACACACCCGAGCGCTTTACCAAAAAGCCCGTTACCTTTATCAAGCCGAAATGAGACGTTCAATTAGCCGTGCTGGGGATGGCAGAAAAAAAATTAATGAAATTTTAGCATTATATAAAAATAATTAGCGATAAAACGTTATAAGATTGGACATAAAATCAGTTAAGGAATAAAGGAATGCAACGATCCCTTTATGCCAATTTCTAGCAGACACTTTGAGTTTGATTATATAATATCAACGTTTTTAAGATTACTATTATTAAGGCCAACCATGAAAAATTTTCTTATTGCCCCATCTATCCTCTCGGCAAATTTTGCTCAACTAGGCGAAGATACGCAAAAAGTACTTGATGCAGGTGCTGACGTGATTCATTTTGATGTCATGGATAATCACTTCGTACCAAATTTAACCATGGGGGCAATGTTTTGCAAAGCGCTCAGAGATTACGGTATCACAGCACCGATTGATGTCCATTTAATGGCATCGCCAGTTGAAGAATTAATTGTCTCCTTTGCTAAAGCGGGAGCAAATCACATTTCAATTCACCCTGAATCAACACTGCATTTGGATAGAGCATTGCAGTTAATCAAAGATCAAGGCTGCACAGCAGGAATTGTATTTAATCCCGCAACGCCACTTAGCTATCTCGAATATGTGATGGATAAAATCGATCTGATTTTATTAATGAGTGTCAATCCAGGATTTGGTGGACAAGCGTTTATTCCCTCGACATTAACTAAATTACAACAAGTTAGACAGCTAATTGATCAATCCGGTCATGATATTCGTCTTGAAATTGATGGTGGCGTGAAAGTTGATAATATAGCTGAAATTGCCAAAGCAGGAGCGGATATGTTCGTTGCTGGCTCAGCTATTTTTGGACAACCGGATTACAAATCGGTCATTGATGCCATGCGAAACGCGTTAAAAGGAGTCAAATAATGGAAAAATTGAATGATATTCAAGCGGTTGCATTTGATCTTGATGGTACATTAGTCGATAGTGTGCCTGGACTTGCACTTGCCACACAAAAAATGTTAACGGATTTAAACTTATCAACCGTAACTTGTGAACAAGTTAAAAACTGGGTTGGAAATGGCATTGATGTGATGCTCACTCGGGTTTTTAAAGCTATTGATGTCACACTGACTGAAGACCTATTTAATAAGGCAAAAACGCGATTCAATCACCACTACGATTTAGTGATTGATGAAGGGACTAAATTATTTCCTCATGTCAAAGAAACCTTGCAAACAATACATGATAGTGGTTATCCTATTGCATTAGTCACTAATAAACCACGGCAATTTTTACCATCTTTATTATCTTCATTAGGGATTCAAGACTATTTCTCATTAGTCCTCGGAGGAGGAGACACGGTCAAAATGAAACCGCATCCAGCCCCCCTATACCAAGTAATGGCAACATTTGGTTTATATAATGATCAGTTACTTTTTGTCGGTGATTCCAAAAATGATATTAGTGCCGCTAAAAATGCACATTGCAAAACCGTCGGATTAACTTATGGTTACAATTATGGAATATCGATTGCCACCAGCGAACCTGATTTTTTATTTGACGACTTTAAAGATATTTTAACCATTTTGCCTAAGCCGAAAACTGAAGCAAAAAAATAATTCATACTAATTAGATATTATTTAGGGATAAGTTATGAGTAAACCAATTGTATTTAGTGGCGCGCAGCCATCTGGGGAATTAACGCTAGGTAACTATTTAGGCGCGCTAAGAAACTGGGTTGCCTTACAAGACCAATATGACTGTATTTATTGTATTGTCAACCAACATGCCATTACAGTCCGTCAAGACGCAACAAAATTGAGAAAAGCAACATTAGACACGTTAGCACTTTATTTAGCTTGTGGTATCGATCCGCAAAAAAGTACAATTTTTGTTCAATCTCACGTACCTGCACATACCCAGCTTGGATGGGCTTTAGACTGTTACACCTATTTTGGTGAATTAAGTCGTATGACTCAATTTAAAGACAAATCATCGCGACATTCAGAAAATATTAATGCCGGTTTATTTGGTTACCCTGTTTTAATGGCTGCTGACATTTTATTATATCAAGCCAATTTAGTGCCGGTTGGCGATGATCAAAAACAACATTTAGAATTATCACGCGATATCGCGATGCGCTTTAATGCACTTTATGGGGATATTTTTACCATTCCAGAGCCATTTATTCCAAAAACGGGAGCTCGAATTATGGCACTGCAAGATCCGACTAAAAAGATGTCCAAATCGGATGATAACCGAAATAATGTGATTGGATTACTTGAAGATCCTAAAGAAGTGGAAAAGAAAATTAAACGAGCAATGACCGATTCTGATGAGCCGCCTGTTGTGCGCTATGATCTCAAAAACAAAATTGGCGTTTCAAATTTATTAGATATTTTAACGGGCATTACAGGCAAACCAATTGCAGAGCTTGAACGTGAGTTTGAAGGCAAGATGTACGGACATTTAAAAACAGAAGTGGCATCACAAGTCAAAGATATGTTATCAACACTTCAAACCAAATATCACCAGTACCGTGATGATGAAAATTATTTAATGTCTATCATGGAAGAAGGCGCAGAAAAAGCCAGAGCAAAAGCCGAACCGACATTGAAAAAAGTTTATGATGCGATTGGTTTTGTTTAAGCCATTTATATCACAGGTAGATTATGAAAATTATTATTCTTGGTGCAGGACAAACAGGTAGTGCGCTTGCTGAATATTTAGTAACAGAAAAACAAAACGATGTAACGGTCATCGATGAAAATCAAGACCGATTACAATCGCTTCAAGAACGTTTTGATTTACAAGTTATCTTGGGGAAAGCATCCTATCCTCAAGTGCTTGAGAGCGCTGGCGCAGAATCTGCCGATATGTTAGTTGCGGTGACTAATTCGGATGAAATTAATATGATTGCCTGTCAAATTGCCAATGTATTATTCAACATCCCACAAAAACTGGCACGGATTCGTGCACCAGAATATAACGATGAAAAATACCTGTTTTTTGCCAAAGACAGTATTCCAATTGACCATATTATTGCACCTGAAAAATTAATTACGCAGCATATCAGTCAATTAATTCAGTACCCAGGTGCATTACAATTTGCGTCATTTTATAAAAATCAGGTCTGTTTAGTCGCAGTCAATGCTTATTATGGCGGTGCATTAGTGGGCAGTGAATTATCTGAACTCAAAGAGCATTTGCCTTATGTTGAAGCGCGAGTTGTTGCGATTTATCGCCAAATTCGCTTTATCCGTCCTATTGGTTCAACGCTAATTGAAGCGGGTGATACCGTTTATTTCATTACAACGCCAACAAATATAAAAGCGGTGACCAATGAATTACAACGGCTTGAAAGGCCCTATAAACGGATTATTATCAGTGGTGGCGGTAGTGTAGCTGTTGCATTAGCCAAGCATTTGGAAAATGATTACCAAGTCAAAATCATCGAACGCAATGCTGAAAAAGCCGAGTTCATCGCTGAAAAATTATCAAATACAACCGTCTTACACGGCGAGTCAGCAGATCAAGAATTACTCGCTCAAGAGCAGGTCGAACTAACGGATTTATTTATCGCTGTCACCAGCGATGATGAATCAAATATTATGTCATCGATGCTGGCTAAAAGAATGGGCGCCAAAAAAGTCATTGTTTTGATTCAAAGACAAGCTTATCTTGAATTAATCAATGACAGTGTGATCGATATTGCCATTTCACCACAGCATGCAACCATATCAGAATTACTTAGCCACATTAGACAAACCAATGTCGTTAAAGTTGTCTCGCTAAGGCAAGGGGAATCTGAGGTTATCGAAATTGTTGCTCAAGGCGATAAAGAGACATCAAAGCTGATTGGCCGGACAATTAATAATATAAAATTACCTGCTAGTGCAACAATAGGCGCTGTTGTCCGTGGCAATGATGTGATTATTGCCAATACCGATCTGACAATAAAACATGATGACCACATTATTATCTTCTTACCTGATAGAAAAGCCATTAGCGATATAGAAAAATTTTTATAACTTGCAACAATAGGAATTTCTGTATATAAATAGACATTTTTTGGTGATAAAGTAATCACAGCTATATACTAATTAACAACGTTATTGATAGCTATGCTGTGATTAACCTAACAGAAAATATTAATTTACCTGCGTTATTGCTTAGTACAGTAATTTAATATTTACCCGTTAAAAACAGCACATTTAATAATCTCGTGTGTTTTAATTGTTTTTTTGTTAGAATAACTGTGAGTTTTGTTATTTCAATAAATTAAAAAGAGGGTATCTACTGTGAAAAAATTAGCTATTCCTATGATTGTTGTAATTGCTGGCATCTTACTAACCGGGTGCGCGGTAAAAAATGAGAAAACAGGATTTCGTGGTGCAGGCTTAACTTACCAATCTGATGTCAAAAAATTAGATAACGGTGAATATTACCTCGAAGTTGAAACCGCTCCTTTTGCAGCTAAGGCTGATGGCGCAGCTGGCTTTGCTAAAGAAAAAGCAGCTGAGTTTTGTAAAGCACAAAATACAACAATGCAAGAAGTTAAAACAGAACTTGATACGCACTTACGCTTTAATGGCGTAGCAAGATTGACTTTCCGCTGCATTTAACCCCCTAAAACTATCCCGCAAAATAAGTCGAACTTTTCGGCTTATTTTGTTTATTCAGCATACTAATCGGCTTTTGATTCTCAGAAAAATAAACGATATGACGAAACCAAATCGTTATACAGTCATTTTTGGATTATACTTATTGACATAATTACGCATATTTTTATATCTGATTTTAGCCTGCTCGGTGATAATTTAAAGTATAACAATAGATTCTTTTAATAAAAATAGCACCGAGTATGTCCTATTATCGCTATCAATTTTTCAGGAGACGGTAGTATAACTACTTATAAAAATCAATGAATTCATCTTCTTACCTTCAGCGTTTTAGTGGTATCGCAAGACTTTATGGTCATTCGGCATTGAAATCCTTTTCCACCGCACATATCTGTGTTATAGGTATTGGTGGTGTCGGTTCTTGGGTTGCGGAATCGCTTGCTCGAAGCGGCATTGGACAAATTACTTTGATAGATATGGATGATGTTTGCGTGACAAACACCAATCGGCAAATTCACGCTTTAAAATCAACTATTGGGAAAGCAAAAACAGCGGTGATGTCAGATCGGATTTTAGAGATAAACCCTGAATGCAACGTCAATTGCATAGATGATTTTATTAATGCGGATAACGTCAGCGACTATCTAGGCTCAAAATTAATACCACGTTATGATTATATTATTGATGCCATTGATAGTGTACGAGATAAAGCGGCGATTCTTGCCTATTGTAAACGGCAAAAGTTAAAAATCATCACGATAGGTGGTGCTGGTGGACAAAAAGATCCGACTCAAATAAAAATTGTTGATCTTGCCAAAACCATCCAAGATCCATTGGCCGCAAAATTACGTGAAAAATTGAAAAATGACTATAAATTAACAAAAGATAGTAAAGGAAAATACGGCATTCCGTGTGTATCTTCAACCGAACAATTAACCTATCCGGCGAAAGATGGTGGCACTTGTTTGACAAAGAATGATGCTCAAGGACCTAAAAAGATGGACTGTGAATCAGGATTTGGTGCAATCACAATTGTGACGGCCACATTTGGTTTTGTCGCTGCCGGTTATGTACTGAATAAATTAAGCGCTTAAGTACAAAGAGGCGCATTTTGGTTATCTGAAAAATCGTAAAAGTCGTTTTTTATTATTAACAATTTAAAATGGGAATAAAGTCACAATATTGTGTTTTATCAAACAAATAAATAAAAAAAATCGCACCGTATTGATTGACTGAATTTTTACATAATATGTTGTTGTATAATTTAAAAAACTGATTTAGGATAACATCAATTTCGTTTTAAGCATAACAATAAAAGAAATCTCAAGAAAGCTAAAAGAACGATCCCAGTTTTATTTTTAATTTTCAAGGAGAAATATATGGCAGTAACCAACATGAATGAGTTAAATGAGTTAATGGTGCGCGTAAAAAAAGCACAAGAAACTTATGCAACTTATACACAAGAACAAGTCGATAAAATCTTTGTTGCAGCAGCAACTGCAGCCGCCGCAGCGCGTATTCCACTCGCGCAGCAAGCTGTCGCTGAATCTGGAATGGGGATTGTTGAAGACAAGGTTATCAAAAATCTGTTTGCCGCAGAATATATTTTAAACAAATATCGTGATGATAAAACCTGTGGTGTGATTGCTGAGAATGAGCAATTCGGTACAATTACTATTGCCGAACCGTTAGGGATCATCTGTGGTATTGTTCCAACCACTAATCCAACATCAACCGCCATTTTTAAATCATTAATTAGCTTAAAAACACGTAATGCAATTGTGTTCTCTCCGCATCCACGTGCTAAAAAGTCAACCATTGAGGCGGCAAGAATTGTACTTGATGCTGCGATTAAAGCGGGTGCACCAAAAGATATTATTGGCTGGGTTGATGAGCCAACAATTGAATTATCAAATGGTTTAATGCATCATCCTGATGTTGCTGCAATTTTAGCAACAGGTGGACCTGGCATGGTTAAAGCCGCATACAGCTCAGGTAAACCAGCACTAGGCGTTGGAGCAGGTAATACACCAGTTGTTATCGATGAAACCGCTGATCTTAAACGTGCTGTTGCATCGGTTCTTATGTCAAAAACATTTGATAATGGGATGATCTGTGCCTCTGAACAAGCAATTGTGGTTGTTGATTCAGTGTACGATGAAGTGCGTAAATTACTCGGTGAATACGGCGCTTACGTGCTTGATGCTAAAGAAACCAAAGCAGTACAAGGCATTATTTTAAATGACAAAGGTGCGCTTAATGCCAACATCGTTGGTCAACCGGCTTATAAAATTGCAGAGTTAGCGGGCTTTAAAGTACCTTCAGCAATGAAAGTCCTTGTTGGTGAAGTGTCTAAAGTGGATCTATCTGAACCTTTTGCGCACGAAAAATTATCGCCAACATTGGCTATGTTTAAAGCGAAAGACTTTAAAGAAGCGGTCGATAAAGCTGAAAAACTGGTTGAAATGGGCGGACTGGGTCACACATCTGTACTTTATACCGACCAAGATAACAACAAAGATCGTGTTGCTTATTTTGGCAGTAAAATGAAGACGTGCCGTATTTTAATCAATACCCCTGCATCTCAAGGTGGTATCGGTGATTTATATAACTTTGATTTAGCACCATCACTCACTTTAGGTTGTGGTTCTTGGGGTGGCAACTCGGTATCTGAAAATGTAGGTCCGAAACACTTAATTAACAAGAAAACAATCGCGAAGAGAGCAGAAAATATGTTATGGCACAAATTACCAAGTTCTATTTATTTCCGTCGAGGATCATTGCCAATCGCATTAAATGAAGTGATTGATCAAGGTGCAAAACGTGTATTCCTCGTTACTGATAAATTCTTATTTGACAATGGTTATACAAAACTTATTACTGATCAATTAGAAGCGAAAGGCGTGCTATGCGAAACTTTCTTTGATGTTGCAGCCGATCCAACGCTAAGCATTGTACGTAAAGGCACCGATGCAATGGTTTCATTTAAACCAGATACAATCATTGCACTTGGTGGTGGTTCACCAATGGATGCTGCGAAAATTATGTGGGTACTTTACGAGCATCCAGAAACCAAATTTGATGAACTTGCATTGCGCTTTATGGATATTCGTAAACGTGCATGCCACTTCCCGAATATGGGACAAAAAGCTAAACTTATTTGTGTAACCACAACGTCAGGTACTGGCTCAGAAGTTACGCCATTTGCGGTTGTAACCGATGATGCAACTGGGCAAAAATACCCATTAGCAGACTATGCCATTACACCAAATATGGCCATTGTTGATGCAAATTTAGTGATGAATATGCCTAAATCACTGTGTGCCTTTGGTGGATATGATGCGGTAACCCATGCTTTAGAAGCTTACGTTTCTGTTATGGCAAGTGAATTCTCTGATGGTCAAGCGTTACAAGCACTAAGTATGTTAAAAGCGTATTTACCTGCAAGTTATAAAGAGGGAGCTAAAAACCCTGTTGCTCGTGAAAAAGTGCACAGTGCTGCAACTTTAGCTGGTGTCGCTTTTGCACAAGCATTCCTTGGGGTATGTCACTCACTTGCACATAAATTAGGTGCAGCGTTCCACGTTCCTCACGGACTTGCTAATGCCATGTTAATTTGTAACGTTATTCGCTTCAATGCAACGAATAAACCAACAAAACAAGGCACGTTTAGCCAATACGGTCATCCGAAAGCGATTGAACGTTATGCTGAAGTGGCGCATCATTTAGGTTTAACCAATGCATCTGATTCTGATGAGAAAAAAGTTGAAAAATTACTTGTTTGGTTAGATGAGCTTAAGAAAGATCTCAACATCCCAGCATCAATTCAAGAGTTTGGTGTGGATGAATCAGAATTCTTAGCCGCTGTTGACCAATTGTCTGTGGATGCATTTGATGACCAATGTACAGGTGCAAATCCACGTTATCCATTAATCGCAGAACTTAAACAAATCTATTTAGATTCTTATTATGGACGCGTTTACAAAGATAATGGTGATGTTAGTGAAGATGTTGCAATCCATACTGCTGCAAAAGGGGCTTCATCAACCAAAAAAGGTAACAAAACCAGATAAAACAACAAATTAAGTAGTTGAATAAAACCCCTGAAATCAACGTTTGATTCAGGGGTTTTTTATGTCCCTGATTTTTTTTTAATCAAACAATATTTTTTTTTATTTTTTTGCTTGCCAAGGGTAATTATATAGCCTACAATGCGCAGCACTTAGGCCGGCTTAGCTCAGTAGGTAGAGCAACTGACTTGTAATCAGTAGGTCGCCAGTTCGATTCCGGCAGCCGGCACCATTTAACCTAAGTAAACAATTTTTGAAGATTCGGGGTGGGGTTCCCGAGCGGCCAAAGGGAGCAGACTGTAAATCTGCCGTGTCACACTTCGAAGGTTCGAATCCTTCCCCCACCACCATATATCTAATGTTAGCGATAGCTAATTGAAGCATTTAGGTAGCCGAGTTTGAATATGCGGGCATCGTATAATGGCTATTACCTCAGCCTTCCAAGCTGATGATGCGGGTTCGATTCCCGCTGCCCGCTCCAATTGCTGATATAGCTCAGTTGGTAGAGCGCACCCTTGGTAAGGGTGAGGTCGGCAGTTCGAATCTGCCTATCAGCACCATTCTTATTATTCTCCTAAGCCTCTTTAAATGTGAATATAGCTACTTATAATACTTGTCACTAGACAATATTATCTGCTATCATTCAAAACTAATTTTTTTAAGTTAGCGTTATGTTATTTGAATATAATGCTTGGTTAATGTGGTGAGTTACCACCGATTTGTATTACATTTGAGGGACTATCAATGTCTAAAGAAAAATTTGAACGTACTAAACCCCACGTTAACGTAGGTACAATCG
>JAVSBY010000040.1:0-11296 GCA_031960925.1 Gilliamella sp. CRA003912
GATACCGCAGTTATTCACTGATTGGCATTCGTTTATCTGAATCTTCATAAACCAGTGTATCACCATTATCTAACGCCGATGAAACTGACACATCAGACAATTTAAACGTATGTGATTTTCCAGCAGCAAGCGTATAAGGTGCTATTAAAACCGGCTTTTTATCCAAATACACAGAATGCATGACAACTTTCTTGTCTTGATCTAAGTCATTTTTCATCGTAATCAAAACAGAGGGGGATAAGTTTGCCATCGCTGATTTGCTTGCGTTGTCAATTTTTTGTTTCAAGCTTTTCGACATAGTCACCATCATACCACCACCAAATGGCGCATTCATGATCTGAATATCTGCAGAAGGTTTTGTTCCGCCAACCGTAATTGGGATTTCAAATAAGGCTTTTGAATCCATTTTTTCACGGTAACACTCTACATACTTAGCGTCACTAAATACGTTTGTAATTAGTTCTTTGGTTTTTATGACGTCAGATGACTCTTTTTTGGAGTCCTGATAATCGCTGCAAGCCATGACTTCAACAATCAGTTTTGATTGCACTGTTTTTTCAGTTTCACTGTTTACATCGCTTAAGTTTACTGTGGGTGACAATTCAACTTTACATGCTGATAGACCAACACAGCAAAATAATACTATTGCAATTTTTTTCATATCGCTCTCACTACTCCGTTTTATCGAAAGGGCTTTTTTGGTTTTCGGCAATTTTAATCACATCCGCGGCTGTTTTACCATCTAACTTATCTTTTAAAATCTGATTAATTTTATCGCCATCACCTTGCGCTTCTAAGGCACTTACCATGGTGATTTTAACCAACGCTTTTTTGAATGATTCTTGATCATCGCCATTCAAATCTTTCGCGATGGCTTGCGCTGAGGTTTTGAATGTGTCTTGTGACGTTAGATCTAACTTTTTCTCACCACACCCAGTTAATAACGCAACAGATAACAAAATAAAGAATAATTTTTTCATCTTTCCTTTCAACTTGTTTATATTATGGATTTTCCATCATATAGTTAACCTAGCAATAAATCAAACCTTTAAAACGTTACCCCACGAAATGGCTTATGCAGACCAAAAGAAAACGTTTTACATTAAAATATACCGGTGACTTTACACTGTTTAACTGCTTGCTCACGTTCATTTTGGTTAAAAAACGTCCACGCCACAAAGCGACTCTTTTTTTGCCCTTGTGCCATATCTATAATTTGACTTTGCGCGACATTGACAGCCTTTAATCGTTTAGTAATAACAGCCAATGAGTCTTTTTTTGACACGAGCGAGGTAAACCACAAACACTGCTTTTTGTAGTTTTGACTTTCGTCAATCATTTTACCGATAAATGCACTTTCCCCCCCTTCACACCAAAGCTCTGCATGTTGCCCACTAAAATTCAGTGCAGCATTTTTAGTTTTACCCGTCGATTTTGCTAAATTAGTTAACTTTTGAGTCGCACTACTTCGCGCAGCTTCAGCCGAGGCATGAAACGGCGGATTGCACAGTGTCAGCAGATAATATTCGTTAGGTTGGATTATATTGTCGAAAATAGCATTTTTATTTTTTTGTAAACGGCACTGAAATGCAGATCTCAATCCTGAATTAGCCTGACTTATCACGGTTGCAACCTTGATGGCGGCGGGATTGATATCGCTACCGACAAAAGACCAGCCATATTCAGCCTGTCCAATAATTGGATAAATGCCATTGGCGCCAACACCAATATCCAATACACGAACCCATTTGCCGTAGGCAAGTGTTTGTTGATTATCTTTAGCTAATAAATCAGCCAAGTGGTGAATGTAATCGGCTCGTCCTGGGATAGGTGGACATAAATAATCGTTAGGAATATCCCAGTAAGTAAGCTTATATTCATGCAATAGTAACGCTTTATTGAGCATTTTCACAGCCATAGGATCGGCAAAATCGATAGATAAATTGCCGTATTGATTGCGACGAACAAAAGATGAAAGTTCAGGCAAGCTATTGCACAAAGCGGTAAAATCATACCCAAACCGATGACGGTTTCTAGGATGTAAAGGGGATGTTTTGCCTTGAGGATTAACGCTTTTCATATTTTTTCAAATGTAATTAAATGACCCCATATTATACGTATTTCTAGCAAAATTGCTTGTTAAGATACATTTGTCCAGCATAATGGCGATACGTAAGTTATAGCGCTTTCAGCGCGCTGCAGGGTTAAGTCCACTATCTTCCCCCCAACGTGGTAACGTTTGTACCGTAATATCAAACAGATCAAGCGCTCTTGCGACGCTGTGCGTTATCAGATCATCAACCGAGTTAACATGTTGATACAGCGCAGGGACAGGAGGATAAATCACGCCGCCCATCAACGTAACTGTTTCCATATTCTTAAGATGAATAAGGTTTAAAGGTGCTTCACGAACCATAAGTACCAAACGTCGACGCTCTTTTAATGTCACATCAGCAGCTCTGGTTAAGAGATTATCCGACAGTCCACTCGCAATTGCAGCCAGTGTGCGCATGGAACACGGCGCAACTAACATGCCCATGGTCTTAAATGAGCCACTGGCAATTGCGGCACCAATATTGTCAATAGCATGAACATGATCGGCCATCGACTGAATCTGCTGTATATCTATCGATGGGGTTTCATAGGTTGCAGTGAGCCGCGCCGCTTTCGATATAACAAGGTGCGTTTCTATAGCCATCGGTTTTAAAAGTTGCAAGGCTTTTATCCCGTACGCAAATCCGGTTGCCCCACTTATACCAATGACCATTCGCTTAACTTTCATGCTATTTACCTTATTCGTTTTCCAATTTTCTTTGAACCTATTTAAAACATGATAAGATATCGATTGTCAATCATTAAAAATGAGTCCGCTGAGCATTAATGCACTGTTTGAAGATGTCAATTTTTCAACCCGGAGCGCCCCCTTTATTAGGCTATATTGTCAATAATAAATAAGGTCAGTGTTATTCAAATCCCACTTGCCGATTTGCAGCAAGGTAAACAGAGTCATGATGAAGTAACGGCTATTTATCAACGAGACTTTAGAGCACGATGAGTGACTAAAAAAAGACAATCGATATAAAAATTGGCGGATTATAATTCAATTTATTGGTAACTCGGCTGATGTAATTGGCTGCTAACATCACTGCCAGCAGCCATGATGAAAATATTACTCTTTCGCCATTGGTTTTGTCACAACGCTGGTTTCTTGATTGCCTTGAATGGATTTGATGTGATCTTCGTATTTGCTGACTGCCTCTTTACCTGATAGCAAGCTGTAGGTTAACGTAAATTCAGCGCTTTTACCCGGTTCTAATTGTCGAACGCGTTTTTGTTCCCGCTCGATGGTGACAGGATAGGCAAAACTGGTGCCGGGTTCTAACCCTGTCACATAGCCTTGTTTTAAGGTATCGGTGTTTTTCCATAATGATAATACAGGGAGCTCTTTAGTATTGAATGCAATGCCGGCCCCTTTATCCCCTGCTTTGTTGGTCACCATCACTTGTGTTTGACCATTTTCATCAGCATACGGGTACACATTAAACACCATTTCATCAAATCCTTTGGTTGGACCTAAATAAGTTTGCCATGTCGTTAGCCCATCTTTGGCATAATCATTAAAAGGTGAAATCTCTTTTACTGGTGCGACAAATTTTGCCCCTTCATCTAAAATAGGGGTGCCATAATTGCTATGATAAATAATCTGGTAATCACGCGTGTAATCACTTTTATTGGTGACCACATCATGAACGGTGAACTGTTTTGTACCTGGCACATAACGCAGTGAGGCCCACGTTTCGAGATGACTCTTTTTGAATGTATTTTCTTTGATTAATCCTTTGATTGTAACGGCATAAGGGGCTTTGTCTTCAATATCTACAATCAATTTTGATACCGGTGTATTTTGGGCTCGGCCATGAAGTGTATACATCATACCATCGGCCTGAACAGCATGCCCGGTCCACTCATAGCCACAGCGCACCATCATTTCATTAAATCCATCAAGCCAGCCAATTCCACCACGGCTTTCTAGATTGATAAACTTTGGATTGACCACTTCGTTAACGGGCGAATCCCACCCCATACGAATTCCATCACCGACAACGGATAAAATCCCTAAACCGCGTGTTGGACTTACTTTGATGGTAAGATCATCACTGGTAAGTGTGATAACTTCAGTGCCATCTTGTTTACCCCCTTTTAAAACCGTATTTTCGATTTTAAATTGCTTACCTTTTATACCTAAATCTTGACTTGATAGCGTCCAATTACCTTTGGCAATATTTTTTTCATTATCCGTCAATACAAACTCTTTGGCTAATGCGCTTGTTGATAGTATTCCTAAAATAACCCCTAATGTGACCAATTTGACTTTCATTATTATCTCCCAATTGAGCTGAATCGTTTCAATTAAAATTTACAATAAACCATTTAACGCAACAATTGGATTTGTATAATTCTGAGAGATACTGCACACTTTATTTAAAAAACAGTGTTAAATCAAATGGTAATCATGAGATTGAGTCATCGTTGATGTGAATTTATAAGAAAAGAAAAGGCAAATGACAAGCTAAAAAATTAAAAGAAAGAGAGACAAGCTTTTGCTTGTCTCAATTGGCGGTAAGCGCTTATTTCGCTTTACCTTGGTTGGCAACCGCTGCTGCTTTCGCTGCGATTTCGTCCGCATTACCTAAGTAGTAATGTTTGATAACTTTCATATTATCATCGAATTCATAAACTAATGGCACGCCAGTTGGAATGTTAAGATCAATAATATCATCATCACTGATGTTATCTAAATGTTTAACCAGTGCGCGCAGCGAGTTACCGTGAGCAGCAATGATAACGCGCTCACCTTTAGCAACGCGTGGTGCAATGGTTGATTGCCAGTAAGGCAGAACACGTTCAATGGTTAATGCTAAACTTTCAGTTAACGGTAAATCATCTTGATTCAACGTTTTATAACGTGCATCATTACCAGGGAAACGTTCATCATTACGCTCTAACGCAGGTGGCGTGATAGCAAAACCACGACGCCATAATTTCACTTGGTCATCACCGTATTTCGCCGCAGTTTCTGCTTTGTTTAAGCCTTGTAACGCACCGTAGTGACGTTCATTTAATTTCCATGATTTTTCAACAGGTAACCATGCTTGATCAACCGCGTCTAACACATGCCATAATGTATGAATTGCACGTTTTAAAACAGAAGTATAAGCAAAATCAAATTCAAAACCTTCTTTTTTGAGTAATTGACCGGCTTCTGCTGCTTCTTTATTACCCTTGTCAGATAAATCAACATCAGTCCAACCACAAAATCTGTTTTCTTGATTCCAAACGCTTTCGCCATGTCTGATAAGAACTAATTTTTTTACTGCCATGAATAACTCCTTTGTTACGTAAAATAAAAACTTGTGTGCCCAAAGGGGGCACATTATATCACTAATTCGGTAGGTATTTTAATGGATCAACAGATTGCGCCTTATAACGAATCTCGAAATGCAAGCGCACTGAAGAGGTGCCTGTTGCGCCCATTGTCGCAATTTGTTCACCGGCTTTAATCGATTGTTGCTCTTTCACTAAAATAGATTGGTTATGTGCATAAGCGGTCAGATAATCATCATTATGTTTAATAATAATTAAATTACCATAGCCCGGTAATGCATTGCCTGAATAAACAACGCGACCATCTGCTGCAGCAACAACGCGATCCCCCAATGAGCCGGAGATATCAATGCCTTTGCTCGCGTTGGAGAATTTTTCGATAATTTTACCTTTTGCCGGCCATTGCCACGAAATATTGGCAACGGATGAACGACTCGGCGTGCTGAGGATTGGCTCGCTACTGGTTGTAACTGGCGAACTTACAATTGGCTCTGTCACCGTTTGCGTCGTTTGTGTTGTACGACTTGGCTGGGTTTTACTTGACGTTGTGGTCGTGGTTGTTGTGGTTGTGGTAATCGTTGGTTTTCTAGCCGGTGCTGGTGTGCTCGCAGCTAGGGTTGAACTGTTACTATCTGAAGCGTGATTCGCAGCATGATTTACCGCTGTTTTTTGGGTAACAACAACAGTTGTGCCACCGCTAACATCAAGTACTTGCCCAACATTTAATGCATAGGGCTCTTTGATATGATTTTTTGCAGCCAACGCTCTAAAATCATTGCCCGTTACCCATGCAATATAAAAAAGTGTATCACCCCGTTTTACGGTATAAGAGTCCCCTTGGTACCCCCCTTTTGGGATATCATCATAATTACGGTCATACACAATACGCTCTTGGGTGGTTGTCACGCCCAAATTACTACTCACTGGTGTATGATTATCGATATTGGTTGGGGGTGATATCGATTCTGGCGATGAGCTAATTTGCCGCCCCGTGGATATGTTTGCAGGGGGTTTTGTGTAGACCGATGAGGTTGTTCCGTTAGAAGAGTCCGAAATATCTTGAATCTCGGCAGGATCAGTTTGCGTACACGCAACTATCATCAAACTTAAACAACTTAATGTTAAAATTTTTTTCAAAGCAACACCTTCAATGAGTAAATATCGTTTCAAATACATATTTTATCGCTTTTAATAGAAAAAGGCATTATATTAAATCTAAATTCTCGACTAACTTTGAGTTAGCTGAATGTGATCCTTTTTCTCATCAGTCTTTCAAGCGAGATGGTGCATATACAATAACACGCAATGCTACCTGATATATACCCTATTTTATGAAAATTTAATGTGATTGAAAATAATGACTTTATATATTGTTGCAACCCCCATCGGAAACTTAGACGATATTACGCTAAGAGCAATTGATACACTAAAAAAAGTGGATCTCATTGCGGCAGAAGACACGCGCCATAGCGGCTTACTTTTACAGCATCTTGGAATTAAAGCCAAACTTTTTGCTTTACATGATCATAATGAACAAGCAAAGGCTGACCATCTCATTGAAAAACTACAACAAGGTCTATCAATAGCCCTTATTTCTGATGCAGGAACGCCCCTAATTAATGATCCTGGATACCATTTAGTCAAAGCCTGCCGTGAAAAAAATATCAAGGTTGTGCCAATTCCCGGAGCCTGCGCAGCTATCGCAGCATTATCGGTTGCTGGATTACCGTCAGACAAATTCAGCTATGAGGGTTTTTTACCGGCTAAAACAAAGGCAAGGCAAGATGCATTATCGCTGTTAGTCGACGAAAGTCGTACCATGATATTTTATGAATCAACCCACCGTTTATTCGATACGCTGGCTGATATGCAAACCATTTTTGGTGACAATAAACAGATAGTCCTTGCTAAAGAACTGACTAAAACATGGGAAACGATTGTCAGTCTGCCTGTTTGCCAATTGCTTGAGTGGTTAAAAGCGGATAGCAATCGTCAAAAAGGCGAATTTGTCTTGATCGTTGAAGGTCACACGAAAACCGACAAAGCGATCGATTCGGCAGTGATTAATACCTTAAAACTGCTTCAAAAAGAGCTACCATTAAAAAAAGCCGCATCACTGACGGCTGAAATTTATGGACTTAAAAAAAATCAACTTTATCAAATCGGATTAACATTATAATAATGCGTTCACGCGCAAGCCAATGATAAGAGCTATATCTATAGGTTAATTTACTGTATAATTGGCGGTTATTTTGATGACATTTACAATAAAAGGTAACAAAGAATATGGGATTTAAATGTGGGATTGTCGGATTACCCAATGTTGGGAAATCAACCCTTTTTAATGCGCTAACCAAAGCAGGGATTGAAGCGGCGAATTTTCCGTTTTGTACTATCGAGCCAAATACCGGCGTTGTGCCAATGCCCGATCCCCGTTTAGAAAAGCTTGCCGAAATTGTCAAACCACAGCGCATTTTACCAACAACCATGGAGTTTGTGGATATTGCAGGATTAGTAAAAGGGGCTTCTAAAGGCGAAGGTTTAGGTAACCAATTTTTATCAAATATCCGTGAAACCGAAGCAATTGGTCATGTAGTACGCTGCTTTGAAAATGACAATATTATTCACGTTGCAGGAAAAATCGATCCGGCTGAAGATATCGATATTATCAATACTGAACTTGCCTTAGCCGATCTTGAAGCGTGTGAACGTGCTATTTTACGTGTACAAAAAAGAGCAAAAGGTGGCGATAAAGATGCCAAATTTGAACAAACTATTTTAGAAAAATGTTTACCGCATCTTGAACAAGGTCAAAAACTGCGTTTATTAGATTTAAGTAAAGAAGAAATTGATGCGATCAAATACCTCAGCTTTTTAACATTAAAACCGACAATGTATATTGCCAATGTTAACGAAGATGGATTTGAAAACAATCCCTATCTAGAGCAAGTCAAAGCGATTGCCGAGAAAGAAAAAGCGGTCGTTGTACCGGTTTGTGCATCTATCGAAGCCGAACTTGCCGAACTTGATGATGAAGATCGTGACGAATTTATGCAAGACCTTGGGTTAACTGAGCCGGGCTTAAATCGCGTCATTCGCGCAGGTTACAATCTGCTTAACTTACAAACGTATTTCACAGCCGGTGTTAAAGAAGTTCGTGCTTGGACTATCTCGGTTGGGGATACGGCGCCACAAGCTGCGGGTAAAATTCACACTGACTTTGAAAAAGGCTTTATCCGTGCACAAACCATTGCGTTTAATGATTTTATCCAATATGGTGGTGAACAGGGCGCGAAAGAAGCAGGTAAAATGCGCTCAGAAGGCAAGGATTATGTCGTTCAAGATGGCGATATCATGAATTTTTTATTCAACGTATAAGCTATTTATTATCAATCCGCCGCTTATTGTGGCGGAAATATAACATGGGTGACGCCTTTATTTTCTCATCACAATCACAGCGTGATTGATAACGACTTAAATTTTATCCTGCCCTTAATCAATATCGTAAATACTCAGCGAATAATACTCTTAGGTGATAGACACAAGGAACATTTTTATGTTACTGACTTTTGAACAAGCCAAACAACATCTCTTACACGTTGCATCAACACGTATGTTGCGTCAAACAGAAACCGTGCCGCTCGATGAAGCCCTTCATCGAATCAGTGCAGAACCGGTGATATCACCGATAAATGTGCCTAGCTTTAATAATTCCGCAATGGATGGGTATGTGGTGCGATTAGCTGATCTCAGTCAAACCCGCATCCTTGCAAAGGCAAACACGATTTATGCGGGGGATAAAATAGATGATCTGATTTGGCCCGTTGGGACCTGCTTAAGAATCATGACCGGTGCTGCCGTGCCTAGCCAAGCAGATGCGGTTGTGATGCAAGAACAGACGGAAGAAACCGAAACAGGTATTCACTTTTTGCAAGAAGTAACTCAAGGACAAAATATTCGCTTAGTGGGTGAAGATGTTAAAAAAGAGTCGATAACGGTTGCAAAAGGAGAAAAACTAACCATCACAACCCTTGCCACTTTGGCAACGCTGGGGATTTGTCAACTGGCGGTGTTTAAACGATTAAAAGTGGCTCTTTTTTCAACAGGGAATGAATTAACACCTATCGGTTCACCTTTAGCAAACCCCAGCGCGATTTATGACAGTAACCGTTTTACCTTACGTTTGTTACTCAAGTCGTTAAACTGTGACATTATTGATCTTGGTATAATTCCCGATGATCCGACGCAAATTGAACGCGCTTTAGTCACCGCATCAAACCAAGCTGACATCATTATTACCAGTGGCGGGGTTTCTGTTGGGGATGCTGATTACACTAAAGCAGCACTTGAACAATTAGGTGAAATCAATTTTTGGAAAATCGCAATCAAGCCGGGTAAACCGTTTGCCTTTGGACAAATTGGCAATGCCTTATTTTGTGGCTTACCGGGCAACCCTGTTTCAGCGTTAGTAACGTTTTATCAATTAGTTCAGCCATTAATTTTGGCATTGTCAGGTCAGCGTCAATCTGCACCACTCTCATTTGAAGTAAAGGCTGCATCAAATTTAAAGAAAAGTGTAGGCCGCATTGATTTCCAGCGTGGGCAATTACAAATCAATGATAACGGTGAATTAGAAGTCAGGGCAACTGGCATGCAAGGTTCGCACATTACCCAATCATTCAACGGTGCGAACTGTTTTATTGTATTAGAAGCAGAACGTGGTCACGTCAGTCAAGGTGAACTTGTGACCATTGAACTGTTTAATGATCTTTTAAAATAAGGCAACCAAAATAGCACCGATTGCGATCATAGCAACGCCAATACCAGATAACAATGAGATTTTTTCACCAAATAAAATGGCGGCAAAAATCACAGCAAAGACAACGCTGAGCTTATCAATCGGTGCCACTTGTGACACATTACCGACTTTAATGGCCATAAAATAAAACAGCCAAGATAACGCACCGGCGATACCGCTTAGCACAATAATAAGTAGGGCTTTTTGATCATTAAAAAAAGTGCTGATTAAACTCACTTTACCCTGAACAACAACGACACCAGCTAGAAAGATCGCCATTACAATCGCACGGATAGCCGTTGCCGTGTTAGCATCAAGCTGCTGTAAACCGACTTTTCCCAAAATAGCCACAAAGGCGGCACATACCGCCGACAGTAACGCATAAACAAGCCACGCACTCACAATTAATGCCTTTCAATTTGAATCATATATTGCTGGTTATTCGGGTTTTTTTCGCATTGCTGTGAATTACTCATCACACCGCTGCACCCCTCTAACACACCTTGTGGTTTTGACCAGCGCGCATTTTTATCTTCTTCGCCTTTACTACCGCATCCAATTAAACTCATGCTCAAAGCCAGGCCTAACAGTAACATTGCTTTATTTTTCATCTTCCTCACCCTATTATGTTTAAGTTGTTACAATATGCTGCTAAGTATACCGCGAAATGATAGGCGTTTATCGCGATAATAAAAAATATATTTATTAATCATCAATCAGAATACTTTCTCCCATTTTCAATGCATAAAATGGCCTTTGGTTACGTAACGAAGTCAATAACTCTGGAGGTTCATCAAGTGGCTCATCAGCTAATTCAAATGCGCCCCAATGGATACCGATTGCCTTTTTACAATTGAGCTCATCAAAAAGTTGTATCGCTTGCTTGGGATCGATGTGCTGTTGATGCATAAACCACCTTGGTGCATAAGCTCCAATTGGAATTAATCCTAAATCAATCGATGGAAAATGTTGCTTAATTTTCTGCAAAGTGGACGAATAACCACTGTCCCCCATAAAATAGACCGTTTTTTGATTAGCTTGTATTATCCAGCCACACCAAAGAGATTTATTGGTATCAAATATTCCCCGACGGCTCCAATGTATCGCCGGTAC
>JAVSBY010000040.1:11396-33800 GCA_031960925.1 Gilliamella sp. CRA003912
GAGGCGCGATTTGAAAAAATAGGGTCGGTCAAAATCAATTTATCATTGATACGAATCAAACAGGTTGAATGACCAATCCACCACACTCTATCCCCTGGTAAGGCGAGATCAATCGGCGTTGACCATTGCTGCAAGAATCGCAGATAACCGCCTTTCGGTGGATAAACCTGTCGCTCTTTACGCCACTTCTTAAACTCGGCGCTATTAATTTTGGGGAGCGTTGTTGCTTGATGAAACCTTTGTTTATGAGTGATTTGATTTGAATCAAACTTTCTTTTTTTCAAAATACGCCCCCTTTTTTTATTTGCCGGTTCGTTCAATCTTAATAGCCACATTGTTGGCTTGCGCTATCGCATCTGGCTTTGATACTTTAAGTTTGATTGCACTGACAAAAAATGTTTTCATAATTAGCTCAGCAACCGATTCTGCAACCCGTTCAATCAGGCCGAATTGATGTGATTCGATATACTCAATGACGCATTGGCTGACCTTAAAATAATCTAAGCAAAGTGATACATCATCATGTTGACCGGCAGGTTGATTATTCCACGCCATTTCGATATCAAGAACAAGCTTTTGTTTGATGGTTTTTTCCCATTCATAAACCCCAATGGTTGTAAATACCGTGAGTCCTTCGATATACACGCGATCTTTCATAATTTGTACCTTATAAATTTTGTGCCTAATAAATAGAGTGGAGTATCGTCTTACCTAATCTAAACATTAATACATGCGGCCATTTTTTAATGGCGCTAATTGATTATAAAACCCTTACCCCAAACGACATATCACACAGCGACGTAAATAGAGATTACCGAATTTTAATAAATTACGCTATAATTTACATCAAATCAATTTTAGATAGCCTTGACTGATTATGGTCCGAATATTCCAACCTTTTACTATTACACCGCACAGTACCCTTCAATTGGATGATAATGCCTTTAATCACCTTGTTCGCGTTTTGCGAATGAATGTGGGAGAAGCGGTCATTTTATTTGATGGTTCAAACCAGATAACCGATGCGGTGATAAGTGAAATCACCAAAAAAACCATTACGGTTAAAACCGCTGAAACACAATTATCGAATCTTGAATCACCGCTTGATATCCATTTAGGGCAAGTTATATCACGTGGTGAAAAAATGGAGTTTACGATACAAAAATCAGTGGAACTCGGCGTGAATCAAATTACGCCGTTACTTTCTGAGCGGTGCGGTGTCAAACTCGATAGTGACCGGCTTGAAAAAAAGGTGCTGCAATGGCAAAAAATCGTCATTTCAGCCTGTGAGCAATGTGGGCGAAATCGCATTCCAACCATTAATCCCGTCATGAAATTAGACGCATGGTGCGAAAGTCTTAGCGAAGGATTAAAACTCAATCTGCACCCAAAAGCAGAGCATGGCGTCAATCAACTGCCGGCCGAGCATCGTAAAATCAATCTATTAATCGGCCCTGAAGGTGGATTATCTGACAGTGAAATTGCCATGACTCATCAACATGATTTCACCGATATTTTGCTTGGGCCAAGAGTGCTACGAACCGAAACCGCAGCGCTTACCGCGATTACCGCTTTACAAGTTCGCTTTGGCGATCTTGGATAATTATCTCGGTTCCCTTTTCAACTTGAAGGGTAACAGGTATGATAATCCATTAAGCAAATTTGGCTGTGCATTATCAGCAACGGCGTCACGTTGAATGACAATGCACATTTCGCAATTACAGTATATCGGATTTTAAGGAGTCACCATGATAAAACTTGGTATTGTTATGGATCCAATTAGTCATATAAATATAAAAAAAGACACCAGTTTTGCCATGTTACACGAAGCGCAAAATCGGGGATATCAAATTTACTACATGGAAATGCAAGATCTCTTTTTAAGCGGTGGTGAAGCCTACGCAACAACCAAAACGTTAACGGTTCATAATGATAAAGCGCATTGGTTTGATTTTGGTGAACAACAAACTATCGCACTTAGTGATCTCGATGTGATACTCATGCGAAAAGATCCGCCATTTGACACTGAATTTATTTACGCGACCTATATTTTAGAACGTGCTGAAGATTGCGGCGTGTTGATTGTTAATAAGCCACAAAGCCTACGTGATTGTAATGAAAAATTGTATACCTCGTGGTTTGCACAATTCACACCTGAAACGTTAGTAACGCGTCAAACTGCGCTAATTAAAGCCTTTCATCAAAAACATGGCGATATTATTTTAAAACCGCTTGATGGGATGGGCGGCGCGTCCATTTTCAGAATTAAAACTGATGATCCTAACCTTTCAGTAATTATTGAAACACTTACAGAGCACAATCATCGTTTTTGTATGGCTCAACAATTTATCCCAGAAATCACACAAGGTGATAAACGCGTGTTAGTGGTTGATGGCGAGCCAATGCCTTATTGTTTAGCCCGGATTCCACAAAAAGGGGAAACCCGAGGTAACTTAGCGGCTGGCGGATCTGGCGAAGTGCGCGCGCTTTCAGAAAGTGACTGGCGCATTGCCAACGCAATTGGCCCCAAACTGAAAGAAAAAGGTTTGATCTTTGTGGGGCTTGATATTATTGGGGATAAATTGACTGAAATTAATGTGACCAGTCCAACGTGTGTACGTGAAATCCAAGCGCAGGTGCCGAATCTGTCCATAACAGGCAAACTAATGGATGCAATCGAGCGCCGATTGAGTCAGTCAGATAAGAATTAAAAATAGAGATTACAAAATGATAAGAGAATATCAATCAACCGATTTAGACGCAATAATGTCAATTTGGCTGCGCAGTAACGAGCAAGTGCATGATTTTATTGATCCTACTTTTTTCAAACAAAATTATGAATTAGTCAAAATGTTAATCCCCATGTCAACCGTCTATGTTCAAGACCTTGATGGTGTCAAAGGATTTATTGGATTAACCGAGAATTATATTTCTGGACTGTTTGTTGACGAAGATTTTCGGCGGAAAGCCATCGGAAAAGCGCTAATTGAGAAAGCAAAGCAGCTGCATAATGAGCTGTTTGTTCATGTTTATAAAAAAAATAGTGACGCTATTCACTTCTACCTTTCCCAAAATTTTGAGCCGGTTGAGACCACCATTAATCAAGAAACCAATCAAGAAGAGATCCTAATGCGCTGCCATGTGACGCATACGGTCAAAATTGGCAAATGTGCCTTGTAGTATCCAAAAAATTGTGAGCATATGAATTTAAAAAATCACTTTATTATAGCTATGCCAACACTGAATGACAGTTTATTTTGTCGTTCAGTTGTTTACATCTGTGAACATAATCGAGATGGTGCAATGGGGATTATTATTAATAAACCTATAGTTGAATTAAATGTTGCAACCGTACTCACTCGGCTTGATATTACCGCGCCTAAAAATTGTGCTGAGCTAGAAAACGCGGTATTTAATGGCGGTCCACTTGCTGAAGAACAAGGCTTTATTTTACATACTCCGCAAGAAGGTTTTTCCTCTAGCATAAAAATATCGGATGATATGATGATAACCACATCCTTAGATCTGTTACGTTCTATTGGCACGCCAGAACAACCACAAGATCTTTTCTTAGCATTAGGTTACTCAAGTTGGCAACACTTGCAGCTGGAAAACGAAGTGGCACGTAACGATTGGTTAGTGACTAAAGCTGACCCGAAGATCATTTTTGAAGTTGCAATTGAACATCGCTGGCAAAAAGCCGCCGAATCACTTGGAATCAATATTAATACTATCTCACCGCAAATGGGGAACGCATAACCCATGGCAACCATCATTGCATTTGATTTTGGCACAAGCAGTATTGGCCTTGCTATTGGTCAAGATATCACCAAAACAGCCAGTGCACTTTGCGCCTTTAAAGCACGAGACGGTATTCCTAACTGGCAAGAGATTGAAAAAAAACTGAAAGAATGGAACCCCGATTACCTTGTAGTGGGTCTGCCACTGAATATGGACGGCACCGAGCAACCTTTAACCGCAAGAGCTCGGAAATTTGCTAATCGCTTACATGGCATGTTTGGTTACCAAGTGCATCTCCAAGATGAGCGATTATCAACCGTCGAAGCGAAATCACACATTTTTGCCTCGAGGGGATATAAAGCGTTACAAAAAGGGCATGTGGATGCGACCTCGGCCATCATTATTTTAGAAAGTTGGTTTGACAATCAACCCTAAAAATAGCTATCGATCAGTTCGATACCGATTATTATTAAGCGTTGCACTGCGATATTGGCTTATTGATAAAAATGACGAACTCATCAAAACAACTATCGCCAATCACCAATAACATTGCTAGAATAAATGACCAAATTTCAGTCTTTCTTGTATAAGGAATTACTCTGTGTCAGAACAAAACTTCCTCAGCTATAAAGATGCAGGTGTCGATATTGATGCTGGCAATGAACTTGTAAACCGAATTAAATCTGTTGTAAAAGAAACTAAACGTCCTGAAGTGATGGGTGGTCTGGGTGGTTTTGGCGCACTTTGTGCGATTCCCCAGAAATACAAACAACCTATTTTAGTTTCGGGTACTGATGGCGTTGGCACCAAACTGCGCTTAGCGATGGACTTAAATCGTCACGATACAATTGGTATTGATCTAGTTGCCATGTGCGTTAATGATTTAATTGTTCAAGGGGCTGAACCCCTGTTTTTCCTTGATTACTTTGCAACGGGTAAACTCAATGTCGATGTGGCCGCAACTGTTGTAACCGGCATTGCCAAGGGGTGTAAACAGTCAGGCTGCGCGTTAGTTGGGGGGGAAACCGCTGAAATGCCCGGTATGTATCAGGGTGGAGATTACGATTTGGCCGGCTTTTGCGTTGGGGTTGTTGAAAAATCTAAAATGATCGATGGCAGCCAAGTACAAGACGGTGATGCCTTGATAGCGCTTGCATCAAGCGGTCCACATTCAAATGGTTATTCGCTTATCAGAAAAATCATTGAAGTCAGCGCAGTTAATCCAGAAACTGAAATGGTAAACGGTAAATCTCTGGCCGATCATTTACTTGCCCCAACTAAAATCTATGTCAAATCTGTATTAAATTTACTCTCGCAAATCGAAATTCACGCCATTGCCCATATCACAGGTGGCGGATTTTGGGAAAACATTCCACGCGTATTACCTGATAATACACAGGCGATTATCGATGAATCAAGTTGGCAATGGCCTGCTGTTTTTGACTGGTTGCAAAAAGCAGGCAATGTAAGTCGTCATGAAATGTACCGCACATTTAACTGCGGTGTCGGCTTGATTATTGCGTTGCCAAAATCATTGGCAGAAAGTGCGATTCAATTGCTGAATAATAGCGGAGAGCAAGCTTGGTTACTTGGTGGAATCAAACAGACTAACGCATCTGAACGCGTAATAATCAAGTAAACTTTTTCTGTTATCCACTAATTTTAGATGAGTTAGTGGATAATTAACGCGATTTTAAACCAGCCGATTTGGCTAACCTCCTTTACTGATATCAATATCGTTATACCATTAATTATTTAACGTGAAAAATTGCTAAAAGCTATCTTACTTTCTGATACAATAATAAACATAATCTTAATTTGAGTAATGTCATAACACTATAAAATATAAGGTCTTTTAATGATCATATCAGATGCTAATAGTGCCGTCTCCTCGGTCGCTTATCGTGCAAACGACGTCATTGCTATTTATCCAATAACACCAAGTTCATCAATGGCAGAACAAGCAAGTACGTGGGCTGAATTTGATAAGCCCAATGTATTTGGTGATATTCCTAAGGTTGTTGAAATGCAGTCAGAAGCGGGGGCAATTTCAACCGTCCATGGCGCATTAATGACAGGCGCGCTTGCCACCTCGTTCACGTCATCGCAAGGTTTACTGCTGATGATTCCATCACTGTATAAAATAGCCGGTGAACTAACCCCGTTTGTGTTACACGTTGCAGCGCGCACCGTTGCAACGCATGCATTATCCATTTTTGGGGATCACTCTGATGTGATGGCAGTAAGACAAACCGGGTTTGCTATGCTGTGTTCAAGTTCAGTGCAAGAAGCGCAAGATTTTGCGCTTATTTCGCAAATGGCAACGTTTACAAGCCGCATACCCTTTATTCATTTTTTTGATGGTTTTAGAACCTCACACGAAGTCAATAAGATAAAATCACTCAGCGATGATGAGATTCTCCTTTTATTGCCTCATCAAGCGATAAAAGCCTACCGAGCACGAGCGCTAACGCCTGATAAACCGGTTATTCGCGGCACATCGGCCAACCCGGATACATTTTTCCAATGTCGCGAAGCAATCAATTCCTATTATGATAATGCTTATCAGCACGTTGCTGATGCGATGGATGCCTTTGCCAATCAAACGGGTCGCCAATATAAACCATTTGAATATTATGGCAGTGACACTGCTGAGCGAATCATTGTTATTATGGGTTCAGGCGCAAGCACGACCAAAGAAGTGGTAGACTTTTTGATCAATCAACATCAAGAGGTCGGCGTTTTAGTGGTCAAATTATACCGTCCATTTTCGGCAAAACATTTGCTTGAATCCATTCCAAGCAGCGTTAAAAAAATCGCCGTGCTAGATAGAACCAAAGAACCCGGCGCGTTAGCTGAGCCGCTTTATTTGGATATCATGACAGCATTTTCTGAAAGTGTCAGCCGCGGTGAACGACAAACCATGCCAATGATTATTGGCGGCCGTTATGGTCTGTCTTCCAAAGAATTCGATCCTCGTTGTGTGCTTGCTATTTTCAGTGAATTAACCGCTGCTCAACCTAAAGCACGGTTTACTGTTGGTATTTATGATGATATTACCGGACTGTCACTTAAACTCCCTGAACAGTCCATTCCACAAAAATCAGCCCTTGAAGCGCTTTTTTATGGGCTGGGTAGTGATGGCACTGTGTCTGCCACTAAAAATAATATCAAAATCATTGGTGACAGCTCGCCTTTTCATGTTCAAGGCTATTTTGTTTACGATTCCAAAAAAGCGGGAGGGCTGACCACATCTCACCTTCGTGTTAACCTTGAACCGATTGACTCACCTTATTTAATCACCAGCGCGCACTTTATCGGTTGCCATCAAGATCAATTCATCGATAAATATCAAATTGTCGAAAAACTAAAAGAAGATGGGATCTTTTTATTAAATACACCTTACCCGAAAGATCAAGTTTGGCACCGTCTTCCTAAAGAAGTGCAAGTACAATTGATTAAGAAAAGAGCCCATTTTTATATCATCAATGCGGCTAAAATCGCGCGTGAATGTCGCTTAGGTGCGCGCATTAATACGGTTATGCAAGCCGCCTTTTTCCACCTTTCAGAAATTTTCAAAAATGATTTCAGCATTGAACAATTAAAAGCGGTAGTTGCAAAAAGTTACAGCAGTAAAGGTCAAGATATCGTTGAAAACAACTGGAAAGCGCTAGATATGACCATTGCATCACTTGAGCAAGTGCCATTAAGTTGCGTTGATGAAAGCAGTTCATATCGTCCATCGCCAGTGCCAAGTCACGCTCCAGATTTTGTTAAAACTGTTACAGGGACAATGTTAGCTGGGCTCGGTGATACATTGCCGGTATCGGCATTCCCACCGGATGGCACTTGGCCAACAGGCACCACCAAATGGGAAAAACGAAACATTGCTGAAGCAATCCCTATTTGGCAAGCCGATCTTTGTACCCAATGTAATCACTGTGCGGTAGCTTGTCCACATGCAGCAATTCGTGCCAAAGTGGTTGCCCCTGATGACATGCTTAATGCACCTAGCTCACTGGATTCACTTGAAGTCAAAGCGCGGGATATGAAAGGTCAACGTTATGTTCTGCAAGTGGCGCCGGAGGATTGTACTGGCTGTAATTTATGTGTGGAAGTCTGCCCTGCACGTGATCGAAATAATATCGAAATTAAAGCCATTAACATGCAGCCACGAATTGAAAACTTAGCGGTGCAACGTCAAAACTATGACTATTTTATGGCGCTCCCTGATCGTGATATCAATACGATTGAACGAATTGATGTGAGAACCTCTCAACTACTCACCCCACTCTTTGAATATTCCGGTGCCTGTGCTGGCTGTGGTGAAACGCCTTATATTAAATTATTGACCCAGCTTTATGGTGATCATTTAGCGATTGCTAATGCCACTGGCTGCTCATCTATTTATGGGGGCAATTTACCGTCGACACCTTATACAACAGACAGCCAAGGTCGAGGTCCTGCTTGGGCAAATTCACTGTTTGAAGATAATGCTGAATTTGCACTTGGCTACCGCCTAACCTATAACCAACATAAAAAACGAGCTACACGTTTATTGAATACTCTTGCCGCTCAAATTTCACCTGAAATCGTTTTAGGATTAACCGCAGCGGATGTCTCACTCACTGAAAAGCGTGCCCATGTCATACAATTACGTCAGCAGCTAAAAGGGATTGAATCGCCGGAAGCTGATGAATTGTTAAGTAATGCAGATTATTTGATCGATAAATCGGTGTGGGCAATTGGTGGGGATGGCTGGGCATATGATATTGGTTTTGGTGGACTTGATCATGTAATGAGTTTAACCGAAAACATTAATATCTTAGTGCTTGATACCCAATGTTATTCGAATACCGGTGGACAACAATCTAAAGCAACGCCAATGGGGGCTGTGTCAAAATTTGCTGATTTAGGCAAGCATAAAGCCCGTAAAGATTTAGGTGTCAGCGTGATGATGTATGGACACGTTTATGTTGCACAAATTGCCCTCGGTGCACAGCTTAATCAAACATTAAAAGCGCTACAAGAAGCGGAATCTTATGATGGGCCTTCATTAGTTATCGCCTACAGTCCTTGCGAAGAACATGGTTATGATTTAGCTAAGTCCCATGAACAAATGAAAGATTTAGTTAAATCTGGATTCTGGCCACTCTATCGCTATGATCCAAGGCGTGCCGACGAAGGCAAACCGGCATTGGTACTTGATTCTCGAGACCCTAACAGCCAATCATTATCCGAGGTTTTACTCAAAGAACAGCGATTCCGACGCTTAGAGACTTTAGACCCAACGCTCTCGCAAAGCCTGCAATCGAGTTCAATTGATAGCGTAAAAGCGAAATATAAATTCTTAAAAATGTTATCGACCTACTCTGATATTGAACCACCAGCCGAAAGCTAACATCAAAAGCAGGGATCGCCCTGCTTTTTTAACAAATTACAGATATAAAAAAACCTACACTTACGTTCTATGTCAATTAGACTGCAAGTGTAGGTTTTCTAATTCAAGTTAACAATTAACCTGCATCGGTCAATCTTCGGGTCATCCAGTAATGTTTCTTCCAATAATCTTCATTCAAACTTGAATAAGTTACGCCTTTGGTTGTCGATGCGTGTAAGAACATGCCATTTGCATAATAGATCCCAACGTGCAATCCATTACCGCCCCGGCCAGTTTTAAAGAAAACTAAATCGCCAGCTTGAGGTTTAGTCACTTTATGTCCTAATTTAGCTTGTTGCGCAGTGCTTCTTGGTAATGTTTTTGATAACTTAGTTTTGAAAAAATTCATTACTAACCCAGAACAATCACTACCGGATAAGGTCGTTCCGCCATAACGGTAAGGCGTATATTGCCATTTTTTATAATGAGAATCGATTTTAGCTAACATAAACGGTTCAGCTTTTGGCGCACTCTTAACTGCCAATTGTCCTTGGCTGGTACTGCACCCAAATAGCATAAAAATGGAAAAGAGCAATGTTGTAATAAAAACGCGTTTCCTAACTGCCTTGCAACTGCCTCGCAACATTTTCAACAATAGATTGTCTTTTTTCGTCATGTTTTCTTGTTCCTTTATTTAAAGCCGACCACTGCGTATAATTTCTCGCTACCTTGAGACTTTTCGGTAGCACACCCTTTTCCCATTGGCTATTATCCAATTTGGTTAATTTAATGGGACTAGTATTTGCATGGCTACGATAATTTAAACTTTCTTTGAGATGAATAAGTCGCAAAGAAAGAAAACAAATAATTACATCATCAACACTTAATTTATTATAGCCAGAAAAGCGACTGCGCACTTTTGAACCATAATGTTTTGCTGTTTGGGTAAATCCACCAATCGCCGCGCCAATCAATGCTGCCGCACCTAACGTGACGCCTCCCACAGCAATATCAACACCGATGCCAATTGCAGCACCGGATACTAACCCTTTACTTACATGAATTCCCATCAATTTTAATGCTTCAAGATTAAAAAGATCGGTATCATAACGCCCTTTGATTAACGGTAAACTCTCTTCGCTCTCATACGATGCGTTAAACTGATAAAGTGCTAATAATTCATTAATCGCTTTTTGTTCTCGGTTTCGAACGTGAGTTCTCATTTTTTCGATGGCTTTGGTATCATCTACCTTTGCCATCTCACTATAAGCAGTCACATCAACCAGTGCATCAGCAATAATTAGATTAGCGGACTCATTGCGAGATTTTTGAATCTTAACAATTTCAGTTAACCATTCATCTAAAATTATTTTTGCAGGTTCGATCAATAAAGCGAGGCTTTGATACAACCTTTCCTCACCATCTAGGGGGGGGAAATTAGCATCGAAGCGTATAATAGCATGAATTCCTACGCGGGAAAGTAATCTTTTCCATTCCTTTTCATTTTGTTGCTCTTGCTCAGTAAAATTTAAAACCGCCAAAACAGGTTTATCGCTCTGAGCAATAATAGCCAGTTCATCATGGTATTTAGCTAATATCGGTTCTCTGACATCGATAACATAAATCGCAGCATCACTTTTCAACAGTTGTCGAATCACTTTGGCTTCCTGATTAAAGGTTGCCTCGGCTTCTGGACTTTTTAGAAAATAGTTCAGTTTATCAATGCCATCTACTTTAGTCTCAGCGGGTATTAAATGATGGATATAGTCATAAAGTGCAATGCTGTCTTCTAAACCTGGTGTATCATAGAAGATGATCGATTTTTTTTCGGGTAACGTGAGTTCTATTGATTCAACATGGCGCGTGGTTCCGGGTTTGTCAGAAACTAAACCAAATTTACTGTCTCGACTTAGCGCTCTTAAAAGCGAAGTTTTCCCTACATTAGCATGACCAACAACCACTAAATTTAACTCAGTTATCATGTGACGATTCCTCAACCAACCAGGTTGGCTCAGCCAATTCAAAAGAAAGACTTTGCCAGTTATTTAGCTGCTTTCCTTGATTCACAAGCCAGATACGGCTTTGTGCTGATTTGGCCATTAACTGATTAATTAGATTTAACATTCCCCTATCTGGGGTTCTGTCTGTATCAATTGCGATTAATAATTTTTTAGCGGGTGATAGCTGCAAATAATCCAGTATTGTTTTGCGCTGCTCTCGCGTATTTAAAAATCCTAAAAAAGTCACATAATCAGGTGCCTGCCAATGTTCTTCCATGTCAATTGCAACAATAAAAGCACCATTATGTGTAGCCGGATTGATATGACTAGAGTAAAGAGGTGGCATAGACAGTGGCGGACTATTATCATCATCAATAATCTGCGTTTTAGTTGGCATTAATTGAGTTGCCAGCAGTTGATAGTCCGGCTTTGTGAGATCTAAGGTTATTTTTTGACACGCATGCAACCATTTTAAACCACAAAATACCATCAATAAAAAACGGACAAGTACGCCATAAACAATAAAAATGCCAAGTAACCAAATAGCCCATGCTGAACGTACATCATCAGATGAAATCGCATATTCACTCATTCGAATCATGTCAGCATTTGGAATAGGGAAACCCAGTAGCGCTGGCAGTTTTCCTAAATAATGGGTAATGATAACAACAATATCGGGACTTAATAAGGTTGTTTTCCACTCAAAACTATAATGTTTTGTCGAAAAAATGATTAATAAGACGATCAGCGCAGTTGATAAAATCAGCGTCCAAAACAGATTCACCACAAAACCTATCAACCAACGGATTCGTCCTCCAAATAAAGAGATAAATGAGGGAAAAAGTTGTTTTAAAGTCTGTTTTGCTGCCAATTTTTGAGCAAGCCATAACCAGCAATAGATAAAAACACTGCCACTTCCATTTGGGATAAAGAGAGAGGAAAATAACCAAATAAGTAAGGTGACAAAATGGACGCCAAGTAAACTAAATAGCGCCCAATAGAGATTGACAGGATTTTGACTTAATGTACCAAGTGCTAAGGTTGCGCCAACTATGATTGATAAAAAACAGATGAGGATGAACGAAAATTTAATTGCTTTAAAAAAAAGGCGCTGAGCAGAAATTAATCCGTGCTTTTCCGACAAAATCATCGCGCGAGTGATGATTCGCCTCTCAAGATGGCGCTCAACCATATTGGCCTGACGATTGGCGTCTTGGTCAAAAAAACGACCGGACTCACTTTCAACAAGTCGAACGGTTTCTGTAAGCCATAACGATTTTAGATCTTCTCGCATTATTTAATGATAACTTTATTCATCAAAAGAAGAAAACGAACGCGACAAGAGCCGCGCTCTAGGTTAATCCTAAACTATTGGGTAATTTCGCCAATTTTGCTTAATAAAGATTGAATTCGTTGTTGCCAAACCAGTTGATCTTGCTTTAAGGTTTCGTTTTCAGTGCGCATCGCTTTCATCTCATCAGAACTGTCATTGATAAGTTGTTCAAGCTCTTGATTGTTTTGTTGCAACGTTGCAATTTCTTGTTTTAACGCGTTAATAGTATTGACTGTATTTTGAATTTTGTTTTCTAATTGATTTAGTATTTCTAATGACATATTTTCCTCAAGCTCAATTATTGATGTATAATACTTAACATTATAACTAATTCGTTTCAAAATCTACACTCTTTTACACTTTAGTTGGAGAAAATTATGCGTAAACCTCTCGTTATGGGAAATTGGAAACTTAATGGCAGCATCGATATGGCGAAAAACCTGGTTGATGGGTTAAGAAATGAGCTGTCAACTGATACTGCATGTGATATTGCTATTGCCCCGCCAGTTGTCTATCTTGACTTTGTAAAACATCAATTAGGTGGTTCAAATATTATTCTTGGCGCACAAGATGTGGGCATCAACCTATCTGGCGCTTATACTGGTGAAGTTTCTGCAACCATGTTAAAAGAAATTGGTGTGACACATGTGATTATTGGGCACTCTGAGCGCCGTACTTATCACAAAGAATCTGATGAGTTTATCGCCCAAAAATTCGGAGTATTAAAAGAGGCTGGACTTGTTCCTGTGCTTTGTATTGGTGAAACTGAAGCAGAAAATGAAGCCGGCGAAACGGAAGCGGTTTGTTCACGTCAAATTGATGCCGTTATCCGTGCGTTAGGCGTTCAAGCGTTCAACGGAGCAGTCATTGCTTATGAACCGGTTTGGGCGATTGGAACAGGAAAATCAGCAACCCCAGCGCAGGCGCAAGCTGTCCACAAATTTATTCGTTCACACATCGCGAAGCAAGATATCAACGTTGCAGAACAAGTGATTATTCAATACGGTGGGTCTGTAAATGATAAAAATGCCGCTGAGTTATTTACCCAACCTGATATTGATGGTGCTTTAGTTGGTGGAGCTTCATTAAAAGCTGACGCATTTGCTGTTATCGTTAAAGCCGCAGAACAAGCAAAAAAATAATCCGCAGTAAAAAAAATGACGTCTGATTAGACGTCATTTTGTTCTAAGCATTGTGAAAATTATCGATCTTATTTTGGATAACGCGTTGGCCAAATTTTTTCCAACGGAATTTGCAAGTATTCAGAGATAATACGTTCATATTTAGGACAATGTCTATATAACGCATTACGCAAAGTATCAGCTTGCAAGCCACTTGATCGAGACAAAGCACGAAGGCTTCCTCCTCTAATTTTAATTTCACCCACAATTCTTGATGGTGACCAATCTTGATCTTGTTCTTTCATTATGAGATCCTCTCTCAGTTGATTTATTTTTACTACCGAAAAGATTATCGGCGTTATCTATATGTTACAATGATTGAATTAACTTAAACAGTGTAACATATAAAAAAACGAATTAAAAGAAAAAATACAATATTTTTTACAAAAAAACGAAAATGAGAGTGGAATAAAACAAACAATGAATGGAAATAAACCAATTTTAGATGATAAGCACGAAAAAACACGAATTTTAATTGAGACGGGTGTATTTACTTTTAAAAATCGATTAATTTTAACTTTAGAAGGTTTATCAGGTAATGCATTTGCAAAAAAAGTCGGAATGTCTGAAGCGGTGATACGTGATTATTTATCGGGCAAAACCTATCCATCGCTCAATCGGTTGGCAATTATCGCGCAAAAATGCCAAGTACCAATTGAATGGCTTGCAACAGGGAAAGGCGATTGCCGATTAGCAGCTGATAGCAATCCAACACAAACTATCCATATTCCTTTTTACGATATTAACGAACTGCATTCGTCAAAAACTAATCACCGTTCAATCCCTTTTGATATGAATTGGATTAGACATCGTGGTTTTGATCAAAAATCGCTTATCGCTATCAGTGCTAAGGGCGACAGTATGGAACCCACCATATCGAATAATGACGTATTGGTTATCAATAAGACAGATTGTAAGCCGCTCGATGGTTATTTATATGTCATTCAATATCATGATCAACTTAGTATTAAACGCATTCAAAATCAGGGGTGTCAATTAGCGTTGCTGTGTGATAATTCTAAATACCCAACCATTGTCATTGATAAAAATGATACCGAAAACTTTGAGATAATGGGCCATGCGGTTTATGTGCTAAAAGATCTTTATTAGTTTTCATTTATTACCACTCATTCCCCATACAACACTGAGTTCATCATTTGTTGTATGGCGGTTTTGTTCGTTCCAAATAAATGTCAACAAAACGGTGAAATCCCTTTTTTTTACCTGCCATGTACAGGGATACTTTTATGCATTTTTGAACAGGTATGCTAAAATTAGCTATTATTTTTAGTTTACTTGTTATCGATTATGTCAAATATCAATCATAAAAAAAGAGTCGTTGTTGGAATGTCAGGTGGCGTAGACTCGTCAGTATCAGCTTATTTATTACAACAACAAGGCTATGAAGTCGTCGGTCTTTTCATGAAAAATTGGGAAGAGGATGATAACGAAGCCTACTGCTCAGCAGCCGTAGATTTAGCTGATGCGCAGGCAGTTAGTGATAAATTAGGAATAAAATTATTTACCATTAATTTTGCTGCTGAATATTGGGATAATGTGTTTGAGCATTTTCTATCAGAATATAAAGCAGGAAGAACGCCTAATCCAGATATTTTATGCAATAAAGAAATCAAATTTAAAGCGTTTTTAGAGTATGCCAGCGAAGACCTTAATGCCGATTATATTGCAACGGGTCACTATGTTCGCAAACGTGAGAGTGACAATAAAGTCGAATTATTACGAGGTATCGATAATAATAAAGACCAAAGTTACTTTTTATATACCTTGAGCGAGGATCAAATTCGGCAAAGTCTGTTTCCGGTTGGTGAACTGGAAAAACCTCAAGTTCGTAAAATCGCTGAGCAACTTGGTTTAGCAACGGCGGCCAAAAAAGATTCAACGGGGATTTGCTTTATTGGTGAGCGAAAATTCAGTGATTTCTTGGCGCGTTACCTACCTGCACAATCCGGCATTATCCGAACTGTTGATGGTGAAGCAATTGGCGAGCACCAAGGCTTGATGTATCACACCCTGGGACAACGAAAAGGACTGGGAATTGGCGGACTTAAAGCCGCCGATGACACGCCTTGGTATGTGGTTGATAAAGATCTAAAAAATAATGAATTGATTGTTGCACAAGGTCATGATCATCCGGCACTTTTTTCCGATGGATTAATTGCCAGTCAACTGCACTGGGTCGATCGCAACGTGGTTACAGAGCCATTGACTTGCACCGTAAAAACGCGCTATCGCCAGCAAGATATAACGTGTCAAATTATCCCAATTGATGAGAACACACTAAAGGTTATGTTCGACCATCCGGTTTCGGCAGTCACGCCAGGACAATCAGCAGTGTTTTATCAAGGAGATGTTTGCCTAGGTGGCGGGGTTATAGAAGACAGAATTATGGGTAATAAAGAGGCACATTAATGAAGCATCAATACCATAATATTGCAATTGCGCTTGCTGGCCTATGTCAAAGTGCCATGCTCGTGCCCCAATTTGCAAGTACAGGCGTTTGCAGCGCATCACTCTATCGATTATCCATCAAAACACTTTTTAACACGTCTCCAAAGACAACAGATGATGTTTATGGTGGTATCCAACATATTGAAAGCGGCCTGCGCGTTTTAAAACAAATTCTTTTTTCAGGGCAAAAAGAAAACGTTGAGATTATTCGTTACTTGTTTGGGGCGCTAAACATAACAAGTAAATTGCTTAAAAATCAAGAAGCATTAAATAAAGTTGATCAGCGACTCGCCCGAATATCAGCACTTTATCCCGCCATGGATGATGAAACAATCGGTGAGCATGTTGATGATTTATCTTACTCGTTAGCCGGTATTTACTCAGATATTATCAGCCCTTTATCGTCCAAAATAAAAGTAACAGGCAAGGTCGAATTTTTACAAAATTCTTTAGTTCAAGCCAAAGTGAGAACCGCCTTATTTGCCTGTATTCGATCGGCAACTTTATGGTACCAAGTCGGCGGTAAGCGGTTACAATTTATTTTCTTCAGAAAAAAAATAAGTAACGCAATTGATGATCTACTTAATGCTATTGAGCAAACAAAATAACCCTTATTTTCACTCTACTAGAATGTTAAAAATTACAACGGAGCTCGCTAATGGAATTATCTGCACTCACCGCATTATCGCCAATTGATGGCCGTTATGGCGATAAAACAAAACAGTTACGACATATATTCAGTGAATTCGGATTGCTTAAATACCGCGTGCAAGTTGAAGTACGCTGGTTACAAAAATTAGCGTCACAAACAGAGATTAGCGAAGTTCCCGCCCTCAGCGAAGGCGCGAATCAACAGCTTAATCAAATTGCTGAGCAATTTAATGAACAAGATGCGCTTGCCATTAAAGACATCGAAAAAACGACCAATCACGATGTTAAAGCGGTAGAATACTTCTTAAAAAACAGCGTGAAAGATAATGCTGAACTTGCGGCAATTTCTGAATTTATCCATTTTGCTTGTACCTCTGAAGATATCAATAATTTATCACATGGACTCATGCTCAAAACTGCACGCGATACCGTACTTATTCCGGCTTGGCAAGCTTTGATCGATAAAATCAAAACGCAAGCTAAAATGTATCGTGATTTACCATTATTATCAAGAACGCATGGACAGCCTGCAACGCCCTCAACGATTGGTAAAGAATTTGCTAACGTTGCTTATCGATTAGAACGTCAATTGAAACAAATCCAATCTGTTGAGATATTAGGAAAAATAAACGGGGCGACTGGCAATTATAATGCACACTTGGTTGCTTATCCTGAGGTGAATTGGCATACCTTCAGTCAAGAATTTGTTACCTCTTTGGGTTTAACTTGGAATCCCTATACGACACAAATTGAACCACATGATTATATTGCTGAGTTTTTTGATTGTGTCGCGCGTTTTAATACCATCTTGATTGATTTTGATCGTGATGTTTGGGGTTATATTGCGTTAAACCATTTCAAACAGAAAACCATCGCTGGCGAAATAGGTTCTTCAACCATGCCACATAAAGTCAATCCAATAGATTTTGAAAACTCCGAAGGTAATTTAGGACTGGCAAATGCCATCATGAATCATTTAGGCAGTAAATTACCCATTTCACGCTGGCAGCGCGATTTAACTGATTCCACTGTGTTACGAAACTTAGGTGTCGGCCTTGGCTATGCCATCATCGCTTATCAATCAACCCTTAAAGGGTTAAATAAACTCGAAGTAAATCAATCACATCTTCTCGATGAGCTTGATCATAATTGGGAGGTCCTTGCGGAACCCATTCAAACAGTCATGCGTCGTTATGGTATTGAGCAACCTTACGAGAAATTAAAAGCGCTCACGCGAGGAAAACGCGTTGATGCAAAAGCGCTAACTGTATTTATCGACTCTCTCGATTTACCTGACACAGAAAAAACACGTTTGAAAACACTAACGCCGGCAAACTATATTGGTTATGCACCGCATTTTGTAGATGAGTTATAGTCTAATAAAGAAATGATCAGGTAGGTTGCGGTAAAATAAAATACGGGAATAATGCCCGTATTTTTTATTGTGCAATCACAATGCGCGATCACATAGCTAACTGATACAGTTTACCTTATAATAACCACCATGAACTCAAATGCATTCTAGATTAATAAGGTACTCGATTGAAAATTCGAATTGCAACACGAAAAAGCCCTTTAGCGCTTTGGCAAGCCAATTTTGTCAAACAGCAGCTATTACACTACCATAAAGATTTAACGGTTGAACTTATTCCAATGGTGACACAGGGCGATGTGTTACTCGATAGTCCTTTATCGAAAATTGGTGGCAAAGGCCTTTTTGTTAAACAATTAGAACAGGCCATATTGGATAATCAGGCTGATATTGCCGTGCATTCGATTAAAGATATTCCATCACAATTCCCTGACGGATTAACGTTAGCAACGATATGCCAGCGTGATGAAATTCGCGATGCTTTCGTGTCAAACCGTTACAATAACCTCGATGAATTACCCAAAGGCGCGATTGTGGGTACATCGAGTTTACGACGTCAATCCCAGCTGCGAGCAGCTTTACCTCATATCGAAATCAAAGATTTGCGTGGTAATGTAGGAACGCGGCTTAGCAAACTTGATAACCAAGAGTACGACGCCATCATTCTAGCGGCAGTTGGTCTAAAACGTCTATCACTTACCGACAGAATCAGGCAATATATTGATGTTGATCTCATGTTACCTGCCGTTGGCCAAGGTGCAGTTGGCATTGAAACACGCTGCGATGATGATGCAATTTTACAACGGCTCGCCCCGCTTGATGATAAGGCAACTCGCCTTTGTATTTCGGCAGAAAGAGCCATGAATAAACAGTTACAAGGCGGTTGTCAAATTCCCATCGCCTGTTACAGTCAATTAGAGGGCAACACGCTACGACTGCAAGGCCTAGTTGGGAGCGTCGATGGAAAAACCCTGATCAAAGAGCATATACAAGGTGAAGCCAGTCAAGCAGAGCAGCTCGGCACAATATTAGCCAATCAATTATTAGATAAAGGCGCTAAAGCCATTTTAGCGGAATTAATCGGCTAAGCATGATTATTGTAACTCGCCCCTCGCCCGAGGGGAACGCGTTAACACAATTACTCATTCAAGCTAAGCTAGATGCAATTCACTGCCCTCTTTTTGAGATTGAAGCTGGTCAGGATTTACCGAGATTGCAGCATGAACTTAACCAATTATCGGATAAAGATTATGTGATAATCGTGTCACCGCAAGTGAGCCATATCTTACAAGCATCTTCACATGACATTTCTTTTCCTAAGTTGGTTAACTATTTTGCGGTAGGTGAAAAATCCGCTGCGCTTTTCCGTCAACTATCAAACTGCCATGTCACGTATCCCCCCCAAGAAAACAGCGAAGGCTTAATACAGTTATTAAATACGTATTCGTCAAAAAAGAGCACAGCTCTGATTTTACGAGGAAATAATGGCCGAACATTATTAGGTGATACATTAGGCAAGGAGCACGTCAATGTAAAATATCTGGAATGTTATCGCCGAAAAGCGATGTTTTATCCGCCTCAAATCTTTGCGAAAACTGATACACGGCCACAGATAATTATCGTCAGCAGTGTGGAACATCTGTTACGACTTGATGAACTTATCCTAGATCATGATAAGTTAATGACAACACTTATCGTCACAAGTCCCCGAATTTTAGAGCAAGTACATAAGCAAGATTGGCACCGCATCATACTTACCGATAGCGCAAATAATCAAAATTTGTTTAAAACAATCGTTACTCTATGTCATAATGCTAAGGTGAATAATAAACGCAATTAGGGGCTATATGAAGCAACGATGTTATGGAGTCAATCCTACCTTATCAACAATAAGTACAACTTCATTTAGCTATTCGACAACTGATATAAAAGATGAAGCGAAAAAAACTATGAAAGAAGATAAACAAAAACCGGACACTAAGCAGCTCGATTCAACCCAAACTCCTAAGACGGCATCTTCAGCAGCAACACCAAAAAACGCAAGTACCCAACCTTTATCTAAACCCCCAGTATCGAAATTATCACTGATTGCTATTTTATTAACCATTGGACTTGGTGGATTTATGTATTACCATGGTCACCAGCAAGCAACCTTACAAAACGAGACGATTAACCACTTACAAACCGAAATTGTCAATCTCAAGCAAACCCTGAAACAGAGCGTAAGTGATGATCTACAAAATAAAATTACCGACTCGGTGAATCAGCAAAATCTGCAGCTTTCATCATTTGAACATCGAATCGAAAGCACACTAGCAGAACAACAAACCAATCAGCAAAAATTAACCAATCAAGTCAATGATTTGATAAAGTTGACCCAGCAAAATATTCACAGCTTAAATGAACGTTTATCGGCACTGTCTACGTCTGAAAATACCATTTGGTTAATTTCTCAATCTAACTATTTAGTCCATTTAGCAGGCCGAAAAATTTGGAATGACCAAGATTATACAACAGCGCGACTGCTGTTAAAAAGTGCAGACGAAAGTCTAGCCCAAGCTAACGATCCTAGTTTATTACCCGCGCGTCAAGCAATCAATAAAGACATCGCCTCCCTTGAACAAATCACAACGGTTGATGCTGATGGAATTATTATGAATCTAATGGGGTTATCCGATGCATTAACGCAATTACCTTTAGTTGGACAAAAACACAAGGATAATCAGGATTCAACTATAAACGAAAATCATCAAGCACTAAGTGCAACAGAGCCACAACAAAATCAACACGCTAATTCAGATCAATCACTATCATCATCTGTTGAGGATTGGTCGGATAATTTAGTCAAAAGCGCTGAATCGTTTCTTGATAAATTTATCCGTGTTGAAAAAATCGAGAAAAATGACAGTTTCACCCAGTGTTTAAGCCAAGCAGGACAAGATGAAAAACAAATGGTGAAATGCCAGATATTAAAAAATCCAATTTCACTTGAGCAAACGCTTTATTTACGTGAAAATATTCGCTTCCGCCTGCTGATTGCAGCGCAAGCAGTTCCTCGTCATCAAGAGTTAATCTACCAACGCGCTTTAAAAGATGCTTCAACGTGGGTTAGTGCCTATTTCGACGGTAAAGACGCCAGTGTTAACGCATTTTTAAGCGATCTCGATAAACTGACACAACAAAAAATTGCTACGCAAAATGTACCAGAAAAATTAGCCAGTAACAGCGAACTTGAAAAACTCATGCAAACTCGTGTACGTTTGATGTTGACGAAATAGGAGCTTAGTCATGATTAAATTATTGATTATTTTTTTAGTACTCATTGGTGGTTTTTTTGTTGGACCGTTACTTGAAGGACACAAAGGCTCAGCCGTGTTCGAGGTTGAAAACTATCGTGTAACCATGTCATTTATTACTTTTGTTTTTTTGTCATTCATCGGAATACTTTGCCTTTATTTAATCCATTGGACAATGACAAACCTATTTGATTCGAAAACTGCATTTGGTAACTGGTTACGTGAAAAATCACCGCGTAAAGCTGCAAAAAGACTTGAACAGGCACAACTGTATTTGCTAGAAGGTAATTACCAGCAAGCTGGCAAATTATTTATGAAAAGTGCCAAAGGTGCCCATAACAGCACATTGTCTTATTTACTTGCTGCGCAATCACACATTGATAACAATCAACTAATTCCAGCAAATCAACTACTTGAAAAAGCAGCCAAATGTTGTCAGTCCAAAGAAAAACTGGCGTTCCAAATCGTCCAAATCAGATTACAAATCAAAAATCATGAGTATGAGATTGCACGTACAAGTGTTGATAAATTGTTGGCTGAAAAACCACGCAATCCTGAAGTTTTAAGACTGGCTGATCAAATCTATTATGAAACAGGTGATTATCAAGCCGTCATCGACTTATTGCCGATTATGTACAAAGTGAAAGTGTACAATGAATCACAATTGGATCAATTTAAACAAGCCGCCTATCTTGGTCGAATCAAACAACTTTCTGTGAGCGATGATCCTTTCGCTTTGGCTCAATGGTGGAATGCGCAGCCTAGGGCTATTCAAAATGAACTAATTTATCAAAAAGCAATGGCAACGTGTTTAGTACAAAATGGGCAACAGCAAGAAGCCCAAAAACTATTAACGACAATCGCTAAAAAAGAACAAAAAAGTGCCTAATCTAAAACAGGGCAATGCCCTGTTTTTCATTATGTCTAGTCACATTTAGCCACATTATCAATTTGCAGATAAATAGTTGCGCGGCTCCGTTT
>JAVSBY010000040.1:33900-40965 GCA_031960925.1 Gilliamella sp. CRA003912
AGTCACATTTAGCCACATTATCAATTTGCAGATAAATAGTTGCGCGGCTCCGTTTGCTTTCATCATTATTAAACAACATATTAGATTCTCCCTAGTTACGAAAAAATCGGCTTAGTGTATACTAAAAGGCCTTAGTTATTATGGGTCGTAATGTAATGGTATTTGTTAAACAACTGTGTATTTATCCGGTCAAATCGATGCAAGGAATAGCATTATCAAAAGCCAGTGTATTTGAGCATGGATTTGAACATGATCGGGTTTTAATGCTTTGCGAACCTGATGGCAATTTTATCACAGCCAGACATCACCCCAACTTATTGAAAATAAATACATCGATTGTTAACGACACGATACAAATTTCAGTTTCACGATTCTGGATGGATAAGGGATTAACCGAAACAGCACTGACACTCAATTTTGACGATTTTTCAACGTCGCCCGAACCAACCCAAATTTGGGGTAATCATTTTACATCTTACATCGCTCCAATCCGTGTGAATCAATTTTTTAGTGACTTTTTGCAAAAAAATGTTCAATTACGTTGGCTTGGTAATACTTTATCTCGGCATATTAAACGTTACCCGGATATCCCGCTTAGTTTTGCCGATGGTTATCCTTATTTGCTTATCAATCAAGCGTCATTTGACTATCTACAGCAGCAATGCGAAAAAAAGCTAGATATCCGTCAATTTCGAGCAAATATTATTGTTGATGGCAGTTTACCTTTTGCAGAAGATGGCTGGAAAACAATCAAAATCGGCGATGTTATTTTCGATATTGTTAAACCGTGCACTCGCTGCATTTTGACAACCATTAATGCCGAATCTGCCGACTATTTAGCTGATGATGAACCTCTAAAAACACTGGGTTATTTTAGAACTAATGAACAAGGTGAAATTGATTTTGGCATGAATATGATTGCTCGCAATCAAGGAACTATTTCAATAAACGATACAATTGAAATAATCGAACGTCAGTCAGCCCAAAATTATATAAAAAGCTTTCCGACACCTCAAGCAATTGAAAGTAAAAAAAGTCAAATTACTTTCGAAGGAAAAACCATTGAAGGTAATAATAAACAGACAATTTTAGAACAACTAGAGCAGCATCATATCGCACTTCCTTATTCTTGCCGAACCGGTATTTGTGGGCGCTGCCAAGTGACGTTAATAAAGGGTGAGGTTGCTGCAATGACACAATCATCTATCAGACGGAACAATAAAATTCTAGCCTGTAGCTGCCTACCTAAAGGGGATATCATTTTAGAATTAGGTAAAAAAAGCCAAAATAAACTAAGAGATAGCGATTAAATTATCGGACGGGGTAAATTCATCCACCGCGGTATCAGGCTTAGCAATTAATCGATCATTCATCACTTTGATCGCTTCGGCTAAAAAGAAGGTTTTATTTAATGCGGTAAAAGGGGGCTGAGCAACCACACAAACCGATGCATTAATACCGGCTTCAACAACCATTAGACTCAATTTACCACAACCATCTTGCATATGCGCTTCGACCACTTCAGCAACTTTAGGGGTAAAAAAAATGGGTTGCTGCATAAAATACCAACTTTTTGGCATTTGTGGTTTTAAAAAGTTAGCTGCAATAATAGAATTGATAGCGAGTTCAATTTTTTGAGGCTCAGTCAAGTTGAGCTTTGTGCAGCTGTCATAGTACTGATAGTAGGCTGTTGCATCGCTGACCGAAAATGGAAACTCAGTAAATACATCGGGGATTAACATTTTACTTGGATAGCACGATCGAAACACCATGTCATCTGCTATCTCTAACATCAGACAATCATACTCGTTATCAAAATACCATCGCCAACTGTCTGTTGGTCGAAAAGTAACTTTATCTAACATGTGTTCCCTTTTTTTATCCGAATAAAACTAATCTTTAAAAATAGCATAGATATTATAAAAAATAAATATTGATTCAATGATTATACCTATTTAATTATATAATTTTTAAAAATATTAAAAAATTTGTGACGAATAAAAATAATTTAACTGCAATTATTCTAATTTTTTTGATGGAAAATGAATAATAATTTTTTTTCATCAAACAAAAAGTGATAGCAATCAACCGGTAAAATGAAGGAAATAGAAATCCTGACATGCGTTGACATAATAAAAAAGCCCGATCACCTCGGGCTTTTTTCTAGTCAATATTGACCGTTTTTAAACTTTTTTTATGCTTGCGTTTGACAAGAAAATAATATTTTTTCAAACTACACCACTAAAACATTAGTTGCAGCTGGTCCTTTAGCACTTTCACCAACCACAAATTCAACTTTTTGACCTTCGTACAGGGTTTTAAAACCATCGCCAATTAACGATGAAAAATGGACAAATAAATCTTTGCTACCATCATCAGGGGTAATAAAACCAAAACCTTTGCTTTCGTTAAACCATTTAACTAAACCTGTTTTCTTAGACATAACTCTATCCTTTAATAAATTAACTATAGCCAATTGACTATAATGGCATGTTTCTGCTCTACGGTTACATCATTGAGGTCAAGAAGATAGAATAAAACAAGAAAGGTATTATTTATGACTAAAAACTAGGTATTCAAAATGTTACTTCTATGCAGACTAACTGCCTATCTCTATTTACTCACATATTTTAAATTAATGCAAGCTTTTCCATCAATAAATTAATTCTAATTGAATTATGCAAAATAATAGCTCTGCCCCCGGCTACCCCGCTAAACATTCAATCACTTGATAAATTTCAGCATTATAAAATAATTTTTACTTTATTCATCATTATTAAAAATAATGATTGTTCAAAATAAAACCACATTTCAATAAATGACTTGTCTATCTCAACAGACTTACTTATTATTAGCCTACTTGATTTCGCAGTAAAGTTAGGAAAAAAGATGATATTTAAACTATTAAAACTTGTTTTAATGACGTTATTTAATGTCAAAATCAAAGGGAATTTGGTGAATTTAAAGCAAGACAAATTACTGATTACACCAAACCACGTCTCATTTTTAGACGGAATTTTGATCGGGGTATTTTTACCTATTCGCCCCGTATTTGCCGTTTATCCAACTTACATAAATCACTGGATTGTTCGTCTCGCTAAAAAGTATGTTGATTTTGTGCCCATGGAACCAACAAATCCAATGGCGATTAAACGCTTAGTGCGCGAAATTGAAAAAGGTCGCCCGATTGTTATTTTTCCTGAGGGGCGAATTACAACTACCGGATCGTTAATGAAAATCTATGATGGAGCAGCCTTTATCGCAGCCCGGGCTAAGGCAACCATTGTACCTATCTGGATTGAAGGCGCTGAATTTACACTAACTAGCCGTCTAAAAGGTTTATTCAAACGCCGATTATTTCCTCAAATCACCATACATGTTCTTGAACCGACGTCAATCCCGATGCCTCAAGCTCAAAAAGCGAGTCAACGGCGTTATATTGCCGCCGAAAAACTCCACCAAATCATGATGGAAGCGCGTATGGCAAGCCGCCCTAAATTAACGTTATTTGACGCCTTACTCGAAGCACAAGTTCGTTATGGCGTAAAATCGCGTATGGTGCAAGATCCAACAACGCAAGAAGCCTCTTACCGAAATTTACTCAAGCAAATTATTGGCGTCGGATCAATTATCGAAAAAATAACACAAAAAAAAGAGCGCGTTGGTCTGTTATTGCCCAATGCAACAATAACGGTTGCAACTATCTTTGGTCTCTCAGCCAAAAACCGAATTCCCGCCATGCTTAACTATACAGCAGGTACAAAAGGCGTATCTTGCGCCATCAAAGCTGCCGAGATCAAAACCATCATTACATCACGTAAGTTCATTAGTAAAGGTAACCTTGGCTATTTATTGGATGAAATAAAAGATGTTAAATGGTACTTTTTAGAGGATTTACGTCACACTTTGACTTTACGTGATAAACTATATATTGGTATTACGCAGTATATTCCTCGACTAGTTAAACGCGATCAATCAAGTGAGGATGAAGCATTAGTATTGTTCACATCCGGATCAGAAGGAAATCCTAAAGGCGTTGTGCATAGTCATCGCAGTTTACTTGCCAATGTTGAACAAATTCGTACAGTTATCGACCCAACCCCAGCAGATCGCTTTATGTCAGCATTACCTTTATTCCATGCCTTTGGTATAACGGCAGGGTTATTCTTACCGATATTTTCAGGCAGTAGAACCTTTTTGTACCCAAATCCACTGCATTATCGCATGGTTCCCGAAATTATTTATGACCAAAACTGTACGGTTTTGTTTGGAACACCAACATTTTTAAGCAACTATGCACGTTATGCGCATCCATTTGATTTTATGCGTTTACGTTATGTGGTTGCTGGCGCTGAAAAACTGTCTGATGCAACGCGCGAACTATGGAGAAACAAATTCGGCATCCGCATCTTAGAAGGTTATGGTGTAACGGAATGTGCGCCGGTTGTTGCGTTGAACGTCCCTATGGCTTATAAACAAGGCACTGTCGGCCGGTTACTACCGGGTATGCGTTGTCGTTTAATTAACGTGCCAGGAATTACTGATGGTTTCGAACTTCATGTGAAAGGACCTAACGTTATGAAAGGTTATCTGCGCGTTGAAAATCCAGGTCAACTCGAAAAACCGACCGCAACTGACGAAAACGGTAATACAACGTATGGCTTTTATGATACTGGCGATATTGTAAGTATTGATGAGGAAGGTTTTATCGCTATCAAAGGACGTTTAAAACGCTTTGCAAAAATTGCTGGCGAAATGGTTTCACTGGAAAGTGTCGAGGCCTTAGCGTATAAAATCGATCCGGATGCTATGCATGGCGCAACAGTCAAACCCGATGCGGCAAAAGGCGAGTCAATCGTACTATTTACACAATCAAATAAATTAAATCGTGAACTGCTTAACCAAGCTGCTCAGCAATTGGGTATCCCCGCTTTAGCGATTCCTAAAGATATTCGCGAAGTCAAAGCGCTACCATTACTCGGTTCAGGTAAGATTGATTTTATCTCACTGAGAAAACTGGCAGAAGAATAAGTAATGATGAATGGATTCAAGGAAATATTATGAGAAAGCACGATCTATTAAGTAAAGGGATGACAGCAACACTGCTTGCTCAGTTCTTCTCTGCCTTTGGTGATAATGCGCTATTTTTTGCCATACTTGCCTTAATTAAAAATCTAAATTACCCACAGTGGAGCCAGTCGGCACTGCAAATAAGCTTTGTTATTCCTTTCATTTTACTGTCTCCTTTTGTCGGGCAATTTGCCGATAGCTTGTCAAAAGGCCGAGTAATGATGATCTCAAATTGTCTAAAATTATTAGGTGCAACGTGCATTTGTTTAAATGTTAATCCTTTCTTTGGATATACCTTAGTCGGTATCGGTGCGGCATGCTATTCACCTGCCAAATATGGCATTTTAGGTGAATTAACCACAGGAGATAATTTGGTCAAAGCTAACGGATTGATTGAAGCTTCAACCATTGCAGCCATCTTACTTGGCTCAATAGCAGGGGGATATATTGCTGATTTAAATATTACTGCATCTTTAATCGCTTGCGTTTTCATGTTTGGATTTGCCGTTGTTGCCAACCTATTCATTCCTAAATTGCCGGCTGCAAGAACGAATCTAAGCTGGCAGTTTAAGACCTTGATAAATGATTTTTTGAAAACGATTATAATCATTTTCACTAATAAGCAAGTCCGTTTTACCTTAATAGGAACGAGTCTTTTTTGGGGGGCGGGGATCACGTTACGATTCTTACTCATCAGCTGGGTACCCGCTGTCCTTGGTATTGTTGATAATACGACGCCAACTATGCTAAACGCGGTAGTTGCAATTGGTATTGTTATTGGTGCTGGACTTGCGAGTAAATTTATCACTATAAATCATACATTACGCTGCATTCCTGCCGGCATAATGATGGGCGTTACTGTTATCCTCTTCACGCTACAAAGTAGTATGATCAGCTCTTATTTTTTATTAATCATGATTGGCGCACTCGGTGGCTTTTTTCTTGTTCCGCTAAACGCGTTAATACAAAAGCTAGGTAAGGAACTGATCGGTGCTGGTAGCGTAATTGCTGTGCAGAATTTAAGTGAATATGCTGCAATGATGGTAATGCTCGGCCTCTATTCGATCGCCGTTGCCATCAACGTATCCATCATCACCATTGGGATTAGCTTTGGTGGTCTATTCGCTTTGGTAATTTTTATATTATGGATAGGATTAAAAAATGGGAAATAATATTTCCCATTTTTTAATGAAAACAACTCAAAATTACCCCTTAAGTTTTTAGAACCATTCAAAGGAGGGGGGGATAACTTAAAAAATAAAGAAAAACACAAATGCAAGAAAAGATCATTAAAAGCAAAATATTCATAAGTATGATCTCAGGCATCAAGGCGAAACTATTGATATCACATTGGATTAAGATGGGGAGTTAATATTGATAGTTTAATTATTCAATCTAATCAACAGACTCATTAATCAATAATATTGCCTACTTCATTAAAAAATACCTGAGAAACGAAAATATTCATACTGACTAACCATATATCTTGCTTCGCAATTGTCCCCTCTTCTGACCATAAAATGACAACTCCCACTTAATAATAACGTTAACATCAAAGATGTCATGTTGATATAACATTTCACAGCTTACTGTAAATAAAATAGTTTTGATAACGTATCATTTATTCTATAAAAATTATTTTATAGCTTAACATAGTATAGATTAACTTTTTTAAGTAAAAATTTTCCTATTTTTACAAAAAAATAGATTTATTAAATATAAAATATATTTTTATACTTTTTTTTCACCGAAAATACACTCTTAATTATTTTTTTTCGGTTTATTTGGAATTTAATGCGATGTAACATTACAAGGTTATTTTTGAACTCATAAAAAACCAAAAAATACTTACTTTATGAAGCGAAATAATTGTATTGCAAACGCTGCTAATTTGTATCAAAACAAATAATAAAATTAGTTAACATATCAATTTCTATCGGAAAATTAGACTATTTCAACCCAAAGAGCCTGTAAAATAAATGAAAAAGCCTTATA
>JAVSBY010000041.1:0-37264 GCA_031960925.1 Gilliamella sp. CRA003912
ATCTTATACCATCGATTATTACAATCGCTGGATACAGTGCCTCTTTTTATCTGTTATCCATCACACTAAAAACACTGCCTGTCGGCATTGCATACGCGATTTGGTCTGGCATTGGCATTGTCTTAGTCAGTTTAATTGCTTGGCTTTTGTTTAAACAAACATTGGATTTAGCCGCTTTAATAGGTATGGGATTAATTATGCTTGGCGTTGTTATCATTAATGTCTTTTCGAGTGTATCAGCCCATTGATTGCTGCCTGCGATAAATTAATCAAAACCTATTCTCCATTTGTCGATTCAAATAGATAAGTGGGAAATATAACCTAGCTTGATAAAACGAGCACAAACACAAAAATATGTAGGTAATAACTAATAGATAACAAAGGAAGATGGTGGGTCGTGAGCGATTCGAACGCTCGACCAACGGATTAAAAGTCCGCTGCTCTACCGACTGAGCTAACAACCCATTTAGAAAAGTGCGTTTAATTTGGTGGGTGATACCGGGTTCGAACCAGTGACCCCCTCCTTGTAAGGGAGGTGCTCTCCCAACTGAGCTAATCACCCCAAATAAAACTATTTTAAAACTTCACGGTAAAGATTGGTGGGTGATACCGGGTTCGAACCAGTGACCCCCTCCTTGTAAGGGAGGTGCTCTCCCAACTGAGCTAATCACCCTTACCGTGTGGATGTGCATTATAAGGCACGCCTCATTTCAGTCAACCCTTTTTTTAAAAAACATCTAAAAAAATCCGCGTTCGATGTAATTTTAAACATTTTTTGCGCGTTATTTCCCAAAAATCCCATTTTAAGATTTCATTTTTAATTTAAATTACTAGGCTATGCCATCTGTTTATCGAATAAATTAAAACTATGTGGCGAAGAAAATACCGAATTATTGTTGATATTAAATCAGACTTGTTGAGCTACCAGATCATAAAAACACCTTTTTTTACGCCATCGTCTATCTATTATCAAAATACGATAGCATTAACCAATGCAATGCAAACATCGATTGAACTCATTTTGACAGCGTTGCTAAAATCAATTTCGCATAATGTGACCAAAACAATTTCATCACAAAGTCTGTTTGAGATTCATCTCAATCCTATTTATCTTGAACAAACAACATTAGCGCTACCTCAAATTGCCCTATCCGAACATGAAATTCTTTTATTTGTTGAAGGTTCTATCACTAAATTATTTAAGTTATCAGCAAACGAGGTCGCTTTTGACTACAACAAGTCTGTCGGTTCTCGATCCGTAAATGTTGTAATTTGCAAACGTGATTATGTTGATCAGTGGATCGCATTGTGCTCTAAATTGAATGTGAGGGTAGCGTTAATTGGGCAATCGAACGGTAAAAGCAGCAAAATTAATTTGTTACCTTGGCGCGCTCTGGATTATAAAAAAAGGCAGATTCAATTAACCGTAACTGCACTATTCTATTTTTTACTAACAGCAGGTGTGATGATTTTTCTATACCAGTATCAACAAACCCAGTTTCTCATTAATGCGCAATATGTTGACAATAAACAGCTTGAATACCAAACACTGATCGATCTTAACGCTGAAATCGCGCCTTTGAAAAATGAGTCCCCAATCAAGTTATATCAATTGTTATGTTTATTATCGCAATCAATGCCTTCATCAGTATTACTTGAAACCGTGAACTACTCTCATCAAAAAGTACAAATAACTGGATTAAGTCAAACATATGCAGCCATTACTGAGCTAACCGAATTATTAAGGCAGCAAAATAAGCAAGAAAAGGTTCAAATCCAATCTGTTGATACAACGGCTCAGGGATTACACTTTGCTATGGATATGACATTTTATGAATAGTGATTTCTTTTACCGACCAGTTTGGCAACAGCATAGCGTACTTTTTTCGCTTTTTTCAGTATTGTTTATGCTTAGCTATTTTTATTTGATTGCCGATATCCAATATGCTGCCGAGCAGGCACAGCAGCAGGTGACAGAAAAACAGAGTCAAATTGCATCATTAACAGCGCATCTGCAACGTATGCCCACTGACACAACAGCAGTGCCAACGATGATTGATGAAAATGAACTGGCGGGGTTACTGAAACGACATCATTTAACACTAAAAACCTTTCGTTATCAATCTGTTGACCCATTCCCAGTTTGGACTGTAGAACTACATGGTTTTTATGTCAACGTTGTTTCGTTATTCGATACGATCATAAAGAGACAGTACGCTTTTGATATTCAGCATGTTTACATCCAAAAAGCGGATAAGCAGCAATTACTGGTCACCTTAACTATTCAACTTATGAAGCCTTAATAATGCGACATGCGAAATTTAGATTGTGCGGATTAATTGGGATTATCAGTATTTTATTGCTACCTGATGCAAAATCAGCACAATTAAACGATCCGTTTTATCACGAAATACAACCGACTTGCGAGCAACTGCATCACCATTTACTCGAACAATTACAAGCCTGGCAAGTGAAAGGGATAACAACATCGCCAAAAGACCGCTTACAGACTTTATGGCTGGTGTCCAAGCTGGATTTTATTACCGTTTCACAAAATCAGAGTCCACCCGAATTACAGCCTTGGCAGATTAAATCAATCACCGAGAAATATATCATTTGGCAAGCTCCATTACCCGATGATTGCCACGATTCATTGGTATGGCAAATGCCAATTCATCTCGATTAATAGGAATTTTTAACGTGAACATCATCCTAAAATGTTTTATCCCACTATGTACTTTTCTACTTCTTTGTTGTTATGTTAATGCCAGTCAAGCCGAGGTAAAAGGTAGCGATGACAAGAATGGCAATAATCACATTTCATTAAAATTTCATCAAGCAGATGTCGGCATTATTTTACAGGCGCTTGCCGACAGTAAAGAGATGAATTTAGTTATGGCGGAGGATATCACCACTAAACATACAGTTCGATTAAATAACATTGATTGGCAAAAAGCCCTATCGATTATTTTGAATACAGCTCAATTGCAAGCTAGTATAGATGATAATACACTCTTTATTAGCAAATTAACTAAACAAAAAGAGAACACGCCTGATTATAAGCCAAACTTAGAACATCTGACTTTCACCATCAAACACATGGAGCTAACCGAGTTGTCATCAATGGTCAACCAGCCCGGCTTTTTGAGCGAACAAGGTAATGCTATTATCGACAAACGGACCAATAGCTTAATCATTCATGATGTAAAATCTCAAATTGACACGATTCGACGCGTCATCAAGCAATTAGATAAACCCATTCCGCAAATTCATATTTCTGCACACATTGTTACCATGAGTCATGAAAGTTTATCTGAATTAGGGATTAAATGGGGATATTCCGGTCGTTCATCACAGCTACTTGATAAATTTGATGTTGGCCTTGCAACCCTAAATCCGGCCGCATCAGTCGGATTTAATCTCGCCAAACGTTCAGGCCATTTACTTAATCTAGAATTATCTGCTTTAGAAGCCGAAAATCAAGTAGAGATAATTGCCAGCCCTAACTTATTGACATCCAATCACCATATGGCATCAATCAAACAAGGAACCGAAATCCCTTATGAAGTGTCCAGCGGTAATAATGGGGCAACTGCTATCGAATTTAAACAGGCCGTTTTAGGCCTTGAGGTCACACCTAGAATTCTAAGTAATGAGCAGTTAATTTTAGATCTGTATATTACCCAAAATACGGCAGGACAATCCATCAAACGCAGCGATGGAGGCGAATCACTAGCCATTGACACGCAAGAAATAAAAACCCAAGTGTTAGTAAAAAATGGCGAAACGATCATTTTAGGCGGCATTTTCCAACAGCAAAATAGTCAAAACAACCAAAAAGTGCCAACCATAAATGAATTGCCTATTGTCGGTCATTTATTCAAAAATAGTGCAAAAAAGTATAAAAAACGAGAACTGGTGATATTTATTACACCGCAATTAGTTGAGTAAATGATAGCGCGGCTGTATGATGTGCTTTCTACGTTCAATTACAGTGCTTATGTAAAAAAAGACATTGTAATGTAACCCATTAATGTATAGTGATTATAAGATAGAGAAAATTATGTTTCATGTCGTTGCATCCGATTTAGACGGTACCTTATTAACTCCCGAACACAAATTATCTGCATTTACTAAACACATTTTACAATCCTTGCGTGAGCGCAACATTCACTTTATTTTTGCAACAGGACGTCACCATATTGATGTTGCCCAAATGCGTGAAAATATGGAAATCGATGCTTTTATGATCACCTCAAATGGTGCAAGAGTACATGACAGCAACGGTAATTTAGTCTTTAGCCAAAACATACAGCCCGATTTAGCCGCTGACATTGCCCAAATTTGTCAAGATGATCCGCTAGTTTATACCCATGTCTATCGCGGGGATGATTGGTTGATTAATAAGGAAGATCCGTTTTCACTCAGTTTTTTCAATGATACCGACTTTACTTATCAACTGTTTGATCCAAACAATTTCAAAACAGATGATATTGCAAAAATCTACTTTACAACGACAAATGATGATCTTCATGCGCACTTACTAAGCATTAAACGTAAATTAAGAGCGACTTATGGTGATAAAATTAGCATAGCCTTTTCAACCCCCAATTGCCTTGAGGTGATGGCTCAAAATGTCTCAAAAGGTAGCGCGCTAAAAAACGTCGTTGAAAAACTAGGATTTACATTGCAAGATTGCATTGCCTTTGGTGATGGCATGAACGATTATGAGATGCTCCAACGGGTCGGTAAAGGATGCATAATGAAAAACGCAAGCCCTGATTTATGTGCTTTATTAACTGATTTAGAGGTAATTGGTTCAAATGCCGAAGAAGCTGTGCCTAATTACCTGTGTGATTTATACTCAATAACGAAGTCATGAGTAGGATGAATATGCAAATAGATAAAGAACTCAATACGCTTGGTTTACGTTGTCCTGAGCCAATTATGCTGGTACGCAAAACCATGCGCGAACTCACTGTCTCGCAAATTCTCTATATTGTCGCTGACGATCCAGCAACAACGCGAGATATTCCCAGTTTTTGCCGTCATATGGGACATGAACTGCTCAAATCGAATATTGACACGGTCCCTTACGAGTATTGGATAAAAAAATTACTGTAAGTGAATTGCAAAAAAATCAGTGCAAGACAATAACTGTTCACTCTGTTAAATGCAGTTGATGGCGTAACCAATAATGTAAGGTTCGCCAATCATCACGGTTAAAGCTTTCGCTGACTAAAAAAAGTGTTTGTCTTTTGCCATTACGGCAGGATTTCAAATGCAATATCACAGCATAACGAAATAATAATGGCTTACAAATCACATGCCAACGCTGGTTATTCCAATAAATCTGATCTAAGTAATGGAACATGGCAAACTCGCCTTTTATTTTCAAAAATAGACAGCTACACCGAAACGCATCGATGACAAGCAGTAAACAACAAAGCGCAGCAATAACGTCAAACTGCGAATGATGAAACTGTATTATTACGGTGCAAATTAATACCAGATAAAAACAGCTACAGCCAAACAATTGCCAATAAGACACCTTAATCACGGTTCGCCACATAATTACATAATCCATTACAAAGAAAACAAAATACTCTCACAATAAAAATGCGAGGTTTAAGTCTAAACAAAAAATTGGAAGCATGAACACAACTTAATCGGCTATTTTTAATTTTGATACTTCGATAAACGCATTTTATTTTGCGCCTTTAATGATAACTGTTATATACTGCCACAAAATAGCATACTTAATTTATTAAAAGGTGAACAAAGCGACACATAACGCGCAATCCTCACCTCATCAATCAAAACAAATTAGATAGGAATCGTTTGTGATACTGTTTAGATTTTTAAAATTCTTCATAAAATTTTTTCTAAAACTGTTTATCGGTTTAATCGTGTGTGGCGCCATTGTCGCAATTGGTGGTTACGTCTATTATTCAAAAGATTTGCCCGATGTCACAACATTAAAAGAAGTGCGTTTACAAACCCCGCTGCAAATTCTCAGTAAAGAGGGTGAGCTAATTGCGACTTTTGGTGAAAGGCGACGTATTCCCTTAAAATATCAAGATATTCCCCCGCTGGTGACCAATGCTGTTATTGCGACCGAAGATGCGCGTTTTTATGAACATCATGGTATCGATCCGCTTGGTATTCTTCGTGCTATGTATACAGGATTAAAAGATAAAGGCTTTTCACAAGGCGGCAGTACCATTACTCAGCAAGTTGCTAAAAACTTCTTTTTAACCCCGGAGAAAAAAATCTCGCGTAAAGCTAAAGAGATTATTTTAGCCATACGCATGGAAAAAGAGCTTTCAAAGGAGGAAATCATTGCACTTTATCTCAATATGATTAATTTTGGTTCAAGAGCTTATGGTATCGCATCGGCTTCCTATACTTTTTTTGGTAAAATGCCAAGTGAACTGACTGTTGATGAAGCCGCTCTTTTAGCCGGGCTGCCTAACGCCCCTTCTGCCTATAATCCGATTTATCACCCAGATCGCGCTTTACTCAGACGGAACTGGGTATTACAGCGTATGCTAAAGCAGGATTATATCACGCAAGAACAGTATGATATTGCGATTAATAAACCGTTAGATGTCAGTTATCATGCGCCACAAATTGAATTTTCAGCGCCATATGCAGCCGAAATGGCACGTCAATTTATGTACCAAAAATTTGGTGAAAATGCCTATACCGATGGCTATAAGGTTTACACGACGATTTCGAAAGAAGACCAAGTTGCGGCAACAAAAGCCGTGCAAAAAAATATTATCGACTATGATATCCGTCATGGTTATCGTGGCCCTGAAAAAATCTTATGGAAAGAAAATGAATCTCCCTGGGATAATGAAAAAATCAAACAAACCTTAGCTAAATATGTATGTATTAATGGCATGTGCCCTGCTGTCGTTATTAGCAGCTCAGATCAAAAGGCAACCGCAATCTTAACGGACAATAGTCAAATTACTATTGCTTATGAAGGTATGAAATGGGCAAGACCCTTCATCAGTGACTTAGCACAAGGGGCTTATCCTAAAAAGGTCTCGGATACCTTAAAGACAGGTCAACTAATTTGGGTTAAAAAAGAGGAAAATAATTGGAATCTAGCTCAAATACCTTCGGTTAATGCCGCATTAGTCTCTTTAGATTCAGATGATGGTGCAATTAAAGCGATTGTTGGGGGGTATGATTTTAACCTGAGTAAATTTAACCGTGCAACGCAAGCTCTGCGTCAAATAGGCTCTAATATTAAACCGTTTATCTACACAGCAACGCTTGAGCAAGGCTTAACAATGGCAACGCTGCTTAATGATGCCCCGATTTTACGTTCTGCTGGGACCGAAGCTTGGCGACCTAAAAACTCACCACCTAATTATGCTGGCCCATTACGTTTACGAATCGGCCTTGGGATGTCAAAAAATGTAATGATGGTCAGGGCGCTACGTGCGGTTGGAATTGATTATGCCGCCAATTATTTAGAACGATTTGGATTCCCAAAAGAAAATATTTCATACAATGAATCATTGGCGCTAGGATCTGCCTCATTTACACCGTTACAAGTCGCAAGAGCCTATTCGGTTATTGCCAATGGCGGATATCTAGTCACGCCCTATTTAATTGATAAAATAGAATACAACACCAGCGATGATGTGGTTTACAAGCACCAAGCAGAAATTGCTTGCCATAATTGTGTCAACGATACGACAGATACGTTAAATGCGCAAAACGCGCAGGCACACTTAAACAACGTCGAGGATGTGGCAAATGCCAGTGGCAACGAAGAGCCCGATCAATCCAGCATGAAAGTGGATGATCAGTTAGTTTTACCAAACATTAATTTGGATAATAACAACTCTCAATCAACGCCAAAATATGCGCCACAAACTATTAGCAGCGATATTGCTTTCATCATGAAAGATGGCCTTAAATCAACCGTGTTTGGTGGAACGGGTTGGCAAGGCACAGCTTGGCGCTCAAAAGCGTTAGGTCGCCGTGATGTGGGTGGAAAAACAGGCACAACCAACGCATCAAAAGACGTGTGGTTCTCTGGATTTGGTGCCAATATTGTCACAACGGTGTGGGTTGGCTTTGATGATCATCGACGTGAATTAGGCAAAACCTATCGCGCAGAAGGTGGCGCTGTCACAGCGAATCCAATTTGGGTTGATTACATGGCTGAAGCATTAAAAGGGGTTCCAGTACAAGAAGATGTACAACCTGAAAATGTAATAAGTGTCACCATCGATCAAAAAACCGGGTTACTACCACAAGCAGATTCACAAACAATGTCGGAATTTTTCATCAAAGGCACTGAACCAACCCGTTATGCCAGCCAAGAAGTCGGTACAAAAGTCACCGATTCTGAAGGCAATAGCTCAGAGCTATTTTGATAGGTAATTGATAATGAGTGGTTCAATCAGAATAATTGGTGGTAAGTGGCGCGGTCGTAAATTGCCAGTGCTTGATAAACAAGGGCTGCGTCCAACGACCGATCGCATTAAAGAAATGCTTTTTAATTGGCTAATGCCAGTCACACAAGATGCAACATGTTTAGACTGTTTTTCAGGTAGCGGATCACTAGGATTTGAAGCAGCGTCAAGAGGTGCAAAGCACGTTGTCTTGCTTGAAAAAGATTCGCAAACAGCGCAACAACTAAAAAGAAATCAACAGCTGATACAAAGCGAGCAGATAACGATTCACCAAATCGATTCGCTTGCTTGGCTAACATCACCAGCAACAAGTCACTTCGATATTGTGTTTATCGATCCGCCCTTTCATCATGGACTTGTTGAAAAAGCGGTTTTTCAACTTGAAAACAAAGGCTGGCTAAATACATCAGCTTATATCTATATCGAAACAGAAATTCACCATCAAGTCATGAACTATATTCCTAGCAATTGGCGATTGCATAGAGAAAAAATTGCAGGACAAGTTCATTGCTACCTTTTTATAAGAGAAACAACATGTTTATCCTAATTGGTAAAATATTTTATTCATTTATTTGGTTATTTTTATTATTTAATTTGATTCACCCTTATCCCAAACCGGCCAACATTGTTGCCAACGTCGGACTGATTGCATTTGTAGTTATGCATGGCTTACAAGCATGGATTTTACAATCAACGATGACCAATCAAGAAAAGAAGCAAGATCGATTTAAAGTACTACGTTTATTTTTATTTGGTGTATTTGAATCACTCAGTTGGAAAAATAAAAAATAAAATGCTTGCGAGAAAAAAAATTTTTTGTATAATGCTTAGCGTTTAGTTGACACATATCAAACATGCGGGAATAGCTCAGTTGGTAGAGCGCAACCTTGCCAAGGTTGAGGTCGCGAGTTCGAACCTCGTTTCCCGCTCCAATTAGTTTAGCGCTTGTTAAACACTACCTAAAAAATATGCGCAGCATTATTTCAACTTTTTTCCTTACTATTCATTGACAGAAAACATTCATAATCGCCTAGATAAAAGTAAAACCACGACATAATGTCTTAACATGTTGTTCACAATGTACACTGACATACAGTTCACTCTAACAGTGCAACAAGCAATTAAATGTGAATAATTATGGTGCATGCAGTTCTATTTTGGTGCAAAGCAACGAATCATTATCACGTTAATGACATACGTGGCATCAAAAAAGTGAATTACCTTGTTTTACGTTATTGTGAAATCACTTAATGCATTGTTTTAAGTCATGTTAAATCAAATCTCTTCCACCATGTTACATCCATTCAAATAACAATCGATATAATTCAATCTCAAATCACAACTATTAATCAGCCGACTTATAATCATGGCGCGATTCTTGCTTTAATTATTCAATATCATAATTATAAGATTGTTTTTAGAAGGAAGACTCATATGACAACTCAAAACAACACACTTAACAAAAACTTTGTTAAAGATCGCCGTTCTTCATTAATTAGTGCGATTTTTTTAATGGCGACTTCTGCAATTGGGCCAGGGTTTATTACCCAAACTGCGACCTTTACGGTTAAACTCGGTGCCGCTTTTGGTTTTGGAATACTGATTTCAATCCTTATTGATTTTATTGTTCAGCAAAATATCTGGCGCGTGGTCACATTAACCAAAATGCACTCATCGGATATCGCAAATAAAACGATTCCTGGTAGTGGGTATTTATTAGCTATATTAGTTATTTTAGGTGGGCTGATATTTAATATCGGTAACATTGCTGGCGCAGGCTTAGGACTTAATGCGCTTGTTGGTTTAGATCCTAAATGGGGTGGACTGATTAGTGCACTCATCGCGGTTTATATATTTTCCTCTCGTAAAGCCAGCACGTTTATTGATAGGCTCATGATTGGCTTAGGTTTGATGATGATAGGATTAACCTTATTCGTCGTATTTGCATCAAATCCGCCGATTGGCGAAGCATTACACCAAACGATCATTCCTGACACCATCGATTTTGCTACCATCACAACCATTGTTGGCGGCACAGTGGGGGGATATATCTCTTATGCTGGTGCACACCGTTTACTGGACAAAGGTACGGTTGGTGTTGAACATATTAAAACCGTTTCAAGTGCGGCAACAAAAGGAATCGTTGTTGTTGGCATCATGCGCTACATTTTGTTCTTAGCTATTTTAGGGGTTGTCGCAAGTGGGGTAACCATTGATATTTCCAGCTATGCAGCCAATCCCGCTTCGCAAGCATTTCAAGCAACATTAGGTAATTTTGGATTACGGATCTTCGGTTTGATTTTATGGGCGGCGGCTATCACCAGCGTAATTGGCGCAGCTTACACTTCAATGAGCTTTATCACCCCTTTTAAAAAATCAATAACAGAGCGACAACGTAATATAGCAACAATTCTCTTTATTGCTATTTCATTAATGGCTTATTTAACCATGGAAGCCACACCGGTTTCATTATTAGTTTTTGCTGGTGGTTTTAATGGCTTAGTCTTACCTATAGGGTTAACTATCTTTGTGTATGTTGCTTATAAACGTGCAGATCTGATGGATGGCTATCACTATCCAAAATGGCTGATATTTTGTGGTATTATTGTCTGCTTGTTGACGTGGTATATGGGCATCATGTCAGTTGGCGCTATTTTCCACTATTTAAACTAACCATTGGATTTTAAAATGAACAAAATTATTGACTTAAACAGTGATTTAGGCGAAAGCTTTGGTCAATGGAAAATGGGCAATGATGCAGCAATGTTACAAATTGTAAGTAGCGCAAATATTGCCTGCGGCTTTCACGCGGGATCGCCCGAAGGCATACGCAGCACATTACAAGCAGCCAAACAAAATAACGTTACAATAGGTGCTCATGTTGGGTATCCTGATTTAGTCGGTTTTGGCCGGCGCAATATGAACATCAGTGCTAGTGAGCTCACCGCTGATGTTATCTACCAACTTGGTGCCTTAAGTGGACTGGCCAAATCGGTGGGTACAACGGTTAGTTATGTCAAACCTCATGGTGCGCTGTACAATACCATCGCCCATGATAAATACCAAGCAATGGCCGTGATTGATGCGATTTGTTCGATTGACACAACACTCACTTTAGTCGTACTTGCCGGTTCCCCTTTGATGAATTGGGCCAAAGAAAGCGGCCTGCGCGTCGTTGCCGAAGCCTTTGCTGATAGAGCTTATCACTCAGATGGTACTTTAGTGTCACGCACACAATCCGGATCTGTACTGCATGATCCCAAGCACGTTGCTGTGCGGATGTTGCAACTCGTCAATGATGGGGGCGTACTGTCCATTGAGGGGGATTTTACCCCGATTGAAGCCGGTTCTATTTGTGTACACGGTGATAGCCCAAGTGCGCTTTCCATGGCAATGCAAGTGCGAGAACAATTACAACAACATGGCATTACAATTGCACCTTTTGCCTAGAGGTTTGACATGCGATTTTTACCCGTTAATTTAAGTTTGATCCTAGTTGAGTTACAAAGCCTTGAAGAAACCATGGCACTTTGTGAGCAACTTTTTGAGCATGCAGAAAAATTAAATATTAAAGAAATCACCCCCGCAGCACGAACGGTATTAGTTCGCTTTGATCCTATTATCATTGACGCAAATAGTTTAGCTAAGCAAATTGCAAAACTAAATATCCAAGCCACTAAGCTAAAATCGGGCAAATTAATCACAATTCCTGTCCATTATCAGGGTGAAGATCTTATTGATGTAGCAAACTACCTACAGATAACGCCACAAGAGGTGATTGACAGGCATACTCAGCATGAATATCAAGTCGCATTTTGTGGCTTTGCACCGGGATTTGCTTACATGGTTTCACCTAACACTAAGCTTAACGTGCCCCGACGCCCATCCCCGAGAGTTCGTATTCCTGCTAACTCGGTCGCTTTGGCAGGTGAATTTAGTAGCGTATATCCTCAAGCAAGTCCAGGGGGCTGGCAATTAATTGGTATCACAGATACCAAAGTGTGGGATTTAAATCGTCAACAACCGGCGTTATTAAAACCGGGTTACCGCGTAAACTTTGTTGATGCCGATAAAACCGGTGTTATCTACAGTTTGCCAGAAGCAACAAAGCAGCTTGCACAAACAAATCAGCAAGGTGACCTTACCGTACTGGCAACAGGATTACAAACATTGATACAAGACGCGGGCCGTACAGGTCAATCGGCACTTGGCATTTCTAAGGCCGGTGCGATGGATATAAACGCTTTTCGATGTGCTAACCGAATTGTCGGTAATGAGCGCGATGAACCCACTTTAGAAATAACGCAAGGTGGATTTAAAGCTAAGGCAAATACCGCAATGATTGTTGCTATAACCGGGGCAACGTGTGAAATCCACGTCACAACCTGTGATGGGATCCGCTATGCGGCACAGCAATATCAGCCAATCCATTTAGCGCAAGGGGATATTATCAGCCTTGGACAAACAACGCGTGGCGTTCGAAGTTATTTTGCTGTTCGTTATGGACTAAGTGTCTCACAGATATTAGGCAGCGCTTCGTATGATACGCTGGCACAAGTTGGGCCTTCGCCTTTACAAATTGGGCAAACATTTGCCATTAAGCCTGCTTTACACCAGCGCGCCCTATCACTTTATGAACAACCTGCAATGACTTACCCCTCAGCGGATGACGTCGTTGTGTTAGATATTATTTTAGGCCCACGTACAGATTGGTTTACCAAGCAAGCTCTTGAGCTGTTAACTTCGCAAATCTGGCAAGTCACCGCATCATCAAACCGAATTGGTTTACGTCTTGCTGGTGAAATACCATTACTGCGTGAAAAACAACAAGAACTGCCGAGTGAAGGCACGTGCATCGGGGCGATTCAAATTCCAGCCAATGGCCAGCCGGTGCTGTTTCTCAATGATCACCCTTTAACTGGCGGATACCCGGTCATTGGCGCGGTATGTGAATACCATCTTGATCTAGCAGGTCAAATACCCGTGAATGCGAAAATAAAATTTAATCCTATTAAAGAATTTAAAGAACTTGAAGGAAATTGTATCAATCATGTCTATCCTTAATACAAAAAAGCCAACAACACCAAAAGTATTGATTGCTAATCGGGGTGAAATCGCGGTGCGTATTATTCGTGCATGCAAAGATATTGGCTTTAACTCTGTTGCAGTTTATGCTGATACTGATATTTCAGCACTACATGTAAAAATGGCCGATGAAGCTTATGGTTTGTCAGGCAATACACCCGCTGAAAGCTATTTGAATATTGAAAAACTGATTGCGATAGCAAAGAAATCCGGCGCGACTATGGTGCATCCGGGTTATGGTTTTCTCTCCGAACGTGCCGAATTTGCAAGGGCTGTCGAGCAAGCAGGCTTAACATGGATTGGACCAAGTGCTGAAACTATCGAAATATTAGGGGATAAGGTAAGTGCTAGACACATTGCGATTCAAGTCGGCGCACCTTTAGTTGCGGGCACAAAAGAGCCCGTTAACGATGTCAATGAAGTGATTGAATTTGCGAAAAAAAATGGCTTACCGGTTGCCATAAAAGCTGCATTTGGTGGCGGTGGACGCGGATTAAAAGTCGCCTGGAAAATGGACGAAGTCGAAGAGCTTTATCACTCAGCTGTGCGTGAAGCAACAACCGCTTTTGGCCGCGGTGAATGTTTTTTAGAAAAATTTTTACACAATCCCCGCCATGTTGAAGCGCAAATTTTAGCTGATACGCAGGGGAATATAGTTGTGGTTGGTACTCGTGATTGTTCATTACAACGCCGCAATCAAAAATTGATTGAAGAATCACCTGCACCATTTTTATCACAGTCACAACAACAACAAATTATTGACGCCTCTATCGCAATTTGCGCTAAAGCAAATTACGTTGGCGCAGGAACGGTTGAATTTTTATTAAGCCAAGATGGCACATTATCCTTTCTTGAAGTCAATACCCGCTTGCAAGTTGAACATCCCGTGACCGAAGAGACCTCTGGCGTAGATTTGGTGGTTGAACAATTACGCATTGCACAAGGATTACCACTCAGTATCAAAGAAACCCCAGTTCCGCGTGGACATGCGATAGAGTTTCGAGTTAATGCCGAAGATGCTGGTAATGGTTTTTTACCGGTTTCAGGAACGATCAATCGTTTTGATGTACCCTCTGGACCGGGGATTCGTTTAGATAGCGGAGTCACTGCCGGCTCAACCATCCCAACAACCTTTGACTCGCTAATGGCGAAACTTATCGTGACAGGCAATAATCGCGAACAAGCCATCAAACGGGCAAGACGTGCACTTGCTGAATTAAACATCGAAGGCGTGGCATCGGTATTATCCTTCCATCGCGCGGTAGTTGAACAAGGTGATTTTTGTGACGACTTTAAGGTACATACTCGCTGGATTGAAACAACGTTTAATTACCAAATTCCGCCGGCCAAGCGACAAATACCGCTAGATAAAGCCTCATTACTACGTAGCTTTATTGAAATTGATGGTAAACGCCGTGAAATTGCTTTACCCGCTGAGCTGTTTGCGAATTTATCATTAACGCCAAATGAAAAATTAGCCACAACGACGCCAAAACAAGACAACACCGTGTCCGAAGACATCGTTGAGGCCCCAATTTCAGGCGTGATGCTTAATTGGCTAGTGGATGACAATAGTACTGTTAAAAAAGAGGAAGTTATTGGTGTCATGGAGGCCATGAAAATGGAAGTACACGTCCTTGCTCATCGAGATGGCACGCTCAAACAAACCACGGTTAAAGGGCAATATGTTGAGGTTGGTGCGCCACTGGCCCAAATTAGTTAACTTCAGTCATGACTTTGTTTAGCAATCTAAACTAAAAATGCACACAAAGTGTGTGCATTTTTTAAGCCAAACCGGACAATGCTATTTGACGCCTTGTCATTACGGATTGATTATCTTTATCTCGCTACGTTATTTACTAAATGAAACATGGTGACCATAGCTTTCTAATATATGCTGAATTCGATCTAATGTCTCTCTTGGCGGCGCTTCAACCCCCTCTAGCATGTACTTATCGCCTAATGTTTCCCATTTATAAGCACCAAGCTTGTGATAAGGCAGTAACTCAACTTTTTCGATATTTTCCATACCTTGGATAAACTGACCGAGTTGGTGAGCTGATGCATCATCATCACTCCATCCAGGAACTACAACATAACGTATCCATGTTCTTTTATTGATTTTTTGCAAGTATTTTGCAAATTCAAGCACTCGCTTGTTGGATACACCGACTAATTTTTGATGGATTTCATCATTCATTTGTTTAAGATCTAACATGACCAAATCCGTTTCTGCCATCAATGCATCAACCGATTCGTCGAGGTGCCTTGCATAGCCATTAGTATCTAAACAAGTATGAATGCCCTCTTGATGACAAGCTTTAAACCACTGCGTCACAAATTCAGCTTGTAACGTTGCCTCGCCGCCAGATGCCGTCACACCGCCGCCGTTTGGCATAATGAAATTTTTGTAGGAGACAATTTCATTCATTAACTCATCAACCGTGATTTCACGTCCTGATTTTAAATCCCATGTATCGCGATTGTGGCAATACAAGCAACGCATAAGGCAACCTTGAAAAAAGACGATAAAACGAATTCCCGGACCATCAACAGTACCAAACGATTCAAAAGAATGAATTCGTCCTTTAAGCGGTTTTTGTGTCGTTACAATTAGTTGCGTCATAAAACATTGTTTTCCAAATTATTACACAGTTAAATTGTCTGCGTTTATTATTAATATAGATTTTATTCTATCTAAAAATAAAGGCTCCGCAAGGAGCCTTCTTCTATTATAACAATTACTTATATCAATTACATTGATTGAGTAAATGTACGTGTAATTACGTCTTGTTGTTGTTCTTTAGTTAATGAGTTAAAACGCACTGCATAACCAGATACACGAATAGTCAATTGTGGATATTTTTCCGGATTTTCCATCGCGTCTAATAATGTTTCACGATTTAACACGTTAACATTAAGGTGTTGACCGCCTTCAACTGTTGCTTCGTGGTGGAAGTAACCATCCATTAGACCCGCTAAGTTACGTTTACGCGCATCATCATCTTTACCTAACGCATTTGGTACGATAGAGAAAGTATAAGAGATACCATCTTTAGCATAAGCAAACGGAAGTTTAGCAACAGAGGTTAATGATGCAACTGCACCTTTCTGATCACGACCATGCATTGGGTTTGCACCTGGTCCAAATGGTGCACCAGCACGACGTCCGTCAGGGGTGTTACCTGTTTTCTTACCATACACAACGTTAGAAGTAATAGTCAGTACAGATTGAGTTGGGATCGCATTACGGTAAGTTGGAAGTTTTTGAATTTTCTTCATGAAACGTTCAACAAGGTCAACTGCGATATCATCAACGCGTGGATCATTGTTACCAAATTGCGGGTATTCACCTTCGATTTCGAAATCAGTTGCAATACCGTTTTCATCACGAATTGTTTTTACTTTCGCGTATTTGATTGCTGATAATGAGTCAGCGGCAACAGAAAGACCTGCGATACCACACGCCATAGTACGAATAACGTCACGGTCATGAAGTGCCATTAATGATGCTTCATAGCTGTATTTATCGTGCATGTAGTGAATAGAGTTAAGCGCAGTAACGTACTGTTTTGCTAACCAATCCATGAAGTGATCTAATTGGGTGAACACTTTATCAAAATCTAAATACTCATCAGTAATTGGCGTCATTTTAGGGCCAACTTGTGCTTTAGATTTCTCATCAACACCACCATTGATTGCATATAATAATGTTTTAGCAAGGTTGGCACGTGCACCAAAGAATTGCATTTGTTTACCAACAACCATTGGGCTTACGCAGCATGCAATTGCATAGTCATCATTATTGAAATCAGGACGCATTAAATCATCATTTTCATATTGTAAAGATGACGTGTCGATAGAGACTTTAGATGCGTAGTTTTTGAATCCTTGTGGTAATTTTTCAGACCAAAGAATTGTCATGTTTGGCTCAGGTGATGGGCCCATTGTGTAAAGTGTATTTAAGAAACGGAAGCTTGTTTTAGAAACAAGAGTACGTCCATCAATACCCATACCTGCGATAGATTCAGTTGCCCAAATTGGGTCGCCTGAGAATAATTCATCATATTCTGGCGTACGTAAGAAACGAACCATACGTAATTTCATAACAAAATGGTCGATGATTTCTTGTGCGTCTTGTTCAGTAATTAAACCGGCTTTAAGATCACGTTCGAAGTAGATATCAAAGAACGTTGACGTACGTCCAAGTGACATTGCTGCACCATTTTGTGATTTAACCGCAGCTAAATAACCGAAGTAAGTCCATTGAACCGCTTCTTGAGCTGTGATTGCAGGGCGAGAGATATCATAACCGTATTTTGCAGCCATCTCTTTGATTTGGCCTAAAGCACGGTGCTGCTCAGCGATTTCTTCACGACGTTGCATAGTCATCACTAAATCAACACCATTTTCGAAATCAGCTTGTAATGAGTTAAATTGAGCAAATTTATCTTTCATTAATGCATCGATACCGTAAAGTGCAACGCGGCGATAGTCACCAATAATACGACCACGGCCATATGCATCAGGTAAACCTGTAATAACACCGGATTTACGGCAACGAAGAATATCAGGGGTATAAATATCGAAAACACCTTGGTTATGGGTTTTACGGTATTCAGTAAAGATTTTTTTGACTAATGGATCAAGTTCACGGTTGTAAGCTTTACATGAACCTTCTATCATTTTAATCCCACCAAACGGAATAATTGCACGTTTTAATGGTTTTTCAGTTTGAAGTCCAACAATTTTCTCTAAATCTTTATTGATGTAACCTGCATCATGAGCAGTAATTGTTGAAATCACGCTTGTATCGAAATCAACAGGCGCATGGGTTGCATTTTCAATTTTAATGCCTTCCATTACTTTATCCCATAACTTAGTGGTTGCCTCAGTTGCACCAGCTAAGAAAGACTCATCACCTTCATACGGCGTGTAGTTTGTTTGGATAAAATCACGGACATTTACATTATTTTGCCAATCACCCTCTTTGAAGCCTTTCCAAGCTTCGAGTTGTTGCTCATTTAAATTACTCATAATTAGTTACCTCAGATTTATAATTATTGATCCTATTATAGGGTCAAAATACTCAAACTCAATGGGGCTTACGTAAATACAAAGCCCAATAAGGTAGCGCAACGGCTAACCCACCTAAAATATTTCCGATCGTGACAGGAATTAAGTTATTGAATACAAAGTGTTCAACGGTTAACGCTTGAAAATTATCGGGTGAAAGCCCAATTGCAAGCCAAAATTCCGGTGAAGCGAAATGGTGAATAACAATTCCCATTGGGATCATAAACATGTTTGCAATACTATGTTCAAAACCACTTGCAACAAACATTGCAACCGGTAAAATCATGACTAACATTTTATCTAGCAAACTACGCCCTGCATAACTCATCCAGGCAGCTAAACAAACCATTAGATTTGCAAGTAAACCAAGGCAAACGGCCTCGATAAAAGTATGATGAAGTTTATGATCGGCAGTTTGAAGAACGTTCAACCCCCATAAACCATTTGCGGCCATGTATTGACCAGAGAACCAGATCACAGTAACAAACAGTATAGCACCAATGAAATTGCCAATATAGACTAAAATCCAATTGCGAATCATTTTGAACCAACTGATTTTGTGTGTCATCTTAGGTAAAATAGTTAAGACGGTTGATGTGAAAAGATCAGCACCACAGCACACAACTAACATTAATCCTAATGAGAAGCAGATACCACCAACCAGTTTTGCAAGGCCATAAGGAACGCCGGCGGTGCCTGTTGTTGCGGTAATGTAAAAAACAAAAGCAAGAGAGATGAAAACACCGGCAATCACGGCTGAAAGAAGGGTGGTGTAAGGGTGTTTATTTACTTTGTAATTGCCAATTTCTTCGGCAATTTGGGTCATTTGCGCAGGGGAAAATGAATCCACTATTTTGTCGGTACTCAAACTAACGTCCTCAAAAAAACTAGGTTTTATGAGATGCATAGTATACTCAAAATTTAATGCAGATCACCCTTTTTTTAATTAAAAATGCGAATATACAAAAATTAATTGCTTTATCTCGCCTTCAAATTTTAAGGTAATTATCCATTTTATTATTTTAGCTTACTTGCTTAATCTCTTGTTTAATAATCATTTAAAATAATCACATCGCGTCATTCATCGTCAAACAAATGACGTAAAACCATGTAATTAGATTAAATAACCGCCAATTATTTGTTATCTAATATTTTACTTACCTTAACGAGATAATTACGCGACTCTTGCGAAACATGCGATGTCACTAATGTTTTATAAACTTGTTGAGGTGTCATCGAGTTAATCACATTTATTGCTTGGTTACGATCGCTTGAAAAGGTTCTCAGCACACTGCCCGCACCACCATTGTACGATGTTATCATGGCATAACGCAGTGAAATAGGATTATTTATCCCCGCCAAATATTTGGTTTTAAGTAAAGATAAATACGCGGTACCCATATCAATATTATTACGAGGATCAAGCAGATATTGACGACTTGGCTCACCGGATTTACCCCATAATTTGAAAATATCACGGCCAGCAGTATGCTGCTGTACTTGCATCAGTCCAAGCGCATCGGTTCGGCTAACGGCGTAAGGGTTAAAGGCCGATTCCACTTCCATAATGGCAAGAATTAATCGCTCATCAATATAATAGCGATTGGATGCTTCGGTCACAAGAGGTAAGAATTTACGCGCACGCTGATTAATGTGATTAGGAACCAATTTAATTTCAACATAGCTTATTTTATGTGAACCTGATGTGCGCGTTTTCATCGTATTTGCTATGACATAATCAGCAAAGCTACTTGCGCGCCATTTCCAGCGAATAGGCTGCCTGTCTTGATCTAAAACCTGATTGTACAAAAATGGCTCTTCAGAGATATCTTGATCAACCTTATCATGGCGAATAATATCAACCGGTTCTGACATTAATAATGTCGATACAATGGCCTCTTTTAAATTATCTTGTGGAAATGCCGATAAGGTTTCGATGGTAATCACCCCCGAAACGAAGTTGATATGAACGCGCGTTTGTAAATTGTCTTCATATTGTACATAGTCTTTAGGGCCTGCAATTAAGACTTCTTTCGATCCCCAAATTTGTTCAATATTATTTGCATATTGGCTAATTAAAATATTAAAGGCATTGGTATCTTTAAAATAATAATCTTCATCAACTTTTTTGGATTTACTCGGACAACCGGCTAATAAACTTACCGCAATCAATAACGCAATAACTTTTTGATTATTTTTCATTTAAAGTCTCGATTATTTTTTAGGGGTGTAGCCATCAATAATGATTTCTTCTCCATCGAATAAGAATTTAACCATTTCGCGTTCAATTCTTTTACGATCCTCGGCATTCATCATATTGAGTTTGTGCTCGTTAATTAACATAGTTTGCATTTTCATCCACGCAGCCCATGCAGGTTTTGATATTTCATTAAAAATACGTTTGCCAAGATCACCAGGATAAAGCTGAAAATCGAGTTGCTCGGCTTCTTTCTTTAAATAATGGCAAAAAATCATCTGGCCCATTGTGATCCTTTTTTGAGGTTATCTTTTTATACTCAAATTATACCTGAAAATAAATATAGAAAAGAAGTAAATTATTAATCTATATAAAAAGAGATATCCTAAATTTTGATGATTATGCACAATCAATAATGAATATTACCTGATTGATTGTTAGAATTTTATGATTAGCAGTTGGGATCAGCAGCAAGCTCGGTCAATAATTTATACACTGGCGCTGCAAGTCCAATTTTAGCTTGCTGACTTTTAATGTTATACCAGTAATCGCTAGGTTTATTCTCAACGGGTTGGTCATTTGAGATACCACAATATACGGGAATAATATCTAAATGAAAATGACTAAACGTGTGCCGAAAAGCGATCAATTGCTTGGGCTTGGTCGACGTTAATTGATGATTTTCAAGCCATGCTGTCAATAATGCTTCATTTTCAAATTGAGGAAAACAGTAAAGTCCCCCCCAAATACCGGATGAAGGTCTTTGTTCAAGTAGTACACAATCACCGCGCCTTAGCAATAAAAAATAAGCGGTTTTTTCTGGAATTTTAGATTTCACTTTTTTAGTTGGATAAGCTTGCCAGTTGCCGGCTTTGTAAGCTCGACAATCTTGATGTAAAGGACAAAGAGTACATTTAGGTTTTGATCGCGTACAAACCATCGCGCCTAAATCCATCATCGCTTGATTGAAGTACTCAACTCCAATTTTAGGTGTAACTTGTTCGCTTAATGTCCACAATTTATTTTCTATCGCTTTATTTCCCGGCCAGCCTTCAACGGTAAAATAACGTGCAAGTACTCGCTTTACATTACCGTCTAAAATAGCGTAATGCTGTTTTTGGGACAGTGACAAAATTGCCCCTGCTGTCGAGCGTCCAATCCCCGGTAATGCGATAACATCGTCGAATGACGTAGGAAATTGTCCGTTAAATTGTACACAAATTTGCTGTGCAGCTTTATGCAAATTGCGCGCCCGCGCATAATACCCAAGCCCAGTCCATAAATGTAAAACATCATCAATCGGCGCCTTAGCCAAATCGCTAATGGTTGGAAACTGGTCAATAAAACGAATGAAGTAAGGAATAACTGTTGCAACTTGAGTTTGTTGCAACATCACCTCCGATAACCACACATGGTAAGCACTTTTTTGCTGCTGCCAAGGCAGTGTTTTGCGGCCGTAAAGTGCATACCAATCCAATACTTGTTTTGAGAAATGTTGCATAATGACGCGTTACATTATCGATGAAATTGAATCACTTGGATAGCAGCCGAGCACTTTCAAGAATAATGTAATAGACGACAGTTCTTTCAATGCCCTTTGCATTTCAAATGATTCAATATTGCCTTGTAAATCGATGTAAAACATCTCTTCCCAAGGATTGCCATGGATTGGACGAGATTCTAGCTTGGTCATAACAATATTATGATTACGTAACACAACTAATGCATCAACTAATGCCCCTGCTTGTTGGCCCGTTTTCATCAAAATTGTGGTTTTAGCCGGGATTTGATCGGAAACATGAACAGGATTTGAGGCCAAGATAATAAAGCGAGTAATATTTTGTTTTTGATTAGCAAAGCCGTGTTCGAGCACCTGTAAACCATACATTTCACCGCCCTCTTTATTACCGATTGCGGCAATATTAGGTTGATTCAATTTTGCAACGGTTTCCATGGCAGATGAAGTACTGTCGCAATACACAATCTTCCAATTAGGATAACCCTCTAAAAAGTGACTGCATTGCTGAAAAGGTTGAGGATGACTATAAACGGTATCAATTTGGCTTAATTCAACATTAGGCTGAGCAAGAACGCAGTGATCAATCGGTAATTCAAATTCACCAATAATATGTAACTCTGTTTTTTGTAACAAGTCATACACTTCGTTAATGGAACCAGAGCTGGTATTTTCAATCGGCAAAATCCCCACATCAACAAGGCCACGCTCAACATGTTCACAAACATCTTTGAACGTTGAACAGCTAAATTCGGTCATTTGATCAAAATGGGTACTTGCATAACGACGAGCAACCAAATGTGAATACGAACCTTTAGGACCTAAAAACGCCACTTTGGCTGAAGGAGCGGTGTTTTTATTAACCGATTGTTGCAGGATTTTTTGCTGTAAAAGTACCGAATCTTCAATAATAATTTGATAAAGGCGCCTTACTAACATTTCATCAATATGATGGGTTTTAGCTTGAAGAATTAAAGTGTTAATTAATGAACGTTCACGCTCAATATCACGTAACGGAATATTGGCGGCAATTTTGGTTTCAATCACGCGCTCTGACAATGCGCGGCGCTGAGCAATAATATCAAGCAGTGCTTTATCAAGTGCCGTTATTTTGTCTCGTAAAGGTAAAAGGGGATTATCTGTCATGGTCTATAAACAATTAGAAAAAGATACGCATTATTATAGCAAGCAAAAAAATAAAGGCACCATTAAAGTACCTTTATTTTATCATGCAACTGATGCAAACAAACGCTATTGTTCTTCGATAACACGATCTTTAATGCTATCGGCAGCACGTCTAGATTCAGCTTTATGTTGGACTTTATTAAGCTGCCTTTCAAGTTTACCAATCAGCTCATTGATAGCAACGTACATATCATCATGCTTAGCTGATGCCACTAATGGAAGTCCTTTAGTTGCAATTGTGGCATCAATAATAAATCCATCGGGCTCTTTTGATAAAACGAAATGTGGATTGATTAATAAGGCTCGCCATTTATCTAATTTAGCAAATTTATCTTCCAAATAACTACGAATTGCTGGGGTGATATCCATTTGTTTACTAGTAATACTCAAAGTCATTATCGATCTCCTTAATATTTGCTAACAAATGTTACTGTTGCCAAGATAATTGAATATTATCCATAACTACATTGGCAAATTATTTCAAGCACGTCAATATAATCTTGACTGTTAACGTCATTTTTTCTGTTTCATCGATTTACGCATTCATTTTTTCGCTTGCCTGTCGTAAATTCAGCGTGATTGACGGTCTAACACACTTGACTATCTATCGGTAACTGCTAGCATCTTCAGCTGATTTTTAAATATAAAATAATGAGGATTGCGTGAGCTATTTAGATAATGTAAAAGTGGTATTAGTTGAAACCTCCCACACCGGCAATATGGGCTCTGCTGCCAGAGCGATGAAAACAATGGGATTATCTCAACTTTGTCTAGTTAACCCAATTATAAAACCGGATTCTCAAGCGATTTCATTGTCAGCAGGTGCAAGTGATATTATTAAAAATGCGCAAATTGTGCCTACACTTGATGACGCAATTGCAGATTGCACTTTAGTTATCGGGACAAGTGCTCGTTCGCGTAGTTTAGCGTGGCCAACGCTGACACCAAGGCAGTGTGGTGATGAAATAGCTGCCAGAGCAAAACATGCATCGCAAGTTGCGCTCGTTTTTGGGCGTGAACGCATTGGACTGACCAATGATGAATTGCAAAAATGTCATTATCACGTCAGCATTCCAGCTAACCCCGACTACAGCTCACTCAACCTTGCTATGTCGGTTCAGATATTATGTTATGAGATTCGTATCTCGATGTTAAATGACATGGAAAACGTCTCACAATTAAAAGAAACACTGAGCGATTTACCAAAAGAGGAAGATATCGAACGTTTTTATCAACATCTAGAACAAACATTGTTAAAAACCGGCTTTATTAACCCAAATCACCCGGGACAAATTATGGGTCGCCTGCGCCGGATGTTTACCCGAGCACAAATTGAACAGCAAGAACTCAATATTTTACGGGGTATATTAACGTCAATTGATAAAAATGCAGAGTAAATCGACGCATTAGCATAAAAAAAGACTTATTCATGCCGAGCTAAGCTAAGATGAATAAGTCGTTACATTAATTACGCACTTTTCTTACGCCAAGTTGTGCCACTTGCATTATCTTCAAGTACGATATTCATTTCATTAAGCTTATTACGTGCTTCATCAGCCAGTGCCCAATTTTTATTGGCCCGCGCATCATTACGCTGTTTAATTAAGGCTTCAATTAGCGTAACCTCACTAGTATCTTGCTTTTGACCTTGTAAAAACTCAACGGGATCTTGTTCTAATAATCCCAATACACATGCTAAATAACGTAATTCACCGGCTAATTTATCCGCGGTTGCACTGTCATTTTCGGCCTTAGCTTTATTGATTTCTCGCGCAAGTTCAAACAGTACTGAGTAAGCTTCTGGCGTATTGAAATCATCATCCATCGCTTGGCAAAATTGATGATAGTAGTGGCTATCAGGTTTTTTATCTAACGCAATAGGATGGGTATCTCGCAGTGCGGTATAGAGCCGTTCAAGGGCAATTCTAGCCTGTTTTAAATTCTCTTCACTGTAATTTAATTGGCTGCGATAGTGGCCTGAAAGTAAAAAATAACGCACAGTTTCAGGATCATAGTGTTTTAGTACATCTCGAATAGTGAAAAAATTATTTAATGATTTTGACATCTTTTCTTGATTAATCATCACCATACCTGAATGCATCCAGTAATTGACGTATTGTCCATCATGCGCACAAGTTGATTGAGCTATTTCGTTTTCATGATGAGGGAACATTAAATCTGCCCCGCCACCATGAATATCAAAATGATGACCCAGCTGATGGCTATTCATCGCTGAGCATTCGATATGCCAGCCCGGGCGCCCTGGTCCCCAAGGCGAATCCCAATTAGGTTCATTTGGTTTAGACATCTTCCACAGCACAAAATCCATCGGATTACGTTTAACATCAACCACATCAACCCGTGCACCAGCTTGCAATTGCTCTAAATTTTGGCGGGATAATAAGCCGTAACTTGGATCGCTATCAACGGCAAACATAACATCACCATTCTCGGCGATATAGGCATGATCTTTTTCAAGTAACGCTTGCACCAATTCAATAATTTGAGCCATATGGTGCGTTGCTCTTGGCTCGATATCTGGACGTTTAATATTAAGCGCATCGAAATCAGCATACATTTCGTTCAACATACGCTCGGTTAGCTGTTCACACGTTTCACCGTTTTCTAGCGCACGTTTGATAATTTTATCATCAACATCAGTAATGTTGCGAACATAAGTGAGATCATAACCTAAAAAGCGTAAGTAACGACTGACAACATCAAACGCCACAAAAGTACGCCCATGGCCAATATGACAGAGATCATAGATGGTCACACCACATACATACATCCCCACTTTATTTGCTGTAATGGATTGAAAAGGTTCTTTTTCGTGAGTGAGGGTGTTGTAGATTTTAAGCATAAAATAGCCCTAATAGTAAATTAACTAAATAGATAAATGATGATAATGGCAATATAACAAAAATTGCCTGTATTCTCAAATGACTTCAAATTACACTTTGACACATTAAGCGTTAAGCGCGCACAGCTGATATCTTAAAATTAGCAACCGTTAGCGGTTTTTTAACAATTTATAGTTATTATTTAATGAATTATTAGTTCATTTTTACATACATTCTATCCAAAAAGATTCATACTAGATGGTGTAATGTATTTATTCATTATTTAACTATTCCTTATTTTGGCCAATAACCTTGTTATTGGCTTTTTTTATGGGTATTTATTCAGTAAGGTAGGCGGGAGTTAACCACCCGATGGATTATAGGTACCTTTGGGGATCATTATGTCTCCAAAGGATAAGCAATGAGGATTTATTGCGCTTTTGGTACCAGTGTAATTCGTAAATCCTGTCCAATTGGCTGACACGATTGAAAAGTGAACTGCGGCGCTGAAGATAATTTGCTCAGCGGAGGAAATTGACACATGCCTAATGCATCATGACCCAATAATTTTGGCGCGTAATACATAATTAGCTCATCAACTAAATGCTGTTCTATTAACGCACCCGCAAGCTGGGCTCCAGCTTCAACCCAGAGAGAATTGATCTGTTTATCTGCCAATATTTTGAGTAAACTGCGTAAATCAATCTGCGGTTTGTCCGACGATTCAATAATCAATTGATACGCATTTTGATTCGATAGCCGCTGCGTTTTTTGCACAACCCATGTTTCACCCGGCTGTTTGAAAATCGATTCATCACCTACTAATTTATTTTGACTGTCAATAATCACGCGAATCGGTTGACGAACCGTATCGATTGGATAGATTGCTTGAATCAGAGCCGGTAATTCTGCATGCCGGACGGTTAAACTGGCATTATCTCGCTGCACTGTCGAGCGGGTGCTCAGTATGGCGCTGGCCTGTGCGCGATACTGCTGCACATCTTGCCGCGATAACGTTGACGTTATCCATTTACTCTCGCCCGATGCAAGTGCAATTTTACCATCTAATGAGGCGGCTAATTTGAGTTGAACATAAGGCAAACCTGTTCTCATTCGTTTTAAAAAAGCCCGGTTAATCTCTTCTGCTTGCTCGGCTAATAGTCCGACAGTAACATCAATGCCCGCATCTTGTAAACGTGCTATCCCTTTTCCTGCTACAGCTGGATTAGGATCTTGCATTGCAATCACAACCCGCTTTACCTTTGCCTTTATTAAAGCGTCAGCGCAAGGCGGCGTTTTTCCAAAATGGCTGCAAGGCTCTAAAGTCACAAACACGGTTGAGCCGTGCGCGTGCTCGCCAGCCATTTGCAGGGCATAAACTTCGGCATGCGGTTGACCGGCTTTCTTGTGATACCCTTCGCCAATTATCTGGCCAGCTTTTACTATCACACAGCCAACGTTGGGATTGGGCGTGGTTGTAAAGCGACCTAATTTTGCCAATTCAATGGCTTTTTTCATATAAACAACATCGTAATCGTTATGCATTATCATGGTTTACTGTTGTAGTTTGGCAATTTCATTACTGAATTGTTCAATATCATCAAAGCTAAAATAGACAGATGCAAAACGAATATAAGCAATTTTATCTAAATTTTTAAGCTCTTCAATGACATAACCACCAATGAGTTTCGAGGCAACTTCACGCTCGCCCGTGGCACGTAATTTTGATTTAATCCGCGTAATAGCATCTTCGATCGCATCAGAACTCACTGGCCGCTTTTCAAGCGCTCGCTGCATACCACTGCGTAATTTATCTTCATTGAATGGTTCTCGAACATTATTGCTCTTAATCACGCTTGGCATAATTAACTCTGCAATTTCAAACGTAGTAAATCGTTCATTGCATTCGATGCATTGACGTCTCCGCCGGACTTGAAAGCCTTCACCCATTAATCTTGAGTCTATCACTTTCGTATCATTTGCATTACAAAATGGGCAGTACATAGGTGCTCCCTCTAATCTATTATCAGTCTGTAAATATCATCATCTTAAAAAATTGTCATCAAGATAACCTAAAATATCGACAAATAACCTGAATTTAGTCAGGCGCAATTTGCGCCCAAACTTAACGATTAAATAACTTCCGGTTAACAGGTGGCCTGCTATAGACTACCAATCCAAGTTACTCAAAAATGTTTTTAATTGACCAAAATCATCTGGCATGTAGTGTGAAAGCAGTGGCATATCTGCACGATCCGCTAATTCTTGTGGCAGTGGAATCGATTTTTCCAGTATAGATTCAACCACTTCTTTGAATTTAGCAGGATGCGCTGTTCCTAAAAATAAGCCATATTCCCCCGCTTGCAGCTGATCACGCAGCGCACGATAAGCAATTGCACCATGAGGCTCAGACAAATACCCTTTTTTATCCAGTTCTCGCACTGAATCCTTGGCCGTTTCGTCCGATACAGCGGCATGGCCGAGTGACGCTAATGCCCATCCTTCACGCTGATAAATCTCTTCAATACGTGGCCAGTTGTTTGGTTGGCTAACATCCATTGCATTTGATAACGTTGCAACTGTTGCATGCGGTTCCCATTTACCGGTTTCTAAATAGCGTGGAACGGTATCGTTGGCATTGGTTGCGGCAATGAATCGTTTAATAGGCAGCCCCATTGTTTTAGCAAGTAACCCAGCGGTTAAATCACCAAAATTACCGCTTGGTACCGAAATCACCAATTGATCACGCTGCTGTGGTGTTAATTGCGCTACCGCTTCAAAATAATAACAAATTTGAGCCAGTAAACGGCTGATATTGATTGAGTTAGCCGAATTTAAACCGATTTTCTGTTTAAGTTCATTATCATCAAATGCTTGTTTAACAAGCGCTTGGCATGCATCAAAATCACTTTGAATAGCAATTGTGTGGATGTTATCACCTAACGTACAAAATAGCTTTTCTTGTAGTGGGCTTATTTTACCTTCAGGATATAAAATAACCACACGGATATTGGGCAGATGATAAAAAGCATGAGCCACAGCAGCCCCGGTATCACCTGATGTTGCTGTTAAAATGGTGATTTTTTCATCTTTGGCAACTTGCACCAAAGCTTGTGCCATAAAGCGACCACCAAAATCTTTAAATGCAAGCGTTGGACCATGAAACAGTTCTAATGAGCCAATGTCTGACTCAACGTGTTTAACAGGTGCGGGAAATTGAAACGCATTTTTAACGAGACGCACAACATCCTCGTACTTAATTTCATCACAAATAAAAGCGGATAAAATTTTAGCGCTGCGCTCAACAAAATTTAAGCTTAATAACGACTCGATTTCATCTGCGCTAAACTTCGGTAAATCAGCAGGAAAGAAAAGACCTTGTCCTTTACCTAATCCTTGCTGAACGGCTTGCGTAAAACTCACTTGCTCTGAATGATCTTTTAAATTATACAATTTCATAATATATTCCGGTTGTTAACTATAATTAAATAACTCTAGCACCCAATTTATCGATTTTACAAATATGCGTAAAGCCTTCGTCATTTTGTAAATAATGTTTTTTAAGCCAACTTTCAATTTGTGTTGCGGTATCAAGATCATCTGCAATAGCGAAAATAGTCGGCCCCGATCCTGATATGCCAGAGGCTAATGCCCCCAATTTTGCTACTTCTATTTGGGTTTGATCAAAATTCGGTAATAACTGTTTACGGTAAGGCTCGGCTATATTATCGTGCAGCATGACAGCCGCAAGTTTAGGCTGATTGGTGTAGCAAGCATGAATAAATCCCCCCACATAGCGGCCATGGGCAACACAATCGGCTTTTTGATAGTGTGAAGGTAAAATGGCTCTCGCTTCTGCGGTTGAAACTTTGATGCCGGGATAAGCCATGACCCAATGCCAGTTGTCGAAATACGGAATTGATTCGCTGATACTATCGAGTTCATCTAGAATCAATTGCATGCCGCCTAAATAACAAGGTGCAACATTATCATAGTGTACACTACCAGAAACACGCCCTTCTAACTCACCCATCATCGTCAGCATTTGTTGCTGATTAAACGGTTTATCAAAATATTCATTCAATGCAACTAACGCGCCAACAACAGAACAAGCACTCGACCCTAATCCTGAACCAATCGGCATATTTTTTTCCAGTGTCATTTTAACCGGTAACGATTTACCCATTGCTTGACAAAAACGTTGCCAACATTGAAAAACAATATTGTATTTAGGATCGCGTGGTAATTTTTTAACAAAGGCACCTTGATTAACCAGTTCGAAAGAAGATGCACTTTCAACAGTGATACAATCACCTAACATCGCCCCACTGATCGGATTAATTGCCGCCCCTAAAATGTCAAATCCGACGCTGATGTTTGCCATTGACGCAGGCGCATAGACTGTTATTTTTTTACTCATTTAGCCACCCACTTTACTCGAGGTTGTTCTTAAAATATCGGCAAACACACCGGCTGCTGTGACATCATTACCAGCACCATATCCCCTTAAAACTAACGGGATTGGTTGATAATAACGCGTATAAAAAGCCAAGGCATTTTCACCATTTTTCACTTTATATAAAGGATCATCGCTGTCTACAGCTTGAATTTCAACGCGACATTGTTTGTCTCTAATCCGACCAACATAGCGCAATACTTTGCCTGATTTTGCAGCTTCATCACAGCGTGTTTTAAATGTAGCATTAAGTTCAGGTAATTTTGCCATAAACGCATCAATATTACCTTGTTCATACTCTTTGGGTAACACCGATTCAACATGAATGTGTTCAAGCTCAAGTTGTAAGCCTGACTCACGGGCAAGGATCAGCAATTTTCGAGCCACATCAGTCCCGGATAAGTCATCACGCGGGTCGGGCTCTGTAAAACCTTTTTCTTTGGCAAGTAGGGTTGCCTCGGATAGTGACATGCCCTCATCTAATTTACCAAAAATAAACGAGAGTGAGCCGGATAAAATTCCTGAAAACTCAATCAACTCATCCCCTGCATTTAATAGATTTTGCAGATTTTCAATCACCGGTAAACCAGCGCCAACATTGGTATCATATAAAAATTTACGTTTACTTTGAGCCGCCTTTTGACGTAAAAGTGAATAATAAGCCATTGAACTTGTGTTGGCTTTTTTATTTGGTGTCACGATATGAAAACCATTGGCTAAAAAGTCAGCATATTTATCTGATACTTCATTACTGGATGTACAATCGACTAAAATCGGATTAAGTATTCGGTTATTTTTAACAAACTCGATAATTTTATCCAGAGTATACGTGTTTTGACTCTGTTTAATATAATTTTTCCATTCACCGAGATCTAATCCATCGCGATCAAACACGGCATGTTTAGAGTTAAACAGGCCGCACACCCTTAGATCAATCTGTTTATTTTTGAGCCATGTTTGTTGACGCGCAATTTGTTCAATTAATGCACCGCCTACACCACCAACACCAATCACAAAAACATCAAGAATTTGATCTGTCCCAAATAACATTTGGTGTGCAACGCGAACGCCCATCACGGCAACATCATTTTCAACCACAACCGAGATAGATCGTTCAGAAGATCCTTGCGCAATTGCAATAATATTTATATTGGCGCGAGCAAGTGCAGTAAAGAAATTAGAGGATAATCCCCGTAGCGTACGCATTCCATCACCCACGACCGAGATAATCGCTAAACGTTCAATTACTTCGAGCGGCTCTAATAAGCCATCTTTCAATTCTAGATAAAACTCATCTTTCAGTGAGAGCTCTGCTTGATAAAGCTCTGATTGAGGCACACAAAAGCTGATGCTATATTCTGACGAAGATTGGGTAATGAGCACGACCGAAATGCCAGCGTGTGACATGGCCGAGAAAACCCGCGCCGACATGCCAACCATCCCTTTAAGTCCAGGGCCTGACACATTAATCATCGCCATATTATTAAGGTTAGTAATACCTTTAACCGGCGTTGTAGCATCAACCTCATTGGCACCAATTAGCGTACCGGGTGCATCGGGATTGTTGGTATTTTTGATCAAGCAAGGGATTTGAAATTGCGCGATAGGTAAAATAGTACGCGGGTGTAATACTTTAGCACCAAAGTAAGAAAGCTCCATCGCTTCTTGATACGACATGGTTTTTAGTAGTTTGGCATCTGGCACCAGTCTTGGATCGCAAGTATACACGCCATCGACATCGGTCCAAATTTCACAGCAGCTCGCTCGCAAACAAGCGGCAAGGACAGATGCGGAATAGTCTGACCCATTACGACCAAGAACCACTAATTCACCTTTTGCATTACCCGCAGTGAAACCAGGCATTAAGATCATACTATTTTGAGGAATATTAAGTGCATTAATCCGTTTGGTTGATTCATTGATATCAACGGTTGACTCTAAATAATCACCGTCAGCCAGTAAACTTTTGACCGGATTAATTACGGTAACCACATGCCCTTTTGCGCTGAGCAATGCTTGCATAATAGCAATTGAGAGCTTTTCGCCTCTGCAAATGATTGAGGCATTAATACTGTCCGGACATTGACCTAATAAACGAATGCCATCAAATAATTGCTTTACATGATTCAATTCGTTTAAGCAGAATGTTTTCATCCCTTCATAATCGAAATTAGGTTGTGCCTTTGCGAGATCGGCTAATAAATTAGCAAAAATCATTTCGGCTTCATAAATATTTTGCTGAATATCAAGTCCTGCCACGGTTTTTTCAACCATTGCAACTAAGTGATTGGTAATTTTTGCCGGTGCAGATAATACGGTAGCCGTTTGTTCTTGCTTTGCATTATTTTCGATGATGTCGGCTACACGCAAAAAGCGCTCTGCATTGGCAACCGATGTTCCCCCAAATTTTAGTACTTTCATATTTCACCTTCACACATTTATCATTGTCTATTTTTCATCCGCTAAAACAAAAAAACCCGCTAATTTTAGCGGGTTTTTTATACTTTTCAGGAAAAGTTAACCCGCCCTATATCGAATAGTGCCAGAGGTACCAATAATGCCAGAAACGATCATTGTAATTTTCATCATTCTTCTACCTAAACAATTCCCTTAAAACAAAACAGCCCAACATCTTAATGTCAGGCTGTTATAAATTTAAAAAACTTTCTTACTGTTTTCGTACTCATTAACCACATGGTTAAGCGCGCTATATACGCTCTGTGCATCACCTTTTTTCAGTGCTGCTTCAAGGATAGTCAAATACGATAACATCAATTTTTGATTTTCTTCAGCAAATTGGGGAGCAACTTCTTGATCTTCATACAACATCACATAAGTACGAGCAAAACCGAAAATCAAAAAATACACCGATGCGTTAGCCGGATCGTTTTGCACAAGAGTCTGCATTGACTGGCGTAATTTTACATAGGTGTCAGTTCCGGGCAAACTTGTCGCAAACGATTTCACGACGTCAGAAAATGTCATTGCGAATAACCTCAATCAAAAATGATAAGCATAGAGGATAGCAATCCATGAAAATAAGTGCAAGTCTAATTTATCAGCTGCTTGTGATTTTTTGACTTTTATACAAAATAACGTGCTATAAATTATAAAGGTTACACGAGAACCCAGCGCGAATGCGCTATCATCAACACTGGGCTATCGATTTATGGATATGACAATAAGGATTGGTTATACCATCGCTTTAGATACACTCAGACCTGCTGGCGCTTGCGCAGTTGGCATAATCTCAATCGTATTGACGTTAAAATGCGCTGGGGTATTGATTAGCCAAGATACCGTATTGGCAATATCTTCTGGTGTGATAGCATCTACATCCTGATAAACTGCCGATACCCGCGCATTATCGCCATGAAATCTTACGTTAGAAAATTCAGTGCCACCGCATAAACCCGGTTCAATATTGGTTACACGAATTTTTTTACCCAATAAATCTGTTCTTAAATTAGCACTAAATTGTTTAACAAATGCTTTGGTTGCGCCATACACATTACCACCTTTATAAGGATAAGTACCGGCAATAGACCCAATATTGATAACATAACCAAAATTTCGTTGAACCATTTCCGGTAAAATCTGGTGAGTTAAATGAACCAGTCCAATTATGTTGGTATTTATCATTGTGTCCCAATCTTCATAATTGGCTTCATAAGCAGGTTCAATACCGAGCGCTAACCCTGCATTATTTATCAGAATATCAATCGTTCTAAAATTAGTGGGTAATTGCAGTAATAACGATTCCACCGCGTCTTTCTTAGTTATATCTAACGACAAAGCGAAAAAATTATCGCCAAGTTCGTTAGCCAAATCCGCTAATCGATCATGCCGCCTTGCCATACCAATCACTTTATAGCCGTCGCTTATTAACTTGCGGCAAATCGCTTGCCCAAAACCAACCGATGCCCCTGTTACTAATACCGTATTCATCATCAACATCCTTACTATTAATCAATAACAAATCACTGTTAGAGCACTTTCATCATCAAAATTTGTGTATAAAAAAACCCGCGATTAAGCGGGTTGATGTTTCATACTTCATTTTTCGGTTTGTTCTGCCGGGTCTTCATCTTTTAATGGCACAATCAATGTATCAATATGCGTATTATTGATAAGCTGACGCGCCGAAGACATCAATTTACTCCAAAAATCTTGATGGTGACCACAAACGACTAAATCAGCATTGTATTCTTGAATAGCTTCAATCAGGACTTGCCCAAATTCACCATTTCCAGACAGAGTATGAGCAATAGGATAACCGGCATTATCCGCTAATTTATTTAACGCAAGGTGAGCATCTTCAGTAATACGATCTTTCATATCGCTCATATTAATATCAACCAAACCGGTATATAAATCCGAATAGTTGATACCGACATGGATCAATGAGACTTCTGCATTATAAGGTCTTGCCATCGAAACCGCTTTTTCGACAAGCACCTCACTTTCTGGTGATAAATCAACAGCGACCAATATGTGTTTATATGCCATGATACTCTCCTCCGTCCTTTTGATACTCTAGTTAAATGTAAATGCTATGCTTATATATTTACTACTAAATGAACATTTGAGCAAGCCAAAAAAGTGATGCCGATAACAAAATTGAAATTGGAAGCGTTAAAACCCATGTCAATACCAAACTTTTTATCGTTTTGCTTTGAACGCCGCCGCCATCAACAATCATGGTCCCTGCAACCGATGACGATAAGACTTGGGTGGTTGATACTGGCATCCCGGTATAATTAGCAATACCAATTGACAAAGCGGTTGTTACTTGCGCACAAACGCCCTGCGCATAGGTCATGCCTTTTTTACCAATCTTTTCACCGATAGTAATTGCAACGCGTCGCCAACCAATCATCGTACCAATCGCTAACGCTAACGCAACAGACATAATAATCCAAATCGGTGCATATTCGACCGTTTCAAGTAAATTGCTTTTCAGTGAATTTAAATAACGCTTATCTTCAGATGAGATCTCCGGTTGCTTTGCAACGTGCGCAACCGTATCAGAAAGGCATAGTAAAATACGTCGCGTTTGTGAGCGCTGTTCAACGGTCAAATCATCATAATTATTGAGTTCATTGAACAATGATGTTGCCATATTGATGGTTTTAAACGAACGTGAATAATCACAGTGATATTCATTTAAATCATTCATCGTGGCATCATTATCAACCGGTTCTTGTTTACCAATTACCGTATTTAAAACATCATTATGTTTGACGAAATAGTCTTCGATATTATGAATGCTGTCACGAGTACTTGTGATTTCATAGGTTGATGCGCTCATATTAACAACAAACCCAGCGGGGGCAACGCCCATCAGCACTAACATTAATAAGCCAATCCCTTTTTGGCCATCATTCGCACCATGAGAAAAGCTCACACCAGCGGCCGAAATGATTAACATAATTCGGATCCAAAATGGGGGTTTCTTTTTACCATACAGCTTTTCGCGCTGCTCTGGTGTCATAAAAATACGTTCTCTTTTTTTACTGCTTTTTTTACTTTGCCCGCGGCGAGTCCAGTATTTTTTAAGTAAGAAAATCATTAATCCCGCTAACACTAAGCCCACTAAAGGGGAAAGAATTAACGATAAAAAGATATCAATCATTTTAGGAATATTTAGTGCATCAATGATTAAGCTATCATTGATAAACGCATTGGCTAAGGCAACCCCAATAATTGAACCAATTAATGTGTGTGAACTCGATGCTGGAATACCAAAATACCACGTACCTAGGTTCCAAATGATGGCGGCAAGAAGGATAGAAAAGACCATTGCAAGCCCGTGAGCCGAACTGACATTGAGCAATAAATCAGTTGGAAGCAAGTGAACAATTGCATAAGCAACACTGAGTCCACCGAGTAAAACACCAAAGAAATTGAAAATACCGGCCATTAAAACAGCAAGCTGCTCTTTTAGCGCTCGGGTATAAATCACGGTTGCAACTGCATTTGCCGTATCGTGAAACCCATTAATTGCCTCGTAAAAAAGAACAAATAAAAGCGCTAATACGAGCATGACGATGGTTGAAAACTCTAAGTCAGAAAATAGATGAAACATAAGTTAGTATCTTTCTGTTGTTAATAACAACGCTATTATCCTAGAGATTAGCTCATGCGCAAAGCAATTTTTTATATTTTTCGTGTAGCATAGCGCGATGCTAGAACTGCACAGATCATTAATTGTACTTGATGGAAGATCATTAACGGTAAAATCATAATTCCCATTACCGACATTGGAAAAATAACGCTTGCCATTGGTATGCCGCTTGCAAGGCTCTTTTTAGACCCACAAAATACAATCGTGATTTCATCTTCTTTACTAAAACCAAGTAAGCGAGCGCCATAAGTTGTAATAATAAGCACAACACTCAGTAATCCAATTGAGAAAAGGATAATCGACAGTAATGATAATGCACTGATTTGTGACCAAAT
>JAVSBY010000041.1:37364-51169 GCA_031960925.1 Gilliamella sp. CRA003912
AACAAAAGAAAGGTTATGGCAAAAATAAACAGATGCAAACGCCAATTTTGGATGCCTATCACAATCGCTTGAAAAGAGAGTTTTGCGCCATGCATAAAAAACAGCAAGCCGATAGCAAAGGTAGTTAAGTATTCAAATACCTCTTTGACTTGGCCCCGACAAGGAAACAAACTCGCTGTGATAACGACGCAAATTAGGATTAATAAAAAAGTATCGATTTTGAAACGTTGAAGTAAGTTCATAATTAATTTGATACAAATAAAAGCGCCACTTAAATGTGGCGCCGATTAGATTAAATTTATTCTAAGAAACTACGTAATACATCAGAACGGCTAGGATGACGTAATTTTCGTAAGGCTTTTGCTTCAATCTGACGAATACGTTCACGCGTGACATCAAATTGTTTACCGACTTCCTCAAGAGTGTGGTCAGTATTCATATCAATACCAAAGCGCATGCGAAGTACTTTCGCTTCTCTTGGAGTTAGCCCAGATAAAATATCCCGCGTTGCACTACGCAAACTTTCTGATGTTGCGGCATCAAGCGGCTGCTCTAACGCAGTATCTTCGATAAAATCGCCTAAATGCGAGTCTTCATCATCCCCAACAGGGGTTTCCATCGAGATCGGCTCTTTAGCAATTTTAAGCACTTTACGAATTTTATCTTCAGGCATTTGCATGCGCTCAGATAACTCTTCAGGCGTTGGTTCACGACCGATTTCTTGTAACATTTGACGTGAAATGCGATTTAATTTGTTAATCGTTTCAATCATATGTACCGGAATACGAATGGTCCTTGCTTGGTCAGCAATTGAACGCGTTATTGCTTGCCTAATCCACCACGTTGCGTAGGTTGAGAATTTATAACCACGGCGGTATTCAAATTTATCAACGGCTTTCATCAAGCCGATATTCCCTTCTTGAATAAGATCCAAAAATTGTAAGCCGCGGTTAGTGTATTTTTTCGCAATCGAAATCACCAAGCGTAAGTTCGCTTCAACCATCTCTTTTTTAGCGCGGCGAGCTTTTGCCTCACCAATAGACATACGGCGGTTAATATCTTTTATCTGTTCAATCGATAAATTGGTTTCAGTCTCAATTTGTTGCAGCTCATTAATTTGAGCATTTATCTTGTCTTCTAACTCTTCGAGCTTGGTTGTAAAAGTGCCTTTTGATGTTAACACTTTTTTATACCAGCTCATGTTATTTTCATTACTAGTAAAATGCGTCATAAACAATTTTTTAGGCATTTTGCATTGTTCAACACAAATTTTCATGATCAAACGTTCATGAGATCGCACTCTTTCCATCATCGAGCGCATGTTATTGACAAGAATATCAAATTGTTTACCCACTAAGCGAAACTGCTTGAAGATTTCGGATAAATTTTCAATTTCTTCTTGTGCTTTTTTATGAGCACGACCGTGTTTTTTTATCGCTTCAGAGGTTTTATTGTGCTGCTCTTGTAGCTCTGCAAATTTAGCTTTAGCGACTTCCGGATCGATTGATGCATCATCATCAGCTGACGAATCACCATCTTCATCCTCTTCTTCATCATCGCTTTCATCAAGGTTAATTTCCGCTTCGGTTTCGTCTAGTTCATCCGGCAGTTCACTCGGTGAATTTTCTGCATTTGGATCAACAAAACCCGTGATTAAGTCCGATAAACGCACTTCGCCACTTTCAACAAGGTTATATTGTTCTAAAAGGTACGTAATCGCTTCAGGGTATTCAGACACGGAGGTTTGAACCTGATTGATCCCATCTTCAATTCGTTTAGCGATATCGATCTCACCTTCGCGCGTTAGTAGCTCGACGGCACCCATTTCACGCATATACATACGAACTGGGTCAGTTGTTCGACCGATTTCAGATTCAACATTGGATAAAACTAATGCTGTTGCTGCTTCAACGGCTTCTTCATCAGGGACATTATCCGAAAGTAATAATTCATCAGAATCAGGGGCTTCTTCAAGCACTTGAATCCCCATGTCGTTAATCATTTGGATAATATCTTCAATCTGATCGGAGTCGATAATCTCTTCAGGCAAGTGATCATTGACATCAGCATAGGTTAAATATCCTAGCTCCTTACCACGAATGATGAGGAGTTTTAGCTGTGATTGAGAATTTTGCTCCATAAAAAGGTATCCACATTTAGTTATTAGTCATGTATAGTTATATAACAGAATATAAAATGTTCTATTATACGGTGTATATTTAGTCTTTTTTCGATAAAACAAGTATTAATGCTGCTAATTCTTTTTTCTCTGCGGTGCTTAGTCCGGAGACTCTTTCTTTTGCGATTAATTCGTCCTGTCTTTGGGCGAGTATATTATCATACAACTCTTTTAACGTATGAGAAAAAATTGATTCTATTTCACTCTCTTGATAGTGATGCTGCCATGTTGCTAAACGATTTATTTGTTTATAAAACGGTTTATCGAGAGTCTCTGTTAATATCTGTGCAGTAGTGATATTGGGGTACTGCTGACAAAGTTCAAGCAATTCAATAAAAATATCAATCCCCGCCAATTTCACATGGCTAATGGTTTGTAAATCGGCCACTAGCCGCGCTAAATTTGGGTACTGGACTAACAATCCGATTAGAATACGCATTGTTGTCAATTTCATTTTAGATATTGGTGCTATTTCGGTGGTTTTTTCACCCGCTTCATACTGCGTTTTCCGCATCAATTGCTCGATTTGCGAAATATCAAGCAGCCCCAAATAGTGCCCTAATTGTTGCAATAAATTTAATCGAAATGCTTTCGCTTTAACTTGCTCTAAAAGCGGGATAGCAAGCGAGCTCAATTTTGCCCTACCTTCTGCTGTTTTTAAATCAACTTGCTTTAATAATTCGTCAAATAAAAATTCAGATAAATTAGGGGCATTATTAAGATACGCTTCAAATTCTGCTTTTCCAATTTTTCGCACTAAGCTGTCAGGATCTTCATCTTGCGGCAAAAACGCAAACGCAATTTGTTTACCATCAATTAAATTAGGTAATAATGCGGATAATGCACGCCAAGCGGCATTACGACCCGCGGCATCACCATCATAACAAAAAACAACTGAATCAGTTGCTCTAAACAGCAGTTTGATGTGTTCTTCTGACGTTGCGGTTCCAAGTGCTGCAACCGCATAGTTAATACCATATTGTGCGAGAGAAACCACATCCATATAGCCTTCAACCACGACCAATTGTTCTGGACTGCGATTCGATTCTAACGCTTCATAAAGCCCATAAAGTTGAAATCCTTTATGAAAAATTGTCGTTTCTGGCGAATTAAGGTATTTTGCTGAATCATCAAAAATCGTCCGCCCACCAAACGCAATCACATTACCTTGCCTATCGCGGATCGGAAACATAATTCGACCACGAAAACGATCATATTGATTACCGGAATCCTGAGTGACAAGCATACCTGCTTGCTCATAAAGCTTTTCTTCAGCCTTATTTTTAACTATCGATTGGAACGTTAAGCGCCATTCATTGGGTGCAAAACCTATCTTATAGCGTGAAATAATTTCAGCGTTTAATCCGCGTCCATTAAGATATTGACTCGCTGGCTTTGATGTTTCAAGGCTAAGTTGGTGCTGATAAAATTGGGTGACTTTCGCCATCAAGGTATAAAGATCACGACGTAAGTTTCGTGACTCAATCTGCTTTGATGATTCTATTTTACCATTATTACTGTCGGTATAAGGAACCCGAATCCCTTGCAGATCAGCTAACTCTTCAATCGCTTCAGGAAACGATAAACGATCATATTGTATTAAAAAATCGACAACCGAGCCTGACACACCGCAGCCGAAACAGTGATAAATTTGCTTTTTTTCATTAACCGAAAACGATCCTGTTTTTTCATTATGGAAAGGACAATTACCGAAATAATTGGCGCCTTTTTTTTTCAACTTAACACGTTTACCCACAATCTCGGTAATATTAGAACGTGCAACTAAGTCTATAATGAAATCGCGAGGAATAAAGCCTTTCACAATAATTTTCAACCAATATTTGCGTTTCTAAAAAGACAACAAGCCGTATATAAAATACGGCTTGTTTAGATTTTTATATCAAAATAATTTATTGATTTAAATATTAATATAGACGAGTACGACGAGCGTTTTCTCTTTCTAATTTTTTAGCATGACGTTTTACTGCTGCTGCTTTTGCACGTTTACGAATTGTAGTTGGTTTTTCATAAAATTCACGGTTACGAACTTCAGCTAAAACTCCTGCTTTCTCGCAAGAACGTTTAAAACGACGTAATGCTACATCGAAAGGTTCATTTTCACGTACTTTAATTACTGGCATGTGCCTCTCACCTCAAAGTTATTTAATATCACAGAAAACTAAAAATTAGTGGCAAATTCTAACTCTAACTGGCAGGCATTGTAAAGTAAAAATTCTAATTATTAAAACAAGACAAATAAATTTGCTAATCCGCATGCCGAGTCAGATAATAGACAGATAAGCAATAATGAGATAAATAAGCAGGAGTCTTAATGTCACCTATCCTAAGTGGGTTATACCCGCAGCGCCGTTTACGTCGAAATCGTGCCAATGATTTTAGCCGCCGATTAGTTGCCGAAAATCAATTAACGGTCAACGATTTAATCTATCCCGTTTTTATTGTTGAAGGTAAAAATGTCATTCAACCCGTATCATCGATGCCCAATGTCAATCGTATGAGCCTTGATGTATTATTAAAAGAAGCCGAACAAGTTGCAACGCTTGGCATTCCGGTTCTTTCATTATTTCCAGCCATTGATGCTGATAAAAAAACCCTGCTCGCTGAAGAAGCTTATAATGAATCAGGCTTGGTTCCAAGAGCGGTGCGTGAACTGAAAAAAGCCTTTCCTGAGTTAGGAATATTAACCGATGTTGCACTCGATCCTTATACAACGCATGGACAAGATGGCATCATAGATGAAAAAGGGTATGTCCTAAATGATCGCTCCATTGAAACATTGGTTCGCCAAGCATTAGTGCATGCCGATGCTGGGGTCGATATTGTTGCACCGAGTGATATGATGGATGGCCGCATAGGGGCAATTCGTCAAGCACTTGAGTCAAAAGGGTTAGTTAACACCCAAATCATGGCCTACTCTGCGAAATATGCATCAAGCTTTTATGGTCCATTTCGTGATGCCGTCGGCTCTGCTAAAAATATTAAAGGTGGCAATAAAAAAACCTATCAACTCGATCCAGCAAATAGTCATGAAGCACTGCATGAGATTTATCAAGATCTGGCGGAAGGCGCCGATATGGTCATGGTTAAACCCGGTTTGCCCTATTTAGATATTGTACGTCAAGTCAAAGATACATTTGCAGTACCCACCTTTGCCTACCAAGTATCTGGTGAATACGCGATGCTAATGGCGGCAATTGAACGAGGCTGGTTAGATAAACAATCGACCATTATGGAATCCCTACTTTGTTTCAAACGTGCTGGTGCGGATGGCATTTTAACCTACTTCGCAAAACAAGTGGCGACTTGGTTGAAAGAGGCTTAATGCAGAATTTTGCCCTTTGAAATGATTGAGAGTATACTACGTTAAATTAAGACACGGATAAGAGAGGGACAATCATGACCGATTCTTTAAATAAATGTAAAGCAAACGAAACAGCAGCATGCTGCTGCGTGGATGTGGGTACAATCATTGATAACGATGATTGCACTGCTGAATTTGAGCACGTATTTGCAACCGAGCAAGAAGCAAAAGCAAAATTGGATGCATTAACTAAAGCGGCTAAAGACGTTGAAACTGAGCCTTGCGAAATCAATAGCTCCATTGAACAAATCGACACGGGCTTTAAATTAAAAGCAACCTTTACATTTTGCTGCGGCGCTGAATGTATGATTTTTCAATTAAAACTTCGTTAATTAGCGCGTAATGAAAATATATATCATGCGGCATGGTGAGGCAGGTTATTCTGCCTTATCTGATTCAAAACGCGCTTTAACCGAGCACGGAATCAATCAGTCAAAACAAGTAGGTCATTGGCTCAATGAGCAACATATTCAATTTGACCTCGGTTTAGTTAGTCCTTACTTACGGGCTCAGCAAACCCTAGAACATTTAGCCTCAGCCGTCTCGATTGCGCAAATTGAAACTAATAACGGTCTGGTTCCTGGTGGCTGCGCTGCACATATCGTCGACATGTTAACGTTGTTACCTTTAAGTGGTATCAAAAACACGCTGATTGTATCGCATCTACCGCTTGTTGGTTATTTGGTGAATGAACTGTGCCGCCATGTTCCGCCACCTATGTTTGCAACCGCATCTGTTGCATGCATTCAATTATCTTCTGATGGAGCAGGTACGCTCGAATGGCTTCATCAAATGGAATAAAAAATCTCGACCTTTTCTCACTACCGTTAACTGGCAGAGTATTAATCGAAGCGTCGGCTGGAACCGGTAAAACTTATTCACTTGCCTTTATCTACTTAAGATTACTACTGGGTATTGGTGAGAACGGCTACAAAAGACCACTCACTGTAAATGAGATACTGGTCGTGACTTTCACTAAAGCCGCCACTCAAGAGCTGCGAGCTCGTATCCGCCAAAACATTAACGAATTGCGCCAAGGTTTGGTACATAACCAGCATGACGATAACGCATATCAACAGCTTATCGACATGATTGAAGATAAACCCGCTGCGCTTCAAAAATTGACCGATGCGCAGCAAGCAATTGATGAAGCCGCAATTTACACTATCCATAGCTTTTGTCAGCGCATACTCACCGCTCATGCGTTTGAATCCGGTATTTTGTTTGAACAAACACTGATTGCCGATGAAAATCAGTTGAGATTGAACGTTGTTCAAGACTTTTGGCGACACTATTTTACCCCACTGAGTAAACCGCTGGCTTTTTTAGTTTTGCAATTTTGGCAAGATCCTAATCAGTTATTGGCTGACATAACGCCCTACTTAAACGCAGAATTGAACCAACCATTCAATTCAGATAATGATCTTGTCAAAACCATCACGCTTTTTTATCAAGAAAAACATTGTCTAATCGATGCGATAAAAACAAAATGGCAACATCATTGTAAAGACATCGAACACATCATTGTTGAATCGGCTATTAATAAAAAGTCGTATAGCAGCCGAAATTTACCCAACTGGCTGAATAAAGTCACCGACTGGGCCTTAAGCCCAACGCAAACATTTGAACTGCCACCTGCGCTGACTCATTTCAGTCAATCAGTGCTGATTTCGAAAACAAAAGAAGGCGGCACACCGCCAACCCACCCCCTGTTTGAAGACATTGCAGCATTACTGTCAACTCCGCTTGATTTGCGTAGCGAAATTTTAATGAGCGTCATTATGCTTATTCGTCAAGGTATCTATGATGAAAAATTAAAACGCGGAGAAATGGGATTTGATGATCTGCTTTTATTACTTAATCGCGCTTTGCAAAGCCAGTATGGCAATAAATTAGCCAGCACAATTGCCAATCAGTACTGCGTTGCAATGATTGATGAATTTCAAGATACCGATCCTATTCAATACCAAATCTTTGATCGTATTTATCAAGATCGAGAAAACACGGGCCTGTTATTTATTGGCGATCCGAAACAAGCCATTTACAGCTTTCGTGGCGCAGACATTTTCACGTATTTAAAAGCCAAAAAAGCCATTGCCGATAATCATTTCACCATGGAGGTAAACTGGCGCTCATCGCCCAATATGGTGAATGCTGTCAATCAGCTGTTTGCAAACCACGAAAACCCGTTTTTATTTGATGCGATTTCTTTTATCTCAATGAAATCAGCCGAGAAAAATGCACATAAAGTGCTTGAAATTGACCAACAAAAAATACCTGCATTGAATGCTTATTTACTGCCCAATGAGGTATCAACGGTTGCCGAATATCAAGAGCAGATGGCGATTTGCTGTGCTGAAAACATCATCAATTGGTTATCTCATTCCGCTGTACTAATAGAGAATGCTGAGCAAAACCGGCCCGTGTCAGCCACCGATATCGCGATTTTAGTAAGAACAGGGCAAGAAGCGCAAACTATTCAACAAAAATTATCTGAACGAGGGGTAAAAAGCGTCTATTTATCAAATAATAATAGTGTTTTTGTCTCACTCGAAGCCAAAGAGGTACTTAGCTTATTAAAAGCGGTATTAATGCCAGAAAATGAGACCGCATTACGCGCTGCATTAATGACACAATTAATGGGGCTGTCTATGCAGCAAATTGAGTTACTTACCGAAGAACAAGAACACTTTGAAAACCTCATCGAAGAATTTAAACAATATCAAGCAATTTGGCTTAATCACGGCGTTTTAGTCATGTTACGTAATATGATGAAAAAACGCCATTTAGCCGAAAATCTGTTGATGAATCAACACGGCGAAAGAATACTGACTAACTTTATGCATCTCGGGGAGCTATTACAAGAAGCATCTTATCAATTAGACAGTCCAAATGCGTTGATTCGTTGGCTTTCAAAACAGATCATTAGCCCGAACTTAAACTTAAGCAACCACGAGCAGCGTTTAGAAAGTGATGAAAACCTGATAAAGATTATCACCATTCATAAATCAAAAGGGTTAGAATTTCCGTTAGTGTGGATCCCATTTATCGCAAAATATCAAGCGGGACATAGCTATGTATATCATGATGAACAAAATGATTATGCGATAAACTACACATGGCAATTGACCGATGAGATTAAACAAAAGATAGATAAAGAGCGATTAGCCGAAGATTTGCGTTTATTATATGTGGCCATGACGCGATCAATATACCATTGCAGCATTGGGCTTGCCCCACTTAAAAAAGAACATTCAGCCATCAATTATCTTTTAAATCATGATATGAACGCACTGGAGACTATTGCCAATGTCATTGCGGTCACTTTGCCTATCTCACGCTCATTTTATACCGATAAACAACCGGTTGCTCCTGCCTTATCAGCAAAACGATTTCAGCGTCAATTATCAACTAATTGGCGAGTCACCAGTTATACTGAATTACAAAAAAAACGTCATCAGCTCGCGGTGAACGCTGACATTGAAACAAAGTGGCAAGCAGACCAAGATAATGACGATACCACTGACAATCTCATATTGCAAAGCGAGGATATTCACCATTTTCCTAAAGGTGCTTATGTCGGCACGATGCTGCATAAGATTATGGAAACCCTAAGTGAAAATACCCTTCATCAGCACAGCAAGCAACTGATTAACACGCTCAATTTAGCACCGACTTGGATTACGGTTATCGAACAGTGGTTACATCAGGTGTTATCCACCCAGCTTAATCCACAAGGACTTAAATTATCACAGATTTTGCAACAAAAGTGCATTAACGAACTCCAGTTCTGCTTACCTATTCGGCAATCGATAACTCATCAGCAGTTCGACAAGTTAAGTAAAAGGTACGATAGCTTATCTCAGCAGTGCCCGCCTTTACAATTTAATACTGTTCAAGGCATGCTAAAAGGCTTTATCGATTTGGTGTTTGAATGGCAAGGCAAGTTCTACCTGGTCGATTATAAATCCAATTGGCTTGGCTATTCATCGAATGATTATCAGCAAGACTCACTGCAAGCGGTCATGTGCGAGCACCGTTATGATCTTCAATATCAGCTTTACATACTTGCGTTACACCGCTTTCTAAAAAGCCGGTTATCTGATTATCAATATGACAAACATATCGGTGGTGTTTATTATTTATTTTTAAGAGGCATGCCCGATAACGGGGTGTTTTATCACCGTCCTGAACAAGAATTTATTGAAAAACTGGATCAATTGTTTGAAGGTGGTATGTATTGAAATTATCAATACTTACTACAAAAAGATTCAATTTTACAAATAGGTTAGTTGCAAGCATAATCGTCTCATCAACTAATCATCTTAGTTAACCACACATTAACTCAATATCCATAAAATAAAGAAAATGTGCACGATTGCTATGATGCTGTTCAACTCAGATCAGAGGTACACTAAAATGACCGAAAATTTCACTTCGCAATTAAACGATTTATCATCTAACTCGAGTGATTTAGACCATTATCTCACCGATAGCATTACTCAACCTCAATCTGAACATCTAGCCAAAATGGCTGTGGCATGTGACCCTAAAAAGGCGCTTTATCCAGAAGACAGAAATCGATTACTCGATACGGGTTATTTAGATGTTGAAACTGGTTGGTGCATTTTAGATAATGGCGCAGGCTTTGTTGCCAATATGAATATTTACCCAGATATCACAGCTGAAATGATTGATTGGTGGTTTGCTTGGCATCCTCTTGAAGGTAAGCGTTATAAAATGTGGTATCCACCTCAACACAGTGATATTCATGTTAGTGAAGAAGACAAAAAACAACTTTTGGATGAATCTATTCCCATTGCGCAACGAAACTGGGGGGTAACCCATCATGCAACCGAAGATTGCAACTGTGGCATGCAAAATGTCGATATCCATTTTATGTCACCAGACGAGTTTGGTTTTGACATGACTCGCTGGCATCAACCCAATGTCGTTACATTTCATGGTGGTCAAGGCTGGTCAACCCCTATTATAACAACGCCAGACACACACCCTGCACCGGCTTTGATGTGTCATATTTTCCGTGAAACGCCAAATGGGCTTGAGCATCGAACCCGATTCTGGTTAGGCTATGTTCTTGAAGATAAGAAAGTCAGATCAGTACTCCCATCAGGGATAAAAATGCCTGAAAATGTGGTAAAAGGCCTAGCTGTTCATAACGTTTGTGAATTTTCACGCTTCAAAACATTTTTGCCGCAAATTTTTAACGAATGGAAAAAAATCCAAACAAACACATAAAATAAGGACTGATAAGAACTACAATAACACAGTCAATTCTCAGTAAAGCGGTTTAGCCAAGTTCTAGCCGCTTGTTACTTTAGGGCAAAGATGCACCTTTAAATTTATCCTTTTTAAACGTTATTTTTTCAATTCATTCAAAATACCCTACGCATTGATATTGCTTTTTCATTACACGAAAAATATATAGCCACTCAACTAGTCAAAAAACAAAATTCACTTTATGATCAATTATCACCAATATTGAAAATGTACTGAATCTGTACAAAGGAAAGCGATGCGTTTACAAGGACTCGATTTAAATCTATTTATTGCATTAGATGCGCTTATCGAATCAAAAAGCGTCACATTAGCCGCTAAAAAACTGTATCTAAGCCAATCAGCCATGAGCTGTGCGTTAAATCGTTTACGCGATGTACTTTGCGATGACATTTTGGTGATATCGGGGAAAAAAATGGTGATCACCCCTTATGCACAATCCATTTATCCTAAAGTTAAAGATATTTTAAACAGCGCGACTCACATTATTCAAGGTGGAAAAGACTTTGACCCGAATAAAAGTCATCGTGTCATAAAAATATCAGCTTCAGATTATGTCATTAGCTGTTTTCTTGCGCCAATAATCAATAGTGCAACATCATTAGCACCAAACTTATCTTTTGAAATGCGTATTTTCTATGGTGAGAGTGAAATAAACGATCTTTTGAAGGGGGAAATTGACTTTCTGTTTATGCCCAAACAATATCCGGATATCCAAGGCTGTTTTCGATCGCCTGTCTTTGTTGAAGATTACGTGCCGATTGTGTCCGCAAAATCCAAACAATTTAAAAACCACATTACACGTGACCATTTTCAGCAATGTGAGCATGTAATTATGCAGCCCAACGGCATACAAAAGTCTGTTGATGAACAATTTTTTATAAATCAACAAATCGAACGTAAATCTACAATTAAGATAGCCATGTATGGTGCGATGCATGAATTTATTATTGGCACAGATAGAATTGCAACAGTCCCGGTTAGTTTTGCTAATAAAATTGCCAACAATTGCGATATCAAAATACTCGAAACCGATTTTCCAATGCCTAAGATGGAACAAACTATTTTATGGCATCAATCTAGATCACAAGATGAAGCTATTTTGTGGTTTAAAAACAAATTATTACTTGATAAGCAAAAATGATAACAAACTCAATCCAGTTTTATTACTACAAATAGAAAATTATGACGCTGACTTAACGTTATCATCTGTGTGTTGCTAAGTTCAGCGTATTTTAGTACAAAGCCTCTTCATTAAAACGCACGACCCCAAGTTAATTCAAGACTATTTTCATATTTACTAAGCTGACTTGTCCTAACAAATCAAGGCAAAATGTCTTGATTTGCTCATATTGTTATCATCCGTTACCTATCACTTTCGTTTGAAAGCCAATGAGTGGTACAGACAGATTCACCTCACTCATGGTTAAATTTATCCATCCGCCCTTTTACTGATAAACAATATTACGGCTTAGCTACCATCATTAATAATATTTTTTTAATAATCTAACCCGCATTAAAATAAATGATGATATTTGTCACACTATCGCGATAATTTAGTCTATAAATAAACATAAACTCCCTACAATATCAATGAAATACTCTTTGATGTATGCCGAGTTTAACGGCTAATCGGCAAGGGGCTCAAGTCGCCGAAGTCTAGAATATATTATTAATTAGGAGATAAAAATGAACGCTAAAGCGAGCAAGATTCCATACTGGATCTCACTGACCATTGTTTTATGCTCTGGCTGGATGGTGATGTGGGTCTATCGGCAATCATTACCGACGGTTTTCCCTGAAATGGGCGTGTCTCTCGGATTGAATCCAAGCACCGCAAAAACCCAATTAGGGCTGATTGTCACCTGTTTTTTTGCCGCTTATACCCTTATGCAGTTTCCTTCTGGCGTTTTGGTTGATAGATTCGGACAAAAAAAGATATTAATTCCCGGTTTTATCCTATTTTTAATCGCGCCTTTCATCATTGTTTCAACAGATAACATTAATACTATCTATCTTGCGAGTATTTTTGCTGGTGCAGGCTGCGGCAGCTACTACAGCGTTGCCTACTCGTTAGTTAAAGACAATATAGGGCCAGATAAACGAAGCCTTGCCACCGCCATTATTAATAGTGGCACAGGACTTGGCATGGCCATCACGCTAATTGGTGCAAGTTACCTTGTCAAAACGGCTGGCTACCCTTGGCAAACCACCATGTATATTGCCGGTACGTTAATTTTTATTATCCTTGTTGCCTTTTTAGTGGTCATCAAAAATAAACAAAATTTACCTAACCAAGCACCGCTAACAAAGCAGCACATAGCCCCGCAGGTTGATGAGACGAAAAGTTCGTTTATCAGCCTATTTTCACGCAAAATGATTTCGATGTATGCGATTTATTTCGCAACATGTTATGGCTATTACATGATTGTGACTTGGCTACCGACTTTTTTACAAACTGAACGCGGATTTCAAGGCACGGCAATTGGCTTTTCGGCCGCATTAGTTGCAATTTCATCAATACCGGCAGCGTTAATCTTCAGCCGCCTTGCTGATAAATATGCAACCCAAAAAGCTGCGCTCATCATTGGGCTAGAAATAGCAGCAACATTAATGCTAATTTGTATTGTGCTATTTGAAAATGAAACCTTATTAGTGGTATCCCTAATATTATACGGCTTTCTTGGTAAGCTTGCTGTTGAGCCGATTTTAATCTCATATCTGGGCGAAATCGCGCCTAAACAGGGTTATGGCAAAACGCTTGGGTTATTTAATACCTTCGGCATTGGCTCAGCAATCGTGGCGCCGCCACTTACTGGTTTTATCATCGACACAACCGGTAGCCAATTACTGGCTTTTTATGTCGCCGTTGGCATTTTAATCTTCTCGATTATTATCTTTATGCTCTTTGGCCGCAAAATTGCAACTCACGCTTAATGGACAAAC